>NZ_JBGLRA010000001.1:0-858069 GCF_041402405.1 Aeromonas sp. S13(2024) | reverse complement strand
CGGAGCGGCCGCATCATGCGTTGAAATACAGAACCCCCGATGCGGTACATAGGGGGTTCTGAGTAGAGAAATGCTAGTTGAAAATGTGTAAACCTATTTCAGGACTAGACACTGCTTGCCGCAAACGGCCAACCTGAGCCCATAACAGGCCAGCCAAAGCAAAAAGGCGCATCCGGATGGACGCGCCTTGTTTACCTGGCCGATGCCGTTAACCGGCAGCGGGAACGCTCACTCAGGAGGAGAGTTTGCCATCCAGCTCGGCAATCTTGGCCGACCAGTAGGCAGGGCCGGTTTCGTGGATGTTGTTGCCTTCGGAATCGACCGCAACGGTCACCGGCATATCTTCCACTTCAAACTCGTAGATCGCTTCCATGCCGAGATCGGCAAAGGCCACCACGCGGGCCTTCTTGATGGCCTTGGCCACCAGATAGGCGGCGCCGCCGACCGCCATCAGATAGACAGCCTTGTGCTGCTTGATGCTCTCGACGGTTTTCGGGCCACGCTCGGATTTGCCGATCATGCCGATAAGGCCAGTTTCACCCAGCATCATGTCGGTGAACTTGTCCATCCGGGTGGAGGTGGTGGGGCCAGCCGGGCCAACTACTTCGTCACGCACCGCATCAACCGGGCCAACGTAATAGATAAAGCGGTTGGTGAAATCGACCCCTTCCGGCAGCCCTTCACCACGGGCCAGCATGTCGGCGATACGCTTGTGGGCTGCATCGCGACCGGTAAGGATTTTGCCCGATAGCAGCACGGTATCACCGCTCTTCCAGCTGGCCAGTTCGGCCTTGGTGATGCCATCGACGTTGACGCGGCGCACGTTGCCACCCGCTTCACGGGTGATCTCCGGCCAGTCGCTCAGTTTCGGCGGAGTCAGTTCGGCGGGGCCTGAACCATCCAGCTCGAAGTGAACGTGACGGGTCGCGGCGCAGTTGGGGATCATCACCACCGGCTTGGAGGCAGCATGAGTCGGCGCAGATTTCACCTTCACATCCAGCACGGTAGTGAGACCGCCCAGACCCTGGGCACCGATCCCCAGCTTGTTGACCTTGTCGTAGAGCTCGACCCGCAGCTTCTCTTCTGTGGTTTGCGGGCCACGGGCAATCAGCTCCTGAATGTCGATATGCTCCATCAAGGCCTCTTTGGCCAGTACCGCCGCTTTCTCGGCGGTACCGCCGATGCCGATGCCCAGCATGCCGGGCGGGCACCAGCCTGCGCCCATGGTCGGCACGGTTTTCAGCACCCACTCGACGATATCGTCAGAGGGGTTGAGCATCACCATCTTGGATTTGTTCTCGGAGCCGCCGCCTTTGGCCGCGATGCTCACTTCCACCTTGTTGCCGGGGATCATGTCGATATGCACCACGGCAGGGGCGTTGTCTTTGGTGTTTTTGCGACTGCCGGCCGGATCGGCCAGCACGGAGGCGCGCAGCGGGTTGTCAGGATTGGTGTAGGCACGACGGGTTCCTTCATCCACCATCTCCTGCACTGTCATGTCGCTGTCCCACTGCACCTGCATGCCGATCTTCACAAAACAGGTGACGATGCCGGTGTCCTGGCAGAGCGGACGATGACCTTCGGCGGACATGCGGGAGTTGATCAGGATCTGGGCCAGCGCATCTTTGGCGGCCGGGTTGGCCTCGCGGTCATACGCCGCTTTGGCAGCCTGAACAAAATCCAACGGGTGGTAATAGGAGATGTACTGGAGGGCATCTGCGATAGAATCGATGAAATCCTGTTTTTTTATAATGCTCATATCATCCTCACTGGTCCTTGTCTCTGCCACGGAGCAGGGCAAGGGCTTCCATATGATGGGCCGTGCTGACGTGCTGGCTAAAAACTATCAACCAGCAAAAAACGAACGACACGGCAGTTTTTTCTTAAGTCACCGACACCTATGATACGCTTGCCCACCAGCACCGACTAGGGTTCGGGAACCAAACTGTTGCCTGTGTAACATAAAATGACGCCAACACTTCATATCCATCATCTAGACCACAGTGCTGAACTCCATCAGCTTTTTGCCCGCCTGCAACATCAGCCGTGGGCCATGTTGCTGGAATCGGCGGGACCACTCGGTGCCGATAACGGCTTTGATATCATCACTGCCGATCCGCTGGCGACCCTCGAAACCCGTGGCGAGGTGACCACTCTGCGTGTCGGGGCGAATATCAGCAAACACCACGAAGATCCCCTCGCCCTGCTGGCCCATACCCAGCAACAGCTGCTGGGGGAGCTGGATTTGTGTGCCACTCACCTGCCCTTTATTGGCGGCGCCCTCGGTTTGTTTGGCTATGATCTCGGCCGTCGTTTCGAGCGACTGCCAGTGCAGGCCGCCGCCGATATCGCGGTGCCAGACATGGCGGTAGGTATCTACGACTGGGCGCTGCTGCGCAATGTGGCGACCGACGACTGGCAGCTGGTGCACTGGGGGGATAAAGCGGGCCTTGCCAACCGGCTGGCCTGGCTTGAACAGCAGCAGGCCAAACCGGCCCCCGCTTTTGCCTTGCAGGGGTCGTGGCAGAGCAATATGAGCCGCGCCGAGTATGGCGAGAAGTTTGCCCGCATTCAGGAATATCTCGCCGCGGGGGATTGCTACCAGATCAACCTGACCCAGCGTTTCAGCGCCCCCTATCAGGGGGATGAGTGGCAGGCCTACTGCCTGCTGGCAACCGCCAACAAGGCCCCCTTCTCAGCCTTTATCCGTTTGCCGGAGAGCGCGCTGCTGAGCCTATCCCCCGAGCGGTTCCTGCTGCTCGATGGCCGTCATATCGAAACCAAACCCATCAAGGGCACTCGCCCTCGCCACCCGGATTCGGTGACCGATCGGCAAGTCGCACGGGAGCTGGCGCAGGCCGACAAGGACAGATCAGAGAATCTGATGATCGTTGATCTGCTGCGCAACGACATCGGTCGGGTCAGCCGGCCGGGCTCGGTCAGCGTGCCTCATCTCTTTGCAGTGGAGTCGTTTCCGGCGGTACATCATCTGGTCTCCACCATCCACGGTGAGCTGGATGCACGCTGGCAAGGGGTCGATCTGCTGCGCGCCTGTTTCCCGGGTGGCTCCATCACCGGCGCCCCCAAGATCCGCGCCATGGAGATCATCGAAGAGCTGGAGCCCCAGCGCCGCAATGCCTATTGCGGCAGCATCGGCTATCTCAGCCAGCATGGCCGGATGGATACCAGCATCTGCATTCGCACTTTGATCGCCGAAGCGGGTCGCCTGCACTGCTGGGCCGGTGGCGGCATCATCGCCGACTCCGACGCCGACAGCGAATATCAGGAGACCTATGACAAGGTCGCCCGCATCCTGCCGCCGCTGTCGGCGCTGTAACCCTCCCCACTGTCTGGCCAACGCACAGGAGAGCTCCCCGCCATGGATCGCCACGAACTGCTGACCCGCTTCCAGTTGCAGCGACCCGCCCCGGCCCATCGACTCGCCATCGGCGGGCTCAGTCCGGCGGCGGTGTTGATCCCGGTGGTGATGCGCGATGAGGGGCTCAGCGTGTTATTGACCCGGCGCAGCCCCCGGCTGCGTCATCATGGGGGGCAGATCAGCTTCCCCGGCGGGCGACAGGATCCCGGCGACGAGAACCTGATTGCCACGGCGCTGCGGGAGACCGAAGAGGAGCTAGGCATTCCGGCACGGCTGATCGAGGTGATCGGCACCCTCAACCCGCTCAATACGGTGTCACGATTCGAGGTACTGCCGGTGCTGGGGCTGCTCGATGGCAACTATCCCCTCATCCTGAGTCCGGATGAGGTGGATCACGCCTTCGAAGTGCCGCTGACACATCTGCTGGATCGGCGCAACCACATCCCACTGACCCTTTCCAGAGGGGGGAAAGCACACACCATCTACTGGATCCCCTGGCAACAGCACTTTATCTGGGGGGCTACCGCCAGCATGATCAACCAGCTAGCCCAGCATCTCGCAAAATAACAATTTACCTACATTTGGCTGAGCGAGATTTAATCATTAACACTAAAATAACGTGCCAATTGATAAACAATAATTGAATTTTTCTTGTTTTGATCACATTTCCATAAGAAAGTGCGGTTTTTCGTGCCGTAAAGATGAATTTGATCAACATTTTTGATTAGAAAAACCGTATCCTTGCGCCGACTTAATAAGAACCACACATTCGGGGTGAGATAGATGTCAAACACAGTCACTGGCACGCAGGGAGTTGCGGCGTCAACAGAGCAAGGGATCAGCTCTACTCAAACCACTCGTTGGGAAAAACGCGACTCTACCTGGGTCATCAGTCTGTTCGGGACCGCAGTTGGCGCGGGGATCCTGTTCCTGCCGATCAACGCGGGTATGGGCGGTTTCTGGCCGCTGGTTGTCATGGCGCTGCTGGTAGGTCCCATGACCTATCTGGCCCACCGTGGTCTGGCCCGCTTCGTGCTCTCCTCCAAAAAGCCAAATGCAGACATCACCGAAGTGGTGGAAGAGCACTTTGGCGTGGGTGCCGGTAAATTAATCACTCTGCTCTACTTCTTCGCCATCTACCCCATCGTGCTTATCTATGGCGTGGGCATCACCAACACCGTCGAAAGCTTTATGGTCAACCAGCTGCAGATGAGTGCCCCGCCGCGCTGGATCCTCTCCATCGTGCTGATCATGGGCATGATGTCGGTGATGCTGGCCGGTGAAAAGCTGATGCTGAAAGTGACCGAGCTGCTGGTTTATCCGCTGATCGCCATTCTGGCCGGTATCTCCCTCTACCTGATCCCGGACTGGACCGGCGCGGCGCTGGAGCAAGTGCCCTCTGCCAAGGATTTCGCCACTACCCTGTGGCTGACCATCCCGGTACTGGTCTTCTCCTTCAACCACAGCCCGGCTATCTCCAGCTTCTCTCTGGCCCAGCGCCGCGACCACGGTGATCAGGCTGTCGAGAAAGCCGATGCCATCCTCAAGCGTACCGCCATGGTGCTGCTGGGCTTCGTGATGTTCTTCGTCTTCTCTTGCGTCATGAGCCTGACACCGGCCCAGCTGGCGGAAGCCAAGGCTCAGAACATCGCCGTGCTCTCCTATCTGGCCAACCAGCATGCCAGCCCCATCATCTCCTACTTCGGTCCGCTGGTTGCGTTCGTCGCCATCGTATCCTCCTTCTTCGGCCACTATCTGGGTGCCCGTGAAGGTCTGAAGGGGATGATCGTGCAGAACATGCGCAAGTCAGGCAAAGAGCCGAACGCCAAGAAAGTCGAGATGTTCATCATCGCCTTCTTCATCCTGACCCTGTGGGGCACTGCCATTGCCAACCCCTCCATCCTGGGCATGATTGAATCCTTGGGCGGCCCGATCATCGCTACCATCCTGTTCATCATGCCGATGTACGCCATCAAGCGCGTACCGGCCATGGCGAAGTATCAGGGCCATATCAGCAACGTATTTGTCGCAGTGATGGGGATGATCGCCATCTCCGCCATCCTCTATCAGCTGGTCGGTTAATCCCCCACCTGACACTGATAGCAAAAAGCCAGCCGAACTCTCGGCTGGCTTTTTTATCTCTGCACTCTGTGCCACCGCGATTACCCTGCTCTCTCCTTATTACTCTCCTCACCTTTTTGGATATCTGCATGCTCACCAGCGCCATGCCAGAGCACATCGGGTATCAACATGACCCCCCCTGCCCGCAGCTCAATATCGCCAACACGTTTACTCCCCCTCACCAAACCATGATGGCGTGTCTAATAAGACGGGTTGGGCTCATCTGCCGCAGCCAGCTATCTTCGTTCTTATGTGATGCTGTGATTGTCTTGAAGATCTGGGGTAAGCCATAGCAATCGGCTCTTGGCAGAGCAGGCAAAAATGTGTAACGCACAACAGAAGGAGGAAGCACGACTCAAAGGGATAAAGATAAGGCAGCGCCCTAGACAAGGGCGACAGAATGTCCGGCACATCAGCCAAAGAGCCTGCTTAAAGAGGAAAAGAGAGCAAATCCGGCAATAAAAAGCGCCCTCCGAAGAGGGCGCAAGTGTGTTGCGAAACTGACCGTTACGAGATCAGGCTTCGCGGCTCGGTACCGGAGCCACATCCAGCAGGGTTTCATCTTCAGCCATGCAAGCTGCGGCGGTGAACAGCACGTCGGTGGAGCTGTTAAGGGCTGTCTCGGCAGAATCCTGCAACACGCCGATGATAAAGCCGACAGCAACCACCTGCATGGCGATATCGTTGCTGATACCAAACAGACTGCAGGCCAGCGGGATCAGCAGCAAGGAGCCGCCCGCCACACCGGAGGCGCCACAGGCACTGATGGTGGCGACCACGGAGAGCAGAATGGCCGTTGCCATGTCCACTTCCATCCCCAGGGTATGTACCGCCGCCATGGCGAGCACAGTGATGGTGATGGCCGCACCCGCCATGTTGATGGTGGCACCCAGCGGGATGGAGACAGCGTAGGTATCTTTGGGCAGGCGCAGTTTTTCACAGAGCGCCATGTTGACCGGGATGTTGGCGGCAGAGCTGCGGGTAAAGAAGGCGGTCACACCGCTCTCTTTGAGGCAAGTCAGCACCAGCGGATAGGGGTTGCGCTTGATCTTCCAGAAGACGATCAACGGGTTGACCACGAAGGCGATAAACAGCATGCAGCCGATCAGCACCACCAGCAGTTGGGCATAGCCAAACAGGGCGTCAAAGCCGGTCTCTGCCAGAGTGGAAGCAACCAGACCCAGGATCCCGAGCGGAGCACAGCGGATCACCGCTTTCACGATGGCGGAGACACCGTGAGACAGGTCAGTGATGAGCGCCTTGGTGCTCTCGTTGGCATGGCGCATGGCGATACCCAGACCGATGGCCCACGCCAGGATCCCGATATAGTTGGCATCCATCAGCGCCTTGACCGGGTTGGTCACCACGTTGAACAGCAGGGTCTGCAGCACCTCTGTGATCCCGCCTGGCGGGGTGATCTCGGCAGTATTGGCCACCAGATGGAGGTTGGAGGGGAACAGGAAGCTGGCAATCACCGCGACCACGGCCGCAGAGAAGGTACCAAACAGGTAGAGCGCCAGCAGCGGGCGAATATTGGTCTTCTGACCCTGCTTGTGACCAATGATGGCCGCCATCACCAGTACGAATACCAGCAGCGGGGCTACCGCTTTCAGTGCACCAACGAACAGACTGCCGAGCAGACCTGCCGTTTTCGCCCACTCGGGCGCAAACAGTGCCAGCAAGATACCGAATACCAGACCAACCAGGATCTGGCTGACCAGGCTGGTGCTATTGACCAGCCGAAGGAGGGGGTGTTGTTGTGTCATCAAAAAAGTCCCTAAGCACCGTAGTGCATGAATCATGAGTCCTGTCTGCAACCACTCATCGGGAAACCCCTGTCGCCCGAATGTGGTGTCTGTGGCCAGCCTTCTGTCGGGCCGATCCGCCAGTCACCGGATTGCATGACGGAATATCCCATTCGCCATCTTTTTTTTCCAGAGACTCACCAAAAAATATCCCGTTTCCATCACAAAAAACCGCAACAAAACCTTAACCACAGCGCAACCACCCATTTTCGTACGTTTTATCGACACTCTCTGCCCTCACCCTCACGACTATTCCTGTGTCATCCATGACCGGCATCGCTGTGCTATCATCCCCCATTTGCCGCGGAGCCTTGCCATGATCACATCCCTGCTCAACCAGTATTTTGGTTTCTCAGCACTCAGGCCAGGTCAGGAGGCGGTGATCAGCCGGGTGCTGGCAGGTCAGAGTGCCGCCGCCATCTTTCCCACCGGCTCCGGCAAGTCCCTCTGTTATCAACTGCCGGCCCTCGCCCTGCCTCACCTGACCCTGGTTATCTCGCCGCTGCTGGCGCTGATGCACGATCAGCTCGCCTTCCTCAAAAGCAAGGGAATAAGCGCCGCCACCCTCGACTCAAGCCAGAGTCCGGAGGAGAGCCGACGAGTGATGCAGCAGGCGCTGGATGGCCAGCTCAAGATCCTGATGATCTCGGTGGAGCGACTCAAGAACGAGCGCTTTCGCCGCTTTATCCAGCAAGTGCCGCTCTCGCTGATGGTCGTCGATGAGGCGCACTGTATCTCGGAGTGGGGCCACAACTTTCGCCCCGACTACCTCAAGTTGCCGAGCTATCGCCATGACCTCAAGATCCCGCAGGTGTTGCTGCTCACCGCCACCGCCACACCGGCGGTTATTCAGGATATGCAGACCAAATTCGGCATCGAACCGGAGGGGGTCGTGGTCACCGGTTTCTACCGATCCAATCTTGATCTGGCGGTCATTCCCCTATCGCCCGACGCGCGGGATAGCTGGCTCGCGCAGGAGTTGGCCAACGATCCGGCGGCCCCCACCATCGTCTACGTCACCTTGCAACACACCGCAGAAGCCTGTGCCGAGCAACTCATTAGAGAAGGGATCAACGCCCGCGCCTATCATGCCGGACTCGACTCGGCGCTGCGCAGTCAGATCCAGCACGACTTCATGGCGGGCAAGGTGGATTGCATCGTCGCCACCATCGCCTTTGGCATGGGGATCGACAAAGCGGATATCCGGCGGGTCATTCACTACGATCTGCCCAAATCTATCGAGAACTACAGCCAGGAGATTGGCCGCGCCGGACGGGATGGCCAACCATCGCGCTGTATCGTGCTGGCCAACCAGAGCCAGCTGCCGGTGCTGGAGAACTTCGTCTACGGCGATACGCCGGATTTGAGTGCCATCCTCCAGCTCCTTGCCCTCATCAAACAGAGCGGGAGCGAGTGGGAATTCACCCTGCTGCGCCTCTCCAACGACACCAATATCCGCCAGTTGCCCCTTAAAACCCTGCTGGTCTATCTGGAGATGGCAGGCATCATCACCCCGGCCTACAGCTACTACGCCGACTACCGCTTCAAGTTTGTGCTGGATAAAGGCGAGATAGTGAGCCGCTTCAATCCGGATCGTCGCCAGTTTCTGGAGCAGCTGTTCGCCTGCGCCCCGCAAGCCCGCAGTTGGTGCACCATGGACTTTGACGCCCTCTGGCAGGGCTATCAAGGGGAGCGACAGCGGGCGGTTGCGGCGCTCGACTACCTGCAGCAGCAAGGCTGGATCGAGCTTGAAAGCAAACAGATGACCGAGGTCTACCGGATCACCCGTCAGGGGTGGGACAACGAGCAGGAGGCAAAAGCCCTGCACACCCTGTTCCTGCAAAAAGAGCAAAGTGAGCTGGCCAGACTGCAAGCCATGCTCGACTTTTTCACCTCGGATGAGTGCCTGAGCCACCGCCTCGCCCGCTATTTTGCCGATGAGGTGGCGCCGGTTCATTGTGGCCACTGTTCGGTTTGTCGCGGCAAGGTGGCACATCTCCCTCCCCTGCCCCAACTGGCCATGCCAAACGAGGCGGGGATCCGCGCCTGGTGCGATCCGCTGATTGCCAAGACAGGTTCGGTGGATGCGCGTGTTCTGGCCCGTTTTTTGTGTGGTATCGCCACACCGCTGACCAGCCGGGTCAAGGCCAAATCGCTGGCGGGCGCAGGCCAACTGGCCGCCCACCCGTTTGCCCGCGTCCTGGCGGCAGTGCAACAAGCCTACCCTTGCTAGGTGAGTGCTGGCGGCGTCAATAGCCACCAGCAGAAACAAGCGTTTACAGACGCAGAAAAAGAAGACCCTCGCGGTTGCGAGGGTCAAGCCAACGGAAACGTGCTTAAACAGAGCTTGGTGAGGCAACAGTCAACTCTCTTGCTAAAGCGTCTTGCTGCTCACACATCGCCAATCTATTGCACTCAAAATGTAGCGTCAATGTAAAAATTAGAGCCTAAACTCCAAACAAGGTAACTTACGTTGACGTTCACGTAATGGCATTTCTATTCATAACCCCGCCAACCCGCAGCCCCATTGCCTTTCGTCAAACCCCTTAATCTTTTCGCAATAAGTTCCCTGTTTCCCATAAACATTTATTTTTTATGTCTTTGACATTTACCTCACTATCGTGGCAAAAATAATTTAACAGTCAGTAACATAGCGGTGTTGTTGACTGACCCTCCCCGCACAAGGATCGGGCAGGTTTCTTCAGAATTTAACCTATCAACCGTGATGGATTACTGGAGTCTGTTGACTAGGCTTTAAAAGCGCACAACACAAAAGCAGTCATCCACTTTTTTCAGGGTAAGCGACTATAACGAGGGCAAAGTTATGGGCATATTCGAGCATTACCAACAGCGATATGAAAAAGCGAGAGAAGAGGAATATACCATCCAGGAGTTCCTGGATATGTGTAAGCAGGACAAAGCCTGCTACGCCTCCGCAGCCGAACGTCTGCTGACCGCCATTGGTGAGCCGGAGATGGTAGACACCTCAGCCAACCCCAGACTGAGCCGACTCTTCTCCAACCGCGTCGTGGCACGCTATCCCGCCTTCAAGGATTTCTACGGGATGGAAGAGGCCATCGAACAGATCGTCTCCTACCTCAAACACTCCGCCCAGGGGCTGGAGGAGAAGAAACAGATCCTCTATCTGCTGGGCCCCGTTGGCGGCGGTAAATCCTCGCTGGCAGAGAAACTCAAATCCCTGATGCAGAAGGTGCCCATCTATCGCATCAAGGGCTCACCGGTCAACGATCACCCCTTCTGTCTGTTTGACATCGAAGAAGATGGGGAGATCCTGGAAAAAGAGTACGGCATCCCGCGCCGTTACCTGCGTCCCATCATGTCCCCCTGGGTGGCAAAACGCCTGCACGAGTTTGGCGGCGACATCACCAAGTTCAAGGTGGAGAAGGTCAACCCTTCCATTCTCGATCAGATTGCCATAGCCAAAACGGAACCGGGTGATGACAACAACCAGGATATCTCCTCACTGGTCGGCAAGGTCGACATCCGCATGCTGGAGCACTTCGCCCAGGATGACGCCGATGCCTACTCCTACTCAGGTGCGCTGTGTAAAGCGAACCAGGGGGTGATGGAGTTTGTGGAGATGTTCAAGGCCCCCATCAAGGTGCTGCACCCGCTGCTGACAGCAACCCAGGAGGGTAACTACAACGGCACCGAGGGGCTCTCCGCCCTCCCCTTTGACGGCATTCTGCTGGCCCACTCCAACGAATCCGAGTGGCAGCAGTTCCGCAACAACAAGAACAACGAGGCCTTCCTCGACCGCGTTTACATCGTCAAGGTCCCTTACTGCCTGCGCGTCTCCGAAGAGGTGAAGATCTACGAGAAACTGCTGATCAACAGCGAGCTGACCGAGGCCAAATGCGCTCCGGGCACCCTCGAGCTGCTGGGCCAGTTCTCTGTGTTGTCACGGCTGAAAGAGCCGGAAAACTCCAGCATCTACTCCAAGATGCGGGTCTATGATGGCGAGAGCCTGAAAGACACCGATCCCAAGGCGAAGAGCTATCAGGAGTATCGCGACTACGCCGGTGTGGACGAGGGGATGAATGGTCTCTCTACTCGCTTTGCGTTCAAGATCCTCTCCCGCGTCTTCAACTTCGACCACGCGGAAGTGGCCGCCAACCCGGTGCATCTCTTCTATGTGCTGGAGCAGCAGATCGAGCGCGAGCAGTTCCCGCAAGAGCTGCACGATCGCTACCTTGAGTTCATCAAGGGCTATCTGACCCCGCGCTATGTGGAGTTCATCGGCAAGGAGATCCAGACTGCCTATCTCGAGTCCTACTCCGAGTACGGTCAGAACATCTTTGATCGCTACGTCACCTACGCCGACTTCTGGATCCAGGATCAGGAGTACCGTGATCCCGAAACCGGCCAGCTGTTTGACAGAGCGTCTCTCAACAGCGAGCTGGAGAAAATTGAAAAACCCGCCGGGATCAGCAACCCGAAGGATTTCCGTAACGAAATCGTCAACTTCGTGCTGCGTGCCCGGGCCAACAATGCAGGCCGTAACCCCAACTGGACCAGTTACGAGAAGCTGCGCACCGTGATCGAGAAGAAGATGTTCTCCAACACGGAAGAGCTGCTGCCGGTTATCTCCTTCAACAGCAAAACCTCGGCCGAGGAGCAGAAGAAGCACGATAACTTTGTCGAACGGATGATGGAGAAAGGCTACACCCGCAAACAGGTGCGACTGCTCTCCGAATGGTATCTCAGGGTACGCAAGTCATCCTGACCCTGACTGTTCAAGGGGGAGTTATGGCGCATTTTATCGACCGCAGGCTCAACGGCAAAAACAAAAGCGCTGTCAATCGGCAGCGCTTCATTCGCCGCTACAAGAAGCAGATAAAACAAGCGGTCTCGGATGCTGTCTCCAAGCGCAGCATTCAGGACGTAGACAAGGGCGAAAGCATCAGCATCCCGACCAAGGATATCGGCGAGCCCCATTTTCATCAGGGGCACGGCGGTAAACGGGAGATGGTGCATCCCGGCAATGATCAGTTCGTCTCCGGCGACAAGATTGACCGCCCCAAAGGAGGGGGCGGTGGACAGGGTTCCGGCGAGGGACAGGCATCCAATCAGGGAGAAGGGGCCGATGATTTCGTGTTCCAGATCTCCAAGGATGAGTATCTCGATCTGTTGTTTGAAGACCTGGAGCTGCCCAGGCTGCAGAAAACCCAGCTCAACCAGCTGATGGAGGTGAAAACCTATCGGGCGGGCTACACCTCAAACGGGGTGCCCGCCAACATCAACGTGGTGCGTTCCCTGCAAAATTCGCTGGCACGTCGCATGGCGCTGCAAGCAGGCAAGAAACGCCAATTGCATGAACTGGAAGATCGGCTGGCCCTGCTGGCCAACGATCCCAACGAGCACTTTGCCGAAATAGCCCTGCTCGAGAAGGAGATTAGGGAGCTGAAACGACGGATCGATGCGGTGCCGTTTATTGACACCTTCGACCTCAAATTCAACAACTTCGTCAAACGGCCCGTCCCTTCCAGTCAGGCGGTGATGTTCTGCCTGATGGACGTATCGGGCTCCATGGATCAGGCCACCAAGGAGATGGCTAAGCGTTTCTATATCCTGCTCTATCTGTTCCTGAGCCGGACCTATAAGAATGTCGAGGTGGTCTATATCCGCCACCATACCCAGGCCAAGGAGGTGGACGAGCACGAGTTCTTCTACTCCCAGGAGACCGGCGGCACCATCGTCTCCAGCGCCCTCAAGATGATGAATGACATCATCAACGAGCGTTACCCCGCCAACCAGTGGAACATCTATGCGGCGCAGGCATCGGATGGTGACAACTGGGCTGATGACTCACCGCAATGCAGGGAGATCCTGGCGCGGGACATCATGCCAAGGGTGCGGTACTACTCCTACATCGAGATCACCACCCGTGCTCACCAGACCCTGTGGCACGAATATGAGTCGGTAGCCAGCCAGTTCCCCCACTTTGCGATGGAGCACATTCGCAAGGTCGAGGATATCTATCCGGTGTTCCGCGAGCTGTTCAAGAAACAAGCGGCGTGAGGAGGTCACATGATCGAAACAGAAAAACGTGTAGCGCCACTGGATGACGGACCAGACTGGAACTTCGATCTGCTGGAGACCTATCACCAGGAGATCGCCCGGGTCGCCCGTTTCTACAAGCTGGACACCTACCCCAACCAGATCGAGGTGATCACCGCCGAGCAGATGATGGATGCCTACTCCAGCGTCGGCATGCCCATCGGCTATCAACACTGGTCGTTCGGCAAGCGCTTTATCCATACCGAGCGCAACTACAAGCGCGGCCAGATGGGGCTGGCCTACGAGATCGTCATCAACTCCGATCCCTGCATCGCCTACCTGATGGAGGAGAACACCATGCCGATGCAGGCGCTGGTGATGGCCCACGCCTGCTACGGTCACAACTCCTTCTTCAAGAACAACTACCTGTTCAAGGCCTGGACCGATGCCTCCTCCATCATCGACTACCTGCTGTTCGCCAAGAACTACATCACCCAGTGTGAAGAGAAGCATGGCATCGAGGCAGTGGAGCAGCTGCTCGACTCCTGCCATGCCCTGATGAACTTCGGGGTGGATCGCTACAAGCGTCCCCAGAAGATCTCGATGGCCGAGGAGACGCGGCGTCAGAAGGCGCGGGAAGATTATCTGCAAACTCAGGTCAACGAGCTGTGGCGTACCCTGCCCAAACAGCATAAAGCCGCGGGGGTAGAGGACAGGCGCTACCCCGCAGAGCCCCAGGAGAACATTCTCTACTTTATCGAGAAGAATGCCCCCTTGCTGGAGCCCTGGCAGCGGGAAGTGGTGCGCATCGTGCGCAAGATAAGCCAGTATTTCTATCCACAAAAGCAGACTCAGGTGATGAACGAGGGGTGGGCCACCTTCTGGCACTACACCATCCTCAATCACCTCTATGACGAGGGCAAACTGAGCGATCGCTTCATGATGGAGGTGCTGCACAGCCACACCAACGTGGTCTATCAACCTGCTTACAACAGCCGCTACTACTCGGGGATCAACCCCTATGCGCTGGGGTTTGCCATGTTTACCGACCTGCGCCGCATCTGCGAGAACCCGACCGAGGAAGATAGATACTGGTTCCCCGACTATGCCGGCAGCAACTGGGTCGAAACCCTCCACTTTGCCATGCAGAACTTCAAGGACGAGAGCTTTATCAGCCAGTTCCTCAGTCCCAAGGTGATGCGCGACATGAAGCTGTTCGCTATTGATGACGACGATCTGAAGAACTATCTGAAGGTCTCAGCCATCCACAATGACGAGGGGTACCGTCAGGTGCGCAATACCCTGTCGGCCCAGTACAACCTCAGCAATCTGGAGCCCAATATTCAGGTGTACAACGTCGCCGTGAAGGGGGATCGCTCCCTCACCCTGCGCTATGTGCCCCACAACCGCATCCCCCTTGGCGACTCACGCCATGAGGTGCTCAAACACCTGCATCAGCTGTGGGGATTCGACGTGGTGCTGGAACAGGATAACGGCGATCTGCCTGCAGATATCATCGGCCGCTGCCCGGAGCGCAAACCGGGGATCTGACCCGCGATCAGATATCTCTACGGCCCACTTCGGTGGGCCGTTTTTTAATCGGTTGCTTCTGCCAGAATGAGCGCAGCCCAAGCCGTACAACCCGAACAAACCACAATATAGAAAGAGGCCCGCATGGTGTGCGGGCCTCTTTGCCTTGCGGTCAATCGGCAGCGGTTATCAGTAGAAGGTCTGCTGCTCTGCGGCCATCGCCTTGAGGCGGGCACAGGGAGCAAACCGGTCGCCGTGGCGCTTCTGGTAATACTCCAGACGGCCAACCAGATGATCGATCCCGAGGGTATCCATGTAGCGGAACGGGCCGCCCAGGAAAGGCGGGAAACCGATGCCGAAGATGGCGCCGATATCACCATCACGGGCCGACGCCACCACACCGCTATCCAGCGCCATGGCCGCTTCGTTGAGCATCAACAATACGCAACGCTCGGCTATCTCCTGACGGGCCAGCTTTGCAGAAGGCTTGATGCCGAGCACGCCATAGACGCTCTCGTCCACCGTCTTCTTGCCCTCTTTGCCGGTCAGCTTGTTGCGCGGTGCCGCCTTGCCATAGAGGTAGAAGCCCTTGCCGTTCTTGCGTCCCTTGCGATCATTTTGCAGCAGCTTGTCGAACGCCTTGGGCGCCTGGAACTGCTCGCCGCCCAGCTCTTTCTCGAGAATGGGGGAGATCTTGGCGCCCACATCGATCCCCACCTCGTCCAGCAAGGTGATGGGGCCAACCGGGAAACCAAAGTCCAGCAGTGCGCTATCCAGCACCTCCACCGGCTCCCCTTCCAGCACCAGTCGCGCAGCTTCGTTCATGTAGGGCGCCAGGATGCGGTTGACATAGAAACCGGCTTCGTCCTTCACCACGATAGGCGTTTTGCCCTGGGCGCGGGCAAAGGCCAGAGTGGTGGCGACCGTCTCAGCACTGGTGCCAGCGTGGGGGATGATCTCCGCCAGCGGCATCTTGTCCACCGGGCTGAAGTAGTGCAGACCCACGACTCGCTCCGGGTGTGCCGCCTCTGCCGCAATCTGGTTGATGGGCAGTGAAGAGGTGTTGGAGGCAAACACTGTGTACTCACCGCACTCACGCTCCACGTCCTTCACCATCTGGTGTTTGAGATTGAGATCTTCAAACACCGCCTCCACCACCATGTCGACCCGGTGGAAACCGGAGTAGTCGAGGGTACCGGTCAACAGGCTCATCTGCTTTTCCAATTCGCTGCGCAAGATGTGACGGCGCTTGAGCTTCTTGGCCAGAATGTCATAGCTGTAGCGCATGGCATTGCCGATCCCGGCGCTTGCCACATCCTTGATCCGCACCGGCACGCCCGCCTTGGTAGCGGTGACGAACGCGATGCCGCCCCCCATCAGACCACCGCCCAGCACGGCGGCATGGGCCACCTTGCGCGGCTCGGCCCCCTGATAGGTGACCTCTTTCTTCATCTCGGTGGTGGCAAAGAAGATGGAACGCAGGGCCGCAGACTCAGCAGTCATCACCAGCTCGCCAAAGTGGCGGGATTCAGCGGCCAGACCGGCCTTCATCTCCTCCTCCACGCCGATGCGCACAACATCCAGGATCCGCTCCGGCGCCGGGTAGTTGCCGCGGGTCTTGGCTTTCACCCCCTTGCTGGCCTGATCGAACAGCACCTTGCGGCCCAGCTTGTTGGTCTCCAGCACCTTGCCCTGCAGATCCCGCTTCAACTGATGGCGCGGTTTGCCCTTCTTGGCCAGCTTGATAGCGGCATCCAACAGGATGGAAGGGGGCACCACATCGTCCACCAGCCCCAATTTCTTGGCCTGTTTGGCCCGCACCTGCTTGCCGGTCAGCATCAGATCCAGTGCCTTGGCCACCCCGATGAGGCGCGGCAGACGCTGGGTACCGCCAGAGCCCGGCAGCAGACCGAGCTGAACTTCCGGCAATCCCAGCACAGATTTGCCATGATCGGTCACCACCCGACCATGACAGGCCAGCGCCAGCTCCAGCCCGCCACCGAGGCAGGGGCCGTGAATGGCGGCGATGACCGGAATGGTCAGCCCCTCGATCTCGGCAAAGATCTCCTGCCCTTCTCGTGACAGGGTCTCGGCATCCTTGGCACTGGTGCAGGCGGCCAGCATGGTAATGTCAGCGCCGGCGATGAAGGAGTCCTTCTTGCCGGAGGTGATCACCAGCCCGATCAAATCCTTGTTGCGTTTTACCTCGTCCAGTACAGAGCGGATCTCCTCGACAAAGGCGGCCTTGAGGGTATTCATGCTCTCGCCCGGCACATCCATGGTGAGGATGCCGATGCCATCTTTTCGAACATCCAGGGAAAAAGTCTTAGCGCTCATCATTCAACCTCCAACACCATAGCCACGCCCAATCCACCCGCCGCACAAGCGGTGTTGAGCCCCAATCCCCCGCCGCGACGACGCAGCTCGTGCAGAGTCTGGGTGATCATCCGCGCACCGGTCGCGGCAAAGGGGTGGCCATAGGCCAGCGAACCGCCGAGGACGTTGAACTTCTCCATGTCCACCTCGCCGATGGCCTGATCGCGGCCCAGCTTGTCACGGGCAAACTCGTGGCTGGCAAACATCTTGAGGTTGGCCAAGGTCTGGGCGGCAAAGGCTTCATGCATGTCGATCAGGGTGAGATCACCGAGCGTGATACCGGCTCTGTCCAGCGCCAACGGCGTGGCATAGGAGGGCCCCATCAGCATGTCCTGCCAGACATCGATGGCCGAGAAGGCGAAGCTGCGGATATAGCCAAGCGGTTCGAGGCCCAGCTCTTTGGCTCGCCCTTCCCGCATCAACAGCACGGCAGCGGCGCCGTCAGTGAGCGGGGTGGCATTGGCAGCAGTGACTGTGCCATGGACTCGGTCAAACACCGGCTTGAGCTTGGCGTAGCTCGCGAGATCCGAGCTTTCACGGATATTGTTGTCCCGCTCGAGCGGCGACTTGTAGGGCGGCACATGGGCGGTAAACACCTCGCCACTGAGCTTGCCATCAGCCCAAGCCTGCGCGGCCAGAGTGTGGGAGCGGTGAGCCAGCGCATCTTGCGCCTCGCGGCTGATCTGGTGACTCTTGGCCATCTGCTCGGCGGTCTGTCCCATCGAAAGTCCCGTAGAGTATTCCGCCACGGCAGGCGGCACCGGCAGCAGATCCTTGACCCGCAGCTGGCGTAAAATGTTGAAGCGCTGCTGCAGATTGCGCGCCTTGTTGAGATCCACCAGGGCGCGGGCCAGCTTCTTGCTCACTCCGATAGGCAGTACGGAGGAGGAGTCAGCACCGCCAGCGATGGCGATGTCTACGGTACCGGCCATGATGGATTCGGTGACGTTGGCCACCGCCTGAAAGCTGGTGGCGCAGGCGCGGGAGACGCTATAGGCATCGGTATTGACGCTCATGCCGGTACCGAGCACGATCTCGCGGGCAATATTGGGGGCTTCCGGCATCTGAACCACCTGACCAAACACCAGCTGGTCGATAAGCTTGGGGTCGAGATCGGTACGGGCGAGCATCTCGCTCACCACCAGTTTGCCGAGATCGACTGCAGGCACGCCATGAAAGGCGGTGGCCTGCTTGGCAAAGGGGGTACGCAGCCCCGCCACGACGGCAATCCGTTCGCCCTGGCGAGTCGTCAGTTTCAATGGCTGTTTCATCCTGGCTCCTTGGTTTAAAAGGCAGAGGTCTGACCTCATTGCGCCACATCTTAACAATCCAATCACAAGTTTCATACAGCTGATTGAAACTAAATTAAGCGCGGCAAGGCCCCTTTGCTCGCCCTTGGGAAGCAACTGGAGTATAAAAAGATCAACTTCCATAAAAACAACGGGTTTATCGCATGGCAACGGCCGAGTTCAGAGCACTTAGGGACTATCTTGGCAGTCAGATCCTGGGGCAGGAGGAGCTAATAGAAGGGCTCCTGAATGCCCTGTTATGTGAAGGACATGTATTAATCGAAGGGGCACCCGGTCTTGCCAAAACCCGCGCCGTCAAGGCGCTCGCTGGCGCCGTCGAAGGGCGCTTTGCCCGTATCCAGTTTACTCCCGACCTGCTTCCCGCCGATCTCACTGGCAGCGAGGTGTTTCACCCGCAGGATGCCAGCTTTGTATTCCAGCCCGGCCCCCTGTTCAATCATCTGGTGCTGGCAGACGAGATCAACCGGGCGCCGGCCAAGGTACAATCTGCACTGCTGGAAGCCATGGCTGAACACCAGATCACTGTGGGTAAAAAGAGCTGGCGACTGCCGCCTCTCTTTATGGTCGTCGCCACCCAGAACCCCATCGAGCAGGAGGGAACCTATCCCCTGCCGGAGGCCCAGCTCGACCGCTTTCTGCTCAAGCTGATGGTGGATTACCCGAGCCCTACGATGGAGCTCGCCATCTTGCAGCTCAATGCCAGCGGGGAACAGCTTGGCGCGGCGCCAGTGACTCTGAGTCAGACCAACTTGCAACGTGCTCGCAGCGAAGTGCTGGCGGTGACCATGCAAAGCCGACTGGAGCACTATCTGGTGGAGCTGGTCTGCGCTACCCGCCCGGGCAGTGGTCTTTGCCCTGCCCTCGAACCGCTGATTGCCGTGGGGGCCAGCCCTCGGGCTACGCTGGGGCTGGCTCGCTCTGCCCGCGCCCGTGCCTGGCTTGCCGGACGTGACTATGTGCTGCCGGAAGATATCCAGCTGCAAGCCTATCCGGTGCTGCGCCACCGCCTTATACCCAGCTATCAGGCACTGGCCGACAATCTGGATAACGATATCCTGATCGCTCAACTGCTGGATCAGGTGCCATGCCCCTAGAACCCGGTCTGCATCCCGATATCGCCCTGTCGCTGCCACGGCTGCTCAATATCCGGCTATGGGCCAAGGCCAGGAAGCCACCTCACGCAGGCAGAAGCAGCAGCGAACGCGGCAAACCGGGCCGCTCTCCCGGACTCACGTTTCGGGAGCTGCGCGCCTATCAGGCTGGTGACGAGGTACGCCATATCGACTGGCGAGTGACGGCGCGCCTCGGTCGTCCCTATACCCGCCTCTATAGCGAGGAGCTCGATCAGGCGCACTGGCTGCTGCTCGATCTCTCTCCCGCTATGTATTTCGGCTCCACACGGCAGCTCAAGGCGCGTCTGGGGTGCGAGCTGGCAGCAGCCCTGATCTGGCAAGGGGAGAAGCAGCAAAACACCCTGATCTGCCACGGGCTTACCCCCCATCACCAGAGCCAGCGCGGCAGCGTGCTGCCTCTGCTCGAATCCCTCTGCCATCACTACCAGCAAGGGCTGGCACGTCGGCCCCTTTCTCACTCGCTGGCCGACACTTTGTCCGGCGTGAAGCTGCCTCACGGTGCCAAGCTGACGATCATCACCGATCACAGACCCTGCGAGTCGGCGCTCTGTCAGCAATTGCAGCTGCTCTCGCGGCGCCACGATATCCACTATTGGCAGATCCGCGACCCCCTCGAGGCAGCCCTTCCTCCTGACGGCCAGCTGCCAGTGGCCATCGATCGGCCAGGGCAACACTATCAGGGCTGGCTGGATGGGGGCCATGCCGGTTTCTCCCAGCGCTACCGGTATGCCGCCGAGCAGCAGCAGGCCCACGGCAAACAGTTGCTGTTGCCACTGGTGCAGCGCCTCTATCTGCTCGATAACAGCCAGACGCTGCAACAGCAGTGGCAGGAGGGGTTATGTCATCAGGGATGATCTCGCCCGCCGAACTCGACATTGCCGGTCCCGCCTCCGAGGCTATCACTCCGCCACTGGCCGCCCTGATGCGAGACATCCACCCGGGGCCGGATTTGATTGAACAGAGTCTTGACCCCAGAGTGCTGGCGCTATTGTGGCTCCTGATCGCCGGTTTTCTTCTGCGGCTGCTCGTCCTGATTGCCCGCAGGGTGATACGTTACCGCCGCTGGTGTCGCCAGCTGGAGGGGGATCCGGCGCTGCTGGTGGCGCAAATACAGGAGGCCCTACGTCATGAAGCGCTACAGCGCTGGCCCGAGGCGCGCCAACTGCAAGGTGAGGCGTGGCTCGCCTTCATCGATCGCCACGGCGGCAGCGATTTTAGCCAGTTCTCGTCTCACTGGAGCCGTTGGCTCTATGGCAGCCAGAACCCGACTCGCGAGCAGTGCGAACAGCTTCAGAAACATTATCGCCGTTGGGGTCAAACCCTCTTCTTCCAGCTCGCCCCCCGCTCGAGGCGTAAAACCGCGCGGAGGCATCCATGATCCTGGCCTGGCCCTGGTTTGCGCTGGCGCTGGTGCTGCCCTTGCTGGTGCGCTTCGGCTTGCCGCCCCTGCGCCGCGGCTATCTGGCTCACCCCGGGTTTGCGCTGCTGCGTCCTCAGGCCGGATTACCGCTCTGGCGCGCCATGCTGCTCTGGTGCGCCCTTATCCTCGCCCTCTGCCGCCCCCAGTGGTGGGGAGAACCGGTTATTCAATATGAAGGGAGTCGAGATCTGCTGCTGGCGGTGGATCTGTCAGACAGCATGCGTACCCCGGATATGCTCGACAATGGCGAGCAGCAAGCACGGCTAACGGCGGTGCGCCAGCAGATCAAGGCGCTGATCGCCAAACGGGCCGGAGACAGGGTGGGCCTCATCGTATTTGCCGATCACGCCTACCTGCTCTCTCCCCTCACTCAGGAGATCCCGGCACTGTTGACCTTGAGCGACGAGCTCGATTTTGATCTGGTCGGCCGAACCACCGCCCTTGGCGAAGCCATCCAGCTGGCACGCCAGCATGGGGATCCTGGTCGCCCCACCGCCCTGCTGCTGGTCACTGATGGCCGCAATACCGCAGGCAATGCCGACCCGCTGCAGGAGGCCAAACTCGCCGCAGCGCAGGGAATACGGATCTACACGCTGGGGGTCGGGGCCGATCCCGATACCTTTATCCAACCCTATGATGAGGCGGGCAGCGGTCAGGCCGACCCCAGCAGCGAACTGGACGAGCCGCTCCTGAAAGAGCTGGCAAAAACAGGACAGGGGCGTTACTTTCGGGCACGCACCCAAAGCGATCTCGATGCCATCAACACAACCCTCAATGCCCTTGAACCTGCCCCCATGCCGATTGCCCACTACCAGCCGGTGATCGAGCTCTACCCCTGGCCGTTGGCACTGCTTTGTGGCTTGCTGCTTCTGCCATCAGGGCACGGCAGACTGGAGTTCCGCATGGTGCGTAACTGGCTGGCACGAGGCACGCGCAGATGGAGCTGATCTTGCTCCGCCCTCTGTGGCTGATCGCACTCATACCCTGGCTCTGGCAAGGGTGGCGCCGTCGTCGTCAGCCCCCGCTGCTCGCACCTGCGATGCAGGCTTATCTGCTGCCAACCTCCCGTCCTCCGCGCCCCTGGCTCTGGCTGGCAACCCTGCCCGTGATTTTGGCCCTGAGCGGACCGGCACTGCGCGGTGAGCTGCAACAGCAACCTGCGGCGCCGCTCGATATCTGGCTGCTGGACTTGTCACGCTCGATGACCGCCACCGACCTCAAACCAGATCGGGCAACCCGGGTCAGATGGCAATTACAGCAGCTGCTGAGCCGCGCCAAGGGCGAACGCATTGCGCTGATCCTCTACGCGGGCGATGCTTACCTCGCCATGCCGCCAACCCGGGATCATCAGGCCCTTTCGCTGCTACTGCCCGACTTGCGCCCCGATATCATGCCGCTGCAGGGCAGCAACCCGGCACGGGCGGTGGAACTTGCCATGAAGCAGCTGGCCCCTGGAGAACATGCGCGTCTGCTGCTGATCACCGACGACCTCACCCGGAATCAGATCACCCAAATCGCCGCCCTGTGGCCCTGCCAGCAACGCCTTCTTTGCCGCGACACCCAGTCGGCACGCCTCGATATTCTACTTGCCAGCAGCGGTCAACCGGCCCCCATGCCCGCCATTCCTGCCAATGAGTTGGGGTTTGCCACCCGCATGCCCGCGCAGTTGCCCGCCCCCGATAGTCAGGCCATTGCCGCACTGGCCAATCGCCTCGGCGGTGAGCTGCAGTGGCTTGGCAGCGACATCCCCCGCTTTGCCCCTCTCCCCACCACGACCTCGGCCCTCACCCCAGCACCACTGGATCTTGGCCCATGGTTGCTGATCCCCTTGTTACCACTGGCCTTGCTGGCCAGAGTCGGGGCCCGGTTGATGATGGCGCTTATAGTGGGAGCTCAGCTGCTTGCGCCGCAAGACCTGCAAGCAACAGAGAGAGGAGACCTGCAAGTGATGCAGGCTTATCAAGAGGGGGATTTTCAGCGGGCCGCCCGCACCTTCAACGATCCAGTCTGGCGCGGCAACGCCTGGTATCGAGCCGGTGCCTATCCGCAAGCCATCGCAGCCTATCAGGAAGCGGCGAGTGCCACTGCCCACTACAACCGCGGTAATGCCCTACTGCAACTGGGGGAGTTTGCCGCAGCCAAAGAGGCCTATCTGGCCGCTCTGGCGCTTGAACCCGGCCATGAAGATGCGCTCTATAACCTCTCTCTGTTGCAAGGCGGAGCGGTGGCTGCACCCGATAGCAACAGCAGCAAGCAGCCCGAACCATCGGTAGCTCAGCAGGCGACGGCAATGCCCCTGCCACCCTCTCCCCCGGTGTTGCTGCTGGAGCAGCGACTGCGCAAAGAGGCGCTGCGCCGGGATCTGATCAAGGTGGAGGAGCCCTGGTGACGCGGGCAGGATGGGGGCTGTTGCTCGCACTCGCGAGTCAACTTTGCTGGGCCCTGCCCCCACGGGCAGAGCTGCTGCCGGGGGCCGACCCCAACGATTGGCTACTGATCATCGAAGCGGATGGCGAGCGCCAGAGCAACGAGCTGGAGATCTCCCCCCTACTGCGCCAATTTGCAGTGGGCAGAGTGACCATGAGCCGGGTCACCACCCCGGTACAACAACTGACTCGCTGGCAGATCCCGCTGCACCAGAGCGGTTCACCTGCAAATACCGAGGTGGTGATTGCCCCGCTCAAGCTGGGAAATGAGTTTACCCCCTCGCTCACCCTGCCATTGAGAGAGGCGAAAACTGCCTCGCTGCCGCACCCCGCAGCCCCCTCGCCCCTCGAGATGCAGGCCAGCCTTGAGCATCAGGGCCCACTCTATCCCGGCCAGCCGGTGATCTACCGGCTGACACTGTGGCTGCCCACCAGCATGCAAAACCCGGCGCTAAGCGAGCTTAGCTCTGCCCACTTCACCATCCGTCGCCTCGGTAGCGACGAGTGGATCGCCCCCGCTCAGGCTGGTCTACCCGGTCGGCTCACCCGCAGCTGGCTCGTTCAGGCAAAAGCGCCTGGGCTCTGGCACCTCGACTCGCCCCGCTTGCAGGGGCAGCTCACGCAGCAAGGGAACAAGCCGCAAAAACTCTCGGCCCGCGCGGCACCGCTAGAGGTGAGGGTCGACAAAGCCCCCGCCACGCCGGTGGCCACCCGGCTGACCCTGAGCCAGCGGCTTGAACCGGCCACCATGGGGGAAGTGGGTGAACCGCTGATCCGGATCCTCACCCTGACCATGGAGAATGGTGACAGCGGCCAGATACAGCTTGTCCCCCTGATGGCCCATCAACTGCCAAGCGGCATACAGGCACATCCCGATGGCGAGCAACAGCAGGAGCGTTACCGAGATGGCAAGCTGCTGTTTGAGCGACAGTGGCGCCAGACTCTGGTCGCGGAGCAGAGCGGTGACTACCAGCTTCCCCCCATTGATCTGCCCTGGTTTAATACCCAAAGCGGCCGGATTGAGCAG
This sequence comes from Aeromonas sp. S13(2024), assembly GCF_041402405.1. Taxonomy (NCBI): domain Bacteria; kingdom Pseudomonadati; phylum Pseudomonadota; class Gammaproteobacteria; order Aeromonadales; family Aeromonadaceae; genus Aeromonas; species Aeromonas sp. S13(2024). Next base: position 833,521 of record NZ_JBGLRA010000001.1, on the reverse strand, counting down.
GCCAGCCTGCCTGCCATCACGCTGACGTTTCAGGCAACGACAAATCGGCAACCTGATCAGCAGACATCGCAGATGGTACTGCGAGAGAGCCTTTGGTGGGTCGTGCTGGCCATAACGCTGCGTGAACTATGGCGCCACTGGCCCCGCTGGCGCGCCTTCTATCAACTGCAACGTGCCCTTGCCCGACACCAGCCGGATGCCAGTCGCAAGGCACTGATCCGATGGGCGACCTTGCGCTGGCAGGTCTCCTATTATCAATTAGGCCAGTTGCCCGACGCTGGGCATAATCGGCTCGGCAACGCGCTCGCCGCACTCGAGCGAGCCTGTTTTGCACGACCCTCTTCTGGTCCGCCCATCGAGTGGCGCGCTCTGGCGCGTACCCTCAGGGCTGATGAAACCGCCGGTATTGCGTACCTGATTTACCTGCTGGCGCACGGGAGTTCCCGCTCCCGCCACCACGCCCCCTGACAAGGATTGCCCTATGGCACTGCTGTTTTTTAGAAAAAAACGTGCTCAGCAGCATATTGGTGGAAATGATCCGGCCACTTCGCCGGTCTCTGATCCCATGGCTGACAAACAAACCAAATTTGAAGCACTGGTTCATGCGCTGCATGGCGATCTCTACCGGTATGCCTACTGGCTGACCCGGGATCCCAACGTAGCGGAAGATCTGGTGCAAGAGACCTTCCTGCGTGCCTGGAAGGCTATCGACACCCTGCAGGATGACAAGGCGGCCAAAGGGTGGCTGATCACCATCCTCAGACGGGAAAACGCCCGCCGCTTTGAACGCAAACAGCTGGAGCTGGTTGATCTCGACGATCACCCTCAACCCCAGCACGATGCACTGCACAGCGAACAGGAGATGGAGAACGAGTGGTTGCACCGTCACATCGCCCGGTTGCCCGAGGAGTATCAGGAGCCACTGCTGCTGCAAGTCGTGGGAGGATTCAGTGGTGAGGAGATTGCCGAGATGCTCGGCCTCAACAAAAACACCGTCATGACCCGACTGTTTCGCGCCCGCAACCAGATCAAGGAGGCGATGGAGCAGAAGAACCAAGCAAGAGGACACGGACATGGATGAACTCGAATTTCGCCGCAACGCCATGATCCAGCCCAACGATAAACTGCCGGATTTTCTCAAAGCCGCAGAAGCAAGCCAGGCCAATCGGAACTATCTCGACGAGATGAAGCAGTTCGACAGAACTCTCAAGCACGCCATGCAGGTTGAGGTTCCCGCCGGACTGGCCGAGCGGATCCTGCTCAGGCAAGCCATGCTGCAAGACAGTGATGCGCCAGATGATATGCCGCCATCCCGACCCCTTGGCACGGCGCCAGTCAAGCTCCGGACATCGACATCCTGGCGCCAGATCGCCCTGGCTGCATCGGTCGCCTTCCTGCTGGGAATGAGCACCCGCTGGATCACGCTGCCAGAAACGGCTCCTGCGGCCCCCTCCCTCGCACAGGTAGCGATGGCTCATGTCTATGGCGAAGAACCCTTTATTGAAGGTGTCGATGAGCAGGTCAATCTGCATAACATCAATGCCAAGATGGAGAAGTATGGCGCCACCTTGAGCGGAATGGATGGGCTCAAGGTGACCTATGTCAATCACTGCTCGTTTTATCAGGGACCAGCCTTGCACATGGTGATCCAGGGAAAGATGGGGCCAGTCACCCTCTTTTTAGTGCCCAAACATGTTCCATTAACCCTGCAACAGGCCACCTTTGAAGATGGCACCCTCAAAGGGGAGATTGTCCAGCTCAAAGGCGCCAATATGGTACTGATTGGCGAGATGAAAGAGCCACTTGCCCCCGTTGCCAATGCTCTGCAGTCACGTCTGCAGTGGGACATTTAACATCGCCGGTTAACAACCTCAGAACCATCCTCAATAGCAGGCGGCGGTCACGAGCCGCAGCCTGTTCTCTCCCTGTTTACTCCCCTTTGTCACTCATTTGCCTCAAGATTTCGAAAAATTGACAAAATTATTTTTGTGACGGAGATCGGCAATCCAGGTCAATAATCCACCTTTAGACCCTGAAAATGATGAATTAAACAGCAGGTTAAAACAAATGATTAACACATCGATCACTTTTATGTATTCTGCTGTCACTGGTCTGATTTCTTACCTCCTACCAGATCCATAGAATCACGCCAGAATTGATTGGGAAGAAGCTGAAATAAAAACGGATTTTGTCGAGGTTTGCATTGAACGTGCAGCCAATATCGGCAAAAAAATCTGCCTACAAGAGAGAACACCATGACGACAACTATTTTCAAGAAGAGCCTGATTGCCGCCACCATCGCGCTGGCCACCGGTCAAGTCCATGCCGCGGCATTCCAGTTGAACGAGCACTCGGCCTCCGGTCTGGGTCGCGCCTATGCCGGTGAAGCAGCTATCGCCGACAACGCCTCCGTCCTGGCCCGTAACCCGGCGGCCATGACCACCTTCGACAAGATGGCAGTTTCTGTCTCCGGCACCTACATCAAACCGGATGTCGATGTGGATGGTGCTGTTTACGCTGGCGCGAACAAAATGGCTCCAGCCAGCGAAAGTGGAATTGCTCCGGCAGCCTTCGTTCCCGCCTCCTACTTTATTCAGCCGCTGAATGACCAGTGGGCTTGGGGTATTGGTATCTTCTCCAACTACGGTCTCTCCACCGAATACTCCAAAACCTTCCCGGCTGGTGCCGGTGCTGGTGATACCGAGTTGATGACCTTCAATATCAACCCGAACATTGCCTATCGTGTCAACGAACACTTCAGTGTCGGTGCTGGTATCAACGCCGTTTACGGTGCCGCCGAACTCAACCGCTATGCCGGTCTGCTGGGCCCGCTGAACCCACCTAGCCAAGGTGGCCCGCTGCCGACAGATACTCGTCTGGCTCACCTGAAAGGCGACACCTGGGGCTTTGGCTGGAACGTTGGTACCCTGTATGAAGTCAATGAAAACCATCGCTTTGCACTGACCTACCGTTCACAAGTCGATATGAGCTTTGACGGTGATTTCCAAGGTGCAAGCTCACTGAATCGCACCGTGGATGGCAACCTGAAGCTGGATCTGCCTGCACAAGCCGAGTTCGCTGGTTACCATCGCCTGAGCCCGCAGTTTGCTGTTCATTACTCTGTAAACTGGACTGACTGGAGCGCCTTCCAGGAGCTGAAAGCAACCAGCAGCCAATGTGCTGGCGGCGTATGTCTGCAAAAAGATGAGAAGTTCAAAGATTCTACTCGCTACTCCATCGGCGGTACCTGGTATATCAACCCGGCATGGGAAGCTCGCATGGGCTTTGCCTATGACAACACCCCGATCGAAGCTGACTACCGCAGCCTGAGCATTCCCGACTCAGACCGTATCTGGTACAGCGCCGGTGCCACCTACCATATCAACACCGATATGAGCGTTGACTTTGGTATGGCTTATCTGGACGGTAAAGAAGTTGACGTCAACGAAGGTCTGCGTAGCCACTCCGACAGCCTGCGTTGGAAAGGAACTTCCCACGGCAACGCCTTCCTGGCTTCTGCCCAGTTCAACATGAAGTTCTGATTATTGATAGAATGGAAAGAGCGCCGCCAGGCGCTCTTTTTTTGTCCGAAATAGCCAGTTCAGCGCACACATGTAGCACACACGTGTTTATTTTTCTTTTCTAATCAATCTATTAGAGTGCATCATCCCAGCATTTAATCTTGTTTTATCCAGATACTGGCCATTACCGTTGCCTTACTGGTCATACCATATAAAATCCTGCCTCCATTCATATGACCGATTGAACCTTCGGGTAACAGCAAGGATTTTGCCATGCATCCCATCATCAAACCGTCCGCCATCGCCCTGCTGGTGATCGCGGGTCAGACTCATGCCGCCGGGTTCCAGCTGGCTGAACAGTCCGCTACAGGCCTGGGACGCGCCTTTGCCGGTGAGGCCGCCATCGCGGATAACGCCAGTGTGCTCTCCCGCAATGCAGCAGCCATGACCCGCTTCGATCAGATGGCACTCTCTGGCGGAGTCATCTATGTCAGTCCTGACGTCAATATTGAAGGTAACACCCGCTTGCCGACCAAAGCCGGTATCGTCACCTCCGATGCCAGTGCACACGATATCGCCGCCGCAGCCTGGGTACCCAACGCCTATCTCATCATTCCACTCAACGAGCAGTGGCGACTCGGCTTCTCGGCAACCTCTTACTACGGTCTTGGCGTCAAGATGCCGGATAACTACAGCGCGGGACACTTTGGCAATGTCTCCGATATCAAGACCATGGATCTGGGTACCTCACTCGCCTATCGCATCAATGAGATGTGGTCAATTGGTGCCGGGATCTCTGCTATTCAGGGCGAAGGCGAAGTCGGTGGCACCTTCCCTTCTCGCAACCTGATCGCAAAACATTTGCAAGGAGATGGCTGGGCATGGGGCTGGAATGTCGGCACCTTGTTGGAGTTGTCCGAACAAACCCGAATTGGCCTATCCTACCGTCACGATGTCACTTTGACCCTCTCGGGAGATGCTATCGTGGGCCGACCCAATGCAGATGGCTCCGTTACCGAGATCAGAGATACCGGCAGTCTGGATCTGCCGTTGCCAGCGACGGCAGAGTTGGCGGCATTCCATCAGCTGACTGACAAGCTGGCTATCCACGGCAGCCTGAACTGGACCAACTGGAGCAAATTCGTTCAATTGGAAGCTGATCTCAACAATTTGCAGAACATGCACATCAAGGACGAGCACTGGGAAGATAGCTGGCGCTACGCCATCGGTATGACCTATCAGGTCACTCCCAAGTGGCAACTGCGCTCCGGTGTGGCCTATGACGCCAGCCCGGTGCCAGCCGATCGTCGTACCATCTCCATCCCGGATGCCGATCGGCTCTGGTACAGCCTGGGAATGGGGTATCAGTTCACGCCCAACCTGACCGTGGATCTGGGGCTGACCCTGATCGATGGCAAAAAGGTGGATGTCACTGAAAAAATGGAGCTGCAACCGGGTAATCCGATGACGACCTCCACCTTCCAGGGCACTTCCGAAGGGGATGCCTGGCTGGCTGGTGCACAATTGAGCTATCTCTTCTAAATTCCTTCCCTGCAAAAAACGCTATGCCAATTATTGCCTTACTCAATAAGGTGAACACTGGCATAGTGTTCTGCAACACCATAAAATCAACCCAGTACCTTTACTGGAGCAAGGCATGTATTCCTACGTAGCAAGACAGCCGATCCTCGACAGAGACCTCAAAACTCATGCCTATGAGCTGCTCTTTCGCGATAGTCTGAATAATGTCTTCCCGAGCATCTCCTCCCAACAGGCGACGTCACGCCTGGTGGTCGAACAGTTCCTGCAACAAAATATCGATCAGCTCTTGGGCGGCCGCCCCTGCTTTATCAACTTCCCCCACTCACTGCTGCTGGAGGGATTGGCAGAGTGCCTGCCGCCCGAAAAAGTGGTGATTGAGATCCTGGAAGATTCCCCACCGGATGATGCCCTGCTGGAAAAGGTGAAACAGCTGCACAAGCTGGGATATCAACTGGCACTCGATGACTTCACCATGTCACCGGATTGGGAGCGCTTCCTCCCCTTTATCCACATCATCAAGTTTGATCTTCGTGCCACCCCCCTGATGCAGATCAAAGTGTTTATCCAGCGGCATCAGACGCTGGGGCTCACCTATCTGGCGGAAAAAGTAGAGGACAAGGCGGAGTTCGAGCGGGTCAAACAGCTGGGGATCCAGCTGTTCCAGGGCTTTTTCTTCAGCAGACCCGAGATGGTCAAGCAAGCCACCATGGAGCCAGCGCAAGTCGTGGTGATGCAGTTACTCAACGTGGTCAACGAGGCAGAGCCTGATATCAACAAGATTGAGCAGCTACTCGGTCAGGATATCTCCCTCTCCCTCAAGCTGCTGCGCTATGTCAACCATCTCAAAGGTCACACCAACCCTATTTCGTCATTTCGCCAGGCTGCCATCTATCTGGGCAACACCCAGCTAAAGCGCTTTGTCTCGCTGGTAGCCGCGACCAGCGCCGGCAAGGGCAAGAGCGCCGAGCTCTACCAGATGTCAATGATCCGAGCCCGATTCTGTGAACTGCTGGCCCACGCCCACGCCCCGAGCCAGCAGGCACAACAGGCCTTTATCACTGGTCTCTTCTCCCTGCTGGATGTACTGATGGAGCAGCCGATGGACAAGCTGCTCGGCACTATCCCTCTTATCGACGATATTCGGCTGGCGCTGCTGGAGCGAAAAGGTAATCTCGGTTTCTACCTCGCGTTTTGTGAAGATTACGAGAGCGCCAACTGGTCACGGGTCACGGCCAGAACAGCCCGCCTGGGGCTGAGCGAGGATAAGGTGAGTCACCTCTATCTGGCCGCCACCACTTGGGTCACGGAACAACTGCTGGCGATGGAAGCCACTAATTAATTCGTCTCGTCATTCACCTCGACCGCGATAGCGGTCGCCTCCCCGCCCCCGATACAGAGCGCGGCCACGCCTCGCCGCAAAACCCGTTGCCGCAGCGCGGCGATCAGCGTCACCAGAATGCGCGCGCCACTCGCCCCCAGCGGATGACCAAGCGCACAGGCCCCACCATGCACATTAACCTTGTGATGAGGGATGCCGACCCCGCTCATGGCCAGCATGGTGACCATGGCGAAGGCCTCGTTGATCTCAAAGAGATCCACCTCTTCCACCGACCATGCCAGACTCGCCAGCAAGCGTGAAATGGCGCCAATGGGCGCAGAGGTAAATTCGGCGGGCAATGCCGCGTGGCTCTGATAACCGACGATCCGTGCCAGCACTGGTACCTGCCAGGCTTGCGCCGTGGCGCCATCCATCAATATCAGCGCCGCTGCACCGTCCGAGATGGAGCTCGAATTGGCCGCCGTAATAGTGCCTTCCTTGCCAAACGTAGGCTTCAGGGTCGGGATCTTCTCCGGTCTGCCCTTGCCGGGCTGCTCGTCTTCGGCCAGCAACAAGCGATCACCGCGATAGACACTTGCCAGCTCGGATGCAAACGCGCCGGCTTGCTGCGCATCGCGCGCACGCTGCAACGACGCAAGAGCAAACTCATCCATGGCACTGCGGGTCAAACCGGCCAGATCGGCGCTGCGCTGGGCATGTATCCCCATCAGCTGGCCATCATAGGCATCTTGCAAACCGTCGAGGAATAGGTGGTCCAGCACCTTTTGATGCCCCATCCGAAAGCCGCTGCGGGCATTATCCAGCAGATAGGGGGCACGGCTCATACTCTCCATCCCCCCCGCGACCACTACCCTGTTGTCACCAAGGCGGATGGTATCCGCCGCCAGCATCACTGCTTTCATGCCGGATCCGCACACCTTGTTGACCGTGGTAGCAGGCACACTATCTGGCAACCCTGCTTTCAACAACGCCTGCCGGGCTGGCGCTTGCCCCACGCCCGCCGCCAGCACATTGCCCATAAACACTTCATCGACCTGCTCCGGACTCAGCCCACTTTGCTGTAGTGCCGCCTCAATGGCACAGGCACCCAACTCAGGCGCAGTTACCTCTGCCAATGCCCCCTGAAACGCCCCCATCGGAGTCCGTTTTGCCGCCACAATTGCAATATCCATTTGCCTGCCTCTGTTTGTTACATGGCCATAACATAGGGGTTCTGACGCGATGGAACAAGAGTTGCAGTGCAGTTTACGTTTAGGTAAGGTGCAGACAGGATTTAGTTCGCCAAGAAGTCTGTATGAACAACAAGGATGAAGGACGGCGCTTCAGCATCAGTGAGCTGGCCCGGGAATTTGATATTACGACGCGCAGTATCCGTTTCTACGAGGATCAGGGGTTGCTCAATCCCGCCAGAGAGGGACAGACCCGCATTTACAGCAAGCAGGATCGGGTTCGCCTCAAGCTCACCCTGCGCGGCAAGCGGCTCGGATTCAGCCTCGCCGAGATCCGCGAGCTGTTTGATCTCTATGATGCCGACAAGAGCAGCCGCACCCAGTTACAGACCATGCTGGGACTGGTTGAGGAAAAACGGGAGACCCTGCAACAGCAGATGGAAGATATCAGGATGGTACTGCTGGAGCTTGATGCCGCCGAGCAGCGTTGCCAACAAGCCCTTAGCCAGCTGGGATAACCGCCTTGCTGGCTTATCTGGCAAGTCCCTTCAGCCTGATCACAAGATGCCAGATAGCAAAAAGCCACTCCTGAGAGTGGCTTTTCTTCAACCTGACGGTTCGCTATTAAACGCGAACGAAGTCCAGGTGGATCAGCTTGTAACGTACCGGGTGACGCTGAATAGCTTTCACTTTTACGTTAACTTCTTCACCGTTGATAACCAGAGTCAGTACAGACTCATAGAATTCCGGCTTCTCTTGAGCCAGGATCATTTTCTTGTGGTCAACAGTGATGGACAGGGCTTCTTTGCCTGCACCGTAAACGATGGCAGGAACTTGGTCAGCTTGACGCAGGCGGCGGCTCGCACCTTTCCCCAGGTCAGAACGGACTTCAGCTTGGAATACGAAAGACATAGTATGTTCTCTTTTGGATGAATTTATGGTGCTAACTGCGACCGGTCAGCACCTCGCAAAACGAGCGCGAATACTACCACGGGCCAAACTCTGATACAAGGTACCGACTCTGCATTTAGCGCCCCTGCTCCAACCGGGCGAATTGCTGCTGACGCTGAGCCGGGCTCAGGGCATCAAACCGCGCCAGGGTCTCGGCGCGCGGGCAGTAGAGACCCTCCCCCGTTCTGACTCGAATGCTCTTGCCAAGCCGCTGCTGGTTCTCTGCCACCAGCGCCAGCAAATAGCTGTAGGTATCTGCTCCCTGGGCGCTGGATAACTGATTCGCTATACGCCACAGGGTCTCCCCTGCTGCGACCTGATGACACACAGTTTGTGGACCGCCGGCCGCAGGAGCCGAGAGGGTAAGCATGACGTCAATGCCTGCGGATAAGCTAGCCGTGTGGCTGGCGAGCGCCATATCGGTGCTCGCTACTCCCTCATATCCTTGGGCACCACTCATCCCCGCAGTGCGAAAGGTCACCCCCAGCTGAACCAGTAGAGGTTCGTTCTCGGCGGGGTCGGTGAGCATATCAACACCACCGAACGCGTCTTGGGGTGTACGGAACTCGGCGATAAAGGGCGCGACAGGTTGCGCGTGATAATCAGGGGAACCACTCCCCTGCTGCACGATTGCAGCGACCTGGCCGGGGGCGACCCCGTAAGCCATCTCGTCGATACGCCGCAGCCTTGCCAGATAGGTTTTGGAGAGCTGCGCCTCCCCCTCGAACAGGTCGAAGGGGGGCACCAACCGGGCAGGAAAGAGGATCTGCCAGCGACCGTGCTTTTGCTTTTGGGCCAGCGGCGGAAACTGATTGCCACGCCAGGCCACAAACATCGCAGGCGGCGTGCGCGCCAGCGGGTAATATTCCGGGTTCAACTGCACCCAGGTTTGTTCCGCGATGGGTTGATAACCGCTGATCACCACCTGCGCCACACTCAACCAGATCCCCAGCATCCTTGCCTCCCTGACTTGCGGTTTGAAGGGGCTACCTGACCGGCAACCCCTTCTCAGCACCCGCTATCATGCTGTTAAAACAGTTAGATAGCAGCTTAGCACTGAGCGATGGCGTTAAGCACCCGTTTATCGGAGACCGGATAAGGGGTCCCCAGATTCTGGGCAAAGAACGACACCCGCAGCTCCTCAATCATCCAGCGGATATTGGCCACCTCGGTGGGAACAAGCTGGGATTTGGGGATCTTGGCCAGCAGCGCCTTGTACTCCGACTCCACACTGTGCACCTTGAGCATGTAGACCCGATCCCGGTTGGGATCGATGGCCAGCTTCTCCAGGCGACGCTCGATGGCCCGCAGATAGCGCAGCAAATCAGGCAACCGCTGCCAGCCGGTCTCGGTGACAAAGCCCTTGTGGATAAGGTTGCCCAACTGCTGCTGGATATCGGACATGGCAAAGGCGGTATCGAGCTGCATCTTGCCCTTGAGCCGCTTCTTGATCTCATGGGACAACGTCAGCACAGCCTCCACCTGCTTAGCCACCTCCACTACCGCATCATTGAGCTCGGCGCGGACAAACTCCTTGAGCGCCTCGAAACCGGCCTCGTCCCAGGCCAGCCCGCCATGCTGCTCGATCAGTTTGTCGCAGCCGCAGGCGATACAGTCATCAATCAGCTCCGCCACCTTGCCAAACGGGTTGAAATAGAGCCCGAGCTTGGCCTTGTTGGGCAGCTTCTCCTGCAGATACTTGATGGGAGATGGCACGTTGAGCAGCACCAGCCGGCGCTGACCGGCCCACATCAGCTGCTGCTGCACCACAGGGCTCTCCACCAGCTGAATAGCAACCGAGTCCTTCTCGTCCACCAACGCCGGATAGGCTTTCACCTCGAAGCCGCCGCGCTTCTGGCTGTACTCCTGGGGCAGCTCGCCAAAGCTCCACAGGGTGAGACCGGACTGCTCGATGTCATCATCCGCCACTTGCGACAGGGTCTCCTGCACCTTGCCACGCAGCGACTCTTTCAAGGCTTCCAGATCTTTCCCTTCAGCCACCTTCTTGTGCTTGTCGTCCACCACCCGGAAGGTGAGTTTCAGGTGGTCGGGCACCGCATTCCAGTCCCAGGATTCGCGAGGTACGGTGACGCCGGTCATGCGGCGCAGTTGACGCTCCATCTCGTCCAAGAGCGGCCCCTGCTCGGGGTTGATGCTGGCAAGCAGCGCATCGGCATAGTTCGGCGCCGGCACAAAGTTCTTGCGCATCGGCTTGGGCATCGACTTGATAAGGGCCACTAACAGCTCGTGGCGCAGCCCCGGGATCAGCCACTCGAACCCCTTCACCTCCACCTGATTCAGGAGCGGCAGCGGAATATGCAGGGTCACGCCATCGGCGGCCTCCCCCGGCTCGAACTGATAGGTCAGCTTGAGCTTGAGGCGCCCCTGCTGCCAGAAGTTGGGGTAGTCGAGATCGCTGATGTGGGCCGCATCCCCCTTCATCAGCATCTCTTTCTCGAAGTTGAGCAGCTCGGGATCCCGCTTTTGCGCCTCTTTCCACCACTTGTCGAAGTGACGGGCAGAGATCACCTCCTCCGGCAAACGGGCATCGTAGAAGCGGAACAGATCCTCGTCATCCACCAGAATGTCGCGCCGACGGGATTTGTGCTCCAGCGCCTCCACCTCGGCCAGGAGCTTGCGATTGTCGCTGAAGAAACGGTGGCGGGTCTCGAAATCCCCCTCCACCAGGGCGCGGCGGATAAAGAGCTCGCGGCACAGCGCCGGATCGATACGGCTGAAGTTGATGGTGCGCTCGTTGACCAGTGTCAGGCCATACAGCGTCACCTTCTCCTTGGCCATCACGGCACCATTTTTCTTCGACCAATGAGGGTCGCTGTGGTGCAGCTTGATGAGGTGGCCCGCCAGCGGCTCCACCCACTCGGGTTCAATCTTGGCGTTGATGCGAGCGTAGAGACGCGAGGTCTCAACCAATTCTGCGGCCATCACCCACTTGGGCGGCTTCTTGAACAAACCCGAGGCCGGGAAGAGGTGGAAACGGCCGTTGCGGGCCCCCAGAAACTCCGGCTTCTCCAGATCCTTGTTGCCGATATGGCTCAAGAGGCCTGTCAAGAGCGCACAGTGCACCGTCTTGAAATCTGCAGGTTCATGGTTGGCTTTAAAACCGAGCTCCTTGACCGTCTGACGCAGCTGGAAATGGATGTCCTGCCATTCGCGCACCCGCAAGTAGGAGAGAAACTCCTTCTGGCACATGCGGCGGAACGGGTTGCTGCCAAGGGCATCCTGCTGCTCTTTCAGGTAGTTCCACAGATTGACGAAGGCGAGGAAGTCGGAATCCTTGTCCTCAAAGCGCCTGTGCTGTTCGTCGGCGGCCTGCTTCTTCTCCATGGGCCGCTCGCGGGGATCCTGAATGCTGAGGGCGGCGGTGATCACCATCACCTCGCTCAGGCAGCCGGTCTGCGCCGCGCTGATCACCATCTTCGCCAGACGCGGATCAAGTGGGATGCGCGAGAGCTGGCGACCGATCTCGGTCAGTTGCAGTTTGGCCTCGCGATCGCCGGTGGCGGGAGGCTCGCGCACCGCCTCCAGCTCTTTCAGGAGGGTCAGGCCATCCTTGATATGGCGCGACTCTGGTGGCTCGACGAAGGGAAACGCCTCCATATTGCCAAGGCCGAGCGCCAGCATCTGCAGGATGACGGAGGCCAGGTTGGTGCGCAGGATCTCGGGGTCGGTGAAGGCAGGGCGGCTGTTAAAATCCTCCTCCGAGTAGAGGCGGATACAGATGCCGTCCGCCACCCGACCGCAACGCCCTTTACGCTGGTTGGCACTGGCCTGGGAGACCGGCTCGATGGGCAGGCGCTGCACCTTGGTGCGCCAGGAGTAGCGACTGATGCGGGCGGTGCCCGGGTCAATGACGTAACGAATGCCCGGCACCGTCAGCGATGTCTCCGCCACGTTGGTGGCTAGCACGATACGCCGTCCGGCATGTTGCTGAAACACCTTGTTCTGCTCGGCGTTGGAGAGACGGGCGTAGAGCGGCAACACCTCGGTATCGCGCAGATTGAGCTTGCGCAAGGCATCGGCGGTATCGCGTATCTCCCGCTCGCCGTTCATGAAGATAAGGATGTCCCCGAGCCCCTCGCGGGCCAGCTCTTCCACCGCGTCGAAGATCCCCTGCAGTTCGTCGCGCTCCTCCAGCCCCTCGCTCTTGTCACTGCTTTTTTTATCAACAAACAGTGGGCGGTAGCGCACCTCCACCGGATAGGTACGGCCGGAGACCTCGATCACCGGCGCCTTGTTGAAATGGCGGGAGAAACGTTGCGGGTCGATGGTGGCCGAGGTGATGATCACCTTGAGATCGGGGCGCTTGGGCAGCAGTTGCTTTAGATAGCCCAGTATGAAGTCGATATTGAGGCTGCGCTCGTGGGCCTCATCGATGATGATGGTGTCGTACTGGGTCAGCATCCGGTCATTCTGGATCTCCGCCAGCAGGATACCGTCGGTCATCAGCTTGATGTGGGTCTGCTCGCTCACCTGATCGGTAAAGCGCACCTTGTAACCCACATAGTGGCCAAGCTCGGACTCCATCTCCTCGGCAATACGGGCCGCGACGGTGCGGGCTGCCAAACGGCGTGGCTGGGTGTGGCCGATAAAGCCCTTCACCCCGCGCCCGAGCGCCAGACAGATCTTGGGGATCTGGGTGGTTTTGCCCGAGCCTGTTTCCCCTGCAATGATCACCACTTGATGTTCTTGAATGGCCTTGGCGATCTCAGCCTGCTTCTGGCTGACCGGCAGGTTGTCCGGATAGGTGACCTTGGGCACACCGGCCAGACGGGTTTGATAGCGCGCTTGCGCGGCATCCAGATCGGCAGCGATGGTCTCCAGCACGGCGGCCTGTTTGCCTTCAGGCAGCTTCTTGACCCCGTGCAGACGGCTGGAAAGGCGGCGGGCGTCGAGGTTCATGCAGGCAGAGAGACGGCGGCGCAGCGCCTCGATAGAGAGAGACAAGGTACGAATTCCTTAAATAGGTGCCCAAAGGGGCCATATCGATTAGCTGCGAGCGATCCTAAAGAGCGAGCGGGAACGGTGCAAGCCTTAACGTAGCGTTATCTATGGGAAGACAGAGAGATTGGCCGATCATCAAACATGACAAAACAACCATTGTAAGATGGCATAACATGAATAAATCGCAGCATATGAATAGCCAAGGCAAGCCGAAGCTTGCCTTGGGAGAGAGGAAAACAGGGTTAACCGTGGGAGTGATGGACAAAACAGGTGGTGAGCTGGGCGTGAATGGCCTGCATGACATTGTGGCGATTGATGACACCGAGCAGGCGTCCCTCCTCAACCACCGGATAGATCTTCGGCTTTTGTCCCATCATCATCTCCGCCAGGCTCAAAATGCTGGTATCGGGTCCCACCGACAACACCTCCTTGCGCATCACATCCTTGACCTGCGCCACCTGTTCGCAGTGATAGGCTTCCTTAAGCAGCACTGCGATGCAATCCTGCTCGGAGATCCAGCCAATCAGATGGCCCTGGCCATCCACCACCGGGCCACCGAGCTGATGACTGTTCAGAAATTTCTCGACCGCAGCTTGCACCATCATGTCGGCAGTGAAGGTGATGGGTCTGCTCTGCATATAATCCTTGGCTTTTAGCGATTCCATATCTGCTCCCCTACGGTAGTCCATCAAGCTGGCGTCTTGTGCGCCGGTACCGGCACCATGCTCGGCTTGTTCCAAGCATAGCTGGCTCACGGCAGTATGAGTCAGCGGCCAGCTTCTCCCTCAATTGATGGCATGATCCGGCTCGCGATCCGGAATGGCTGCCATCATCATCTGCGGCAGGTGATCGGCCAGCACCGCCACCACCGCAGGATCGACCCGCCCCTGATCCGCCAGTTGCTGCATAAAGGTCAATGCGTCACGGGCAGGCAGGCCGCGGCGATAAGGTCTGTCCTGCACCATTGCCTGAAAAATATCAGCGACCCGCAGGATCCGCGCTTCGAGCGCCATGGCGGATGCCGGCAGGTGGAACGGATAGCCCTCCCCATCAGGCTCCTCATGGTGATAGGCCGCCCAACAGGCAATCTCCTCAAACCCTTCGATATGACGCAGGATCTGGTAAGTCTCGAAGCTGTGGGTATTGATGATGGCCCGCTCCTCCTTCGTCAGGCTGGCAGGCTTGTCGAGGATCTCGTCCGGCACCCTGAGCTTGCCCAGATCATGCAGCAAACCGGCGATCTCCAACATGTCACAATGTATGGCACTGACTCCCATCTGCTCGGCCAATGCACGAGACAACCTGCTCACACCGAGCGAATGCGTCATCGTGAATGGGCTTTTGGCGTCGACAATGCCAGAGAAGATCTGCGCCAGCGCTTTTAGCTCCCCGTTGAAAGTCAAGCAAGGCTCCCGCACCTGCAGCATCTCCAGCATGTAATCATTGATGGAGCGAGCCTCCAGCTGCAGCCAAAATGCCTCAGAGCGAGACGCCTTGAGGAAGGCATCCACCAGCTCGGGGGCAAAGAACTCGTCCCGGAAATCCCGCAGGCGTGCGCGGATCTCGTTGGTATGCATCAACAATGAACCATCGCCATAGTAGGGCGCCGCCAACGCATCGCAGCGATCCACCAGAAAGATAAGGTTGGCCTGACGGGCCACATTGGGGTCCACATCGGCCATCTCGCGCAGCAGGTGCCAGTGGGTGTGGTGATAACGGATAGGCAGGGCCAACGGGGCCAGCAAACGGAAATCCTTGAGCAGCTGATATCCCACCTCGCAGTGGCGCTGGGAGGACTCCCAATCGAACTCGCTGACCAGATGGTGATGGGTGATGGTCGAGGAGACACCGATATCATGCAGCACCCCCAACTCGAACAGCAGACAGCGTTCGGCCTCACTCATCCCCAGCTCCCGACTGCACTCGGCAGCCATAATCCCGACCCGTTTACCGTGGGCCACATCGCCAATGCCCACCAGATCCAGCGAGGCTGACAGGGCATACACCACCTGCCTTAGATCCACTTGCAATGAAAAGGGGGCTGCGCCCTGCGCTCTGTCCATGATCCTGGTCCCATGCGATGTTGTCGTATCAAACTGGCGCTGTTTTATGCTTCGCCTTCTATCAACTTAGTCAATAGCCGAGCCTTTTACCTTGTTTTTATAGGCATTTATGAACCTGCGCCCCTTGAAAAGACAAAGATCACAGCTGGATTTATTTGGCCACTCCCATTCAAGTCATATTTATCCGTTCAAAAATATGCGGGCAGACTTTTTAAATCTCGCGTAGAGATTGTGAGCAGTTTTAAAAACTCATATCTAAGCGAAACAATCAACACCCCAACTTTACTTAATTATGACTTAATCAGAATTAAAGAGTGCTCGGTTTGCCAGTAATAATTTTGAATAAAGGCACACCACAACGCCCATAACTACCACCATCCCAAAATTAATTAACCGAACTGTGAACTCCATCACCCATTTATTCGCCTTGTCGCCATCGATAACGGTAGACACCTCACGCTTTCTGGACACAGCTTCCCATGCTCGCTCCAGCCCACCCGATAGCCTGCGACCGAAGGGTTGGAGAAAAAATAACGGATAACCAGCGGTTATATTCGCTATAAGGCGACAGGGATAAACGGGATTTATAGAGTGAAACTGTTGAAAGCTGATTTCCAAGCTGCGGTTAACTCGGGCTATTCAGGTCATATCACTCTTTGCAGGTCATAACGACAGCGATAAAGGGGAATGTGCCCATCCGGGTATTCCATCCCCTCCAACAGCCTGCACGGGATGATATTTCCACCGCGTTAAACGCACGCTGCTTTCATCGCCCATTTTGTGTACCAATTCACATCAGATTAGGAGTGGAGCCAATAATGGCCATTCAAATAAACAAAATAGCCATGAGCCTTGCCTTAATGGCCACCGCTGGTAGTGCCACAGCAGCCGCCAAGCCCAATATTCTTGCCATCATGGGCGATGACATCGGCTACTGGAACATCAGTGCCTACAACCAGGGGATGATGGGCTACCAGACCCCGAACCTGGACAGGATCGCCAATGAAGGGGCCCTCTTTACCGATCACTACGGTCAGCAATCCTGCACCGCCGGCCGTGCCGCCTTCATTACCGGTGAAGAGCCATTCCGTACCGGTCTGCTGACCATCGGCATGCCCGGATCCACCCACGGCATTCCGGATTGGGCACCCACCATCGGTGATCTGCTCAAAGAACAGGGTTACATGACGGCTCAGTTCGGCAAGAACCATTTGGGCGATCAGAACCAGCATCTACCGACCAAGCACGGTTTCGACGAGTTCTTCGGTAACCTCTATCACCTGAACGCGGAAGAGGAACCGGAAACCTACTACTACCCGAAAGATCCGGAGTTCAAGAAGAAGTTCGGCCCACGCGGCGTCATCAAATCTTCTGCCGACGGCAAGATTGAAGATACCGGCCCCATGACTCGCAAGCGCATGGAGCATGCTGACGAAGAGTTCCTCGAGTCCTCGCTGGCGTTCATGGAGAAAGCAGTCAAGGCCAAGAAGCCCTTCTTCATCTGGCACAACGCCACCCGCATGCACGTCTGGACCCGTTTGCAAGAGAAGTACCAGGGTAAATCCGGCGTCAGCATCTATGCCGACGGCATGCTGGAGCACGATGATCAGGTGGGGATCCTGCTCGACAAACTGGACGCGCTGGGGGTCGCCGACAACACCATCGTGATCTACACCACTGACAACGGCGCCGAGACCGTCAGCTGGCCGGATGGCGGCACCACCCCATTCTACGGCGAAAAAGGCACCACATGGGAGGGCGGGATGCGGGTTCCGCAACTAGTTCGCTGGCCGGGCGTGATCAAGCCAGGCACCAAGGTCAACGCCATGATGGCCCATCAGGACTGGATGCCGACCCTGTTGGCCGCAGCCGGTGTACCGGATGTGAAAGAGAAGCTGGCCAAGGGCTACAAGGCCAACGGCAAACAGTGGCGGGTGAAACTGGACGGTTACAACTTCATGCCGTACCTCGCCGGAAAAGCCGACACCTCCCCACGCAACTCCATGCTCTACTTCTCCTCAAACGGCGAACTCAACGCCGTGCGCTGGAATGACTTCAAGCTTAACTTTGCCACCATGGAGGGCAACATCACCGACGCGGCGCGTGTGACTCCGAACTGGCCGCAGATCATCAACCTGCGTGCAGATCCGTTCGAGAAGGCACCGCATGAGTCAGGCATGTATCTGCGCTGGATGGCAGACAACATGTGGCTGTTCGTACCTGCGCAGGGGATCCTGAAAGAGTTCTTCGACACTCTGCCCAACTACCCGATGCAGCAGAGCTTCCAGATGAACCCGGCCAGCATTAGCTCCCAGAGCCTGATGCTCAAGGGCAAACTGGCAGAGCTGGACGCACTCAAACAAAAAGTCGCCACCATCAAGTAAGGCGGTGACTCCAACGCCCATCACTCTCTGGTGGGCGTTTTCAATTTCCAGCCGGACGCCCCGTGCCGGCTGGAAATTGAAAACCCGTTGGCCCCCTTCTAGCCCTATCTCTGTCTCGTTAAATGTACCCTGTGGAAAACCCTATGAACTCCTTGCAACAACAGATCTCGCAACTTATCGAACAGGTTGGTCACAGTGTGGTCGGCCAGTCCCATGTGATCCGCGCCCTGGTCATCGGCCTGCTGACCAATAGCCACGTGCTCCTTGAAGGTTTGCCCGGCACCGCCAAGACCCGCTCGGTCAAGACACTGGCAGAAGCCCTCAATACCAGCTTCGGCCGCATTCAGTTCACCCCCGATCTGCTCCCCTCGGATGTAACCGGCACCGAGATGTATCAGGAGCGTGACGGAGCCCACCAGTTGCGTTTCCAGCCAGGCCCCATCTTCAACAGCATCGTACTGGCCGATGAAGTGAACCGCGCCCCCGCCAAGGTACAAGCGGCGCTGCTGGAGGCGATGGCCGAAGGCACCGTTACCGTCGGTGACAAGAGCCATCGCCTGCCCGCGCTCTTTATGGTACTGGCCACCCAGAACCCCATCGAGCAGGAGGGTACCTACCCGCTGCCAGAAGCCCAGATGGACCGTTTTGCCCTCAAGGTCTCGGTCGCCTACCCCGATGATGAGGCAGAGCTTGCCATCATTCGGCTGGTGCGGGCCGAAGAGCGCGGTACCCGCCAGCAGAACGAGGGGTTCGCCCCCCTCCCTCCTGAGCTCATCTTGCAGGCCAGATCAGAGCTCTCGGCCATGACGGTCTCACCGCTGGTGGAGCACTACATCATTGCGCTGGTCATGGCGACCCGACACCCCGATCGCTACCCAGCCACCGGGCTGCCACAGTGGATTGCGGTCGGCGCCAGTCCCCGCGCATCCATTGCTCTGGACAAGTGCGCACGCGCCTATGCCTGGCTGCAAGGGCGCAACCACGTGCTGCCCGACGATGTGCGCGCCATGGTGCCCAGCGTGCTTGGTCACCGCTTTACCCTCAGCTATGACGCGCTGGCAGATGGGGTGGATCACCAGCAGGTGGTGATGACTCTGCTCGATCACGTCGTCATCGGGTAAGCGATACCATGACACCTCGCTCCTTATCCCATGACAGGCTGACACAGTGCGGGCAACCGCCCAGTGGTGACCCCCGCATCCACTGTGACTACCTGACGCTGGTCCGGCTACAGGGGCTGGTCGGCCAGTTTTCACTGCTGCCCCGGTTAAACAGCGGCAACCTGCTGTGCGGCCGCCACCCGTCACGCTTTCGCGGCCGTGGACTCAACTTTGAAGAGCTGCGCCACTATCAGCAAGGGGATGATATTCGCACCCTGGACTGGAAAGTGACCCTGCGCACCGGCCGCCCCCATGTGCGCAGTTATAGTGAAGAGAAAGATCGTCACGTGATCCTCTGCGTTGATCAGCGCAGTTGCATGTTCTTCTCCTCGGTGGAGGTGATGAAGTCGGTAGTGGCCGCCGAAGTCGCCGCCCTGCTCGGCTGGCAAGTACTCAAAGAGAGCGATCGGGTCGGGCTCGCCATTTTGCACTGCGATGGCGTGGCGTGGCTGCGCGGCCAGCGCTCCCGTGGCCACTGGTTGGCAGGACTGCGCCAGCTCTGTGCCGCCAATCATGCTCTCTCGGCCACCAGCCGCGACAGCGAGGCGACCGGTCTGGCCCCCCTGCTGGCGATGCTGGGCCGCCTCAAGTTGAAAAATACCACCCTGATCTTTCTTAGCGACTGGGCAGGCGTCACCGAGGCCGACCTGACCCGCCTTGGTTACTTGCAGCAGCACAACGATGTGCTGGCACTGCACATCGCCGATCCCCTCGAGTCTACCCTGTCGACCACAGCCGCTGACGCCAGCTGGGTAGTCGGCGATGGCCAGTACCAGCTCAATATTGCTCCCCACCAGATCCCTGTGCTGGATCAGGGGCTAGCCCACCAGCAGCAACTGAAAAAAGATCAACTGCAGCGACTGATGGCCCTCAAGGGATTGCCGCTTATTACCCTCGACACCGGTGGCCACCACCTCGCCCGCCTCATTACCGCATTGGGAGGAGATCACTGATGAACCACAAGCTGCCCGGCACCTATATGCTGCGCGAATTGCAGGACGTGACCGTACCACCCACCATCAGCTGGCAACCGCAAACCACAGGCTGGCTGCTGCTGGCGCTGAGCCTGGGGGCGCTGGCGCTGCTCTGGCTCTATCACCGGGCACAGCGCTGGTGGCAACAGCGTTACCGCCGTGAAGCGCAGGCGGCCCTGCGCACGATCAACTGGTCTGATGCCGGGGCCAGTCTGGCGCTGTTTCACCTGATCAAGCAGGTGTTGACCCACCTAGATCCCCGGCACGGCAAGCTGTTTGGCATGGCATTGCTGCAGACCCTCGACAATGCCATGGCTGATAGGCAGCCCCGTTTCGCGACCGAACTGGGGGAGCGCTGGCTGGTATCGCTGGTCTGTGATCAGGTGGTGTTAAGCGTCAGTGATCAGCTCTGCCTCGTTTCCCTCTGCAACGACTGGCTTGCCCACCACCAGACTCCAATACAAACAGCCTCGTTGGCGACGGAGGCCCGTCATGCTTGATGCCGGTCTCGAGTTTGCCCACCCCCACTGTTTCTGGCTGCTGCCCCTGCCGTTGCTGGTGTTTCGCCTTATTCCGGCCTATCGCACCCGGCAGAGTGTCATCAAGGTGCCCTTCTTCGATCTGCTGATCGACCTGCTGGATGAGCGGCCGCGTGAGGGGGCAACCCAGCTGACTGCCAGCTGGTGGCAACGGATCGCCCTGACCACCGTTTGGCTACTGGCGGTGGTGGCGCTGGCCAAGCCTACCATCTATGGCCCGCCTCAGGTACGCGAGCGGTTCGGGCGGGATGTGATGATAGTGCTGGATCTCTCCGGCTCCATGGCCGAGACCGACTTCTCCCCCGACCCCGGCAAGTCCCTCAGTCGGCTCGACGCCGCCAAAGAGGTGCTTAAACAATTTGCTGCAACGCGTAAAGGAGATCGACTCGGGCTCATCCTGTTTGGGGATGCCGCTTTTCTCCAGGCGCCGTTTACCGCCGATCTCGACACCTGGCAAACCCTGCTGCAGGAGACCGATGTCGCCATGGCTGGTCAGAGTACCCATCTGGGGGATGCCATCGGTCTGGCAATCAAAGTGTTCAACAACAGTGATCGCCACGGGCAACTAGACCAGAACAGCGCCAAGCGGGAGAAAGTCGCCATCATCCTTACCGATGGCAACGACACCGGCAGTTTTGTCAGCCCGCGGGATGCGGCCCGGGTAGCCGCGGTCAACGGTGTGCGGCTGCATACTATCGTCATGGGGGATCCGGCCACCGTCGGCGAACAGGCACTCGATCTCGATACCTTGCAACAGTTGGCGACCCTGACCGGCGGCCAGTTGTTTCAGGCTCTTGATGAGGCGCAGTTGACGCGCGCCTATCAGGTGATCGGTGAGCTGGAGGCACAACGCTACGAAAGCACCCGCTTTCAGACCCGCGAAAGCCTGCACCATTACCTCATCGCCGTCAGCGTCGGCCTCTATCTCACTCTCTTTTCCCTGTTGACCCTCAGGCGCTACCGCCTGCGCACTGCTCTCTCAGGAGACACGCCATGATGGATCCCCTCTACTGGCAACAGCTCTGGCTGAATGCCCACTTTCTGCGCCCCTGGTGGCTGCTGGCCTTGCTCCCCCTTGTCGCCATCCTGCTGCTGCGCTGGCGCATGGATGAAGCGAACAGCTGGCAACAGCGGCTGCCGACCCATCTGCGCGAGGCGTTGACGCTGGGGGACACCGGCTGGAAAAAGAACCTGCCCCTCAAGGTGCTGGGGCTGCTGATGGGGCTGGCCATCCTGATCTGCGCAGGGCCAACCTGGAGCCGTAAACCCTCCCCCTTTGGCGAAGATCAGGGCGCCCTGCTGATCCTGCTCGATAACAGCGACTCCATGCTGGAAACGGATATCGCCCCCAACCGCTTGACGCGGGCCAAGCAGAAGATCAGCGATCTGCTGGCGACCCGCGATGGCGGGCGCAACGGGCTGGTGGTCTTTGCCGGCTCGGCCCACACCGCCATGCCGCTGACCCGTGACAATGCCGTCTATGACCCTATCCTCGCCGCCATCCGTCCCGAGATCATGCCTAAAGCGGGCAAGCGCACCGAACAGGTGATCCCGCTGCTCACCGAGCTTTTGGCCGATGAGACCGGCAGCACCGTTTTGTTGGTGAGTGATGGCATCAGCCCCTCCGCCATTGCCCCCTTGGCTGACTATTTCCGTGGTCAATCCCGTCAGCTGCTGATCCTGGCCGCTGGCGACCCGGCCCTGAGTGGCAAACGCCCGCTGGAGCTTGCCTCACTACGGCGACTGGCCAGTGACAGCGATGGCACCCTGCTCACCATGACGGTGGATAATGGCGACGTAGAGCGCATCAACCGGGGGATTGAACGCAACTTTTTGATCCACAACGACTCCCTGATGCCCTGGCAGGACATGGGTTACTACCTGCTCTTTCCGGTCGTCGCCCTGCTGCTGCTCTGGTTTCGCAAAGGCTGGCTGGTGCAGTGGGGTCTGGTGGCAGCCATCGGTCTCTCCCTGCTACAGACGACGCCTGCGCAGGCCACCACCTTCTCGCTGGCGCCCGCAGAGCCGACAGAGCCTGCGATCAATCACTGGGCAAAGGAGCTGAAACAGCAGTGGTTAAACCTCTGGCTCACCCCGGATCAGCAGGGGCAGTGGTACTTCCAGCAGGGGGACTATCTGGAGGCGGCTAAACACTATGAAGATCCCTTCTACAAAGGGGTGGCCTACTACTATGGCGCCGAGTTTGCGCTGGCCCAGTCAGCATTCCTGCAAGCCGACTCCGAACAGGCTCTGCTCTATGCCGGCAATGCCCTCGCCAGACAGCGTGAGTATCTGGCCGCCCGCCGGCTGTTCCGGAAACTGGCTGACGAGGCCAGCGACCCGAGCGTGCGTCAATCAGCCGCCCACAACTATCAGGTGATGAGCAGGATTGTTGACGAGATCAACCGCGCCAGTCAGAGCCAGACCGGCACGCCGGATGGACCTGATCACTCCAGTGAACTGCCCGATGATGAGCCACGCAGTGCCGACGGGGCGGAAGAGACAGTGGCTTCATCCCTGATGGCGCGCGAAACCCTGACCGCAGATCAGATCCTGGCCAATCCGGCGCAGGCCGAAAAGTGGCTGCGCCGGGTGGAGTCTGATCCCGGTGACTTCCTGCAAGCCAAATTCCGCCTCCAGCTACACGCGCAGCAAACGGGCGCAACCGCCCGTCCTCGTTCTGCCACCCACAAGGAACCTACCCATGTGCAACCGGCACAATAAACTCCGCCATTGGCTGTGCAGATATATGGCGACCGCTACCCTGCTCGGGGCTGTGCTGCTCACGGTCGAAGCACAGGCTGCTGAGGCTTCTGATGCGACTGACGCCACTCAGGTAACCCTCAAGAGCTGGTTGAAAGAGCAGGGGGAGGAGAAGCGCCCCTATGCCGTCAACCAACAGATCACCCTCTATCTGGAGCTGGCCACCAACCGCTGGTTTACCGCGGGTACCCGCATCGGCCAGTTCGAGCTGCCGGGGGTCATGGTCAAGCAGCGCAGCGAGCTGGCGACCAACTTCACCCAGCGCCGCGATGGCGAGACCTGGTCGCACCAGCGCTGGGAGCTGACGCTCTATCCCCAGCAATCCGGCCAGTTCGAGATCCCCGCCATCACGGTGCGGGCCACCGTGGCGCGCCCTGAAGGGGGCTCCCGGCAGATCACCCTTACCACCCACCCTCAGCGTTTTGCCGCCGCTCTGCCCGACCCAGCCCTAACGGTCGGCGGGCGTTGGCTGAGCGCCAGCAATCTCACCCTGAGCCAGCGTTGGCAGCGCTCTGCGGATGACCATGCTGACGGCGAGCTGCGGGTAGGGGATGCTATCACCCGCACCGTGACCGCCAGCGGGCAGGATACCCTCTCGGTACTGATCCCGCCGCTGATCACTCCGCTTGCAAGCGGTGGGCGGGTACAGGCCTATCCGGCGCAAGCCCGACTGAACGATACCCAGGAGCGGGGTGAGTACCTCTCGACACGGGAAGATCAGACTACCTATATCGTGCAGCGCGGTGGTGAGTTGACCCTGCCCGCGCTGGAGCTTGCCTGGTGGAACAGCCAGACTGGCCAGCTGCAAACCCTGACCCTCCCTGGGCAGACCCTGCAAGTGCGCCACACTCCCGCCTCCTGGCTGGCGGCCTACTGGCATCGGCTGCTTGGAGTAGCCAGTGGTGTAGCCCTGCTGGTGCTGGCGCTCCTGGCTATAGCCCGTTACTACCGTCACCACCCTCGCCCGCTCGGCTGGCAATATGGGGCCGCCATCTGGAGCAGGCAGTGGGGGGCGGTGCGGGTACTGGCCTATCGCTATCTGCGGGCCAAGAGGGGTTGGCTGGAACTTAGCCGTGTCAGTTCCGATCCGGCTTGGCAGCAACAACAGGTTGTATTCCAGCAAGATCCCCTTGATCGGGCTGATGCGCTCAGGATGGGCTGGCGCCTGCTGGTGCGCCTGCAAAGGCGACGGGGCGCCAGTCTTGGCAACATCCGTTCACGGTTGGGCCACATTATCGGCTGGCAAGCGGCCCTGCCGGAACTGACCCCCCTGACTGGCAAACCGACCTCTGCAGGTCAATCATCCAGCAAAGCAAACAGATAAATAAAGTGCACCACGCAGCAACCAGTCCTGCACTGGTTGTCCCACTTTACCCACTTCATTACACTGCCAAAGTGGGATACCAGCTGGCTGCCACGCCACCTGACTGGCGTAGCAGGTTCTCCCCTCCGGCTACCCGACAGTGCCAAGGCAATGTGAATTTTCCACAAACATGTAACGAGGCCTCTCTTGTTAGACATCAGAAGTACCGAGCTGAACCTGATCCCGATCTTTGTCGCCATCTATGAAGAGCGCAGCCTCTCCCGGGCGGCGACACGCATGGAGATCAGCCAACCCGCCGTCAGCAAGGCCCTCAAGCGACTGCGGGAGATCTACGGTGATCCTCTGTTTAATCGCAAGGTCGTGGGGATGGAACCCACCTCGTTTGCCATCGACATCTATCCGGCGATGGCGGCCGCGCTGAAAAACTTCAGCTCGACCCTCTCTACATCGCGCACTTTCAATCCACGCACCTCCCAGCGAGTCTTCTCCATCGCCTGTGTCAGACTGGTCAGCGCCCAACTGGTCCCGGCGCTGCTGTGCAAGATCCGGGCACACGCCCCAGGTATTTCGCTTGAGGTGCATCCCCTCTTTACCGAGGATATGGAGAGTGACCTGCGGATGCAGCGTTATGATCTCATCATCGACATGACCCAGAGCGGGCGCAGCATGCTCAAGAGCGAGATGCTCTATGGCGAGCAGGTGAAGGTGGTGTGTGCCAGCAACCACCCGCGACTGGGCAGCAACTTGACGGTGGAGGCCTATTTTACCGAGGAGCATGTGGCGTTGGCCCAGTGGCAGGTCAGAGGCAGCATGATCACCGCCGAGCACCTGCCGCAAATGGCCAACCGCAATATCGTGGTACGGGTGCCGACCGCCATGGAGATGCTGCCCATCATTGCATGCAGCGAGATCATCGGGGTTTTGCCTACCTCCATCATAAATACCTTTGCCGGCATGTATGATGTGCGGGTACTCCCCTTCCCCTTCGAGGAATCAGTATTCAGCCTGTCGGCCATCTGGCATCCCAGCCGGACCACCGAGGCGGGCCACCGCTGGCTACGCCAGCAGCTGTTCGAAGTGGTCAGCGAGCTGGGGCTGACCACCTCCATCGTTCAGTCCTAACGGGCATCTCGCACCAGTCGCAATCCCATGTCAGCCATCATCACCGACTGGCTGGCAAAATCACGCCGGAAATTTTCAGACAATTCAGCCTCATAGGCGTAGCTGCCGCCTCGCACCGACTTATGGGCGAGGTGGCTCTTGCTCTCCTGGGCATTGTTCGGGTTCTCTTGAGGAGTGTGGTGATAGAAGGTCTCTTCATAGGCATCAGCCACAAACTCCCCCACATTGCCGGTCATGTCGTATAGCCCCAGCTCGTTGGGCTTTTTCAGCCCCACCGGATAGGCGCGATTCTTGGCGTTGCCGCTGTACCAGGCCACTTCGTCAATCTGATTGGAGCCGCTGTAACGATAGCCTTTACTCAGCTTGCCCCCCTTGGCTGCATACTCCCACTCAGCTTCGGTGGGCAGGCGGTAGTGAGCGCCGGTCAACTCATTGAGCCTTGTCACAAACAGATTGGCCTGTTGCCAGCTGAGGTTGTTGACCGGTACATCCGGCGCCTGGAAATAGCTGATGGAGGGGCCCATCACCGACTCGAACAGAGCCTGGGTCACCTCGAATTTTGCCATGTAGAAGCTGCTGAGCGAGACCGCATGCTGTGGCCCTTCGCTCGCTTTGGCGGCAGGGTCGTTGGAGCCCATCTCAAAACGGCCCCCTTCCACCAGCACCATGTCCGCTTCAATCTTCTGTCGCAGCGGATGGAGCGGCTGGTTGCCCTGTTTGACCGAGAGGGTGCAGCCAGCCACCAGCAGGGTGCCCGCCAGCAACGGAATTGCGAATTTGAACGGTATGATCGTCATAACCTGACCTGTGCAGTAAGAGAAGTGGCAGCCATCACTGGCCAGCGGAAACCGGCGGCGTGCTCGTCTTGCTCGCGCGCTTGCTATTGAGCTCGGCCAGCACCTCGGGGGGCGCTATCTTGCCAAGTTCACTCATGCAGGTGTCGCTCTTGGGGTGATCGTGGCGAAGGTAGATATCGCACACCGCATAGAGCTGCTCCGGCGCGCCGGAGATCCGGTAGGCAAGCTCGAACGAGCCGATGGCTTTCTCGAGATCCAGCGGCTCTTGCAGCACCCCGTTGAGATACCAGAAGTAGCTGTTATTGCCAGCGAGCTCCGCCGCCCGTGCCATGGTGACTGCTGCTTCGCTCTTCTGATCGAGGCGCACCTGGGTCAGCGCCTTGGCGTAATGGAGGTTGGCATTCTGCGGCAGCGCAAGGATCGCCTTGTTGAGCAGGGCCAGCGCCTCGCCATCCCGTTGCTGGGCCCGCAAGTTGTCAGAGAGGCCAAGCCAGAGCTGGGGATTGTCAGGCTGATTGGCCAGCAGTTGTTCGTAGCTTGCCTGCGCCTTGTCCCACTGCCGGGTCCAGCGATAGAGATCTGCCTGCAACAGCTGCTGCGCAGGGTCCTGCTGCCGGGCGAGATACTCGCTCAACTCCGCCAGCGGCTGGCCAATGGCGCTCAGTTGCCCCTCATTCATGGCGCCATAATCGCGAGCCAGATTGAGGGTAGCGGCGCGGCGAACCTCGGCACTGCTGTCAGCCAGCAGTGGTGAGAGCAGTCGCCAGCGGTGCGCAAACTGATAAGGGTCGGCAGCTACGACCGCAGCTTCTCGCACCAGCGCACTCTCGTCTCGCAGAGTTCTGGCCACCGCCACCAGACTGTTCTGGTTCGGATAAGCCGCCAGCTGGCGCAGGGCATCGGCCCGCTTCACCGCTGGCAGGGAGATATCCTGCGCACTGTAGGCCCACTGCTGGATCTGGGCGGCTGAGGGCGCACTGGCCGCCACGGATGCAGTGGGTGCCCCATTCGCTGATGTGGTGACTGGCGGCTCAGGGCTGGCTACCGCCAGTGCTGGGCCAGACAGGGTCATGCCAAGGGCCAGCCACAAGGCGCTCATGGTGCCGGAGCGGGTGTGACGGAACTCGCAGCGACTCAACATGCTCTGCATCGCTTA
This sequence comes from Aeromonas sp. S13(2024), assembly GCF_041402405.1. Taxonomy (NCBI): domain Bacteria; kingdom Pseudomonadati; phylum Pseudomonadota; class Gammaproteobacteria; order Aeromonadales; family Aeromonadaceae; genus Aeromonas; species Aeromonas sp. S13(2024). Next base: position 805,755 of record NZ_JBGLRA010000001.1, on the reverse strand, counting down.
TTTCCTCTGACCATGTGTCATGACGCCGTTATTCATCCCCGCATCACGATACTTGCCATGGGCCACAGGGTAACCGGCACGGCGCAGGATATAGGCCATCGACTGATCGATATGGCTGAAAAACTTGTACCAACCGGCACAGAGGTAATTCAGACCTGCCTCCCCTTCGTGGGTGCGAATAAAGCGGTTCTTCGGGCACTCCCCATAGCAGGCAAACTGGTAGTCACACTGCTGGCATTGGCGGGTCAGGCTGCGCGATTTGGCAAAGCCGAACGCTTGCTGGGCGGGCGAATACGCCAGCTCACTGAGCGGCTGATGGTGGATATTGCCGATCTTGTACTTGGGATAGACATAGTGGTCACAGGCAAACACATCGCCGTTGGGCTCCATCGCCAGCCCCTTGCCGCAGATCTCCCCCAAGGTACAGAGGGGGTTCTTGCGTCCCATCCAGGTCTCGACACTCGCCTCGAAATATTGCACGAAGACCCGCCCCAGATCCCGCTGCACCCACTCATCGAAAATGGTGATGAGAAAATCCCCCCACCCCTCGGCCGAGACGCACCAGGGCTCGACCACCGAATTTTTGTGCCAGGGATTGAGGCGCTTGTCCCCCTGCTTGAGTTGCTCCTGCGGTTGCCAGGTCTGGGGCGCGGTGGTGCGAAAACTCTTCTGCTCGACGATGGGGATAAACTGCATCTGGGGCGACTTCACCTCATCACGCAGGAAGCGATAAACCTCCAGCGCATTCTTGCTGGTGAGGTTGTTCACGCAGGTCAGGGTGGCAAACTTCACCTTGTATTTGTGCAACAGCGCCACCGCCGTCATCACCTGATTGAAGGTACCGCGCCCGGCTCGGTTGACCCGATAGGCGTTGTGAAGCAGCTCGGGGCCATCAATGCTCAGACCGATGAGAAAGTTGTTGGCGGCCAGAAATTCACACCACTCATCGTTGAGCAGGATGCCGTTGGTCTGCAGGTCGTTGGCAATCACCACCCCTTGCGGCTGGTATTTGCGCTGCAACTCGACCACTTTGCGAAAATAGTCGAGCCCGAGCAACGTCGGCTCGCCCCCCTGCCAGGAGAAGATGATCTCGGGGGTATTCTGCCCCTCGATATATTGACGGATATAGGTCTCAAGGGTCTGCTCATCCATCTGGGGCGAACATCCCTTCTTGTATTCCAGCAGATCCTGCTTGCTGAGGTAGTAGCAGTAGGTACAGTCGATGTTACACACGGCCCCGATAGGTTTGGCCATCACATGCATCCGCTTGGATGCCTTGCCGTTGAACTGTGGACCCTGAGTAATCACCATAACTGCACCACCTGCAAAATTGCTGTTTTGAGGCCTGCAGTCTAAAGGCTCCCGCTGTCACACGCTGGTTATACCCCTTATAACCAGCGGATATGGGACCAGGCTAACATTCTGGTGTCATAAAAAATCATCGCATCCTACGAGATAAATTGGTCGTATAGTCCCGGTGAGCAAGACAGAAGTGCATAAGATATCGGGAGCAACCGCCCAATAAACCGCCACCTGCACGGCTCGCCCTTCGTTCTGCCTGCGCTATGGTTTACCATGCAGGCAATTGTGGTGCCTGGCACCGCCCACCCTAGCGCCAGGCGCTACCGTCATCGGATACCTCATCTCGAGCAACATGAGCAAAACAGCACACGCGGGCAACGAGCCAACATTCTATTTCCACGACTACGAGACCTTCGGCATCAGCCCCGCCAAGGACAGGCCGTCGCAGTTTGCCGGTATTCGTACCGATGCGGATTTCAACATTATTGGCGAGCCACTGGTCATCTATTGCAAGCCTCCGGCAGACTACCTGCCGGATCCGGAGGCGTGCCTGATTACCGGTATCACGCCGCAAAAGGCGATGAAGGATGGGCTGTGCGAGGCGGATTTCATTCGCCAGATCCACGAGCAATTCGCCACGCCGAATACCTGTGTGCTTGGCTACAACAGCATCCGCTTCGATGACGAGGTGACCCGCTACACCCTCTATCGCAACTTCTATGACCCCTATGCCTACAGTTGGCAGAACGGCAACTCCCGCTGGGATATTCTCGACATGCTGCGGGCCTGCTATGCCCTGCGGCCGGAGGGGATCGAGTGGGCCTTTGATGATGAAGGCAAACCGAGTTTCCGGCTGGAGAAGCTGACGGTCGCCAACGGCGTAGCCCACGCCAATGCTCACGATGCACTCTCTGACGTACTGGCCACCATCGAGATGGCCAAGCTGGTGAAAAAGGCCCAGCCCAAGCTGTTCAGGTACCTGTTTGACCTTCGCAACAAGAACAAGGTGAAGGCACTGATCGACGTGGTGACCATGAAACCGCTGGTACACGTCTCCGGTATGTTCTCCCCCTGGCAGGGGTGTGCAAGCTGGGTCTCACCGCTCGCCTGGCACCCCACCAACCAGAACGCGGTGATCATGGTCGACCTGACCCGCGACCCCACCCCGCTCATTGAACTCTCCAGCGAGGAGATCCGCGAGCGCCTCTATACCAAGAAAGAGGAGCTGGGAGATCTGGCGGGCATTCCGGTGAAACTGGTACACATCAACAAGTGCCCGGTGCTGGCACCGGCCGCCACCCTGACCGCGGAGCGGGCCGACGAGCTTGGCATCGATCGGGAGCAGTGCCGCAAGAGCCTGGATCTGCTACGCGCCCACCCCGAGGTGCGGGAAAAACTGGTGGAGGTGTTCAATCAGGAGTTCGCCGGCAGCAATGAGAGCGACCCCGATACCCAGCTCTACGCCGGATTCTTTGGCCATGGCGACAAGTCCACCATGGATCTGGTGCGTGCCACCCCCGCGGATCTGCTGGGTGAGCGGGAGTTCGCCTTTACCGACGCCCGGCTGCCGGAGATGCTGTTCCGCTACCGCGCCCGCAACTGGCCACACACCTTGAGCGAAGCAGAGCAGAAACGCTGGCGCCTGCACTGCAGCGACTACTTCAGCCGCCGTCTGCCGGACTATGTGCCCCGTCTCGAGGCGCTGGCCGAGCAAAACCAGAGTAACGAACGGAACTTTGCGATTCTAAAGAGTCTTTATCACTATCTGGAAGATTTATGAGTTGTGAGTAGTTTCACAATAAATCCTTCCCGCCCATCCCCTTCTTCAGGTCATAATGACGAAGGGGATTTCCCCAAAAACCAATATCTTGCAACATCCTGAGCGGATGTCTCCCAAGCAAGAGATCTCTTTGGCCGAACGGAAGCCATTTGCTGATGCCTCGTCACCACGCACTGCTCGGATTACTGGCCCTGCTGCCGCTGGCAGCCAACGCCGCATACCGGTTCGATGTGCCGGATTATCTTGCTCGCCTGCCCGAGCAGACCTATCGCATCGTAGAACAGAACTTCAACACCCTTTATCAGCAGACTGATTTCACTCCCCTGATCACCAACAGCTACTTCAACGGCTCCCATCTCTACAAGTTTGTCGGGGTACCGCTGGCCATCAGCGCCCAGTCAGGTTTCCAGCTGGAGGTGTTTGGTCAGGTCTATAACCGCGCTTCGCAAGCCTATATGCACCTGAGCGAGGATATGTCCCTCTATCGGGTGATGCGGGTCGATCTGATGGGGAACCCCAATGATCAGTTGGCCATCGGTTTTGGTCTGGGGGTGCCCATCACCCCGTTGCTGACCCTCAAGGCGATCGCCTCCGGCAGTGATATCCCGGGCTATGGCTCAGCCAAATACGCCGTCGGTTTTGAGTGGCGTTACTGAAAAACGTGGCTGATAACCGCTGATTGAAACAATTCAGGCTCCGTAATGGAGCCTGAATTGTATGTGGTGATGTTGTGATCAGGTGTAGCGGATCACCCGCCCCTCGCCCCCTTGCAGGGTCACGGTTGTGCCGACTGCCTGCCCCTGCCAAAAATCGGTTCCCCCCTCCGGCAGCAGAAACTCCTGTGGTTGCCCCTCCCAGTTGAAGAGGCAGAGCAGAGTGCCCCCCTCGGGCAGGCTTACTTCGCCGCAGGCAAAGTCCATCGACTCGAAACGGGCAGAAGGTGTCCGGGCCGCACAGAGCTCAAGCAGCTTGCGCAGTTGCGCCGCCTGCTCCTCATCGAGATCTTGCAGCCGATCACCCGCCAGCATCATGCCGCCGCTTGCCACCAACGCCGCCAGATGGAAACTATATTCCGCCTGGCTTGCCTGCTGGCTTGGCAGATCCCGCAGACAGATGCAGTCGGGATCGAGGGCCCAGAGCTTGTCATTTTGCCAGGCGCGGCAGAAGGCTTCGCGAGCGATCTGGCGATAGCGATGGCCATTGCGCTCCACGTCATCACTCACCCGCATGCCGTGCACCAGCCCAAGGCTTGGCCAGATAGGGGCGTTGCAACCGAGCAGGAAGGCCCCTTCACCTGCACCACGCAGGATGGCGGCCATGCCGCGCCGATAGGCCTCAACCCGGGTGGCAGCCGGATCGTGAAAACGACCACCGTGGAGGGCGCCCCAGAAGTTGGCATCGAGCTTGAAATAGCGGATGCCCCACTGCTCGCGCAGGGTACGGAACACCCGCTCGAGGTGCGCCTGCACCTCAGGGTGGGTGCCGTCCAGCACATACCAGGGGGTGCAGCGCCAGCCGCCATAGGTGACCCGCTCGGAGGGGAGCGGCAGACCGTCATCCCCCTTCACAAACCAGTCGGGGTGATCCTGAAACACCTGTGAACCGGGTTCGGCAATAAAAGGGGCGACCCAGAGAGCGGGCTCGCAGCCAGCCTGTTTGATCTCCGCAGCCAATGCAGCAACGCCCTGCTCGAACTTGGCCGATGGAGTGAGCCAGTCACCCATTTTGGCCTGATAGCCGTCGTCGATCTGCACATAGCGCAGGGCCGGGAAACGCTCGGCACGCACCTGCAGATTTTCACGAATATCGGCAGCACTCACCTCGGCGTAGTAGTGATACCAGGAGCACCAGCCGCTCGGGCGCTCACTCACCTTGCCGATCAGCGAGCCGTGCTCGACCTCGATCAGCCGTGCCAGCTCGGCCAGCAGATCCTCGCGCTCCGCCCCTTCGAGGCAGATCAGCGCCTCGCTCTGCCAGTGCTCACCGGCGGCAAGTTTTCGCCCTTCGCAGTTCATCAGGATCTGCAAGCGACCATCGGGATAGAGGCGGAACTCCCCGCCAAAACGGTGGCAGCTGGCAAAGGCGAGCAGCAGCCACCCCTTGCCATGCTCTACCAGCAACAGGTTGTGAATGGTGTGATAGCCATTGTCATCGGTGATGCGATAGACGCTGGCATCGGGGCAACGGCCGACATGTTGCGGTGATTGCCAGCAACCCATGGTCTGGGCCAGCATCTGGAATCCTTCGCCATAGATGGCGCTCTCCACCGGCAGGCCAAGCTTGCCGTCAAACAGCACCCAGCGCTCGACCGGGGTGGCATCAGAACCGGTGTTGTCGAGTCGCACCCGACACAGGGGCCCTTCCCACTCACGGGTTTGCAGCAGATGGGGTGGCAACGCATTATCGTTCGCCAGCTGGCGAACTCGGGACAAGAGGGATGTCATCACTACTCCTTGTAGTTCGAAAAAGGGTTCTATCAGACGATGTTCAACAGATAATCTGCATACAAATCAGCTTCAAATGAACTGATTTCAGTTGTTATTGTTTTAATGCCGCGACCCGGCCTCTCTGGTAAACTGCGATTTTTCTTCCCAGTCGATGAGGTTCACGTGATCGCGCAACGCGCCTTGCTGTACTTTCGTGACTTTATGGTCATCGTCGCCTGCCTGCTGGCAGGCAAATCCGTGGCAGCCATCCTGCCGTTCGCCTTTCCCGGCAGCATCATCGGCATGCTGTTGCTGTTCGTGCTGCTCTCCCTGCAACTGATCAAGCTGCACTGGGTCGAGCTTGGCGCAGGTTTGCTGCTGCGCCACATGGGCGTGCTGTTCGTGCCGGTCGCGGTCGGACTGGTGGCCTGGCTTGAGCCCCTGCGCCAATCCTTCGGCGTCATCATGCTCTGCATCGTGCTCGGGATCGTGCTGATCCTCGCCACCGTCGGTCGGCTCTACCAGAGGATGAACAAATGATCTTCTGGCTAGCCATTCCCCTGACCCTGGCGCTCTATTTCGCCACCCGTGCCCTCTATCGCCGCCTGCCCTGGCCCATCATCAATCCGGTGCTGGTGCCGACCGCGGTGATCATCGGCCTGCTGCTCTGGTTTGATCTGCCCCTTGAGCAGTACGAGCGCGGCAGCAGCCCCATTACCATGCTGCTGGAGCCCGCAGTAGTGGCGCTGGCACTGCCGCTCTATCAGCAGGCGCGCCAGATCCAGGCCAAGCTCAAGCCCATCCTAATCTGTACCCTCGCCTCCGTCTTGATCTCGGTGTGCACAACCTTGCTGATCGGTCATTTTATGGGCACAGATCCGGCGCTGCTCGCCTCCCTTGCCACCAAATCCATCACCACCCCGCTCGCCATGAGCGTCAGCCAGTCCATCGGCGGCATTCCCGCCATCGCGGCCGCCGTTGTTGTTGTGGTGGGAATTGTCGGCGCCCTGATCGGCTACCCGCTGCTCAAACTGCTCAAAGTGACCGATCCGGAAGCCCAAGGGCTCGCCATGGGGGCCTGTGCCCACGCCATCGGCACCGCCACCTCCGCCGAGAAGGGGATCACCCAAGGCGCCTTTGCATCGCTGGCCATGGTGGTGTGCGGGATCCTCACCGCTGCCGTCGCGCCGCTGCTGTTTGCCATCTATCACTGGCTGATCTGATCACCCCATTGACCACCTGTTGACCATTCCGAGGGGCCTGCTGGCCTCTCGGGGTGCGACCTGCCGCACAATTTGCACAAGACAAACGTTTCCATTAACATCCCCCTCCGTTTGCCCGTCAGGGCGTGAGCCGGCTCACACATTTACCCGAGCTTGCTCCCTACAATGGCCGCCCAATTGGCCTTTGAGGACACACTATGCATCCCCGTTTTGCCAAGCCATTCGATACCCTCTCTGCCCCGCTCAAAGCAGCCGTGCAGCCCATGCTGGATAGTGCCGACTTCAACGCCCGCTTCACGCCGGAGCAAGTCGCCACCCTGAAAGCCGCCACAGGTCTCGATGATCGCGCCCTGCGCCTCGCCCTGTTGCCGCTGGCAGCCGCCTGCTCGGTGGCGCCCATCTCCAAATTTTACGTAGGTGCCATCGCCTGCGGCCTGAGCGGCACCTGGTACTTCGGTGCCAACATGGAGTTTGCAGGGCAAGGGTTGTTCCACTCGGTTCACGCCGAGCAGTCCGCCATCTCCAACGCCTGGCTGGGTGGCGAGACCGGGATCAGCGAAATCACCGTCAACTACACCCCTTGCGGCCACTGCCGTCAGTTCATGAACGAGCTGAGCACCGCCAAGATCCTGAAAGTCTCTCTGCCCGATGACCTGAGCGCCCTGCAATCCTTCCTGCCCCACTCGTTTGGCCCGGCGGATCTCGACATCACGGATGCGCTGATGAGCCCGCAGGATCACGCCGAGCTTGAGCTTCAAAGCGAAGACCCGCTGTGGCAAGCCGCGCTGGCCGCCGCCCGTCAAAGCTACGCCCCCTACAGTCAGGGCTATGCAGCGGTGGCGCTGCAGTTTGCCGATGGCCGCATCTTCTCTGGCCGCTACGCCGAGAACGCCGCCTTCAACCCCAGCCTGCCGCCGATGCAGATGGCCTGCGCCCATGCGGTGCTTAATGGCGAAGATCTCGCCACCATCCGCCGCGCCGTGCTGCTGGAGAACAAAAACGGCCAGATCAGCCAGCGGGACTCCGCCCAGTCCACCCTCAAGGCGCTGGGCTCCGTCGAGCTGGAGTATCAGGCGGTCTGACCCCCGGCTTTGCTTCGATAAATGAAAGCCCCCGCACCTTGGTGCGGGGGCTTTTTTACTTGGCCGTTTAACCGGGAACGACCGGTGATCTGCACGGTTTGGCGCGGTTGATCACCCCGCCTAACCGGTTGCTGATCAGACCGGTTTCAGCCGCGCCGTGAAGTGGCGCAGCAGCGGCGGCTCGTAGTCAAAGGTAAGCCCGCGAATGTCGCTGGCCCGCGCTTTCACCGCGATCAGGCAGTCGGCCACATAGTCCATGTGATCCCGGGTGTAGACCCGGCGCGGAATGGTGAGGCGCAGCAGCTCAAAGTCCGCCGCCTCCTGCTTGCCGGTGGCGGGATCACGCCCCAGCAGCAGGGAGCCAATCTCTACCCCGCGCACGCCCCCTTCCAGATAGAGCTCGCAGGCGAGCGCATGGGCCGGGAACTGCTCGGCCGGAATATGGGGCAGCAGTTTCTTGGCATCGACAAAGACCGCATGGCCGCCGGTGGGGGTCTGGATGGGGATGCCCGCCTCGGCCAGCCGCTCGCCGAGATAGGCCACCTGACTGATGCGATAGGTGAGATACTCCTCATCCATCCCCTCGCGCAGGCCGATGGCGAGCGCCGCCATGTCCCGCCCCGCAAGGCCGCCATAGGTGACAAACCCCTCCATTGCCACGCAGCGCACCTGCACCGCGCGAAACAGGTCGAGATCTTCCTTGAAGCAGCAGAGTCCGCCGATATTGACCAGCCCATCCTTCTTGGCCGACATGGTGAAGATGTCCCCCAGCGCAAACATCTGGCGCACTATCTCCTTGATGCTGCACTTGGCATAGGCCGGATCCCGCTCCTTGATAAACCAGGCATTCTCGGCAAAGCGGGCGGCGTCGATCACCACCGGAATCTGGTGGCGACGGGCCAGCGCTGAGACCGCCTCCATATTGGCCATGGAGACCGGCTGGCCACCAGCGCTGTTGCAGGTCACCGTGATGATGATGCCGGCCACGTTGTCGGCCCCCAGGGTCTCGATGGTGTCGGTCAGGCGAGGAAGATCAAAATCCCCCTTCCAGGCGTAAGGGGCCGTGGTGTCGAGCGCTTTCGGGGTAAGCAGGTTGATGGCCCGCGCCCCAGCCAACTCCACGTGAGCCTTGGTGGTGTCGAAGTGGTAGTTGGAGATGAAGACCGGCGCCTTGCCCTTGCAGCGCTTGACCAGCTCGGGGAAGAGGATCTGCTCGGCCCCGCGCCCCTGGTGGGTGGGCATCACATGCTGATAGCCAAAAATCTCGCGCACCGTGCGCTCCAGCTCGACGAAGTTGCGGCTGCCCGCATAGGCCTCATCCCCCATCATGATGCCGGCCCACTGACGATCGGACATGGCACCGGTACCGCTGTCAGTCAGCAGATCGATATAGACATCCTCGGCCAGCAGCAGGAAGGGGTTCCAGCCAGCGGCCTCGAGGGCGGCGCGACGCTCAGCGCCAGTGGTCTGTTTGATGGGCTCGACCATCTTGATACGAAACGGCTCGGGTATACGACGCATAAAAGACTCCTCACCGGCGCTGGGCCAGTGTGTTTGAAATCGGGATTGGCAAAGAGGCCGGGGCGATCAGGGTCGTCCGGCTGACAAATTCAAACGGCGGGTGCCGCCAATCAGCGGTGAGGAAAGTCGAAGGTGAGAATGGGATCCCGGGTATACCAGTGGGCGAGCAGGCAAGCTGCCCGGGGCGTAGCTGTCATGATTGGCATCACTCCCCTCCATATTGGTTGTAGACAGTCGGTGGCCAACAAGATCCATTGATGGGTGCTGCCAGCGGGCAGCCTCGCCACGTTAACGGTTGGTTAATTGGCAAACAAGGGGCGCACCGACGGGCTGTGCGCCCGCTCACAAAGTGCGCAACTGAGCGGCAAACTGGCAGTGAGGTTGATCCGCCCGCGCCCCCGGTTCGTTATTCTCCCTACCTACACGCCACATCCCCCATCAACCAAGGCCGTAAGCCATCATGCATCGCAAACCCTATCTGCCCGAGAAGATCTGCCCCGTCTGCCTGCGCCCCTTCAGCTGGCGCCGCAAGTGGGCACGCAGTTGGGAGGAGGTTCGCTACTGCAGCGAACGCTGTCGCCACGCTCGTCACAGCAGCCAGCAACCTGAGGGGGAGCGAGTCTGATGGAGCTGCGCCTGATTCTCGGCGATCAGCTGAACGCCGGTCACAGCTGGTTTCGCACGCCAGATACGGCGGTCTGCTACCTGATGGCGGAGCTGCGCCAGGAGACCGACTACTGCCGCCACCATCGCCAGAAGGTGCTGGCCTTCTTTGCCGCCATGCGCGCCTTCGCAGCAGCACTCACTCAAGCGGGCCACCGCGTCTGTTACCTGACCCTCGATGAGAGCGCCCGCTGGCCCGACTTGCCCAGCCTGCTGGCCGCCCAAATCGCGGCGCATCAGGCCAGCAGCTTTGCCTGGCAGAGCCCGGATGAGTGGCGCCTCGCCAGCCAGTTGAAAAGCTGGGCGGCGGGTCTTGTCATCCCAGCTACCGAGGTGGAGAGCGAACATTTTCTCACCTCCCGCGATGGCTGGCAGCGCTACCCCCATAGCCGGATGGAGTTCTTCTACCGCGCCCTGCGAAAGCAATACCAAGTGCTGCTCGATGAGCGCGGCCAACCCCTTGGCGGGCGCTGGAATTTTGATGACGAGAACCGCGCCAAACTGCCGGCGAGCCAGCCCATCCCGGCGCCCCTCACCTTTGCCAACGAGGTGATCGAGATTGATGCCATGCTGACCCGCCACGGGGTCAGCACCATCGGCGAGGCGGATGCCAGCAGGCTGCCCTGGCCCATCACAAGGCGCCAGAGTCGCGAGCTGCTGGCCCATTTTCTCACCCACTGCCTGCCTCACTTTGGCCGCTATCAGGATGCCCTGAGCGAGCGGGGCTGGAGCCTGTTTCACAGCCGTCTGTCGTTTTCCCTCAACAGCAAGATGCTTAATCCGCTTGAGGTGATCCGCGCCGCCGAGACCCACTGGCAGGCCAATCAGGCCACCATCACGTTGGCGCAGGTGGAGGGTTTTATCCGCCAGATCCTCGGCTGGCGCGAGTTTGTCCGCGCCCTCTACTGGGAGAAGATGCCCGACTATAAGCAGACCAATTTTCTCGGGGCCAACCGGCCACTGCCCGGCTTCTTCTGGAATGGAGAAACCAGGATGGCCTGCGTGCGCCACGCCATCAACCAATCCCTTGAGCACGGTTACGCCCACCATATCCAGCGGCTGATGGTGACCGGCAACTTTGCCCTGCTGGCGGGGATTGACCCCGATGAGGTGGATCAGTGGTATCTCGGTATCTATGTGGATGCCATCGAGTGGGTGGAGCTGCCCAACACCCGCGGCATGAGCCAGTTTGCCGATGGCGGCCTGATGGGCAGCAAGCCCTACGCCAGCAGCGGCGCCTATCTCGAGCGGATGGGCCACTACTGCAAGGGGTGCCACTATCAGGTCAAAGCCCGCCACGGCGACGGAAGTTGCCCCTTCAACAGCCTCTACTGGCACTTTCTTTGGCGCAATCGGGACAAACTTGGCAGCAACCCTCGCCTCGCCCTCCCCTATGCCAACTGGGATGGCCAAGCAGCCGAACAGCAGCAGGCCATTCTGGCCACGGCAGAGCAGTACCTAATCCAGCTGGAGCAGTTGTAAGCGGGCCATACCCCTCACAACAGCGCAGCGATTTACGCTGGCAATCAGGCTCACCATCGCACCAAACACCAGCTTGTGACAGGCAAGCAGACGGAGATCCCAATCCTGCGCAGAGCGGTTGAATATCCTGTGGCGGCTGATTATGGTGGTGGCCACATCAAGGTTTCCATCAACCAAACATCAGAAAAACGAGTCTAAGGAAAGACGATATGGAGATAGTGGTTCTCGGTGGCGGCGTGATTGGGGTAACCAGCGCCTGGTATCTGGCCAAAGCGGGTCACAAGGTGACCCTGCTGGAGCGACAAGGTGGCGTCGCCCTTGAAACCAGCCATGCCAACGCCGGGCAGATATCCCCGGGTTATGCGGCCCCCTGGGCGGCCCCCGGCATCCCCCTCAAGGCCGCCAAGTGGATGCTGCAAAAGCATGCCCCCTTCACTGTGCGCCCCACTGCCGACCCCTTCCAGCTACGCTGGATGCTCAGAATGCTCGCCAACTGTACTCCGACCGCCTATGCCACCAACAAGGGGCGCATGGTGCGTCTGGCCGAATACAGCCGCGACTGCATGAAGCTGCTGCGCGACGAGCTGAACATCGATTACGAAGGGCGCCAGCTCGGCACCCTGCAGCTGTTTCGCAGCCAGTCCCAGCTCGATGCCAGTCAGCGCGATATCGAGGTGCTGGAGGAGTATGGCGTCCCCTACCAATCCCTCGATGCCAGCGGCTGCGAATCGGCAGAGCCTGCGCTGGCGCGAGTGCGTGGCAAAATCGTCGGAGGCTTGCGTCTGCCCGGCGACGAGACCGGCGACTGTTTCCGCTTCACCAAGGCCCTTGCCCTTGAAGCCGAGAAGCTCGGGGTCAAGTTCGTCTTCAACTGCGACATCGACGAGATTGAGCAAGCCCGCGGCCGCGCCGTGGCGGTGCGGGCGGGCGAGCAGCGCTATCGCGCCGATGCCATCGTCTGTGCGCTCGGCAGCTATGCCACCGGTTTTTTGCGGCCGCTGCTGCGCCCGCTCGGGCTGGAGCTGCCGGTCTATCCGGTCAAGGGCTACTCCCTCACCCTGCCGATGATCAATGCCGAGGCCGCGCCGCGCAGCACAGTGCTGGACGAAACCTACAAGGTGGCCATCACCCGCTTTGACGAGCGGATCCGGGTCGGCGGCATGGCGGAGCTGTCGGGCTACAACCTCGCTCTCAACCCCAGACGTCACGACACCCTAGCGATGGTGGTGGGGGATCTCTTCCCCGAAGGGGGCGATATCAGCAAGGCCGAGTTCTGGACCGGACTGCGCCCCATGACGCCGGATGGCACCCCACTGGTAGGGCCGAGCCCCATTCCCGGCCTCTGGCTCAATACCGGCCACGGCACCCTGGGCTGGACCATGGCGGCCGGTTCGGGTCAGCTGTTGTGCGATCTTATCAACGGCAGCGAGCCCGCCATCAGCGATGAGGGGCTGACCCTGGCCCGTTACGGCTAAGCGCATAACAGGTCGGGCTGTTTCACTCGCCAACTACGCCCTCAGACAACAGCAGAGGACGTCCTCAACCGCTTTATTGACAGGCCACCGCCAAAAACGGTGGCCTTTTCGTCTGATGTTGACCTTCTCTCTCCCCGTCTGCCTGAGCGGTGCGCTGGCTGCCGGTTAATGCAGCAAACGGCACAGAATATTGCGCAATTCGACTTGCGCAAGCCGCCACAATCCGTAATGTGGATAGACGCATTTTTCGCAGCGCATATTTTTTAAATGGCCTGTAAACCGCTTGTAAACAGGCGTCGCCAGACAAGGGGTTACGGGTGTCATCGCGAGTTTCTTTAGCAGCAATCCAGGGTAGGACAATATGAAAAAAGTAGGTTTGGTCGGTTGGCGTGGCATGGTGGGATCGGTTCTGATGAGCCGGATGCAGGAAGAGCAGGATTTCGCCCATATTCAACCCACATTCTTCACCACCTCCCAGGCCGGTGAGGCCGCTCCCAACTTCGGCGTCGATGCCGGTACTCTGCAGGACGCCTTCGATATCGAGGCGCTGGCCAAGCAGGATATCATCATCACCGCGCAAGGCGGCGACTACACCAAGGATGTCTATCCGCGTCTGAAAGCCGCCGGCTGGCAAGGTTACTGGATTGACGCCGCCTCCTCCCTGCGGATGGAGAAAGACGCCGTCATCATTCTGGATCCGGTCAACGGCGACGTCATCGAGCAGGCCCTGAACGATGGCATCAAGACCTTTGTCGGCGGCAACTGCACCGTCAGCCTGATGCTGCTGGCCCTCGGCGGCCTGTTCAAGGCCGATCTGGTGGAGTGGGTGAGCGTGGCGACCTATCAGGCGGCCTCCGGTGGCGGTGCCCGCCATATGCGCGAGCTGGTTACCCAGATGGGGATGCTGCGCGACGAAGTGGCAGTTGAGCTGGCAGACCCCGCCTCCGCCATTCTCGACATCGAGCGCAAGATCACCGAGAAGACCCGCTCCGGCACCCTGCCGGTGGACAACTTCGGCGTACCGCTGGCCGGTGGCCTTATCCCCTGGATCGATACCAAGCTCGACAACGGCCAGAGCCGTGAAGAGTGGAAGGGTCAGGCCGAGACCAACAAGATTTTGGGTATCGAGAACGCCGTCATTCCGGTGGATGGTTTGTGCGTGCGGATCGGTGCCCTGCGCTGCCACAGCCAGGCCTTCACCATCAAGCTGAAAAAAGATGTGCCGCTGGCAGAGATCGAAGCGCTGCTGGCTGCCCACAACGACTGGGTAAAAGTGATCCCCAACGATCGCGATATCACCGCCCGCGAGCTGACTCCAGCGGCCGTTACCGGCACCCTCAGCATTCCGGTTGGTCGTCTGCGCAAGCTCAATATGGGCCCGGAGTATCTGGCCGCCTTTACCGTGGGTGACCAGCTGCTGTGGGGCGCCGCCGAACCGCTGCGCCGCATGCTGCGTATCCTGCTGGCACGCTAATCCACGAGCTAGAGGCAGATACAACAAGGGCGGGGAGTCACACTCCCCGCCCTTTTTCATTGCCTGTTTTTATGACCCGTTTAACGGGTTCACGGCCTTGCCATTACTTGAGCAGAATGCGCTGGCAGCCGCTGTAGATCTCGGCCCGCCCGGGGCGGCAAAAGCCCACCAGCGTCAGGCCGGTCTGCTCGGCCCGCTCGACCGCAAGCTCGGTGGCGGCCGAAATGGCGAGCAGGATCTCGACCCCGGCGCTGGCGCACTTTTGCACCATCTCGAAGCTGGCGCGGCTGGTCACCAGAATTGCGCCGTCGCGCCGACCGCTGCGGCACAGATGGCCCACCAGCTTGTCCAGCGCAATATGGCGCCCCACATCCTCACGGATGGCGAGAATATTGCCCTCACCATCCAGATGCACCGCCGCATGGGTAGCGCCGGTGCGCTGACCCAATAGCTGGAGCGGGCGCAGCGCGGTCAATACCTTGTCGATATGGCCCACCGCCAGACGCTGACTATCGGGCAAGCTTGGCTGGGTGCGGATCACCTGCTCCAGACTCTCGCTGCCGCAGATGCCGCAACCGGTACGGCCCGCCAGCGTGCGCCGCTTCTCTTTAAGGCGATAAACGCAGCGGTTGGCCAGGGTGATATGCAGCTCAATCCCCTGACAGCCGTCAATCTGCTCGATGTCGTGGATATCGAGCAGGCTGTCGATGATCCCCTCGGATAGCGAAAACCCGATGGCGAAATCCCCCAGATCGGAGGCCGAGCACATCATCACGCTGTGGGCGATGCCGTTGTAGACCAGCGCCACCGGCGTCTCGGAGGGGAGCGCCATTTCGCTGTCGCAGGTCAAGGTATCGGCGCGGTAGTGCACCACCTCGCGGTGGATGGCGCAGCGGGCCAGTTCGTTCTGCGCCTCAAGCTCCAGTGCCTCTCTCATGGTGCGACCCCGTCAATGATCTCGGGATCTCTGGCCGAGATGCCGAGCCGCTTCATTTTCGAGAGCAAGGTGGTGCGCTTCATGCCGAGGCGGTTGGCCGCCCCCCGCTCGCCAGCGACGATGCCGTTGCAGTCACGCAGGGCAGCGATGATCGCTTCGCGCTCATCGGTCGGCCCCTCCTCGGCAAAGAGCGGCGTGGCGGGCTCGTCATACACCAGAGTCTCAATCTTGTGGTAGCCCTTGAGGGGCATCAGCTCATCGGACGAGAGGTTGAGCACATGACCGCGGGTCATCACCACGGCGCGCTCGATAACGTTCTCCAGCTCGCGGATATTGCCGTACCAGGGCAGCGACACCAGCATCTTCATGGCATCGGCGGGGATCGAGGTGATGGTGCGGCGCATCCGCTTGGCGATCTTCTTGATAAAGAAGTTGACCAGCAGCGGAATATCCTCGCGCCGCTCCCGCAGCGGCGGCAGCTCGATGGGAAAGACATTGAGGCGGTAGTAGAGATCGCTTCTGAAACGCTTGTTCTTGACCATGGAGAGCAGATCGCAGTTGGTGGCGGCCACCAGCCGCACATCCACTGCGATGGGGTTGCTGTTGCCCACCCGCTCCAGCTCGTGCTCCTGCAATACCCGCAAGAGTTTGGGTTGCAAGTCCAGCGGCATATCCCCCACTTCATCGAGGAACAGGGTCCCCTTGTGAGCCCGCTCGAAGCGGCCGATACGCTGGGTCAGGGCACCGGTAAAGGCCCCCTTCTCGTGGCCAAAGAGATCGCTTTCGATAAGGCCGGTGGGGATAGCGGCGCAGTTCACCTTTACCATCTCGTGGTCGTGGCGGGCACTCAGGGCGTGAATGGCCTGGGCGATCAGCTCCTTGCCGGTGCCGGTCTCGCCGAGGATCAGCACGGTGCTGTCGCTCTCGGCCACCAGCCGCACCTTCTCCAGCACACTCTCCATCACCGCGCTCTGGTAGATGATGTGGGGGAACTCCCCCTGCATCTGCGGCTCGTTGATGCGAATGGTCTTCTCGCGGGCCCCCGTGGTGTTGGAGATCTCCTGCTGCGCCTGCACGTTGTTCATGGCAATGGCCGTGCGCGCCGCCACCTGTTCCAGCAAGGAGATATCGATATCGGCAAAGAAGTCGGCGTTGGGATGCGAGAGGATCAGCACCCCCAGCAGGTTGCCCCGATAGCGCAGCGGCAAAATGCAGGAGCTGTCAGCCTCGGGCGGCAGGATCTGGGAGGTAAAGCGGCAGCGATTGCTGCAGCCGTGGCCGTGTTCGCGATAGA
Source organism: Aeromonas sp. S13(2024) (assembly GCF_041402405.1). Taxonomy (NCBI): domain Bacteria; kingdom Pseudomonadati; phylum Pseudomonadota; class Gammaproteobacteria; order Aeromonadales; family Aeromonadaceae; genus Aeromonas; species Aeromonas sp. S13(2024). The sequence continues at coordinate 789,096 of NZ_JBGLRA010000001.1, read as the reverse complement.
CGAAAAACGGCTCGCTGTGGCCAAGGGCACCCTGCAGGCACTTCTTTTCAAAACAGGAGTGATCGATGATGCCCGGCTGATCGCTCTGGTGCTGATTGACCAGATAGCTTTTGAAGCTGTCGGAGGTGGCGTTGTACTCCGCCAGGCACAAGCTGCTGATGCCGAAGTGGTGATGCAGGATGGTAAACAGGCTCTTGGGCAGCTCGGCGATGCGCACCAGTTTGATTACCGCGTTGGTCACATCCACCAGAATTTTGCAGCTGTCGCGCTCAAGGCGCAGGGAGTTGGCCTGCTCCAGAGTGCGCTCCTTGTCGAGCACGTTCTCCAGCGCAATGGCGATAATGGCCGCCAGCTGGGTCAGCTTGGCGAGGGTCTCCATGGTGAAGCTGTCGAGCTGGGTGTTGATAAACTCGACCCCGCCCAGATGGCTGCGGGCGGTGGTGATGGGGAGCTGGCAGTAGGAGCGCAGCTCCCCGTAGACCCCTTCGCGATCCAGCGCCGGGCAGCGATTCTCAAAGCGGGCGGCAGCGAGAATGATGGCCTGTTCCGGGGTCTCTTTGGTAGGACGGGGGGAGAGGTGCAGCTCTGCCTTGGGGCAGACCAGATGCTTTGGGCCGGAATGTCCCATGAAGTAAAAGATGGCCTCCTCGTCCGCACCCATGTTGAGGATCAGGTTGACCCGGGTCACGCCGCCGAAGCTGGCATCTATCTTGTTGAGTTTGTGGATAAAATCATCGAGCGTCACGGCCGACAGGAGGGATTTGGAGAGCAGGAGAAAACCGTCGTCCCAGATGGGAGAGATCTCGTCCAGGGGGATGGCACTCACATTTAGCATTGCGGCCTCACGTTATATCGATTTAGTCACCAGTCAGGCTGTCCATGCCATCGCATCACGACAAGCACTCGTCACCAAAATAAATAGCCACAGCCCGTAATAGCGGCTGCCAATAAGAAAAGCGGTGACGAAAATTGTCGCATGTTGCAATTCCAAAGTTGTTATTAACGAACGACAACAAAAAGTAACATCGTTATCGGGGGATATATTGGAATGGCGACTCATCATAGATGAGCTCAAATTTCATTACAATCCGATTTAATATATCTGATGGCCATATTTAACCGGTTATTTCATCAGTTCTTGATCTCAATTAAGGCGCCCGAACAGTGGGCCGCCGTCAACTGTCAGATCTGCCTCTCCTCTTCGCTGGCTGCGGGTTTCAAGATGGGGTTTGCAACCCATCCATCGGCAATTTATGAGGTGATGATCCGGCTGTGGCAGCACTTCAGGCCACCGAAGATAAAGAGGGCCGACAGGCTCTGGAAGGCCATCAGCAGCCAACTGGCGTTGTCGGCAAGCTCGGCGGTGACGCTCTGGTGCGTGAGGTAGACCAGCAGGGTGATCACCCCCAGCAGCAGGCCGTTGATCAAGGTGGTGGAGATAAACCCGATCAGCCAGGCACTGGAAATACTCAAGGCAGAAAATACGCTGCTCATGGCAAGCCGTGCCGCCATAAAACAGCCGAAAAAACCGAAGCCGAGCAGAAATATCATCTCGTCGCGCCAAATATAGCAACCTATTCCCAGCAATATCGCCGCCAGATAGGTGCCAATATAGAAAAGTCCAAATAAGCGACCAATTTCATGTTGCATCATTTACTCCCCTTTTTTGGGTAATAAAAGGGTGCCCGACTCGATAAATCCGAGTCGGGTTCCCTTATTTGTGCAGAACCTCTTTTTTAGGGCGATCAGCCTTTGGCTGCGCTGCGCAATTTCGCCTTGAGCGCGCTGTATTCAGTCTGGACGTACACTTCCGCCTCAGGCTGATTGTCGATGCGCTCGATCTTCACCGCGCAGTACTTGTACTCCGGCGTGTGGGAGACGGGATCGACGTGCTCGATGGTGAGCTCGTTGCAGGCCCCGATCCACCACTGGTAGGTCATGTAGACCACCCCGGCGTTGACCCGGTCGTTATAGTTGGCCCGGGTAATCACCTTGCCACGGCGCGACGAGATCCAGACCAGCGCCTGATCCTTCACCCCGAGCTTTTTGGCATCGCTCGGGTGGATCTGCACATAGCCCGGCTCATCGGCCAGGGTTTGCAGCGCCGAGCAGTTGCCGGTCATGGAGCGGCAGGAGTAGTGACCCACCTCGCGCACGGTGGAGAGCACCAGCGGGTACTCGGCACAGGGCTGCTCCAGCGGCGGCCGCCACTCGGAGGCAATCAGCTGACCCTTGCCGCTCGGGGTGGTGAACACATTCCCCTCGAACAGGGTGCTGGTGCCCGGGTGATCCTCGGTCGGGCAAGGCCACTGCACGCTCTTGAGATCGGCCATCTTGTCGTAGCTGACCCCGGCATAGAGTGGGCAGAGCGCACGCATCTCGTCCCAGATCTCTTCGGTGTTGTGGTACTCCATGGGGTAACCCATGGCGGTCGCCATCAACGAGAAGATGGCCCAGTCCGGTTTCACGTTCTCAGGGGGCGTCACCGCCTTGTAGAAGCGCTGGAAGCCGCGATCCGCCGAGCTGTAGACCCCTTCATGCTCGCCCCAACTGGTGGCGGGCAGAATGACATCGGCCATCTCGGCAGTCTGGGTCATGAAGATATCCTGCACGATCACCAACTCCATCCCCGCCAGAGTGCGGCGGAACTGACCGAGATCTGCCTCGGTCTGCGCCGGATCTTCACCGAAGATGTAGAAGGCCTTGCACTTGCCCTCCTCCACCTTGTGGCCAAGCTCCGTCAGGCGATAGCCGGGTTTCCGGGAGAGCGACTCCACGCCCCACGCCTTGGCGAACTTGGCGCTGATCTCGGGATCGGCCACCGACTGATAACCCGGGAACTGGTGCGGCAGCATCCCCATGTCACAGGTGCCCTGCACGTTGTTCTGACCACGCACCGGCCCGCAGCCGGTGCCACGGCGACCAAAGTTGCCGGTCAGCAGCGCCAGACCCGCCAGCCCCTTGACCACGTCCACTGCCTGACCGTACTGGGTCACCCCCATGCCCCACAGGATCATGGACGCAGGCGACTCGGCATAGGTGCGAATGGCGGCACGGATATCGGCGGCTTTGAGGCCAGTGATCCCCTCCACATATTCCGGGGTGTACTTGGCCACCGTCGCCTTGAAGGTCTCGAACCCTTCGGTGTAGTTGGCGACAAATGCCTTGTTGTAGAGCCCTTCGTTAATCAACACGTTGGCGAAGGCGTTAACCAGCGCCATGTTGGAACCGTTTTTGAGCGGCAGCCACTGATCGGCGATGCGGGCGGTCTCCACCATACGGGGATCACACACAATCACCTTGGCCCCGTTTGCCTTCGCCTTGAGGATATGGCGAGCGACGATGGGGTGAGAGTCAGCAGCGTTGTAACCAAACACCAGCAGGCACTTGGTCTCTTGAATTTCGGGAATGGCGTTGCTCATGGCGCCGTTGCCTACAGTTGTCTCCAGACCGGAGACTGAGGGTGCGTGTCACACCCTCGCGCAGTGATCGACGTTGTTCGTCCCAATCACCGCACGGGCAAATTTCTGCATCACATAGTTGGCTTCATTGCCAGGGCCACGGGCAGAGCCGGTGGTCATGATGGCGTCCGGGCCATATTTCGCCTTGATGGCCGAGAGACGGCTACTGGCGAACTCGATCGCTTCGTCCCAGGAGACGGCTTCGAGCTTGCCACCGCGCTCGCGGCGGATCATCGGGCTCTTGAGACGGGGGGTCAGCAGGTTGGTGTCGTTCAAGAAATCCCAACCGTAATAGCCCTTGAGGCAGAGCTGCCCCTCGTTGGTCCGGCCGTTGGCGCCTTCGGCCCCCACCACCTTGTCGTTTTCAACCAGCAGGTTGATTTTGCAACCGGTGCCGCAATAGGGGCACACGGTAATGACTTTTTTCATGACTCACACTCTTGTTTGTTAACGAAAAACGGCTCGGCAAGCCCGCTCACACCCGCGCCGGCATCGCCAGCAGTGCCTCGGCACTGGCCAGCTGTTTCTGCCGGTTCAGGTTTTCAAGATGCTCCGGCGTGACCAGCCGCAGCGCCTGGGTCGGACACACCTCGACACAGGCCGGGCCCGCCTCGCGGTGACGGCAGAGATCGCACTTGAGCGCCTGCGCCTTGGTCTGCGGACGCTTGAAGAGCGAATCGGCAGTCGGGGGCACCTCTTTGAGCACCACCGCCATGGCGCCGTAAGGACAGGCCACCACGCAGGACTTGCAGCCGATGCAGCGCTCCTGCAACACCTTGACGCAACCATCCTCGCTGACGATGGCATTGTTCGGGCAGGCCATGGCGCACGGCTTGTCTTCACACTGGCGGCAGAGCACCGGCGTGGTCACCTTGCTGCCCACGATCACCTTCAGGCGCGGCTGAAAGTAGCTGTCCCTGGAGACCAGATGTCCATCCTCGATGGCAAGATGCAGGCCGCCCTCCCGCTCAAGGGTCCCGCTGCAAGACCCTGACTGGTGTGAAACGGCGCAGGCCACCTCACAGGTACGACACCCAATACAGAGACTGGGATCTGCAATCACGAAGCTGTTCATAGAGAGGGATCCTAAATGGTTCGTTACACCGGGCCGCCCGCCGACAGGCAAAGAGACGGCCAGCCCCCCACAAAGCATTTATCAGACCAAAACGGGCCAAGGGTGCGATAAAAATTTACAAGCAACTGAAAATAAAGAAGTAATCAGAAAAATTTTCGTGCTGAATGCCACCCCTGACGAGGGTGACGACGGGCTGGGAAGTGTGATCGACACGACAAAAGTGACGAGCTCGACACCGGCTGACCAGCCCTACCCCGCGTGATGAACAAGGTATTAAACAACACCATCAGAAAAGATACCGAGGCCGCTAGTTGTTGGGTTTTACTATCGCCTCAGCCCAGCATCACCAATGCCAAACAGAACAGAACAGAACAAAAAAACGCCACACATTGATAAAATTATTGAGCCAGAGCTGATTTTCAGCACCTGCCACTTCAGTTTCTCATCTGTCTGGCTACTATGAGCCAAATGAAAATCATTGCTGGGAAGGTTACGCGCATAATTCTATCTAATCTCTATTAAAAAATACTTTTAAATTAACAGCTATATCTAATACATAGTTAAAATATTAATTAGAAATTTCATACACATAAAGCGATAATGGAGTTAAGTAATGGATTTAATTTTAATTTCTGAAAAATCATATAAACAATATCATCCAAATTTTGTCATTGCTGGTAGAGAAGACTTATCCGCCCCAAAAAAAGATAATTACAAAAAAGCAGCAACTGCTGCAGCTGTAACATCGGGAATAGCCTCAACTGTTGCAGGCGGTGCAGCGAGTGGAGCGACACTTACTACGCTGGGTTTATTAGGTTCTATCCCATTTTTCACACCGGTAAGTATGTTAGCAGGTGCCTCATTAGCAATACCAGCCATATATAAATTACTTACATCAAAAGAAGATTCTGAATCAGTAAGCCAAGATAGCATAAACGAACTAAATGAATATATTTCCCGCCACTCTCTTACAAAAAATGAAGCCTTAGAGAAAGGCTTTAAATTCCCTCCTGGACATCCGAAGGTTGGGGGGACTTACGTACCTCATCCTTTATCTGGTTACCCAAACTCATCCAAGAAAGATCTCTACATACCCGAGCATGTTTTTGATGATATCTTGTTTGAAGAAAGAGAAGCCGAATTACTAACGCTGCTTGTAAAGTTAGGAGCTACTGAAGTCGAGATATCGAAAAATGTTAATTCAGTTTTCGTTGATCAAAAAAATATCAACATTGGCGCTAATGCTGGAGGCATTGGTAACACCTCTTTTTCTGGTGAGAAAAAGATAGAAAAAGAAAATGGTGAGAATGACACAAGAACTTTTTTATTAAAGGGTAAACCATGGGACAGTGAATCAAAAATAGACAGAAGTGAGTTTGCATGGTTAAATTTCGAGCCCTCATGGAATGCATTAATTACAGCGCGAGAAATAGGTGGTTGCACTTGTGCTAGCTTAGAGATAAAGGAAGCTTCAAAATATATATCAAACAAAAACATATCTATGCAATTACAAGCTGGCATTTATTCTGCTAATGGAGCTGGAGGTTTATCAATGCGAGATCTGCAGGAAACATCATACTCTGTAAAGGTAAAATTTTCTTAGATTATAAAATAGGGTGCAATATGCGCAGCGCATTGCACCCCTTGCCTCTTTTAATACTTGGTGCAATTCACTTCGTTCATTGCACCCTACGATTATATTTTAATGGCGTAAGATTTGATGAATATCAAAATCCATAATGAACATAAAGATGAAATTTTCAATGTACTTGTTGATAACCTTAGACAATTTAACTTTGATAAAATGGGGGAGGAACGCTCCCAACCTTTAATTGTTGCCATTCATGATGATAATGACGAAGTTGTCGGTGGCATTGCCGGACGTACTATTTATCATCAACTGTTGATCGAAGTACTTTGGGTACACAATGACAAGAGAGGACAGGGGCTTGGCATTAAATTAATGGAGATTGCTGAACGCGAGGCAAAAAAACGGGGATGTATTGCTGCTCAAGTCGACACTCTCTCATTTCAGGCTCCCAAATTTTATGAAAAAATGGGATTTAAAACAGTCGGTAAAGTGAGCGGCGTTAAAAATAGTCCTGACCGCTATTTTTTATTGAAGCACTATCATGGAGAGTAATAATTACTGTAGGGTGCAATAAGCGCAGCGCATTGCACCTCTGCATTTTTAATTAGAGGTGCAATTCACTTCGTTCATTGCCCCCTACCTTTTCCTCCTTTAGCAAATAAAGACTCCATTGCTACCCACCACCTCCCCTTTGCCATCCTGCCAGCATTTAATTAGCGATTACTTTATCGTCTATTTATTATCCGTTTTGGAAAAAGATTTTAGCCAAACCACTTCGCTAGATAAAACAAACAGTTGCCTGCATTGTCGCGGCCTATTTCAATCGCCGGATAATTAATTCTCTTACTCAAATTGAACTTTTGATTATTTATAACTGAGCATAGTCCCGCAGAGTGTGTGTCATTATAAGCTTAATGACAGATGAAAAGACTGTGTTTCATGACAAGCAGATCACTATTCCGTTAGCGCCCTTTCCCATCGCAATCCATTAATTCTCTCCCGATTAAATATCACGACTCTCTTGGTAGGTCGGGCAGCTGTGCGTTGGCAAACGTGTAAACATCAAACTGACAAGATGAACTCATGAACTGTGATAAACAACAAGCCACTCCCGGCGTTATGCTGGCGGCGATTGGCGTAGTCTATGGCGATATCGGCACCAGCCCGCTCTATACCTTGCGCGAGTGCCTGTCAGGTCAATTCGGGTTCGGCGTCGAGCCGGCCTCCATTCTCGGCTTTCTCTCGCTGATCTTCTGGCTGCTGATCCTGGTGGTGTCGGTCAAGTACCTCTCCTTTGTGATGCGGGCCGATAACGCCGGCGAGGGTGGCATTCTCACCCTGATGTCGCTGGCGACCCGCAACGCCTCCACCCGCTGGACACCGCTGCTGATCATCCTCGGCCTGATTGGCGGCAGCTTCTTCTATGGCGAGGTGGTGATCACCCCGGCGATGTCGGTGATGTCAGCCATCGAGGGTCTGAGCATTCTCACCCCCGCCCTCGACCCCTATATCGTCACCCTCTCGGTGCTAGTGCTAACCCTGCTGTTTGCCATCCAGAAACATGGCACCGCCATGGTGGGCAAGCTGTTTGCCCCCATCATGCTGATCTGGTTTATGACGCTGGCGGTGCTGGGGTTGCGCGGCATCATCCACAACCCCGAGGTGCTGGGGGCGCTCAACCCCGTCTGGGCGGTGCGTTTCTTTATCCAGTACCAGACCACCTCCTTCTTTGCCCTCGGTGCCGTGGTGCTGGCCATCACAGGGGTGGAGGCGCTCTACGCGGATATGGGCCACTTTGGCAAGAATCCAATTCGCCTCGCCTGGTTTATCGTGGTGTTGCCCTCCTTGGTGCTCAACTACTTCGGTCAGGGGGCGCTGCTGCTAAGCAATCCCGCGGCCATTGCCAACCCCTTCTTCCTGCTCGCGCCGAAATGGGCGCTGGTGCCGCTGCTGCTGCTGGCAACCATGGCGACGGTGATCGCCTCGCAGGCGGTGATCTCCGGGGTCTTTTCCCTGACCCGGCAGGCGGTGCGGCTCGGTTATCTCTCACCCATTCGCATCGTTCACACATCCGAGCAGGAGTCCGGCCAGATCTATATTCCGGTCATCAACTGGATGCTCTATATCTCGGTGGTGATCGTCATCATGAGCTTCGAGCACTCCAGCAATCTGGCGGCGGCCTACGGCATCGCGGTGACCGGCACCATGGTGCTCACCTCCATCCTCTCCTGCTCGGTGGCCAAGAACAGCTGGCACTGGAACAAGTATCTGGTGGCCATCCTGTTTGCCGCGCTGCTCTGTATCGACGTGCCGCTCTTTGCCGCCAACCTCGCCAAGATCTTCTCCGGCGGCTGGCTGCCGCTCACTCTGGGCGCGGTGATGTTCACCGTGATGACCAGCTGGAAGAGCGAGCGTTTCCAGCTTATTCGCCGCCTGAACGAACACGGCAACTCCCTTGAGCCGATGATCGCCTCGCTGGAGAAATCCCCGCCGACCCGGGTGGCCGGCACTGCCGTCTATATGTCGCGGGTGGTCAACGTGATCCCCCATGCGCTGCTGCACAACCTCAAGCACAACAAGGTGCTGCACGAGCGGATCATCCTGCTCACCCTGCGGGTGGAGGATGTGCCCTACGTCCACAATGTGCGCCGGGTCTGCATCGAGCAGCTCTCCCCCACCTTCTGGCGGGTAGTGGCAAGCTATGGCTGGCGCGAGACCCCGAACGTGGAGGAGATCTTCCACCGCTGCAACGCCGAGGGGCTGAGCTGCCGGATGATGGAGACCTCGTTCTTTATGGCCCACGAGTCGCTCATCATGAAAGACCGCCCCTGGTATCTCTATCTGCGCGGCAAGCTCTTTATGCTGCTGCAGCGCAACGCCCTGCGCGCCCCGGATCAGTTCGAGATCCCGCCCAACCGGGTTATCGAGCTGGGTTCGCAGGTGGATATCTGATGGCGGGTTGATGGCCTCTTGATGGCATTTAAAACGTCAGCAAATGGAGAGGGAGGCATTGGCCTCCCTCTGTTGTTTCCGTTAACCCAGTTACCGGCCCCCTCATCCCCAGCCCTTCTCCCGCGAGGGGAGAAGGGGGCAAACCACCGTGGCCATATGCTGCAAACGGTGCAATTCACTGCGTTCTTTGCACCCTGCTTATTGCTGCGTTTTCCAAGGTGACGAACCCTCTTGGCGGCTTCGTCACAAGTGACGAACGTCACAGTTCGACAGCCACATCAGCGCGTTCATCCAACCATGTGAATATTTTTATTTATTTAAAAACAGCCACTTAAAACCAATTTCGCTGCAAAAACCAATCTGGCCCGTATCTTGCCAACCAGCCCCTACTTTCTCCGTTCGCGACACGACAAGGTAGGCTATGAACCGCTTCGTTATCGCTGACCCCAAGCTTTGTATCGGCTGTGGCACCTGTATGGCGGCCTGCAGCGAGGTACACAAGGCGCAAGGTTTGCAGCAAGCCCCCCGTTTAACCGTTATGCGACACGAGCAGGCGACCATGCCGGTTCAGTGCCGTCACTGTGACGATGCCCCCTGCATCAAGGTGTGCCCGGTCGAGGCCATTCGCCAGACCGGCGATTGCGTGCAACTCAACGAGTCGCTCTGCATCGGCTGCAATCTCTGCGCCGTGGCCTGCCCCTTTGGCGCCATCCAGAGCGGCGGCAGCCGTCCGGTGGCCGTGGCCACCAGTTACGACACCTATATCCCCTGCTCCATCCGTTCCAGCAACCCCTCCACCTCCGCTGGCCTGCGCTGCTTTGGCGAGGATCTGCTGAGCTGGGAGCCGGGGGTGCGCAGCATCGCCGTCAAGTGCGACCTGTGCGAGTTTCGCGCCGACGGCCCGGCCTGTGTCGGTGCCTGCCCCTCCCAGGCACTGAAGCTGATCAATGACGGCGACACCGAACGCGCCGCCCGTATCCGTCGCCAGCAAGCGGCCGACACCAACCCGCAAGGGGCCTCCGCCTTCTCGGCGCCTGCCACGGCGCTCCCTGCATCCGATTTATCTACCACAGAGGGAGTTCGCTGATGTTGTCCCCCCTTGTTATGGCCACGCTCCTGCTCTTTTTGCTGGGCGCTGCCGCCGGTTTGCTGCTGCAAAAGCTGCCCGCACTGGCCAACCGCCTCAATAGCGGCTTTGCCCTGCTGGGATCACTCGCGGGTCTGGTCGCCGCCATCCAGATCTTTGCTCAAGGCACCCCCGTCGACGGCCAGCTTTGGCTGCTGGGCTCGGTGCACCTCGACATGCTGGCCGCGCTGATGCTGCTGGTGATTAGCACCGTCGGCGTCGCCGTCGCCCTCTACTCCTTTGCCTATATTCGCGAATATCAGGGCAAGGGGGATGTGGCCATCGGCGCGCTGATGAACCTCTTCCTCTTTGCCATGGTGGGCATGGTGCTGGCCGACAACGCGCTCGGTTTTTTGCTCTGCTACGAGCTGGTGACCCTCACCACCTACTGGCTGGTCAAGACCAACCCGGATGCTGCCAAACAGAGCCGCCTCTACTTGGTGATGAACCATATCGGCATGGCGCTGGTGCTGGTCGCCTTCTGGCTGCTCTGCCGCGAAAGCGGCTCGCTGGAGTTCGCCGCGCTGCGCGAGCACCATCTGGCGGGCGCCCTGGCATCCCTGGTGTTCCTGCTCAGCTTCTGCGGTTTTGGCCTGCGCGCCGGTTTCGTGCCGCTGCACGGCTGGCTGCCGGTGGCCGAGCCCGTTGCCCCCTCCCATATCTCGGCGCTGATGTCTGGCGTCATGGTGAAGCTGGGTCTGTTTGGCATCTTGCGAGTCAGCATCGACTTTCTCGGTGCCAGCCAACTCTGGTGGGGCTACATGGTACTGATCTTCGGTGCCTGCTCGGCAGTGCTCGGGGTGCTGTTTGCGCTGGCCGAGCATGACCTCAAGCGGCTGCTCGCCTACCACACGGTGGAGAACATCGGCATCATCCTGATGGGGATGGGCATCGGCATGATCGGCATCGCCAACCAGCAACCGGCACTGGTGGTGCTGGGGCTGCTCGGCGCCCTCTATCACCTGCTCAACCACGCCATCTTCAAGAGCCTGCTCTTTATGGGCACCGGCTCGGTGATGTTCCGCCTGCACACCCGTGACATGGACAAGATGGGGGGCCTGGCCAAGCTGATGCCCTGGACCGCGCTGGCGTTCCTCATCGGTGCCATGGCCATCTCGGCGCTGCCGCCGCTGAACGGCTTTGTCAGCGAGTGGTTTATCTATCAGTCGCTCCTTTCCATGACCAAGCTCGGCACCTCCGTCGTCGCGCCGCTCGCGGTAGTGATGCTGGCGGTGACCGGCGCCATGGCGGTGATGTGTTTCGTCAAGGTGTATGGCATCTGCTTCTGCGGCGCCCCGCGCAGCGAACACGCGAGCCACGCCCGCGAAGTGCCGAGCGCCATGGTGGCAGGCACCCTGCTGCTGGCCGCTGTCTGTCTGGTGCTGGGTCTGGGCGCCCCCTGGATTGCCCCCCATATCGCCAGCTATGGTCAGGCCCTCGTCTCTACTCAAGTCACGAGCCAGATAAGCGTCGCCACCGGCGCGACCCTGCTGCCGCTCGATAGCAGCCAGGCGATCCTCTCCCCGCCCGTTATCGCCATCACCCTGCTGGGGCTGTTCCTCATCCCGCTGCTGGTACTGGCCATCTTCAAGGGGCCCAAGCTCGGTCGTCGTCACGCCGGCACCCCGTGGGCCTGTGGTTACGCCTATGAGGAGCGCATGAGCCTCACCTCTGGCGGTGTCACCCACACCTTGCGCCAACTCTGCGCGCCACTCTATCGCAAGCAGCCGCAGCTCGATCTGGCCAGCGCCCTGCACGGGGTGAGCGATACCAGCGGGACAACCGGCTGGCTGCTGCACGGCATTGTGCTGGCGCTCTTTATCCTGATGGCTGTAGGAGTCTGATATGCCTGTTCTTGAAATGCCGAGCTGGGGCATGGTTGCCCTCGCCCTGACCCAGGCCATCGCCATGCTGGCGCTGGCGCCGCTCGCCACCGGTTTCAACCGGGTGCTGCGGGCCAAGATGCACTCCCGTCAGGGGCCGGGCCTGCTGCAGGATTACCGGGATATCGCCAAGCTCCTGCGCCGTCAGGAGGTAACCCCCGAGCCTGCCGGCATCATCTTCAACCTGATGCCTGCGCTGCTCATCGCCGCCCTCTTGCTGGTGGGGATGGCGCTGCCGACCCTGACTCATGAGTCCCCCTTCCCCATCGCCGGGGATCTCATCACCGACATCTATCTGTTCGCCATCTTCCGCTTCTTCTTTTCGCTGGCGGGGCTCGACAGCGGCAGCATGTTTGCAGGTATTGGTGCCCGCCGCGAGCTGACCCTCGGCATTCTGGTGGAGCCCATTCTGGTGCTCGCCTGCTTCATCATGGCGATGATGGTGGGCAGCTCGGATCTGGGCAATATCAGCAACTATGTGGCGACCCAGCCACTGGCCGCGCCGGTTGCCACCCTGCTGGCCGGTGCCGCCTGCGCCTTCGCGGTGTTTGTCGAGATGGGCAAGCTGCCCTTTGACTGCGCCGAAGCCGAGCAGGAGCTGCAAGAGGGGCCGCTCACCGAGTATTCCGGTGCGGGGCTCGCCCTGCTCAAGCTCTCCATCGGCCTCAAGCAACTGGTGGTGGTGCAGCTCTTTCTGGTGATTTTCCTCCCCTTCGGCAAGGCGGCCAACTGGAGTCTGCCTGCGCTCATCGGCGCGGCGCTGATCCTCGCCTGCAAGCTGCTGGTGGCCTTTTTACTGGCTGGCATCATCGAAAACGCCATGGCCCGTACCCAGTTCGTGCGCACCCACAAGCTCACCCGCTACGGGTTGGGGCTGGCCCTGCTGGCGCTGCTCGCCTATCTGGTCGGGATCTGAATCATGCCCGCCAGCACAGCGACTTTTTCCGATTTCATCATTTGTGAATGCTCATTCCCGAACATTAAAGTGAGAACTGCATGACCATCGCCATTTCGGATCGCATCGGCTGCGATTACATCCAGCAGGTGCGAGCACAACTGCCCCACGCCATCGTCGACGAGGAGTGGCAAACCGCCGATCAAGCCACCATCACCGTCAAGCCCACCAGTCTGGTTGAGACGGCCAGCCTGATCTTCCACCAGCTGGGGGGCTGGCTTCCGCTCTCCTTTGCCAATGACGAGCGCAGCCTCAACGGCCACTTCGCCGTCTACCACGTCTTCTCCATGGAGGGCGACACCAAATGCTGGATCACCGTCAAGGTGCTGGTGGATGCCGATACCCAGGAGTACCCCTCCATCACCCCGACCATTCCGGCGGCGGTGTGGGGCGAGCGGGAGATCCGCGACATGTACGGCCTGCGTGCCATCGGTCTGCCAGACGAACGCCGTCTGGTGTTGCCGGACGACTGGCCGGAGGATATCCACCCGCTACGCAAGGACGCCATGGATTATCGCCAGCGCCCGATGCCCACCACCGACACCGAGACCTACCCCTTCGTCAACGAACTCGGCAGTGATACCAACCGCATCGTGCCGGTCGGCCCGCTGCACATCACCTCGGATGAACCGGGCCACTTTCGTCTGTTCGTCGATGGCGAAGACATCATCGATGCCGACTACCGCCTCTTCTATGTCCATCGCGGCATGGAGAAGCTGGCGGAAACCCGCATGGGCTACAACGAAGTGGCGTTTCTGACCGACCGGGTCTGCGGCATCTGCGGCTTTACCCACAGCGTCGCCTACACCACCTCGGTGGAGAACGCCATGGGTATTCCGGTGCCGGAGCGGGCCAAGATGATCCGCGCCGTGCTGCTGGAGGTGGAGCGCCTGCACAGCCATATCCTCAACATCGGCCTGTCGAGCCACTTCACCGGTTTCGACACCGGCTTCATGCAGTTCTTCCGGGTGCGGGAAAAATCCATGACCCTGGCCGAGCTGCTGACCGGCGCGCGCAAGACCTACGGTCTCAACCTGATTGGCGGGGTACGCCGCGATATTTTCAAGGAAGATCGCATCAAGGGTGCCCAGCTGGTGCGCGAGCTCCGTGATGAGCTCAAACCCCTGGTGGACATGCTGCTGGATACCGCCAACATATCCTCCCGCCTCATCGGTATCGGCAAGCTCGAGCCGCAGATTGCCCGCGATTTCAGCTGTGTCGGCCCCATGGTACGGGCGAGCGGCTTCAAGCGCGACGTGCGCCGGGTCCACGACTTTGCCGGCTACCGTGAGCTGCCGATGGAGATCCAGACCAAGGCGGGTTGCGATGTGCAATCCCGGGTGCTGGTACGCATCCACGAGCTCTACGACTCCCTCGACATGATTGAGTTCGGCTTGGAGCACCTGCCGGAAGGGCCGCTGTTGACCGAAGGGTTCACCTACCAGCCGGGCAAGTTTGCGCTGGGCTTTACCGAAGCGCCCCGCGGCGAGAACGTCCACTGGAGCATGACCGGAGATAACCAGAAGCTGTTCCGCTGGCGCTGCCGCGCCGCCACCTACGCCAACTGGCCCGCCCTGCGCTACATGCTGCGCGGCAATACCGTGGCGGATGCGCCACTCATCATCGGCAGTCTGGATCCCTGCTACTCCTGTACCGACCGGGTCACCCTGGTCGACCCCAAGAAGGGCAAATCCACCGTGGTCTCCTACAAGGAGATCGAGCGCTACGGCATCGATCGCAAAAACTCTCCGCTGAAATAAGGGGTCATCATGATCAAGCTGTTCAAGACCATCCTCAAGGCTGGCACCCCGACCGCCAAGTACCCCTTCGCCCCTTACGAGGTGAACCGGGATTTTCGCGGCAAACCGAAATATCAGGCGGATCAGTGCATCGCCTGCGCCGCCTGCACCAAGGCCTGCCCGGCCAATGCGCTGGTGATGGAAGTGGACATGGAGACCGGCGAACGGCGCTGGGAGATCTCCATGGCGCGCTGCGTCTTCTGCGGCCGCTGCGAGGAGGTTTGCCCGACCCGCGCCATCGCCCTCTCCCCCGAGTTCGAGCTGGCGGTGACCAACAAGGCCGATCTCTATGAGGAGGCCCGCTTCGCGCTGGCCCCCTGCACCCTGTGCGGCACCTACTTTGCCCCGAGCAAGCTGGTAGCACTGGTGGAGGACACCCTCAAGCAAGCTGGCACGCCGCTGGCTCGCGATGCCAAGCCGCTGGCGCCGCCAGAGCGACTGCACCACTGCCCCGACTGCAAACGAAAACAGAGCATGCTGAGCCAGCCTGACTCGGCCCTGATCACACCGATAGCCACACAACAGGAGTGGATGTGATGAGCAAGATCAAAGGCATAGAACCGGTTGTCGGCCATGCCCATACCCGCGCCGTGCCGCTGGCACAGGATCCCGAGATCACCAAACTCAAGAAGACCCTGCTCAAGGACATTCGCCGCTCGGCCTATGTCTACCGGGTCGATTGCGGCGGCTGCAACGCCTGCGAGATCGAGATCTTCGCCACCATCACCCCGCTGTTTGATGCCGAGCGTTTCGGCATCAAGGTGGTTGCCTCCCCGCGCCACGCCGACATCCTGCTCTTTACCGGCGCAGTGACCCGGGCGATGCGGGTACCGGCCCTGCGCGCCTACGAGGCGGCGCCCGATCCCAAGATCTGCATCGCCTATGGCGCCTGCGGCTG
Organism: Aeromonas sp. S13(2024); assembly: GCF_041402405.1. Taxonomy (NCBI): domain Bacteria; kingdom Pseudomonadati; phylum Pseudomonadota; class Gammaproteobacteria; order Aeromonadales; family Aeromonadaceae; genus Aeromonas; species Aeromonas sp. S13(2024). The sequence goes on along the minus strand of NZ_JBGLRA010000001.1, from coordinate 773,356 downwards.
TGACGGTGGCATCTTCCACGACCTCTACTGCGTCTGGGGCGGCACCGACAAGATCGTGCCGGTGGATGTCTATATCCCCGGCTGCCCTCCGACACCGGCGGCCACCATCTACGGCTTTGCCGTGGCGCTCGGTCTGCTTGAGCAGAAACTCAAAGCCACCAGCCACGAGGTGCAACCGGGTGAGCGGGTCGAACTGCGCCACACCGGTATCCCCAACGAAATCCGGGTGATGATCGAACGCGAAGCGCGCCGCATGGCCGGTTATCGTCAGGGGCGGATCATCGCCGACGAGTTTATGGCCCTGCTCGAAGGGGCGACCCAGCAGGATGTGGATCTGCGCATCCAGAGCTACCTCGATCAGCACGACGATCCGCGCCTGGCGGAGATCGTCCACAACCTCGCAAACGCCTGCCTCAACCGGGCGGCCGGCAAGGGAGAGGCGGTGCATGGCTAACGAGGTTTTCTTCTATCGCCTCTCGCGCAAGTTCGTCGACGAGCAGTTCGACGTGCCGGAAGAGGCCAGGGAGGTGATGTACTACAGCCTCGCCATCGGCCACCACCTCGGCATTGTCGATTGCCTGCGAGCAGACCTGGTCTGCTCGCTGACCGGTTATCGCGACTGGGTAGCCAAGCTGCCAGAAGGGAGCGAAGCGCGCCGCAAGATGGAGGGGTTTCTCACCTTTGGCGAGATCACCATCTATCGCGAGCACTGCCATATGCTGGCCTGCGCCTTCGACCGACTGCGCAAAGCCGACAATCTGCTCGATGAGCAGGAGCTGGGCTGGACCAACACCTTTATGGATCAGCTCACCGCCCTCTTTAACGACCCCCATATGTACCTGATGGTAAGGAGCCGCTGATGGGCTGCAATCTCGTGTTGACCGTGGGCAATGCCATGATGGGGGACGACGGTGCCGGCCCCTATCTTGCCGACAAACTGCAAGCCGCCCCCCTGCCCGGCTGGATCCATATCGACGGCGGCATCGCGCCGGAAAATGTGGTCTACAAGGTGCGGGAGTTGCAACCGGAGCGGGTGGTGCTGGTGGATGCCGCCGAGATCGGCGAGAAGGCGGGAACCCTGCAGGTGATCCCCCCCGAGACCATCGCCGAGATGTTTATCTTCTCGACCCACAATATGCCGCTCAATTTCCTGATCGACGAGCTCAAGACCTTTGTCCCCGAGGTGATATTTGTCGGGGTACAACCGGCCATCGTGGCGTTCTCCTTCCCGATGACCGAGATGGTGAGCGAGGCGATGGATTATCTTTATCAGCATCTTGATGCCGCCAAGGATACCGGTCTGTTAATAGATAAACTGGATCAGTGGAATATTGCCAACGCCAACCGGTGATTATTTATCGAGTTGTTAACGACCGTTATTGACCGACGGTTATGCCAATGTGATCGAGGCCCGATGTTAAATTAAAAACATCGGGCTAATTGTGCTGAACTTGATATAAAACAAGGTTCTTTGATTTTTTCAAAAAATCGCTAACTCTCGATTTTTTATGACAAAAAAAGCGTTGCCAGTCACAGAAATTTGCCACAAAATGACGACCGTTACGGAAGTTGATGGGGTCTGGTGGCCTCCTCGGTCTTCAAAACCGATGTGAGCCGAGAAGGCTTTGGCAGGTTCGATTCCTGCCTCTTCCGCCAAATTTATCTATTGAACAAATACTCTCTCGCTGTATTTATCAGCCTGAATGTTATTTTCTTCGTTTGTTCAATATGTTTGAAACAATACCTTAGTAAAAGGTGCTTGCCGCTTGCCAATATAATCCGAAGTCAGGTTATCTCGCTGGCCAAAAATTAATTTATCAGCATCGATGAAGCATTAATTTATACCCGCTCATTGATGCACCCAGTTTGCAGTTATCCGCAAATTGCCAGCAGTGCCATAACCCGTCAGCTCGGCCTCTCTATCGGCAAACCGGTGCGCATCCCGAACCCACGCACTGCACTGGTAATCCCATGCCGAACTCGTCTCACGCGCCAGCCATCCCCCATCGCCAGCCCGCATCAGGTACGGCTGCCGATGATTCACAGCCAGATTCTCAGCAACAGCCCGGCCAGCAACACACGCGCCGTCTGCCGCAAGTGGAACAGCTGCTGCAGCAACCCTTTCTCGCCGGGTTTATCGAGGCGCTGAGCCGCCCGCTGGTGACTCAGGCGGTGCGCGAGACCCTGAGTGCGCTGCGCCAGAGCGAAGATTTTCGCCAGCATGGCGTCGCCCCCGAGCAGACCGAGGCGCTGATTGCCAAGCGCTGCCGACAGCAGTTGCGCCAACGTCAAACCCGGGTGATCAACGCCACCGGCACCCTGGTGCATACCAATCTGGGGCGTTCGCCGCTCTGTAGCGAACTGTGGGACGAGGTGCGTGACCTCAACACCGGCTACAACAATCTGGAGCTGGATCTCGCCACCGGCAAGCGCGGCGGGCGCAAGGGGCTGATCGCCCCCCTGCTCCGTTGCCTCACCCAGGCCGAGGATTCGCTGGTGGTCAACAACAACGCCGCTTCGCTCTTTTTGCTGCTGCAGGAGGTGGCCAAGGGGCGCGAGGTGATCGTCTCGCGCGGCGAGCAGATCCAGATTGGCGGCGGCTTTCGCATTCCCGACATTCTGGCGCTCTCCGGCGCCAAACTGGTGGAGGTAGGCACTACCAATATCACTACCGCCAAAGATTACCTCGATGCCATCACCGATCAGACCGCGCTGGTACTGATGGTGCACAGATCCAATTTCGCCATTCGCGGCTTTACCGAATCACCCGATATCGGCGAGGTGGCCCGCGCCCTGCCCGAACATGTAGTGCTGGCGGTGGATCAGGGCTCCGGCTTGACCACCGAAGAGTTTGCGCCGGATGAAACCTCGGTGCGCCAGTACATCAAGGCGGGGGCAGATCTGGTCTGCTACTCAGGCGACAAGCTCTTGGGGGGCCCGCAATCGGGCATCATCAGCGGCCGCGCCGATCTCATCAAGCGGCTGGAAAAACACCCCATGATGCGTACCTTCCGCCCGAGCCGCATCGTCTACTCCCTGCTCGAACGCCTGCTCATCCACAAACTCAACAAATCTCCCGTCGGCGAGGGTATCGCCCAGCGCACCTTGAGCAACCCGGCCGCCATGCAGGCGAGAGCCTCCCGGCTGATGTCCGCCCTGCCCGGCTGTTTTGTGCCGGTCCCCGCCCAGCTGGTGGTGGGCGGTGGCACCTTGCCGGACGAGTTCTATCCGGCCCCTGCGCTCGAATGCACCGACCCGCGCCCGGCCCAGCAGCTGCTCGATGATTTGCGCGAACTGCCGGTGCCGGTCATCGCCACCGTGCGCCAGCAGAAGGTGCTGCTCAATATGGCGAGCCTGCTGCCGACCGAGATGGAACTGCTGATCGCCCAACTCAAGGAATTGCTGCTGCCCGCCCCGTTCAATGCAACAAATGCGACCGAGGAGCCCTGATCCCATGACCCCCTATCGCGCCGTTATCGGTCTTGCTGGTCACGTGGACCACGGCAAGACCCTGCTGATCAAGGCCCTCACCGGCATCACCACCGCCCGCGCCCTCGAGCAGGCCATCGGCATGACCCAGGATCTCGGCTTTGCCCACTTTGACGACGGTCAGGGCAACACCATAGGCGTCATCGACGTGCCCGGCCACGAGCGCTATATCCGCAACATGGTGGCGGGGCTCTGGAGTCTGGATCTGGTGCTGCTGGTGATTGCCGCCGACGAGGGGTGGATGCCGATGACCGGCGATCACCTGCGCCTGCTCAAGGCGATGGGGGTGCCGCGCCTCCTGGTCTGCATCAACAAGTGCGATCTGGTCTCCCCCGACGAGCTTTTGCTGTTGGAAGAGAGCCTGCTGGAGCGGGTAATGGACGAGAGCGGCATGGTGCCCGACATCGTCAGCGTCAGCGCCAAAACCGGCGCCAATATGGCAGCCCTGCACACCGCCATCGTCTGCCAGCTAGGAGATATGGCTGAGCATCATGCTCCCCTCGAACAGGCCGCCCCGCGACTGTATGTAGACAGGGTCTTTACCGCCAACGGCACCGGCACCGTGCTTACCGGCACCTTGCAGCAGGGCAGCCTCAAGGTGGGGGACAAGCTGCGCCTCTACCCCGCCGATCGGGAGGTGCAGGTGCGCTCCCTGCAGGCCTATCACCAGAGCGTCGACGAGATCGGCGCCGTCTGCCGGGTGGCGGTGGGCCTGAAAAAAGTGCCCCACAAGGAGGTGGCTCGCGGCCACAGCCTGACCAGCGCAGCTGGCCAGTGCGAGGCGGCGACTCACCTCATCGTGCGGCTCAACACCGAGAGCCTGAGCGGCAAGGCACTACGCCCCTCTCTGCACAACAAGGAGGTCGAAGTAGCCCTCGGCAGCTGGCATGGCCGGGCCCGTTTCGTGCCGATCAAGGACTCCCGGCTGGCGCGGCTGATCTTTGCCAGCCCCATCCCCTGCTTCTTTGGCCAGCCGCTCGCCATCATTCGCCACGGCAGCAGCGAATTGCTGCACGGCGCCCGCATCGTCTGGTGCGGCGACATCCATCCCGCCAGACGCAAGGCGCTGCACACCCTGCTCGGTGAGCTGCCTGATGAGCTCGAGCACTACAACCCGGCCACCCTGCAGCTTGGCCTCAATGGCTATGTGCTGGCCAGCCGCTTTGACCAGCAGCCAGAGCAGGTCACCCCCCTCGGTGAGTGGCTGCTGGATAGCTGCTGGCTGGCCCAGAGCCGCGACCAGCTGCTGGCCACGCTGGCCAGCGAACCGCTCAGCGCCGCCGAGCTGGCAACCCGCTTTGGCATCGCCCTGCCGGTCATTCAGGCCCTGCTCCAGCAGCTCAAGAGCGAGCAGCTTGTTCGCCTGCACCATGACAAGTGGCAGCAGGGCAGCGGCGAGTCGGAAGATGATCTGGGGGAAGAGGCGCAGCTGGTGCTCAAGGTGGTGCGAGATCAAGGCAAGGAGGGGTACGAGCCCGGTAAACTGGGCCCCGGCGGCGTAGAGCTGGATCCCTTTATCACCCGCAAGCTGCCCGCCGCCCTGCTGCAGGGCTTGCAACAAAAAGGCGCGTTGCAAAAGCAGCTGCGCAATCTGGCGCGACTCAAGTATCTGGTGCAGCTCGATGGCCCCATCTACTACGACGCCGAGCTTTACAACCAGATGGTCGCCGAAGTGCTGGCGGGCCAGCAGGTGGGAGATCTGATCGACATGGCATCCCTCAAGGAGATCACCGGCTTGTCGCGTAAATACGCCATTCCGTTCTGCCTGCGCATGGAGATGGATGGCTGGGTGCGGCGCGAGGAGAACGAGCGCCGGGTGCTGCGTTTGCCGCAGACTCAAGATGAGATGGAGCCGGCATGAGCTCCACCATCGCCCCTTCTGGCTCTGCCAATCCTGTGGCCAACCGGCTGCGCCGCGAATTTCATATCGACGGCATCGTACAGGGGGTCGGCTTTCGCCCCTTCGTCTATGGGCTGGCGCTGCGCCACGGCCTTGCCGGTTATGTCTTGAACGATGCCAACGGCGTCACCATCGGCGCCGAAGGATCGCCTGAGCAGCTCGCCAGCTTTGCCCGTGAACTGCGAGAACTGGCGCCGCCGCTTAGCCGCATCGATCATTTCAGCGAGCGGGAGCTGCCCCTCGCTCATGATCCCGACTTCGATGGCCAATTTCATAGCCAGTTTCGAATTAAAGCGAGCCAGCAGCAGAGCGCGGCCACGGTCGCCATCTCGCCGGATCAGGGGATGTGCGAGGCGTGCGCCACGGACGTGGCCAATCCCAACGATCGCCACCACCACTACCCCTTTACCAACTGCACCCACTGCGGCCCGCGCTACACCATCATCCGCCGCCTCCCCTACGACCGCCCCCATACCGCCATGGCCGGTTTTGCCATGTGCCGGCGTTGTGCGGCGGCCTATGAAAACCCGCTGGACAGACGCTACCACGCCCAGCCGGTGAGCTGCCCCGAGTGCGGGCCCCACCTCAGCTGGCGAAATGGCCGTGGCGATGCCCTAGCCGAGCGCGAGGATGCCCTGCACGAAGCTGCACGTGACCTGCAAGCGGGGGCGCTGATTGCAGTCAAGGGGATGGGGGGGTATCACCTGATATGTGATGCCCGCAATGAACAGAGTGTGGCCAGATTGCGAACGCTCAAGCGGCGCGCGCGCAAGCCACTGGCGGTGATGATGGGCTCCCTTGCCGAGGCCAAATTGCATGTCACCGGCTGCGAGGCAGAGTGGACGCTGCTCGCCTCTCAGGCCAGACCCATTACTCTGCTGCGCAAACGCAAAAACGATGATCGGCCGTCAGAATCGCAACAATCTGCTGCGCCGCTGGCCGAGGGGATCGCTCCCGGCATCCCCTACCTTGGGGTTATGCTCCCCTATACCCCGCTCCATCAGCTGCTGCTGAATGCCTGCGCCATGCCGCTGGTGGCCACCAGTGCCAATGGCCGCGGCAGCCCGATCCTTATCGAGTGCGAGGCGGTGGTCAGGGAACTCGGCAGCGAGATTGACGGCATCCTGGATCACAATCGCCCCATCCTGCACCCGTGCGACGACAGTCTGGTGCAGTGGGCAGGCGGGCGGCGCCAGACGTTGCGCCTCGCCCGGGGTTATGCCCCCTGCACTCCCAGCCTGCAAGAGGCGGTCAAGGCGCCGCTGCTGGCGGTCGGGGCGCAGCAGAAGAACCAGCTGGCGCTCGCCTTCGGCCGCCAGCGCATCTACAGCCCCTATATCGGCGATCTGCACAGCCTGCCGATGCAAGAGCACTTCGAGCAGACCCTGGCGACCTTTCGCGACCTCTACGATCTCAAGCCAGAACTGCTGGTCTCGGATCGCCACCCGGGCTACCTCAGCCATCAGTGGGCCAAAGGCTATTGCCATGATCAGGGGGCAACCCATCTCGAGGTGCAGCACCATCACGCCCACCTGCTGGGGGTGATGGCCGAGCACAACATCACGGGCCCGGTGCTGGGTGTTGCCTTCGATGGCACCGGCCTTGGCGATGACGGCACCCTCTGGGGTGGCGAGCTGCTGCTGGCCGATGTGAAGGACTTCGAGCGCGTTGCCCACCTCAAACCCTTCAAGCTGATCGGCGGCGAGGCGGCCATCCGCGAGCCGGTGCGCCAGCTGCTGGGGCTGCTGTTTGAATCGCACAGCCCTGAGCAGATCAGTGCCCTCGATATTCCGTTGATCAAGCAACTGCCCCTTAAGCGGATCAGCAACCTGCACCAGCTCTGGCAGCTGGGTCGCAACGCCCCTTACACCAGTTCCATCGGCCGGCTGTTCGATGCGGTGGCGGCGCTCTTGGGAGTGATCGATACCCCGGATTACGAGGGCGAAGCGGGACTCCTGCTGGAGGCAGCCGCCTTACAATTGGCCCCCGATGAATTGCCCTTCCCCCTCGCCTTTGATCTCAGCCAATCAACAGAGGGACCACTGCAGATCCAGTGGGCCGAGCTCATCAATACCCTTGTCAGCGAGCGGCGCAAAGGCACCGCCACCGCCAGCCTGGCCGCCGGTTTTATCCGCGCCATCAGCAATCTGGTCATCGCCCTTGCCGAACGCTTCCCCGGCTATCCGGTGGCGCTCGGGGGCGGCGTCTTTCAAAACCGGGTGCTGATGGACCAGCTGGTTCCCGCTCTCGAAGCGGCCGGCCGGCAGGTATTGACCTCTGAAACCCTGCCGCTCAATGACGGTGGCATCGCCGCCGGTCAGCTCTGGTTTGCCATCCACCATCTTGCCACGCACCAGCCTGTCACCACCGGCTGTGCCACCTTGTCGGAGTCCTGAAATCCATGTGTCTATCCATCCCCTCTCAGGTGGTGCAGCTGCACCCCGAAGATAGCTGCGTCACCGTCGACACCCTGGGAGTGCAGCGGCGCGTCAGCTGCATGCTGCTCGAAGAGCCTCTCAACATTGGCGACTATGTGCTGCTCCATATCGGCTTTGTGATGAGCAAGATTGACCAGGAAGAGGCTCAGGCCAGCCTCGAGAGCTTCCGCCAGATGGTGGCCCTGATGCCCAAACAGGATATCTTGCCATGCTGACCTTGAATGATCTCTTTCAGGGCTTTCGCCAGCCCGAGGTGATCCGTGCCCTCGCCGCCCAAATTACAGAACTGGCCAAGGATTTGCCCGAGCCGCTGCGGGTGATGGAGGTGTGTGGCGGCCATACCCACACCATCATGAAGTACAGCCTGCACCAGCTGCTGCCAGCCAGCATCGAGTTCGTTCACGGCCCCGGCTGCCCGGTCTGCATCATGCCCAAAGAGCGCATCGATCAGGCCATCGAGCTGGCGAGTCAACCGAATGTCATTCTGGTCACCCTGGGGGACATGATCCGGGTGCCGGGCTCCAAAGGCACGCTGGCCCAGCAGCGCGCCAAGGGGAGCGATATCCGCCCGGTCTATGACCCCCTCGATGCCCTGCGTATCGCCCGTGAGAACCCTGAGAAAACCGTGGTCTTCTTCGCCATCGGTTTCGAGACCTCCACCCCCATGACCGCCGCCTTGCTGGCTGCGGCTGAAGCTGAGGGGATTGAGAACCTGCTGTTTCATATCAACCATGTGCTGGTGCCCCCCGCCATTCATGCGGTGATGGCCGACGGGGTGGCCAAGGTGAACGCCTTTATCGGCCCCTCTCACGTCAGCGTCATCACCGGCGCCGATATCTACCTGCCCATCGTCGAACGCTATCAGGTACCTGTGGTGGTGAGCGGCTTCGAGCCGGTGGATGTGATGGAGGCGCTCTTGATGATGGTGCGCCAGAAGGTGGAGGGTCGCTACGCGCTGGAGGTGCAATACAGCCGCGCCGTCACCGCCAGCGGCAATAAAGCCGCCCAGCGGCTGGTCGAGCGCTTTTTCGAGACCCGCGAGCACTTTCGCTGGCGGGGTCTGGGGGATATCAACGCCTCGGCCCTGCGCCTGCGCGATGCCTTTGCCAAGCGCGATGCGGAGCGTCACTTCGCGCTCAATCAGACCCCCATCGATGACCACAAGGCGTGCCAGTGCGCCGATATCCTGCGCGGCCTTGCCAAGCCTAACCAGTGCAAAGTCTTTGGCCGGGGCTGCACCCCGACCCAGCCCATGGGCAGCTGCATGGTCAGCTCCGAGGGGGCCTGCAATGCCTACTACCGATATATGGGGATCCAGGAACGATGAGAGAAATCCAACTTAGCCACGGTGGCGGCGGTGTAGAGATGAACCAGCTGATCAACCAGCTCTTCTTTCGCCACTTTGGTAACGAGATCCTGCTGCGCGGTGAAGATGCCGCCCTGTTGCCGGTAGAGGGCCCCGTCGCCTTCACCACCGACAGCTTTACCGTCTCGCCGCTCTTCTTCGAGGGGGGCAATATCGGCAAACTGGCTATCGCCGGCACGGTCAACGATCTCGCCATGATGGGGGCCAAGCCCGAGTATCTGAGCGCCAGCTTTATCATCGAGGAGGGGTTCCCCTACGCCGATCTGGCCCGCATCGTCGAGTCGATGGCCTCAGAGCTGGCCAAGAGCGGTGCCCACATCGTCTGCGGCGACACCAAGGTGGTGCCCAAGGGGGCAGCCGACAAGATCTTTATCAACACCAGCGGGGTCGGCACCTTCCCGCTGCCTGAGCAGAGCCGGGGCATATCGGTGCGAAACCTCAAGGCCGGTGACGCCATTCTGGTGTCGCGGGATATCGGCAGCCACGGCGCCTGCATCCTGATGGCCCGTGACGCCCTGCAACTGGGCTCCGATCTCAAGAGCGACTGCACCACCCTCTGGCCGCAGGTAGAAGCACTGCTAAAAGCGGGGATTACCCCTCACGCCCTGCGCGACGCCACCCGCGGTGGCCTTGCCGCCGTGCTCAACGAGTGGAGCAGCGCCTCCGGTGTTGCCATCGAACTGGAGGAGTCCGCCATTCCGGTGTGCGATCCGGTGCGCGGCCTGTGCGAACTCTACGGTTTCGAGCCCCATGATCTCGCCAACGAGGGAACCATGGTGCTGGCCCTGCCTGCCGAACAGGCACAGGACGCACTGGGCATCTTGCGGCAATTCAACCCCGCGGCAAGCCAGATCGGTGTGGTGCAGGCGAGCGATCGCCACAAGGTGATCCTCAACAACCCCTGGGGCAGCCGCCGCTATCTGGAGCTACCGCAAGGGGAGCTGCTGCCGCGGATCTGTTGAGCGGCCATGCCGTTTCGTCAATTACAGGGAGGAGTCACTGCTCCTCCCCATATCGGTTAAGGAGCCACCATGCACGAAATGTCTCTGGCCATGGCCGCCATCGATCTGGCGGCCGAACAGGCCACCCAGCGGGGCTTTACCAGGGTGACCGCCCTCTGGCTCGAGGTCGGCAGCTTCTCCTGCGTCGACCCGGACACCATTGCCTTCTGTTTCGAGGCGGCCGCCAAGGGCACCGCCGTCGAGGGGGCCCAACTGCACTTTCAACACCAGGCGGCAGAGGCCTGGTGTTATGACTGCAACCAGACGGTCACCCTCACCGAACGCGGGCAGGCCTGTCCCGAGTGTGGCGGATACAAATTACGAGTCGCGCAGGGTGATAGCCTGCGCATCACCGACATCGAGGTAAGTTGATATGTGTAGCGTATGCGGATGCGGCCAGGCGCGGATCGCCGGCCATGAGCACGATCATGAGCATCATCACGAACATGAACATCACCATGAACATGGTCATGAGCACGACCATCATCATGCCCATGACGCCCATCACCATCATGACCACGAGCAGAGTGCGCCGCGCACCCTGATCATTCACCACCACTATCACCATCAGGGGGATGTCCATCACCACTACCACGGGGTGCGGGCTCCCATAAGCCACGAGGGTCATGATCACCCCCATGAGCACCATCATGATCACCCCCACGACCATCATCATGATCATGCCCACTCTCATGACCACGGCCATTCCCATGATCACAGCCATGACCATGACCATGACCATGACCATGACCATCAGCAGGGTGATCTGCACTATGGCAAAGGGGAAGCGGGATTGTCGGTGCCCGGCATGGGTCAGCGCCAGCTGATCGCCATCGAGATGGATGTGCTGGCCAAAAACAATGCATTGGCCGCCCACAACCGCGAACACTTCGACGAAGCGGCCCAGCTGGTGCTCAATCTGGTCTCTAGCCCGGGGTCAGGCAAAACCACTTTGCTGTGCGAAACCCTGCGCCAGCTGGCCGACAAGCGCCCCTGCGCGGTGATCGAAGGGGATCAGCAGACCAGCGCCGATGCGGATCGCATTCGTGCTACTGGCGTCCCTGCCGTGCAGATCAACACCGGCAAGGGCTGCCATCTGGATGCCAAAATGGTTCACGATGCATGCCACCAGCTGCCCGCCAATCAAGGGGGCATCCTCTTTATCGAGAACGTGGGCAATCTGGTCTGCCCCGCCAGCTTCGATCTCGGCGAGAAGTACAAGGTGGCGATCCTCTCCGTCACCGAGGGGGAAGAGAAGCCGCTGAAATATCCGGATATGTTCGCCGCCGCCCAGCTGATGGTGATCAACAAGATCGATCTGCTGCCCTACGTCAGCTTTGACGTGGCCCGCTGCATCGAGAACGCCAAACGGGTCAACCCCTATATTCAGGTGATCCAGGTCAGCGCAACTACAGGCGAAGGAATGGATGCCTGGCTCAACTGGCTGGCCAGTGCCTGAACCAGTTAAACGCTGCTGATAACGGTAGAAAACAAGAGAGGGAGGCTGATGCCTCCCTCTCTTTTATCTATGAACCTTGTCGGCCGTGCTATCTGTTTGGAGTAGCCAGCGTCCCCTCACCCTGGCCCTCTCCCCAGGGAGAGGGAACCGGTTTGTGGATGCCGGCAGCATGCTGCAACTATACGACTCCCTCAAACGCCTCAGGGGGCGCTTCGAGCATAACAACCAGCCATATTCTTAAACCCCGAGATTTTCCAAACCCTAAACCCCGAGCGTGGTGAGATGGCACCTTCTGCTCCCTTCTCCCCTTGCGGGAGAAGGGCTGGGGATGAGGGGGAACTAACTATCAGGCCGCATTTTCAGCCAATACACCAGTCACGGGCTGCACCTCCCCAAAGCGCAGCACCCGATGGCAGATCTGGCGTAATAATGCCTGCTGGTGACTGAAGATCACCATGCCAAGCCCGCGCTGCTCGCATTCAACCATCAACTCCCGCCAGAGCTGACGCTGTATTTGCGGATCCAGCTGGGCGGTCACCTCGTCGGCAACCAGCAGACGAGTGCGAGGATCGAGGGCGCGCAACAGCGCGATGCGGGCCAGCTCGCCACCGGAGAGTTGACCGGGTTTACGACCAAGCCATTCAGGCTTGACCATAAAGCGGGCCAGCATGGCGTCATCGGGGCGCCATACATCCCAGAGCGCCTGCCCTGTGGTGCGATAGGGATTGAAGGTCAGTTCCGGATGCTGGGGCACCAGCTGGATGGGGTTATAACCTTTTACCTGTTCAGGTACTGGCTGCCCATCCAGCAGGATCTGCCCGCCAGCCCCAACCGGTTGCCAACCGGCCAATACCCGCCCCAGCGTGGTCTTACCATGGCCGCTGGGGGCAGAGATACCGAGCCGCTCCCCCGCTTTCACCGTCAGCGATAACCCCTGCCAGAGGGGGCGTTCCCCCTGGGCGATGGTGAGATTTCGTACTTCCAACATCAGGAGACCTCCGGCACAGAGAAGAGCGCATTGAACTCGGGCAGCGCCTGCCAGTGGGCGCGGAGCATCTCGCTCCCCTGCCCCTGGCGCAGATGGTGGCAGCTCAAGGTATCGCTCACCTGCCCCTGATGCAGCGCCACAATGCGATCGGCAAAGCGAGCCGCCAGCGCCAGATCGTGGGTCACCCAGAGGATACCGTTGCCCTGATTGGCCAATTCACGCAACTGGCCGAGCAGCAGACAGGCCAGCCCCTCGTCGAGCCAGGCGGTGATCTCGTCTGCCAGAATGTAGCGAGCACCGCCGAGCGCCGCAGTACAGGCCAGAATGCGCTTGGCCATGCCACCGGAGAGCTGGCGCGGATAGCGATCCAGAGTGGCAGCAGGCAGCTGGTAGCGCAGCAGCTGCTCGCCGAGCCGCTTGCGAGAACCGCTCTGGCCGCAGAGACGTGCCGCACGCCCCAGCTGGCGCTCCACCGTCAGCAATGGATTGAGGGCGCTTACTCCCTGTGGCACATAGCAGAGAGTGTGACCGCGCAGACGGGCGCGGCTGGCATCGCACAGAGGTGTGCCATCGAGGGAGATGCTGCCGCGCATGCGCAGATTGTCCGGCAGCAATGTCAGGGCGCTTTGCAGCAACAGGCTCTTGCCCTCGCCGCTCCCCCCCACCAGTGCCACTATCTCCCCCGGCGCCAGTTGCAGGCTGATATCGGTCAGCAATGGCAGCCAGCTGCGCCGCCCCAGCCAGGAGTAGTGGGCCGCCTCTATGGTCACCTGATCAAAACTCAGCATGGTTCACTCCTGTGCCACAGCAGCTGTTGCAAGGCGCGGGTAGCCTGATCAAACAGCAACACCAGCAGCAGCAACATCAGTCCCGGGAAGAGGGCCAGCCACCAGCCGCCACCGGCCAGATAACGCAGGGCATCGGCCAGCAGCAGGCCCAGCGAGGCCTCGTGGGCCGCCAGACCAAAGCCTAGAAAGCTCAAGGCCGCGCTGTGCAGCACCGCATGGGGAAACATCAGCAAAGTCCCGATAAACCACTGGGGCAGCAGCCCCGGCAGCAGGTGGGTACGCCAGCGACGCAGCGCCCCCATCCCCTGACAGCGGGCCAGCACTACGTAGTCGCTGCAGGCGATCCGCCGCGCTTCTGCGCAAAGGATCAGCGCCAACTTGGGCCAGTGGGTGAGCGCCACCGCCAGGATCACCCCGCGCATGCCGCCCCCCACGGTAAAGCAGATAAGGATCAAGAGCAGCATATGGGGCAGCGCCAGCATGGCGTCGATCACCATTCGCACCGCCGCATCACATCTGGGGTGAACGAGCGATACGCTTGCCGCCACCATGGCCAGCAGGCCACTGCAGAGAGCCGTGCTGATGCCGAGCTCCAGACTGGTGAGGGTGCCCTGAAAGGCGCGCAACCAGAGATCCCGCCCCATCTGATCGGTGCCGAACCAGTGGGTCAGCGAGGGAGGCTGCTGGCGCGCCAGCAGATCCATCGGCACATCCTGATGAGAGAGGCTCCAGCCGTAAGTGGCCAGCAGCGCCAATCCGAGCAGGGCTACAGCGAGGCGCAGTATGGAGGGAAACGGATTAAACAGCATGCTCGCCCTCCCAACCCCGATTGATGCGCGTCAGCAGCAAACTGGCCACCGTGTTGCCAATAAAGACCAGCAGGGTACAAAAAAGCACTATGCCCATCAGCAAGGGGATATCCCCCCGCAGCCCCGCATCCACGGTGGCCTGGCCGAGCCCCGGATAGGAGAAGACCTTCTCGGCCAAGAGCGATCCGCCAATCAGCTCGCCAAGGGAGGCAAACTGCAGGCAGAGCGCCGGGGTCAGGGCGTGGCGCAGCACATGAAAACGCAGCATGGGCCAGCCGCCATCCCCCTGAGCGCGGGCGTAGCGGATAAAGTCGCTCTCCAGCACCTCGGCCACCCGCCCCCGGGTATGCAGGGCAATATTGCCCAGCCCGAGCAGGGCGAGCGTGGTGACCGGCAGCAGCAGATGACGCAGCCGCATGGCCCAGTCCACCTCCTCGGCGGAGAGGCCCGGCGTCCAGGCGCAGCAAACTGGCAGTAGTGGCCAATGCACCGCAAACAGGGCGAGCAGCAACAGGCCGACCCAGAAGGTGGGCAAGGAGGCGAGCAGGTAGGCAAAGCGACAGATCAGGCGATCGGGCCAGCGGTTGAGATAGCGACCAGCACAGAGGCCCAGCAAAATCCCGAAAAAGCCGGAGAGCAGCCAGGCACCCGCCAGCAGCAGGAAGGAGGCAGCAAAACGCTGGCCAATGACCTCACCCACAGGTGCGTTGTAGAGCATGGAGTAGCCGAGATCCCCCCGCAGCACCTGGGTAAACCAGTGCCAGTAGCGCAGCCAGAGCGGCTGATCCAGCCCCCAACGGGCGGCGATGCGGGCGTACTGCTCTGGCGGCACATGGAGCAGATCGTTGCCAATATAGGCCTTGATGGGGTCGATGGGGGAGTAGCTCAGCAGCACAAAGGTGGCGACCGAGACCAGACAGAGCAGCCCTGCCAGACGCAGCAGGGCTTTCAGACTTGTGCTAATCAACGTGGACGAACTTAACGGCACGTCCACCGCCAATCTTGCAGGTTGTTGAGCAGGGACCAGCTACCGTGGATTTCCGGCGCTCCCTTGCCAAGGTCGATGCAGCGGTTGGCGAGATAGGTGTGCTGCACATTGAGCAGCCAGGCCCAGGCGGCATCTCCCTGCACTCCGGCGCCGGTCTTGCCATCCCACTCCACCTGCTGCCAGAACGGCACGGCCGCCTGCCAGTTCGGGGCATCCAGCGCCTGCTTGAGGTGGCCATCCACCACAGGGTTGCTGTAGTAGCCCGGGTTGTAGAACTCCACGCCACCGGAGCCGCTCTGGTAGTGGTGATAGAGCTCCATGGGATCCAGACTCCCCCACCCCATCAGCACCGGATTGGCGTGCATCTCCCGCTCCACCTGCTCCCAGCTGCCGGACTTGAGGCTCACCTCAAGACCGATGGGCCCCAGCATGGCCCGCACCGCTTCCGCCAGATCCCGGCGGGTGCTGTCACCACTGGTGTACCAGAGGGTAAAGGCGGCGCGCAGGTCGCCCTTGTGGCGAATGCCGTCACTGCCCATCTTCCAGCCCGCCTCATCGAGCAGGGCGTTGGCATGGGCGACATCTCCATCCTTGAAGGCGGTGGCTTTGTTTAGCCAAGGCAGGCCTTCTACCGCACTGTAGGCGGGGATGGCGTGCCCTTCCAGCAGCTGGTCGGCCAGCAGCTTGCGGTCGATGGCGTAGTTGATGGCGCGGCGCACCGCCACGTCAGAGGTCACGTCGTTGCCGATGGGATAACCCTTGGCATCCTTGCCGCCAGCAGGCGGAATGGGGAAGACGATGCCGCGGTTCTCCACGCTCGGCCGCACCCAGAGCTTGAGGGAAGCAGGCACGGTGGGCGCCAGTGACGGGGCAATGCGCACCACATCGAGCTGGCTGCTCTGGGCGGCGGCATAGGCGCTCTCTTCATCGATAAAGACAAAGACCAGCCGTTTGAAGTCATTGTTGCCACCGGCGTAATAGGGGTTCGCCTCCACCACCAGCTGTTGACCGGGCAGGAAGCTCACCAACCGGTAAGGGCCGGCACCGACCGGCTTTTGGGCATATGCTTTTGCATCGTAATCCCGCTTCGACACTATCCCCAAGGATCCCAGCACGTTGACGAAGGTGCTCTGAGGGGCGCTAAGAGTGATGGCCACCTCGGTGGGTGAGAGCACCTTGGCCGAGACAAAGTTGCCCATGTCGATCTTGCCGCCGCCCTTGGCTGCGCTGTTGTAGGTAAAGGCCACATCCTCGGCGGTGAGCGGCGCGCCGTTGGAGAATTTCAGGTCAGGCTTGAGGGTAATGAGCCATCCTTTGCCATCCTTGCTCGGGGTCACCGATTGGGTGAGCACATTCTGCCAGCCGAGATCGGCACTATCGCCAGCAATCTGTTTGAGCAGCGGGCTGTGCAGCAGCAGGTAGCTGCCGTGACTCCAGCCAAGCAGAGGGTCAAACCCTTCGGTGGGCTCACTGCCGATGGCGAGCTTGAGCTCGGCAGGCACAGGTTGGGCAGCGGCCAGCGCCGCGTGAGAAGCGGTGCCCAGCAGCAGGGTCAACAGGGCGGTAGCGCTGGATCTGGCGTAATGGCGAAGGGAATTGCGAGAAACAGTCATGGGGATCCTTCTTGTTTTGTACCACTCACGGATCATCACTCAAAAAAGAGGCGGAATGCGTGTCTGAACATGGGAGTGAGGGGCCAAAATGGCCCCCTATTCTAAACTTGATTTCGCGTGAAACCTAGCGACTATACCGGTTGACCGCGCCGGGCACCGAATAGCCGTCTGCGACCCAGATCCACGCCGCCAGCCCCTTGCTGCACCGGCAAGGAGAGCAGCATCTTGAGGGTACTGCCCACCAGTGCGCGCCCCTCCCCGGCCCCGAGATGGGGATCGAGCGGCGACATCAGGGAGCAGGCCAGCAACTGACCACTTTCGGGCAATTCACCCACCATAAAGGTCATGTTGCCGCAGGGGAGCTGCAGGGCGAGCCGATCGCTGCTGCTGCGAATCGGCCAAAGCTGATCCGGCCCCGGCAGCACCACCACGCTCAGCATCCAGGGGGTGAGCACGCAGCCGAGCCACTGGTCTTCAAACAACACGCACTCCGCAACGATGGGCATGCTGGCGTGATAGAAGGGCAACGCCTGCATCTCTTCGCGAGCGATCCGCTCGTACTGGGCTACCAGCAGAGGCGCGGGATCGCTGGCAAAACCGACAAACTCCTGTGCCGTCTCCGGTACTCTCTCCAGCACTCTATCAACCTCGCTTAAATGGGACTGCGCCATAGGCCCTCCCGCGCTTGTTCAGCTTTCTCCTGCTCAGAGAGCGGGATGGCGGGGGCACCGACACTGGCCAGCAGGGTCAAAATCCGATCCGTCGCCTCCCCCATGGCAGCCGCCACCTCAGGGGTGAGGCCGATGCGCGGTTCGAGGGATTCGGGCTCGACCCCGATCAGGGTGAGCCGCTTGGGCGACTCCCCCGTCATATGCAGCGCCGAGAGCACATCCGCCAGCCCCAGCTGATGGGGGGAGATCTTGCGGCCAAACAGGGTCGGGATCTCCTCATCTTTCAGGGTCACCACTGTGCCCGGCGGATTACCGCTGCGCACCGCATCCACCAGAATGATGTGATCGCGACTGGCCATCGCTTCGAGCAACTCCATGCCGGCGGTACCGCCATCGAGCAGCTCGATACCGGGGGCGAAACGGTATTCGCGCCCCAGCCCCTCAACGATGCGCACGCCGACGGCCTCGTCACTCAAGAGCAGGTTGCCCACGCCCAGGATCAGGATGTTCATCACAACACCTTTACCTGAGTCGTTTCACCATTTTGGGTATCCACCACATGCACCGCGCAGGACATGCAGGGGTCGAACGAGTGAACGGTGCGCACCACTTCCAGCGGCTTGGCCGGATCGGCTACCGGGGTGCCCACCAGCGCCTGCTCGTAGGGGCCGGGTTCGTCGTTGAAGTTACGCGGGCCCGAGTTCCAGGTCGATGGCACCACCGCCTGATAGTTCTCGATCTTGCCATCCTTGATGACGATCCAGTGGGAGAGCATGCCACGCGGCGCCTCTTCAAAGCCCACCCCGCGAAACTCTTTATCCGCCGGGATCTCCGCCTTGATGTAGGCGGTGGTGTCCCCCTTGCCGATGTTGTCCACCAGCGCCTTCCACTGATGTGACAGGGTGTCTTTGAGCACACAGCAGCGCACCGCGCGACCGATGATGCGGCCCATGGTGGAGTGCAGCTGTTCAGTCTTGATGGCCGAACCGGTGAGCGCCTTGTAGATGCCGTTCAGCTGGTCGAAGTGCGCCACCGTCTCCGGGTGTTTGGCGGCAAGCTTCACCAAGAGGTCTGCGAGCGGCCCCACCTCCACCACCTTGCCGTAGAAGGTGGGGGATTTGACCCAAGAGTATTTGCCGTCATCCTGCCAACCGGTGTAGTTCGGCTCGGTCTTGCCCTCCCACGGCTTGAGCGGCTCGTCATCCTTGTACCAGGCGTGCTTGTTGCTCTCGGCAATGCCATCCATCAGCCAGGCATCCTGATGACTCTCGATGGGGCGATAACCCGCCAGATTGCCATTCTCGATATAGCCGCCCGGCATCAGGAAGCTGCCACCGTTGGCGTCGGTGGGCAGCTCCGGCACGCTCAGGTAGTGCTTGGCCCCCTGCCCCAGGTTCAGCCACTCAGGGTAGTGGGCAGCGATGATGGCGGCATCCACCTTGTAGACCTGCTCGATAAACTCGCCAAGCCGGTCGATAAAGCTCTTCACATAGAGCAAGCGCTCCAGGTTGAGCACGCTCGGTGCATCCAGATTGATGGGGTTGGCCACGCCGCCCACCGCCAGATTCTGGATGTGCGGGCTCTTGCCACCGAGGATGGCGACAATGCGGTTGGCATCGCGCTGGCACTCCAGCGCCTGCAGGTAGTGGGCCACGGCGATGAGGTTTACCTCCGGGCTCAGCTTCATCTCCTTGTGACCCCAGTAACCGTTGGCAAAGATGCCAAGCTGGCCGCTCGCCACCAACGCGCGGATCTTGTCCTGCACCTTGGTCAGTTCATCGGCACTGTTGAGGGACCAGGTTGATACCCCCTTGAGCATGTCCGCCGCTTTTTGCGGATTGGCCTCAAGGGCCGCGGTGATATCCACCCAGTCCAGCGCGGAGAGCTGGTAGAAGTGGACGATGTGATCGTGGATGTTGTGGGCCGCGATGATGAGGTTGCGGATAAACTGGGCGTTGACCGGCACCTTGGCACCGATGGCGTTCTCCACCGCCCGCACTGAGGCGATGGCGTGAATGGAGGTACATACCCCGCAGATGCGCTGCACTATCATCCAGGCATCGCGCGGGTCGTTGCCCTTGACGATCTCCTCCATCCCGCGCCACATGGTGCCGGACGACCAGGCTTTGGTCACTTTTCCGCCTTCGATTTCGCAGTCGATACGCAGGTGCCCCTCAATGCGGGTGATGGGGTCTATGGTGATACGTTGGCTCATACGTTGGCTTTCCCTCGGGCCTGATAATCTTGGTGAACACGTTCAAGTGATGGCAGTACCGGCAGCAGCCGGATCAACAGCAAATAGGCACACACCTCGATGGCAACGAAGCCCAGAGAGATCAGTACCTCCTCCGCGGAGGGGAAGTAGTGGTAGCCGTTGCCGGGGTTGAAGGCGAGCAGGGAGTAATCCAGTCGCCAGAGGGCGGCGCCCAGCAGCATGCTGAGGGCCCCCAGGAACAACATGCGCGAATCCCGGCGGCTCTTGTCCCAGTGGAACACCAGCAGCGGGAAGATCATCAGCGCAATCTCGCTCCAGAACATGATAGAGAAGCGATTGAACTCGGAGAGATACTCCGACTTGTCGTGGATGACGATCTCGGCAAAGCGCAGCGCCACAAACAGGATCAGGAAGATATCGATCACCTGGGTCAGCTTGTAGAAGAGCGACTTCTCATTGGGGCCCCGCCCCGCCAGTCCCGCCTGCACCAAAGAGCCCTCAAATACCACGATGGAGAAGCCCATGATGAAGGCGGTCAGCAGCGAAAAGACCGGCAGCAACTCGTAGCTTTGCCAGAGCGGATGGATCTTCTCCCCCGCCACGATCATCAACGAGCCCATGGAGGATTGGTGCATGGTGGGCAACAGAGCCCCCAGCGCCAGCACGAAGAACATGATCTTGTTGAGGCGAATGAGTGACGCCTTCCAACCGAACTTCTCCAGCAGCACGGGAGCGAACTCCAGCGCCATAACCCCGATATAGATGGTCATGCAGACCGCCGTCTCGAACAGCACCGAGGAGGTGTTGAAGTGACCGGGCAGGTAGAAGTACGGCAGGTTCCAGTAACGGCCCACGTCGATGGTGATGGAGAGGCCACCGAGCGAGTAGCCAAACAGGCTTGCCAACAGCGCCGGTCGCACCAGCGGGTGGTACTCGCCCCGGTTGAACACATAGACAGCCCAGGCCAGTGCCCAGCCGCCGCAGGCGAAACCGGTACCGATCAAGAGATCGAACGAGATCCAGAGCCCCCAGGGGTAGCCGCCATTCAGATCGGTGACCGAGCCCAGCCCGAAGACGAGGCGTTTCAAGATCAACATGCCGCACAGCACGGCAAAGGGGGCCAGCACCAGCACAGGCCAGCTGACCAGCTTGCCGCCGAGGGGATGTGCCTTGTGATTACTCATGATCCATGCCTCCCTTTGTGGTGCCCTGATCCTTGATCTGCGCACTCCCCTGATCATGGCCATCATCGTGATGGTGATCGTGACCATTCTTGGTGTTGCGGCGAATGAGCACCGAAAGGCCGGTCAGCACCACCATGGGCAGCACCATCCCCTTGTAGAGGGTGTGCTGGATATGCTCGGAGCGGGCACCGGAGGAGAGCTCCGGCAAGTCGGGCATGTCGAGCTTGGTGTAGGGCACCCCGGCCAGCACCAGCACCTGGGTGCCGCCCCCCTCCTTCTCGCCATAGACGTAAGGCTGGTAGTTGGGCACTTCGTGCAGGTAAGGGTCGTTGGCAGAGAGGGTCTGGCGCGGATAGGCATATTCGCTGCCCGGAGTCGCCAGCAGACGACGCTTGGCCTCGGCCATCAGCTCCTCGCGGGTGCCGAAGATCACGGCACCGGTGGGGCACACCTCGACGCAGCCGGGCAATTTGCCTTGATCGATCCGTTCAAGCCCCTTCTGGTTGCAGAGCTCGCACTTGTGGATCGCCCCCAGCGGGTTGTCATAGTCATATTTGGGTACATCGAACGGGCAGCCCACCATGCAGTAGCGACAGCCGGTGCAGACGCTCGGGTCGTAGTGAACGATGCCGGTCTTGGGATCTTTTTTAAGAGCCTGCACCGGGCAGACAGAGACGCAGTTGGGATCGACACAGTGCATGCACTGCTTCTTGATGTAGGCGTAGCCATCCACAAGCTGATCCTTGTGCTCGCCAGTGCCGCTCTTCCACACCTGAATGATGTTGTTGGTGTAGGGGGTCAGCTTGTCGTTGTTGGACCAGGTTTGCGCCCCGGCTGGATTGGCCGGGTTGCCGTTGAGGCGCTGACACTCCGCCACACAGGCCTGACAGCCGACGCAGAGGGTGGAGTCATACAACATGCCGAGCGCGCCGGGAATGGGCGGCTTGTTCTTGGCCGCCGCCAGTGCGGTGCCGGGTACGGCTGTGCCCGCCGCCAGCGCACCGACGGAGGCGAATTTGAGGAAGTTGCGTCTGTTCACGGTTACTCCTCCCGTGATGGGTGCTGCCCGGCTTCGTGGCGCTTCTGCTGGCGACCGAGTTCACGCACCGTCATCAGACTCACCCCCACCAACACCCCGAGGGCGCCACCGATAAGGCCGGTCGCGGTGGGCGAGGTATAGCCCCCCTCCTGAATTTTCACATCGGGTTTATCCACCCGCGGAGTCGGGTTCTCGACCTTGGCAAGCTGGAAGATCCCCTTGCTAAAACCAACCCCCTGCTCGTTGCAGCCATAACAGGGGTGACCGATGCCGACCGGCCAGATGCCGCCGCCCACATCGCAGAACTCCAGAGTTGAACAGTTGCCGTAGGTCTCCGGCCCCTTGCAGCCCAGATGGTAGAGACACCAGCCCTGCCGGTGGCCCTCATCGCCAAACTCCTTGGCAAAACGCCCTGCATCGAAGTGCGGACGGCGCTCGCAGTTCTCGTGGATCAGCCGTTCATAGGCAAACAGCGGACGCTTCTTGGCATCGAGCGCAGGCAGCTTGCCGTAGGTGATGTAGTAGGCAACCGTGGTGAGGAAGTTGTGGGGATTGGGCGGGCAACCCGGGATATTGATGATGGGAGTGCCGATATTGCCGAGGGCCTCTTCGAGACTGACGGCACCGGTCGGATTGCCACCGCTGGCAGGCACACCGCCCCAGGCGGCGCAGGAGCCGATGGCGATCACCGCAGCCGCGTCGGCGGCAGCACGGCGAATATGGTCGACGATAGGCTCACCGGCCACCATGCAGTAGACGCCGCCATCCTTGAGCGGAATGGAGCCATCCACCACCAGCACATACTTGCCTTTATAACGCTTGATGGCGTTGTGCTTGTTCTCTTCCGCCTGATGACCAAAGGCCGCCGAGAGCACCTCGTGGTACTCCAGCGAAATGGTGTTGAGGATCAGGTTCTCGATGGTGGGGTGCGTGGCGCGCAGCAGCGATTCGGTACAACCGGTGCACTCCTGCGCCCCAATCCAGATCACCGGCGGCCGTTCGGGGCTGGTGAGCGCAGTGGCCATCTTGGCGACGGCATGCTGACTTAATCCCAGGGTTGCGGCCATCCCGGCACACAATTTCATAAAATCACGGCGATTAATCCCATGAGCCGATAAAAAATTATCCTCGACCATTCTTCTTATTCCCGTAGTGAGCACTTGTTTGATAAATGCTTAATAGCGGAAATGCTAAGGACTCACCCACCCTGCAGTATTGATCTCTATCAATTTCGACCGGCTTACCCCTATTTTCATAGCGAGCCACATCACAAATGAAATTAATTACCCCCAAAGAGATATTTAGCAACCCCGTAAATTTTATGAACTTAATTGGATATTAAATAATTAATCACCGCATATCCTCTCTTTCACCGCGAGCCAAATTAACATGATTGAAATATTGGCTATACCGCTCATTTCACAATACTGATGCCCACCCATAAATGATCCATTGAATATATCTTTACTCATTCCATTGCATATTCCATACAGTCATCCACGGGACAACCTCCTGACTTGCCTCTCCACACCAAAACGGTCTCACGGCCAGCTACCACCGGTAGCAAGCACGGCCTGCACGGCACGATTTACCTGCTGTCGCTTGGTTTCAGTTTGCATTTAGCCTGCACTGGACGGCGATGATTGCTTCTGCTAACCCACACAGCACAACCCCGCTTGGCCTCCCTGCCGTTTAACACCGCTTAATGAAAAGATGCCGCCGAGGTATGCATATCAATACGCTCCCCCCCACTCTTTTTTGTCTTGGATGCTGGTGAGTAAAATATCGCAATCACGGATATGTTTACGCATCATCGTGAATCTGCATTCAAATTAATGGTAAGAGAAAAGGCAAGGTGGAAGACTGTCTGCAACATAGACATCATATTTAACTCGCGATGCATTCGCTCATCCGGTTACAGATGTTACCGCCCACCTTCACACTATTTACCTTCACGTCACCCTGCGTAATTAACCAGAGCGTAAATATCCATTCCCATCGATATAGATGATAATTATTCTTGTTCAATGGCAACCCCAAAAAATGAGTTTGGATGACGATAAACATGACAAACGATAAGCGTGTTAATCATCAGCCGAGCAGTGGCTCCAGCCACTACCTTGCCTGATCGAACTCGAACTCGTTGACAGCCCTGATCACCTCGTGAAATGCAGCCCGCAGCAGTTGCAGAGAGAATGCCTCCCCCCTGAATGCCTCTGATAACAACGCTATAGAGCCTTGTTTCTGGCTGGCCCTACGGACACTTGCCAATAACGGTAATCGAACAAAAAAACGAGAAAAATCAAGATAGATAGCCAATTAAAATGACATAATTGACTATAGTTCAATCGAACGTTTGAAAAACGTGACCACTTCACATGGGCCCAGCGCAATGACCACTGAACGGGAACCGTTGATCCGCTCACTGTTTGATGAGTACATCGAGCTGTATTCATCACGGGATGATCGGCTCACCACGCGGTTTAGCGACAATTTCAGCGGTTTTGCCGGCAGCAGTGATGTTCTGGTTACCGATAGGGATGAGTGGATACGGATAACCCGCCGCGATTTTGCCCAGATCCCGGACAGGATCCGCCTGGAAACACTCGATGTAACCCTGCAAGATCTGGCCGCGGATGTTGTGGCGGTCACCGCCTTCTTCCATATCCATCTACCGAAATCAGAACCTATCCTCTCCCGCAGAACCGCCAGGCTGGTATTGATTTTTCGACACGAAGCCATGGCGTGGAAAATTGCTCACAGCAGTATCTCCATCCCTTACGGTCTGGCTCGCGAGAACGAAATCTATCCGATGACCAGTCTGGAGGAGCGCCAACATGAGCTGGAGCTCATTATCGAGCTCAGAACCAAAGAGCTGGCGGAAGCGAACCGGAAACTGGAAGCGCTCAGCAATACCGACGGGCTCACCAACATTGGCAACCGTCGTCTGTTCGACAACTCATTGAACCAGGCCTGGGAGCGCTGTATTCAGACAGAGATGCCGATTGCGCTCATCATGCTCGACATCGATCATTTCAAGCAGTTCAACGACCTCTATGGCCACGTTGCCGGTGACGAGTGCCTTCGATTGCTGGCCCATACCCTGGCGCAATCCGGGCGCCGCTCGGGGGAGTTGGTGGCTCGCTACGGCGGAGAGGAATTTGTCATCCTGTTGCCACATGTCGAGCGTCAATCCGCCTATGAAATTGCCCAACATATCCAGCGGCTGATTTTTGCACTCGCGCAGCCACACGCACAAAATGCCACCGGTCTGGTGACCGTTAGCATGGGTGTTGCCTGCCTCAGACCATCGAGTCACTGGCAGCCGTCTGAACTGGTCAAACTGGCTGATACTGCACTCTACACCGCCAAATCATCCGGCCGTAACTGCATCAGAGTGGCGGAGTCACCCAGCCTTCCGCAACCAGTCTGCCCATAAGTCCCTCATACACCCCCATCCTCCCCACGGGGAACCACTGTGCGCTAACCATGCACGGCAAGGCTCAACGCATCCCATCGCAACATACCTTCCCACTGATCCAGTGTGCTTTGGTAGGTATCCGCCGCGTTGTAATGGACCATGGCATGCAGGCGGGCATGATGGCCAAGTCGCTTGACCACGTCGGGCATGGCATTGAGGCTGACCAGCACCCGCGCCAGATCGCCGGGATCGTTTGGCTGATATTTACGGCAATTCACGTCATCCGTAAGGTGTCGGTCCCACCAGGCGCCATCGGCCGGGATCACTACACATAATCCTGCCGCCATGGCCTCCAGAATGGAGAGACCAAAGGGTTCCTGATGACTAGTGGAGACAAAAATGCCGCATTGAGATCGGATCTCGTCAAGATTGGCGGGGTTGGCATACCAGTGCGTGTCTGGCAGCTGTGGCTGAGGCTGGCTGCAGGGTTGCAGCGTGCCCTTGGGCTGCAGATAGCACACCATCAGCTCGGGGCGAACATCAGGGATCATTTGATGGGCGGCCAGCATGGTCTCCAGCCCCTTCCAGCGCAGCAACGAAGCCGCCCACAAAATGCGGGGACCACCCAGGGTCGCTTTGGGCCAATCAATCTCACTCAAGCCGTTGGTAAATGGCTGCCAGTGTGACGGGAACTCGGTCTCGCCAAGCCGGGCCAGCAATGCCGCCAGGGAGCTGCGGGTTGATTCGAGATAAAACACAAAACTCGCCCGTTGCAAAGCTCTAGCAGAGAGCCCCGAGCCCCCCACAGGGCCATGGATCAGCTGAACCACCCGGCACCGCAACCAGCGGGCCGCCCAGTAACAGCAGAGATCCACTCCCGGCCCGGACGCCGCCACCAGGCACTTCACCTCCCCCAAGCGCAACACCAGCCAGAGGATGAGCAGGGTCTGCCACCCCTGTTTGAGCAGATAGCCGATGCCGGACTCACGCCCCTTCAATATGTGGGGCAACCAAAGGGGATGATGCTGACAACGGGGCCAGGAGTCGGGATCCTGGGTCAGCACATGGCATGTGAGCCCGGGCATCCGTTTGGCCAACTCATCGAGCAGCACTTCGGTCGCAACCTTTGAGCCCCCGCGAAACGGGATGGGATCCACAACGATGACCTTTCCGAACACCGGCTCAGTTTGCATGCTCATCTTGCTGCTCCCTTACTCTGGTACCTTGCGGCGGCCAAACCCCAACTGCACTTTTTGCGCCACTCTTGCCATCCCACTCGCCAGCATATTGCGACCTCTGGCAAGGAGGCGTTGCCCCGCCCAATGCATGAGTGGTCGGAAGGGTGTGGGGGCCGTGGCGTGCCAACGACCAGCCAGCGCGGCGTCCCACACCGCCGTGACCCCGTCGACATAGCGCGCCACCGTGAACAACTGTGCGGCACGCAACTGAGCGGCCCGCCCCATTTCACATCGGCGCTGCGGATTGCTCAATTGCCGCCAGTGATCAGCCATCTCGGCCCAATCCCCCGGGGTTGCCAGCAAGCCGGTCACCCCCTCCTCCACTACTTCGGGGATGCCGCCCACCCGATAGGCACTGACCGGGAGCCCCAACATGCCCGCCTCCGCCAACGTCAGACCAAACACCTCCTCACGGGCTCCGGAGACCAGCAGATCCACCCCGCCTCGCAAGATAGCGGCACTGTCCGGCCGCTCGCCGAGAAAGTGGACACGCTCGGCCACCCCGAGCTCGACAGCCAACGCCATCAATGCTTCCCGCTCCGGGCCGCTGCCAATGATCAGCAACTGAGCCTCCTCCCCCGATGCCATCAGGGCAGCCAGCGAGCGGATCAGCAGATCAATCCCCTTGCGTTTGATCAATGAGCCGACGGTTGCGATGATCATATCCCCCGGGCGCAAGCCCAGCATGCCGACGACCGGCCAGTGAGCACCGTCATTCAGGCGAGCAGCATCGACCCCGTTGGGTACCCGGATCAACCGATCGGCCACGCAGCCATCCTGGCGCCAACCGGTCAACACCGGCTCGCTCACCCCGATCAGCACGCTTGCCTGATGAACCCGCAGGCTGAACCTGTCTCTTGGCTGGTAACGGGCATGGAGGTGGCACACCAGCGGTACCTGCAACGCCCGACAGACCCCCGCCAGCCACTGACAAGGGGCCGCGCTGTTGGCGTGCACCAGCCCAATCTGCCGCTCGGTGATGAGCTCTCTGGCTCGCCCGGAGAGGCGCCGATGGGCTGCAAGATCAAAACGGGGCGCCTGCCATCCCAGCAGCAGGCTGAACGGCTCGACCATGGTTTCTACCCCGAGGGTGGCCGCCTCTGCCGCCAGCGTCGGACTATTGCACCAGAGCAGGGGCGTAAACCGGCTGCGATCGAGGTGGGCCAACAGATCCAGCAGGCAGCGTTCGCTGCCGCGGATCCAGTCCTCTCCGTAGTGAACCAGCAAAACAGGGGTTGCGTTCATCCTCTTGCTCCCGTTGGTGGCACTGCCGGCAACCGGGTTGCCTCCTGATGATCCTCAGCGGTGGCCTTTACCTCTGTGGCCGCATGCTGCACGTACTTGATGGCGGCGACGGCCAGCGCCAACTCCAGATAGATGGGCCAGGTAAACCCTTGGGTCAGGAAGGAGCCCGAAATCACAAACCCCACCATGCTGGCCATCACCCCCTGCATCGCCGTGATCACTGCAGGAGGCATGCCAGCAAGCTGGCAACGCCAGCCACTGCGCAGGATCACCGTCACCATGCCGATAAACAGCGCCAGCCCGACAAAACCGGTTTCAGCCAGCACCCCGAACCAGGTGGAGTGCACCGCATGATTGAGCCCGTCCCAATGGGGGCTGTAGAAGAAGTAGTTGTAATAGAAATTGGACAAGCCCACCCCCACCAGCGGATGGCCCAGCGCCATGCCCCAGGCCGCTTGCCAGGCGTAGATCCGCCCCATGGCCGAGGCATCGACCCCGCTCTCGGCGGCGCCGCCAGACGCCCGGTCGCTGATCCCGGCGGCGGCAAACAGCACCAGCAGCGCGACCATCCCCAGCGAGATCAACAGGGTTTTCGACTTCACCCGCTGCCAGGCAAACAGGCCACCAACGGCGCAGATACCCAGCAGACCACCGCGGCTCTGGGTGGCGATAATGGCGGCCGCAGTCAGCGCAAAGCCGAGCCCCCCCAGTAAACGCCCCCCCACCCCATTACCCTGATTGAGCAGCAAGCTCAGTGAAAAGCCGGCAGGAAAGAGCAGCACCAGCGCCAGATCGTTGGGATCCCCCAGCACAGAGCCCAGCTCGCGCCCTATGGTCACCCGGGTGCCCTCCACCAGCCCGATCCCGCTCGCCTTGTTGTAGAGGGCCACCAGCGCCACCAGACAGCCCGCCACAACAAAGGTGCGCACCGCCAGCGCAAAATCCCCCGGGGTGCGCACCAGCCAGGCGGTGGCCAGGGTCATCAGATAGATCTTGCTGTAGCTGCCGGTCCAGGTGGCGATCGCCTCGCCCCGGTTGCTGGCAAACAGCACACCGATGGAGACCATCACAAAGAAGGCCGTCAGCCAGCTCAGTGCTGGACTCCAGTAGGGCTTGATCCGGCCGGTCAGCAAAATGTGCCAGACCAGTGCGCCGATGGCGGCCAGCGAGAAGAGCAGCGGGATCTTGAGGGGATAGAGCTGGGGGAACACCTCATGCAATCGAAAGAAGGAGAAGGTGACAAACCCCAGCACCATCAAGAAGGGCCAGCGCAGGGCAAACCAGATGGCGGGAATGGCAAGGCCGAGCACCGGCAACAGCAAGGGATGGGGAAGCCGCCACCAGAGCAGAGCCAGCACCAGACAGATGGTGCTTGCCCAGATGGCCGGCGTTAGACGAGCCATGATCCTGCCCACCATTGGCCGAGCCAGACCATCGCCAGCGCCCCGAGGGAACTGGCCCAGAGGGTGGAGAGGCGATACGGCAGTGGCAGCAACCGCTGGCTCACCAGATAAAAGGCCAGCGCCCGTACCAGATAGACCAGCAGCAGAGTCCAGATCACCCCGGCGACCCCGAAGGGGGGGATGGCGAGCAGAAAGCCTGCGACCCCAAGGGCGCTGCAGCCCAGATTGATCACCATCTGGGCATTGCTCTTCTCGCCGCTAAAGCAGCCGACATTGAGCAAGTCCGAAACATTGCGCACCGCCATGCCCAGCACCAGCAGCGGAATATAGGCAATCGCCCCGTGATAGCTCTCCGGGGTCAGCCAGCGAATGAGCAAGGGGGCAGTGAGCCCGACAATCCCCGCGGTGACAAACCCCAGTACCGACCCCATCACGCTGTAGTGAGCATTGAGTCGCAGTCCATCCGGTTCGCGCAGCAGCATGAAACGGCGGGGATACCACCAGAGGGCAAAGGGTTGCAGCAGAAGTCCCACAGCCAGCGCCAGCTTGCCCGCCACCGCGTAGTAGGCAAGCAGCGCCTCACCCACCACATCGGCCAGCAGCCAGCGATCCAGTCCGCTCAGGGCAAAGCCTGCCAGCCCGCTCACCACCAGGGGCAATCCATAGCGCAGCAGCGGCCGATAGTGCTGCCAGTCAAAGCGGATCCCGCTATCTCGCCACTGCCAGAGGCTCAGCAGCAACGCCAGTGCAACGCAGGTCAGGGTGCCGGAGGCCAGCACCCCGCTCACGCCCCAGCCGAGCCAGAGCCACCAGCCAGTCAGCAGGGACTGGATCACCGCCTTGCCTGCGGTCGCCACGAAAAAGAGCCGGGCCTGATTGCGCATCCGCAGCCATGCCAGTGGCACGCCGATCACCCCTTCAAACGGCAGGGCGCAGAGCACCCAGCGCACATCCGCAAGGCGGGTTTCAACCGGCAGCCAGGCTTGCACCAGAGGTGCCAGCAGCCAGAGCAGCACCAGACTGGCCAGGGCGATCAGCCAGACCAGCCCAAACATGCGGGCCACCACCTGCTGGCGCTCCTGCTCATCTTTCGCCAGTCCGGCAAAGCGGTAGAGGGCATCCACCAGCCCGAAGCCAAGGATCAGGGAGCCCAGATTGATGAGGGTCAGCAGCACCTCCAGCTGGCCGTATTCACGAGGCAGCAGCTGATGGGTCAGCACCGGCAGCATCAGCAGGGAGATCCCCTTCATCAGGAGCAAGCCGCCGGCGTAATAGAGCATGGCAATCTGGTTCACACCAAGTTTCATAGGGCCTCCCAGCCACCCGAAGCATCCTGCTCCGGGTCAGCTACCGCTAATGCAAAGCCCACGCCACTCACTCCCGCCCTGAAGCGATAGCCCCTCTGTGCGGCTTAACCGGCCTGAACAAGCCCAGAATGAGACTGGCATTTGCGTTTTGCACAACGCTGGCTGCAAATTGCACCGACCGGCGCAATCTGCCCCTCCTCTTAGCCCCATTTGGCCCGATCACGCTGGGGCCGTCCTGTTGGCCCGATCCCTGCTTTCTGCTTAGCGAGCAACGGACTGCACCAAAGGGAGAGGTCGCCATGAACACCATCAACCTGCACCGGATGAAACGCTGGGCCAAACAGGGGGAAACGCCACTGGCTCGCCGGGTATGGCGACTGGCCAAAGGTGCCCGCCACTGGTCATTCCCCGTGATCCCCCCCCTGCATCGGCTGCTTTATCGGCTCTATCTGCTGGGCAGCAACGCGCTGGCGACCCTGACCCGCACCCTTTGGTGGACCCCCTTGTTTCAATCTCGCCTCACGGCCCCCGCCCCGCGCCTCTATCTCTATGGCGGCATCCCCTATATCAGCGGCCCGGTCACCATCGAAATTGGTGCCGACTGCCGCCTCAGCGCCGCCATGACCATCAGCGGCCGGGCATCGAGCCAGACGCCAAAGCTGGTGATTGGCCGCAATGTCGGCATTGGCTGGCAGACCACCCTGGCGGTGGGCAGCAAGATAGTACTGGGGGATAACGTCCGGATTGCAGGGCGCGCCTTTCTGGCGGGCTACCCGGGGCACCCGGTCAACGCCCGCGATCGCGCCCGGGGCCTGCCGGATCGCGATGAACAGGTGGGGGCCATTGTGCTGGAGCAGGATGTCTGGCTTGGCACCGGGGTGATGGTGATGGCCGGTGTCACCATAGGCGCCGGTACCATTGTCGCCGCAGGCAGCGTCGTCACCCGGGATCTGCCTGCAGGTGTGCTGGCAGCGGGTGTACCGGCCACCGTACTGCGAACCTTGCAGCCACAGGATCACAGCGACCCCGCACACGCTTCGGAGACCTTTGCATGAAACCACACTCACTGCCGCAACTGGTGGTGCTGGGCGAGGATTGGGGCCAGCACCCCTCCAGCACCCAGCACCTGATCAAGCGTCTGTTGCCCGATTATCAAGTGCTCTGGGTCAACTCCATCGGCATGCGCTGTCCCCGCTTTACCCTTCATGATCTCACCCGCATCGTCCGCAAACTGGGGGCCGTGCTGCGCGGTGCGCGCCATGCTGGCAGCCAGTCGGTGGCGCCATCAGAGGTCAGCAGCCCTCGGGTACTGCCGCCGCTCGCCTTGCCGCTGCCGGGCAGTCGTCTGGCGGGCAAGATCAATGGCCACTGGCTGGCGGCGCAGATCCGGCGCCAGTTGCCCGAGCTGGATCGCCCCTTGCTCTGGATCTCCCTGCCCAGCGCCGTCGATCTGATTGGCAAGCTCGAAGAGCGGGCGGTGATCTACTACTGCGGCGATGACTTCTCGGCGCTGGCAGGGGTGGATCATCAGGCCATCGCCCACTGCGAGGCCCGACTGGTGGAAAAAGCCGATCTCATTCTGGCCGCCAGCCCCGCGCTGGCCAGCCGCTTCCCCCCCCATAAAACCCGGCTCCTCAGCCACGGCGTGGATCTCGAACTGTTTATGCCCCCCAGAGAGCGGCCAGCGGATCTCCCCTCCGGCCGCCCCATTGCCGGATTTTACGGCAGCCTGAGCGACTGGATTGATATCCCCCTGCTGGCAGAGACGGCTGCCGCCCTGCCTCACTGGGATCTGGTGCTGATTGGCCCGGTCCAGACCGATATCTCCCCCCTCAAGGGGCGCCCCAATATCCATTTGCTGGGGCCCCGTCCCCACCACACGCTGGCGGCCTATGCCCAGCACTGGCAGGTGAGTTTGCTGCCCTTTGTCGACAACGCCCAGATCCGTGCCTGCAATCCATTGAAATTGCGCGAGTATCTGGCCGCTGGGCGCCCCATCGTCAGCACCGATTTTCCGGCTCTCGATGGTTATCGGGATCAGATCCAGCTCCCCCATGATGGGGAGAGCCTGGCCCAGGCCATCAACCGGGCCGCCTTTGATCAACCCAATCCGGGCTGGTTTCAGGAGAGTGGCTGGGAGGGGCTCACCCGCAGCGAAGGGCGCCACACTCGCCAGCAGCAGGTGGCCCTGCAAAGCTGGGATCACAAGGCTGCCGAGCTGAACAACTGGTTGAAGGGGCTGGCCGGATGAGCAGAGGGCTCTGGCTGGTTATCCTGCTCTGCTGCCATGCAGCAATGGCCACCACCCGGCTGGAGGGGCAGACCCCGCTGCCCCTGACGGGCAACCAGACACCCCAACGGCTCGATCTGAGCACCCACAACTGGCCAATAGGCAGCGATGATGAACTGGTGATCGAGGGCCATAACCCCAGCGCCCGCCCGCAAACCCTGATCTTGCGTATCGACGATAACGCCTCGGTCAACTACCGCAGCCGGGTCAATCTGGAGCGGATTGTCGCCCCCGGCCCCTTTACCCAGCGCTTTGCCTTGAGCGAGTGGCGCACCAGCCAACCCAGAGCACTGGCGCTGGACAAACTCACCAAGCTCTATCTCTTTATGGCCGATAACGCCCCCTCGCTGACCATCCATCGCTGGTACTGGGAGCCTGGTTTGACCCTGCCCCCGGGCACCATTGCGCTGGATCTGGGGGCGACGGCCGCCCCCCGCTTTACCGGCTTTGAGGCCCTGAGCCCGGGGGATCCCCGGCTGATTGGCCATCCCACCCCCATCTTGCGTCCCTCCGGCGATGCTCTGGTGCGCGATGGGCTGCGCAATCTCGACGGAGTGCGACTGGACCTGGCCAAGGGGCGCTACCAGCTCACCCTCTGGCTCGATGACCCCGGCGAGTGGGAGTACCTCCCCCACCCCTTCGAGCGCAGCGTGCTGGTCAATGGCGAGCCCATCTGGGCCGAGCAGTGGCAACCGCAGGAGTGGCTAACGCAGCGCTATCTGGCTGGACAATCTCGCGAGGCGCTGCCAAACCCGGATCCCTGGCAGCTGTTCGGGGCGCGTCAAGGCGGCCCCGTTCATGTCACCCTGAACCACCCCGGCGGCCCGCTCACTATCACACTGGTGGGCCACTCACCGGATGCCAAATACTTGGCAGGGCTGCTGCTTGCCCCCTATCCGGCCCCCACCAGCAAAGAGGCTCTCCCGAATAGTGGAAAAGATCTCGCCGTATTGGCCGACGCTACCGCAAGCGTACTGACCAAGCAGCGCCAGCTGTTTTTGGAAAAGTGGACTCTGGCCCCCTATTCCCCAACCCCAGCCCCAGCTGCGCAGCAATTGAGCCTCACGCCGATTACGGATGCCGCCCCAACCCTGCAGATCGCCCCGCTATCTGCGGCCGATGCGTTACAGCAAGCTTCACAACCGGTGCTGGCCGCCCGTGGCAGCCAGCTGTTGCTGGAGTTTGCCATCCACGCCGCCACCGACGATCCGGCCCCCTTGCTGGTGATCCAGCCACCCGAGCAGGCAGGCTCGCCGCTTGCGCTGACCCCCTATTACGGCAAGTGGCATCTGGTTCGCCCGCAGGCGAGCGGCACCCTGCTGGCTCCCTCGGATCAGGAGCTGGTCGAGGGGATCGCCGGGCTCACCCTGCTGGCAGACGTACCTCGGCGTCTGGTGCTGCAGATCACCATCCCCCGCGATGCGCCTGCCGGTCACTATCTGGGCAATATTCAGCTGCTCAGCCAGCAGCAACTGGTGCAGTTGCCACTGACTATCGAGGTGCTGCCGCTGACTCTGCCCGCGGCCAGCAAGCCGATCGGCATCTATGTCGAAGCGCCCCCCTATCTGAATTGGCTGAGCCCCGACCCCGAGGCGTTAAAAGAGCAGCTCGCCGCGGCCAGTCGCTGCGATCTGGCGCGGCTCGCCAAACTCGGGATCACTGGCCTCTCGCCTGCCCTGCCACAGGATGAAGCGGGGATGCGGGAGGTCATGGGAGAGGCGGTGGGGCTCGGCTTTGTGCCGCCCCTGCTGGCCTATACCCCGCTCAAACGCTGGGGGAACGACCCTGCCAGCCAGCTTGATCAGTGGCAAGCGCGGCAACAGGGGCTGACCGCCAGCGGCTTGCCGCCAGTGGCATGGAGCCTGTTTGATGAGCCGGATCTTGCCACCCTGCCCGCCATCACCAGCCTGGCGCGGGAGATGAAACGGCGGGATCCGGCGGTGATCCGCGCGGGCCACTTCAATCATCCGGGTCAGGCTGGTCTGCTGGCAGAGGTGGAGATTGCCCTGATCAACGCAGGCTTTGGCGCCGACAAGGCCGATGTAGCCCGGGTGCGCCAGCACAAGGTCACCCCCTGGTTTTACAATCTGGGCACCCCGAGAGCCGCCGGGTTCTATCTATGGCAGAGCGGCGCCGAGGGCTATTTGCAGTGGCATGGCCGCATGCCCACCGCCCTGCCCTATGACCCCACCGATGGGCGGGAGAGCGACTTTATGCTGCTCGGCCCGCAAGCCTGCGAGGTGCACCGCCTCTCCCACGATCTGTTGCTGTTGCAGCAAGCCATCGAGGATCTGCGCTGGCTCGCCTGGCTGGAGCAGGAGGCCCGCTATCAGGTGGAGGCCGCCCTGCTGCTGGAGCGCCTGCGGGATCAGCTGCCAACCCGCTGGCAGGTGGCGGAGCAACTGCCCTCTGCCGCTTGGATCCAGTGGCGCCGCGAGATTGAACGACTGGCCAAGGGATTGAAAACATTGCAAACTGGTGCCAACTCATCCTCCTGAAGTGACTGCGTATGGCCAACCAGACTACCCGCTCCACAGCCAAAAACAGCGCCCTGCGCCTGTTGCCCCTGATGCTGCCGTTGCTGATCCTCACCGGTTGCGCCCGTCAGGAGCCGGTCAATGAGACCCTGCCGATCCTCAACCAGTTGCGGGAACAGCAGCTGGCCGAACAGCCCCAGCTGCAACTGCAGTACCAGCAAGCGGAGACACAACTGCCAGCGGATCAGGAGCAGCTGCTGCATCAGTTTTTAGGCCGCAAGGATCCGGCCCGGATTGCGCTGGTAAGCGGCCCCGGGCTGCAAACCGACATGCTGGAGAGTGCGCGAATGGCAAGCGTGCGGCTGACCGCACTCACCCGCTTGCTGGGCTCTCGCGCCATTGAGCTGGAGCCCCGCTATGACCCCATGCTGGCCCCTAATACCTTGCTGATCCGCATTCTGCCAAACGGTGAACCGGGGGCGGTCACGCCAGCGGCGGCGCAATAAGGCCGAGGCAGGTGGTCGGCAAGGCCACCCGATAGAGGGGATAAGGGGTCAGCCCCCACAATTTGCGCCAACCCTGGGTCAGACGGTAAGAGAGCAGCGGCGGGCTCTGGTGCAACTCGCCTAAAAACATCACCCCCTGACTCATCCCT
Organism: Aeromonas sp. S13(2024); assembly: GCF_041402405.1. Classification (NCBI taxonomy): domain Bacteria; kingdom Pseudomonadati; phylum Pseudomonadota; class Gammaproteobacteria; order Aeromonadales; family Aeromonadaceae; genus Aeromonas; species Aeromonas sp. S13(2024). The sequence continues at coordinate 737,372 of NZ_JBGLRA010000001.1, read as the reverse complement.
TCACCCGCCAGCGTCACTGACATCGCCTCGCTATCCGGCGCCACCAGCATGGCCTGCAGCAGGCCGTCACAACGGGGATGGGCCAGCTGATAGCTGACATAGGTGCCGCCCAATACCGGCGTAGCCACCCGCAAGCGCCATCCCAACTGGACCAGCTCCATCAGCATGGGCTTGGCTCCCTCGTTAACGGCCCGGTTCTGATAACGCCAGCCCATGGCGGCAGCACTGAGCAGCGCCACCAGCAACAGCAACAGATATCCCCTAGATAGATGCATCACGGCCCCCCCATAGAAACAGGATGGTCATCACCAGCAGCATCATATTGACCACCCGGCTCTGATAACGCCACCAACCGCAGATATCCCTTAGACAGACCCATCACGGCGCCCCCTTAGAAAGAGGATGGTCATCACCAGCAACATGATGGCCCACTGGTAGAGCTGGGCCAGCGAGCCGGTATGCAGCCAGCCATACCAGCGCAGATCCAGGCTCATCAGCACCAACCGCAGCTGATTGGCCCCGATATAGAGCAGGCAAACCAGCAGCAACATGGGCCACTGCCGGTAGAGTGGGCGCTCCGGCGCCAGCCAGCAGCAGGAGACCAACCAGGAAAGCACCACCAGATAGAGTTGAGAAAACGAGGAGCACCCCTTGAGCACAATCAGGGCATGGCCCCCCAACCGCTCGATGCGATTGCCATCAAGGCGAGTCTCCCAGCCCAGCAGTTGCAACCACTGGCCCACCCCCCAGGCATCGAGCGCCAGCACAGGGCCGGAGAGCAGGGCAAACACCTGCTGCCCCCACAACACCGCCACGGTAAAGGCGAGCACAATCTGCAACACCGCCCGCTCATCGCCACTCTGATGACGGCGCCATAGCGAGGCCACCAACAGCAGACAGGCCAGCGCCTTGCAACTGGCGCTGGGGATCAGGATCAGCAGGATAAAGAGGGCGAGCGCCAGTGGATGCGGACGCCAGCTCGGTGCAACCCGCGATGCAATTTGCCACCAGATAGCAATCAGCAACACCACCAGCAGGTTGAAGTGGCCCATATTGAGCCACACCATGCCCCACTGATTGGCCAAACCAAGTAGCAGCCAGTTGGATGCCCACTGCCAGGGACGGATCTCCATCGCAACTCCTGCCGGTTATCAGCGCTTTTGACCTCTGTCGCAAGTTCTCGCAAGTTCCATGCCTGCCCGGCCTCACCCGGATCAAGCCAAGTCAGAGGATTAGCCAAGCTGGCACGCTTTATTCATTCCCCCTTCTGGCACTAGCGCCAAGGAGAAGGAGTGGGCAATGAAACTCAAACCGTTGGCAGGGCTGCTGGGGATGTTGTTGGTAACCTCCCCCGCATACGCCTTGACCGAAGTCGATACCGAACTGCAACTGCTGATGGATGTGTCGGGCAGCGTCAGTTCATCGGAATTCAATTTGCAGTTACAGGGCTATGTGGACGCCTTTTACAGTCAGGAGGTACAAAGCGCCATCCTCGACACCAGCGGCGGTAAGCTGGGCTCCATCGCCGTGCAGATGATCATGTGGAGCGGCTCGACCCAGCAGAGCGTGATGACCGACTGGTTCCACCTCTACGACATGACCTCCATCAACAACTTCGCCGCCACCCTGGATGCCCTGGTACGCCCCTATGCGGGGATGACGGCCCCCGGTTCGGCCATGGCCTTTGGTGGCTTGCAATTTGATACCAACGACTTCACCGCCGCCCGCCAGGTGATGGATGTGTCGGGTGACGGGATCCAGAACGCAGGGCTGGATACCGCCACCGTGCGGGATCAACTGCTCGCCTCCGGCATCGATACCATCAACGGCATCACCATAGGTCAGGACTACGCCGATGGGGTGTTGCAAGAGTGGTATGTGGAGAACGTGGCGGGCGGTCAGGATGCATTTGTCATCAATGCCACCACCTTCGCCGACTTTGGCAATGCGCTGGAGCTCAAACTGGCGGCCGAAATTGAGGGGGGCATTATTCCGGAAGGTGCACTGGCCGCCCCCATCGAGGAGATCCCGCTGGCAGCCCAGCTGCTGCTCGGTATGCCGCTACTGCTGGCCTGGCGTTATCAACGCCGTAATCAGGGACACCTGCAGCAAGCCAACTGGCAACAATCGCCAGCCATCGGCTAGTGAATCACCCCGTGTGTTGCGATTAGGGAGCTATGGCTCCCTGATTTTTATCTGTATGTACGTATATCTTGCCTACAACATCAGATTTGATCGTTTAATTGACTTGTATTTCTCCACTGTGTTTTATGCCAGTTAGTGATTCATATTTCCTGATTAATTCATCTCTATATGAAGGGGACCATCCTCCTGAATTATACGCCCTTTCAAAATATTTATCTGGCTGAGCAGTGATTTCCTCTATATAGAGAACTATATCTTGTGGGAGGAAATCTCTAAAGCTATCTAAGCAACCCGTTTGTTGTACCTGAATTGACTTTCTCAGCACCAAATTGAATACTTTGTCTCCACTAGCGAACATACTCTCTTGCTCGGACTCACGTTCAGTCCACATTCTGAAGTAACGATTCAAGTTATATAAGTCCCATGTCATATTAAATGCACTACGTTGTTTTGAACATGGTTCATCTGACACTTTATATTTCATCATTCTCTTCATGGGCGTTTCACTGAAATAAATAGAGGCAAAAGTAATACCCACTAGAGATAACATAAACTCAGTAATCATCCACTCAACCACTTTTTTCAGCTTATCCAATCGGCTAATATTTGGAATGTGAGACACATAGATAATATACAAAACAATTAAATATAGTGAATCCCACTCACGTAGGCGCCTATATTTAGTGAGATTGCTCCTGATAAAAGGTATATCCATAACATAAGAATCTGCAGGAGTAATCGTGTCTATCTCACCCAATGCAAAATCTATTATTGACGAGTTATTTATATTGTTAATACGATGAAACAATTCCAAGTCAGACAAAACTTCATCAAGAACTTCAGCATCATTTCTATAGTTTATTTTTTCATATACTGCATAAGTTGGGTCTAACTCGATCTCTGCAAATTGACAAAAAGCAACAAGTGCAATTGCGTCACGAAACTCTTGCTTAGGTTTATTTTTCTTAAATGCATTCAAAATGAACTGATAGACATTTAAATCAAGATGTATAGTGCAAGTAACAGAATTTATTTGTTTATTATATAGATAGTTAGAGACATTATATACCTCTAAATCATCAACCAAGTTGAAATTATGAACAATCCAGTCTCTATTAATCAATTTCTTGATAATGCTTTCTAAATATTCAGGAAAAGTATATAAAACTTCCATTCCAAACTATCCATTTAGTCAAATAATTCCAAAGGCCACAGGATCGACTGACTAGCGAAGCCGTAATCTAACCTACGAACTTACAACATGGAATAATAGCCCGTCAGGATTCATAGACTGAATCTCACAAGAGAAATCATACTTTTGTTCATAGTCAATTTCTATGCGCCAGCTTTTAATTTTTGCCTTATTAATCTTTACGAAAGATGACATGCCTTTCCGAATGTGTTCATCTATAAAGGAAAAGGATTCTACATTCTTAAAACTTTGCTCCTTACAATGAACAGCATCCAAAATCTGATTTTCACTTGCAGGCTTTAGCTTAGCTCTAAAAATAGCCACCCCCTCTTTAAGTTCTACTTCTGCCGCTTCGGCACCGATCGTATCAGCACCGTATTCATGGTTTAGCTCTAAGTGAAAATATCCCTTCCTGAGACTTTTTCTCATGACTTTCCTTTAATTTTATGCGTAAAAATTAGGGTAATAGCTTCGATTGGCGAAGCTTGAATGAACATTTTCGATATTTGTATAAAACATACATCTAACTAACCATAATTCACCTACTTTGCCCCCGAAATATTTCCTCTAACATGCAACCAAAATAACTAAACAGAGCATAGTTACCACATTAGCTATTGATTTCATTGTGAGTATCCGATTACACCTATCGGCTAATCGAACTTATAATCTCTCACTGCTGAAATAAGTTAACAACTATTAACCAATAGAACTTTCTTTTAGCCTTAAATTTTGAGTCGAAATCATACATTTCCTCCATACCAAAAACTTGTGTTTTACCAGTCATATCCACTGTTTTAATCTTTTTACACCAAGCTTGATGATAGCCGTGCGAAGTTTGGATAGAAAAAAACAGTTTTCTTATGCCCTTTGGTAAATTCTTCCCGGAAATACGAATGTCGGTATGACCATTTACTCCTATTTCAAAATTATCATTGTTCATAAATAAACTATCAGAAAGGGATAATGTCTCCATATATTCTGGCTTCTGATTGTTCTTTTTCTCAACTATGTATAAAGCCTTAACATGACAAAATGTCGACTTTATGATTACAGGGTATGACTTCCTGTTCTTTATAACAAGAATATATATGCTCTCAGCTGTTTTATTGTGGACAACTAATCGTTCAATTGTTAAAGGCTTTTGAGAATTTTTAAACCAACTCCACAAGACAGTAATAATTGCAATTAATGCTGCTGTAGAAGATAATGCATCTACGACATATTTATAATTCTCCATACCTCTCCTTGAAAGCCGACATTAATTAGTTGAAAAACGTAACTAACACTTTAATATCGCCTTCTATATAACTCCGCTCTACCACTCGTCATCACAACCAATTTAATCATTTAAAAACTTCTGAATTACCAACTAACTTATGATTTATCAGTGTATTATCAACTTCTCAAGTCAGCTCCACTTGTACCACTGGATAAAACCACAGTCAACAAACGGAAATAGAAAATGCAGCCTTTCTCCTGCTTTACCGGCTTGCCGTGATTCTTACTCCGCAAAATGCACGATATAAAAAAGGCCTTATCACAAGGCCTTTTCAGAAATATTCAGGTTCCGGCTGGCAGCCCGCTGGTTTCGCCAATCAACCCGGTTCTGGTGATAAGGGCAGCACCTGCCCATCGAGCGTATGATCACTATTGGATGGATAGTCCGGCACCGGCTCGCAGTAGGGAATGCGGCTTAGCACCGGTGCCTTGACCAGGGCGGCCAGCTGATCGGAGCGGCGCAGGCTGGCATCCGCCAGTTCGGCCACCAGCGCCAGACCGCAGCCGAGCCCCAGTCCGCCAACAATGCCCGCCAGCAGAAACAGCCAGAGCGGGTAGTTGCTCGGCTTGCTGGGGGCGAAGGGTTTGTCGATCACCTTGATCCGCTCCCCCTGCTCGAAGTTGCCCAGATCGCCGGTCACCTTGGCCTTCTCATAGCGCAGCAGCAAATCCTGATAGAGGGTGCGTTTGACCGCCAGATCCCGCTCCAGCTCGGCGAGTTGGCGCTCGGTATCCCCCTGGGAGTCGACCACCTTGTCCAGCCCATCGAGCTGGCTCTTCAGGCCGGAGGCGTTTTGCTCCGCCTCCGTCAGCTGCGTCTGGGCCAACTGCCACTCGGGCCCGCGGGCCATATCCGGTTGAGATTTGAGCTGCTCAAACTCCTGCTGCAACTGGTCAATCTGATAGCGCAGGCTCTGAACCTTGCTGTGCTCGTCGCTGTAGCGGGCCCGCAGCAACACCAGCTCGGTACGCATCAGCTGCAGCTTCTCATCCAGTTGGCGGGCCAGCTGGCTCTCTTGCCCCAGCGATAGCTGATCGACCCGTGCCTTGGCCTGCTGCAGGGTGATCAGGCTCTCGGCATAACGCTCCTGCAAGCCATAGAGACGGGCGACGTTGGTACTCTGCTGCTGGGGCAAGGCGCTGGCATGCTCCCGTTTAAAATCGGCGAGCAGCTGCTCGGCCGCTTGCAGTTCGCTGCGGCGGCTGTCGAGCTGGCTTTGCAGGAAACGTTCGGACGATTCCGCCGACTGGCGCCCCTTGCTGAGCAGGTTGAAGAAAAAGCGCCGCGAAATGGCTTCGAGCAAACCGGCGCTGTTGGCCGCCGAATCCGCCTTGACCTTTATCTCGATCACCTCATCGCCAATCAGCCGCAGCGAGACGGCACTCGAGAGCCAGTCCATGATGGCATCGCGCTGAGCTGGCGGGGTCTCGTCATTGACCAGGCCACGATCCCGCGCCACGCCATCCAGCACATAACGGCTGCGCAGCAGGGCTTCGAGCACCGCAAAGCGATCCTTGAGACTCTCCTGAGTGATCAGATCCTTGAGGGTCGGGGTCTGGTTGGCATCTTGCGGCACCATAAAGGTGGTGCGGCTCTCATACTCCTTGGGGGTGAGCAGGCCGACCGTCACGCCCACCAGCGGCATCACCAGTACCGGGATCAGCAGCAGATAGCGACGGCGCCAGGCGGCAAAGAGAATGATGTAGAGGTTGTAATAGAACTGGACAGGCATGGCATCACTCCCTGAGAAAAGCCCTCCCCCCGTACAATGCAAAGGCAGTGCCACCAGAGGAGCTGATCGCCTCTGTGGGCAGATCGCAAGAGTGGTACAAGATTCGCATTCTCCCGCTATCCAGGGTGTTACCCCTTCCCTTGCCGGAGCGCGAACCATGTTGTCATCAACCCCGTCGCACAGACCCCATCCCCGCGGGAGCGCCAGCGCCCAGCCCGTCGTGCAACCTGTTGTTCAACCTGTTCTGCAACCTGTCGTACAAATCGTGCAGCACCTGCAGCCCGGCGGGCTGGAGACCATGGTGCTCAACCTCACTCAGGCGAGCCCCGCCGAGCAGCCGGTGCATATCATCTCCCTCGAAGGGCACAAAGGGGATGTGCTAAGGGCATGGCCCGCTCTGCATCCCTTCGCGGGCAATATTCACTGTCTGGAAAAGCCCGCGGGCTGGTCGTTGGCGACCCTCTGGCGGCTCACCCGATTGCTGCGCCAACTCAAGCCCGCCGCGGTACATACCCACCATCTGGGGCCCATGCTCTATGGCGGCCTCGCCAGTCGGCTGGCCCGGGTGCCCACCCTGGTACATACAGAGCACGATGCCTGGTATCTCGATGATCCCCATCAGCGCACGCTGGCCCTGTGGGGGCTACGCGCCTTCAAACCCATTCTGGTGGCCGATGCCACGCCGGTGGCCAACCAGCTGCTGGCCAAGCTGGGCCAGCTGTCGCCAACCGTGATCCCCAACGGCATCGATGAGCAGCGTTTTGCCCCGGGCGCCGCCGCCCTCGCCCGTCAGGAGATGGGATTGCCACAAGGGGTCAAGTTGATTGGCTGCGCCGCCCGCCTTGAGTCGGTCAAGGGTCACACCTTGCTACTGGAGGCGATCCGCGCCCTGCCGCAGGAGGTGCATCTTGCGTTGGCAGGGGTCGGCAGTTTGCAAAATGCGTTGCAACAACAGTGTCAGCAACTGGGGATCGCCCATCGGGTCCATTTTCTGGGGCTGGTCGAAAACATGCCGCGCTTCTATCAGGGGCTGGATCTCTTCTGCCTCCCCTCGCTGGCAGAGGGGATGCCGCTCTGCGTGCTGGAAGCACAGGCGTGCGGGGTGCCGGTGGTGATGAGCGACGTGGGGGCGGCCAGAGAGATCGTCTGCCAGGCCAGCGGTCATATCCTGTCGGAGCGGGATCCCGGCCGCCTTGCCCAGCTTCTGGCACAAGGGTTGCTGCAGTGCCATAGCCTGCGTGCCGTCACCCGTGAGTTTGTGTGCCAGCAAAGCAGCTTGAGCCGGATGGCTCAGGCCTATCAGCAGCTTTACAGCCGCTGATCAAGCGACCCGATGACCAGAGGAGCATCCCATGGAATGGATCATGATCGTGTTCTGGCTGTGCGCTGTACTGGTGGTCTACCACCATGTCGGCTATCCCCTGCTGCTCAAATTTGGTGGTCGGCAGGCGCGCAAGGTAGCCAATCCACCGCGCCCTCTGGATCGAGGGTTCAAAACAGACGCCACCGATGAGGCGCTGCCGACCATCACCCTGTTGATGCCGGTCTACAACGAGGCGGCGACCATCGCGGCCAAGCTGCAAAACCTCGCCAGCCTCGATTACCCCGCCGACAAGCTGTGGGTGCATGTGCATTTCGATGGTTGCAGCGACAACAGCTACCCCATTGCGCTAAGCCAGCTCGGTGATCCCGCCCTGCAGCAGTTGCAGATCAGGCTGTTTGATCACCCCCGCAATCGCGGCAAGGTCGCCGTGCTCAACGAGGCCATGACCCGGGTACACAGCGATCTGGTGGCCCTCACCGATGTCTCGGCCCTGCTGCCCATCGACAGCCTGCTGCTGGCGGTCGCCCATTTTGCCGATCCCAAGGTAGGGGTGGTCGGGGAAGCGTACCGCTTCTGGCAACCGGGCTCACAGGGCGAGGAGAGTTACTGGCACTATCAAAGCCAGATCAAGCTCTGCGAATCGGCCCTTGGCGGTATGCTGGGGGCCCACGGGGCCTTTTACATGATGCGCCGGGAGTGCCTCACCCCGCTGGCCGCCGATACCATCAACGACGATTTCATCTTGCCGATGCAGGCCATCGCCAAGGGGTATCGGGCGGTCTATGACAATCGCTGCGCCGCACTGGAGCTGGAAGTTTCCAATGCCGCGCTGGAGGCGACACGGCGCAAACGGATCGGGGCTGGCAACACCCAGCAGCTGTTGCGGTTGCTCCCCCTGCTGCACCCCAAGTTCGGCTGGGTTGCCTTCAACTTTGCCAGTGGCAAGGGGCTGCGGGTGTTGATGCCGCTCTGCCTGACCCTGCTGTGGCTCTGCGCCATCCCGCTTGCCACCCAATCCCTGCTGTTTCAGCTGTTGCTGGGGCTGCAACTGCTGGGGTATCTGCTGGTCATCTTGATCCAGCTGACCCCTGTGCACCCCTGGCCCAATCTGTTTCGCAAGATCCACTATCTGGTACTCGGACACTGGTACAACGGCATGGGCACCCTGCGCTACTGCCTGCGCGCCCCCATACGTTTCATGTCACAGGAGAAAGCCGTATGACACACCCCATTCCAAGATTGACCCTGGTGGTCAAACGCAGCATGGATCTGCTCGGTGCCACTCTTGGCCTGCTGCTGACGCTGCCACTGTGGCCGCTGATCATGCTGGCCATCCGGCTCGATAGCCCGGGTCCGGTGTTCTTTCGTCAGCTGCGGATCGGGCGCAGCCACGCCACCCATACCGAGCTCTTTTTCATGATCAAGTTTCGCACCATGCGCGCCGACGCCGAGGCGGCTACCGGGCCGGTCTGGTGTGGCAAGGGGGACAGCCGGATCACCCGCAGCGGCGACTTTCTGCGCAAAACCCGGCTCGATGAGCTGCCGCAGTTTATCAATGTACTCAAGGGGGAGATGTCGCTGATCGGCCCCCGTCCGGAGCGACCCGGGATCGCCAACCGGCTGGAAGATGCGGTGCCGTACTTTATCGAACGCACCTATGAAGTGGCCCCCGGCATTACCGGTCTGGCACAGGTCAATCAGGGTTACGACGAGTCGCTGGATGATGTGCGCAGCAAGCTGGCGTTCGATCTGGCCTACTCGGTCGCCCTGCTCCACCCCTGGCGCTGGCTGGTGCAGGATGTGCATATCATCGGCAAGACGATCGCCATCATGGTCGGCAAGAAGGGGCGCTAATTCCGCCGAGCCAAGCTCTGCAACTCCACCAGGCCGCAAGGGAAAATAGCATCGCTAAAGTAGATGAAGCCCTCTTCTTCGAATCGTTCTAGAACAACTTGGATGAGCGCAACCGAATAGGATCGTAGTGACGAAGGGCGAACCAAGTGCCTGGCCGGATTACATAACGGTGATGGCGGTTAAAGAATAGGAAGATCCAAGATACGGCGTTTTAGTTGGCAAAGAAGAATACCGAGACGGTGAGAGCTGTCTTGAAGATTCTAGTTTCACCAGATGCGGTACTGTGTGCTGGTGTGTATGCCAGTTTCAACACAGTGCAAGGTATGACTCATCCAGGAGTGCGCAATCATCAGGGTAAGTAAGTGGCCGGTGCGTATCACATTCAGCATGTAAACGACTATCAGCATAAGTTGAAAGAACGGATGGCGCACGGCCATGGCGTGGCGGCTCACTACCTAAGGAATTATCTGGGTTGACGCAGGAGGCAGTACATCACATGAGGGTGTTGAATATAAATGCATGGCTGCATGAGACTCTAGGGCTCACATGAACAGTTCATGGAGACATAGCCAATAAAAAACGGCTCCATCAAGGAGCCGTTTTCAATGGATTGCACAGTGCCGATTACTCGACGTTCGCTTCCACACTGGTGAAGTACTCGATCTTGGCCGCTTTGCGCAACTCGTCGATCAGAGACTTGTAATCCACCTGGGCTTTGCCCTGACCCAGCTGAGCTTGCAGCATGGCAGCCATACCGGATGCGGCGGCAGGGACGTTGACCTTGTCCAGCGCAACCACAACGCGGTCACCATTGGTCTCGGCAACCAGAGCCACGCTCGGCTTGCCGTCGATCGGATGGGGCAGCGTGAACGCCTGGGCAATCAGGTTCTGATCCAGCTCGCGATCGAAGCGGGCAACCCCTTTGTGGGTCTCCACTTTCAGACCCAGTGCAGTCAGATCGGCGGTGATGCTCTCACCGACTTTCAGCTTGTCCAGCAGGCCCTGGGCCTTACCACGGGCCACTTCGCTAGCCTTGTCATGCTTGATGGCGGCAATCACCTGCTCTTTCACCTCGGCCAGCGGCTTGACCGCTTTGGGCTTGTGACCAGTGATGTGCAGCACCAGCGCCTTGCCGTCAGCCAGCTCGATCACGTCGGAGTTGGTGTTGTCATCGCGCAGCTGTTCGGAGAACGCAACAGAGAGCACCTTGGGATCGTTCAGCGGAGCCGGAGCAGTCGCCTGGGTGAAGAAATCGGAAGATTGAACCTTCATCCCCATGGCATCAGCGGTCAGATCCAGCGAGTCCGGATTTTCGAAGCTGTTGTCAGCCATCTTCTGCTGCTCGGCGAAGAACTTCTCCTTGGCCTTGTCAGCTTGCAGACGAGTGATGGTCTCTTCTTTCACATCGGCAAACGGCTTGGTCTGGGCTGCTTCAACCCCCAGCAGCTTGATGATGTGGAAACCGAACGGGCTCTTCACCACGCCGGAAAGATCGCCGGCCTTGTTCAGGGCGAACGCGGCTTTCTCGAAAGCCGGATCCATCACCCCTTTCTCGAACCAGTCCAGCTCGCCGCCTTTTTTGGCAGAGAAGGTATCGGAAGAGTCAGTCTTGGCCAGCGCAGCGAAATCATCGCCAGCCTTGGCTTTGGCCAGCACGGCTTCTGCTTTCTGCTCGGCCGCTTTCTCATCCTTGCCAAACGGGATCAGGATATGAGCCACATGGCGACGCTCGGCACGCTGGAACAGATCCTGGTGCTGATCGTAGTAATCCTGGGCATCCTGCTCGGTGACCTTGATATCTTTGGCGAGGTTGGCAGCGTCCAGCAGCAGATAGTCAACCTTGACCTGCTCGTCGTTCATGAAACGGGCGCCATTGGTCTTGTAGTACTGCTCCAGCTCATTGTCGGAGACCTGAACGTCAGCCATGTAGTTGGCAGCAGCCAGACGCACCAGACGCAGATCGCGAGTCTGGTTGTAGAGCTTGTCGAGCTGCTCCGCTTCCCCCTTGAGGGAGAATTCGGTGCCCAGCAGGGCACTCATCAACTGTTGACGCACCATGTCCTGACGCAGGGAGTCACGGAACATTTCGGGAGTCATGCCGGCACGACGGATCAGTTGTAGATAGCGGTCATTGTTGAACTTGCCGTTCTCGGCAAACTCCGGCATGGCCACGATGGCTTGCTTGATCTGTTCGTCACTGATGCGCAGACCCAGTTCACGGGCCTTGCTGTCCAGCAGCGCCTGATCGATCAGCCGATCCAGCACACCGCGACGGAACTGTTTCATGTAATCAGGGTTCGCGGCCAGCTGGCTGAATGCCTCTCCCATCTGGGATTCCATGCGGGCGCGCTCGTTACGGTAGGCATTTTCCAGTGCCGCAGCACTGATCTCGGTGCCATTGACGGTGGCGGGGGCGGTACGGGCCGGGCCGTTCAGGTAACTACCTACACCAGCCAAGGCAAAGGAGAGGATGATCAGGCCCAAGATAACCTTGGCTACCTTGCCCTGCGCCCCTTCGCGTAGTTTATCCAACATCATGTTTGTACTTATGCTCCCGAACTCGATGGGCGTAAACAATAAAAAGGCGCACCGATTGCGATGCGCCTTGGTCAATCAGTATGAGAGAAGACTCTCTAACTTGTCTGGTCTGCGACCAAGGACGGTAGCCGACGGATATCAGCGACCGACTTAGTTAACAGCGTCTTTCAGGGCCTTACCGGCTTTGAAGGCAGGAACTTTACCAGCAGCGATTTCGATGGTCGCGCCAGTCTGCGGGTTACGGCCTGAACGGGCAGCACGCTCGCGTACAGCGAAAGTACCGAAACCAACCAGAGCAACCTGGTCACCCTCTTTCAGCGCTTCACCAACAGCATCAATGAAGGCATCCAACGCACGGCCAGCGGCAGCTTTGGAGATATCGGCACCGTCTGCAATCTTGTCAATCAGTTGAGATTTATTCACTCTTATATTCCCCTTTTATCAAACACCGCTGCGGCGCTGATTTCCCTGGCCACAACAAGTGGAGGTTTTATAGCAAGCCTCCTGATCAGTTGCAAGTGACAATCTGGCGCAAACCCGCGCCACACAACGCATTGCGACTCATCACGAGTACCCGATCGGTGGTCAAGGCTACTTCCGTTATCGGGCGCATGCAAGCCTTAACCACCCGCCGAATGCGCCAAATTTGCGGCGCATCAACATTTACACGACAGAAACGCGCTCAAACCCCTGTGGATTGTCCTGCAACGCCAATTCCAGCACCTCGTCAATCCAGCGAACCGGATAAATTTCAAGGTCTTGTTTGACGTTTGCCGGGATCTCCTCAAGGTCACGCTCGTTCTCTTTCGGAATAAGCACTCGCTTGATGCCGCCACGATGGGCTGCCAGCAACTTCTCCTTGAGACCACCGATGGGCAGCACTTCGCCGCGCAAGGTGATCTCCCCTGTCATCGCCACATCAGCACGAACCGGATTACCGGTCAAGCTGGAGACCAGGGCGGTGCACATGGCGATACCGGCGCTCGGACCATCTTTCGGGGTTGCCCCTTCCGGTACGTGCACGTGGATATCGCGCTTCTCGTAGAAGTCGGCGTTGATGCGCAGCTTCTCGGCACGGGCCCGCACGACCGTCATGGCCGCCTGGATGGACTCCTGCATCACGTCACCGAGAGAACCGGTATAAGTGAGCTTGCCCTTGCCAGGCATGTTGGTGGTCTCGATGGTGAGCAGATCGCCCCCCACTTCGGTCCACGCCAGACCACACACCTGACCTACCTGGTTCTGGTCGGTGGCCTTGCCGTAATCGAAACGCTGCACCCCGAGGAACTCCTTGAGGTTCTCCTGATTGACCTGAACATGTTTGATGCTCTTGTCCAGCAGGATGCGCTTGACCGCCTTGCGACAAATCTTGGAGATCTCGCGCTCCAGACTCCGCACCCCCGCCTCGCGGGTGTAGTAGCGGATCACTCCAACCAGGGCAGAATCTTCGATGGTGATCTCGGACTCTTTCAGGCCGTTGCGCTGGATCTGCTTGGCAACCAGATGCTGCTTGGCAATGTTGAGCTTCTCATCTTCGGTGTAACCGGAGAGGCGGATCACTTCCATCCGGTCCAGCAAGGGACCCGGGATGTTCATGGAGTTGGAGGTGGCCACGAACATGACGTCCGACAGGTCATAATCCACTTCCAGGTAGTGATCGTTGAAGCTGTTGTTCTGTTCCGGATCCAGCACTTCCAGCAAGGCAGAGGCAGGATCGCCACGCATGTCCGAGCTCATCTTGTCGATCTCATCGAGCAGGAACAGCGGGTTCTTCACACCGACTTTCGCCATCTTCTGGATGAGTTTGCCAGGCATGGAACCGATATAGGTACGGCGGTGGCCACGGATCTCCGCTTCGTCACGCACCCCACCCAGAGCCATCCGCACATATTTGCGGCCTGTCGCCTTGGCAATGGATTGGCCCAGCGAGGTCTTGCCCACACCGGGAGGCCCAACCAGACAGAGGATGGGGCCCTTGAGCTTGTTCACCCGCGCCTGTACCGCCAGATATTCGAGGATGCGATCCTTGACCTTCTCGAGGCCATAGTGATCGGCATCCAGCACCTCTTGCGCCTTGCCAAGGTCTTTCTTGACCTTAGATCGCGCCTTCCACGGCACCTGTACCATCCAGTCCACATAGCTGCGAACCACGGTAGCCTCGGCGGACATGGGAGACATCATCTTCAGCTTGGCAAGCTCGCCCTGGGCCTTTTCACGGGCATCTTCCGGCATGCCAGCCTCTTCGATCTTGCGATTGAGGGCTTCAAACTCATCCGGGCTATCTTCCAGCTCACCCAGCTCTTTCTGGATGGCCTTCATCTGCTCGTTGAGGTAATACTCGCGCTGGCTCTTTTCCATCTGCTTCTTGACGCGAGTACGGATGCGCTTCTCGACCTGCAGCAGGTCAATTTCCGACTCCATCATCGCCATCAGGAATTCGATGCGCTCGGAGACCGAGACGATCTCCAGCACCTTCTGCTTGTCTTCCAGCTTGAGCGGCATGTGGGCCGCCATAGTGTCAGCCAGACGCGCAGCATCGTCGATCGCCGAGATCGAGGTCAGTACCTCGGGCGGGATCTTCTTGTTGAGCTTGATATAGCCTTCAAACTGGCCGATGGCGGAGCGAACCAGCACTTCCTGATCCTTCTCCTCAATGGCTTGGGAGGGGATGTACTGGGCCTCGCAGACAAAGAAATCCTTGTCGTCGATCATCCGCTCCAGGCGGGCACGCTGTCCCCCCTCTACCAGCACCTTGACGGTGCCGTCCGGCAGCTTGAGCATCTGCAGAATATTGGCCACTGTCCCGACGGTGAAGATCTCCTCCACCGTTGGCTCATCGGTTGACGCATCCTTCTGGGCCACCAGCAGAACTTTCTTGTCCTGCTCCATGGCCGCTTCCAGACAGCGAATGGATTTTTCCCGCCCCACAAAGAGTGGAATGACCATGTGGGGATAAACCACCACGTCACGAAGAGGCAGGACGGGAATCTCGATGCGTTCTGAACGCTCTAGGTTCATATATGTCCTCTCGGCTTGTTATACCGTTGGCAAAGCGCTTGGCTGAGTATATGGGGGCGCTGAGATGAGATTCAATCGCCGAAACCGTAAAAAGCATGAAAGGGGCAAAAAGCCCCTTCCATTTGATTAAAAATCAGACATTTACTCTGATGCAGCAGCCTGGGTTTCGGGATTTTCGTAGATCATCAAGGGCGCAGAGTCCCCTTTGATCACGGTCTCGTCGATCACCACCTTGCTGACCCCTTCCAGAGAAGGCAGGTCATACATGGTATCCAGCAGTACGGCTTCCACAATGGAACGCAGACCACGAGCACCGGTTTTACGCTCCATCGCCTTGCGGGCAATGGCGTTGAGCGCGTCGTCACGGAACTCCAGTTCAACCCCTTCCAGATCGAACAACGCAGCGTACTGTTTGGTCAGCGCGTTTTTCGGCTCTTTCAGGATCTGGATAAGGGCAGACTCGTCCAGCTCGGTCAGAGTCGCGACCACCGGCAGACGGCCGATGAACTCGGGGATCAGACCATATTTGATCAGATCTTCCGGCTCCACCTTGGCGAAGGTTTCGCTCAGGGTGGCCTTGGCATCCTTGGATTTCACCTCGGCGCCAAAACCGATACCGGTTCCCTTCACGGAACGCTGCTCGATCACCTTGTCCAGACCGGCAAAAGCACCGCCACAGATAAAGAGGATCTTGGAGGTATCAACCTGCAAGAACTCCTGCTGCGGATGCTTGCGACCACCTTGCGGCGGCACGGAAGCGATGGTCCCTTCGATCAGCTTGAGCAGTGCCTGCTGTACCCCTTCCCCGGAGACATCGCGGGTAATGGAGGGGTTGTCCGACTTGCGGGAGATCTTGTCGATCTCGTCGATGTAGACGATGCCACGCTGGGCCTTCTCTACGTCGTAGTCGCACTTTTGCAGCAGCTTCTGGATGATGTTTTCCACGTCCTCGCCCACATAACCGGCTTCGGTCAGGGTGGTCGCATCGGCCATGGTGAACGGCACATCCAGCAGGCGAGCCAGAGTCTCGGCCAGCAGGGTTTTACCGCTACCGGTCGGGCCAATCAGCAGAATGTTGGATTTGCCGAGCTCAACACCACTGTTTTCGCCGCTGTTGCGCAGACGCTTGTAGTGGTTGTAGACGGCTACAGCCAACACCTTCTTGGCGTACTCTTGCCCGATCACATAGTCATCGAGATGAGCGCGGATCTGATGAGGGGTCGGCAGCTCGTTACCATCGCGCTTGGGCGAGATCTCGCGGATCTCTTCGCGGATGATGTCGTTGCACAGCTCGACGCACTCATCACATATGTAGACGGAAGGGCCAGCGATCAGCTTGCGCACTTCATGCTGGCTTTTGCCGCAAAAAGAGCAGTAGAGCAGCTTATCACCCTCACCCTTGCGTTTCTCTGTCATTCAGCAACCTCGTTTTATCAATAGAGGATGGATCGGCCTGTTGAGTTTACAACAGACCGGGACACCCTGCTCAGCTACGCTGGCTCAGGACACCGTCTACCAGACCATAGGCCACGGCCTGCTCGGCGGACATGAAGTTGTCACGATCGGTGTCACGCTCGATGGTAGCCATGTCCTGACCGGTGTGGAACGCCAGGCGCTCGTTCAGGGTATTTTTGATCTTCAGGATCTCCTGGGCGTGGATCTGGATATCAGATGCCTGACCCTGGAAACCACCCAGCGGCTGGTGGATCATCACGCGGGCGTTAGGCAGGCAGAAACGCTTGCCCTTGGCGCCGCCAGCCAGCAGGAAGGCACCCATGGAGCAGGCCTGCCCCATGCAGACGGTGCTGACATCCGGCTTGATGAACTGCATGGTGTCATAGATGGACATGCCCGCAGTCACCGAACCACCCGGCGAGTTGATGTAGATATAGATGTCCTTGTCCGGATTCTCGGATTCGAGGAACAGCAACTGGGCAACCACCAGATTGGCCATGTGATCTTCAACCTGACCAGTCAGGAAGATCACCCGCTCTTTCAGCAGACGGGAGTAAATATCGTAGGAACGTTCACCCTTGGCAGTCTGTTCGACCACGATGGGGACCAGCGCATTGCTGGGAGAATCGGTCATATCGTTATAGTTCTTGTACATAAGGCATTGTCCCTAAAATAAAATGGCCCGAGTGGAGATCACACGAGCCATTATACTTAACAGTCTTGACCTTAAGTCAAATGTTCTTAGGCAGCGGCGCCAGACTTGTTGATCACTTCGTCAAAGGCAACTTCTTTTTCGGTCACTTGCGCTTTGGACAGGATCAGGTCGATAGCTTGATCTTCTACTGCCAGGTTACGAACGCCGTTCAGCATCTGTTCGTTCTTCTGGTAGTACTCGATCACTTCTTTCGGATCTTCGTAGGCAGTCGCCATGGACTCGATGATGCTGTTTACACGGGCATCGTCAGCCTTGATCTCGTTGGTACGGATCACGTCACCCAGCAGCAGGCCTACGCGTACACGACGCTCGGCTTGAGCCTGGAACAGTTCAGCCGGCAGCTCGGGAGCGTTGCCGCCCTGGAAGCCACCGAAACGCTGCAGAGCCTGCTGACGCAGTGCGTCGATCTCTTGAGCAACAGCAGCTTTCGGCAGGTCGATTTGGTTGGCTTCAACCAGACCGTTCAGAACCTGCTCTTTCACGCTGTTTTTCAGGGCTTGAGCCAGTTCGCGCTCCATGTTCTTGCGCACTTCGGCTTTCAGCTCTTCAACAGAACCGCTCTCGATACCAAAACGCTTCACGAACTCTTCGGTCAGCTCAGGCAGGATCTGCTCTTCAACCTTGATCAGCTTGGAAGCGAACTTGGCCTCTTTGCCTTTCAGGTTTTCAGCGTGGTAGTCAGCCGGGAAGGTCACTTCGATAGTGAACTCGTCGCCCGCTTTCTTGCCCAGGATGGCGTCTTCGAAGCCCGGGATCATGCGGCCAGCGCCCAGCACCAGGTTGAAGCCTTCAGCTTTGCCGCCGTCGAACTCTTCACCGTCGATGGAACCGACGAAGTCCATGGTCACACGCATGCCATTGGCAGCGGCAACATCGGCATCAGCCCAGGTAGCGTGCTGCTTGCGCAGGGTGTCGATCATGTTGGCCAGATCTTCATCCTTCACGGTCGCAACCGGCTTCTCGACCTTGATGGTCTCGAGACCTGCAACTTCGAACTCCGGATACACTTCGAAAGTGGCGGTGAATTCGAAATCCTGACCTTCTTTGATCTCTTTCGGATCCATGGTCGGGGCACCGGCCGGGCTCAGTTTGTTTTCGATGATGGCTTTGATGAAGTTGCTCTGCATCATTTCATCAGCAACGCGGGCGTGAGCCATGGCGCCGAACATCTTCTTGATGATGGCAACCGGAGCCTTGCCAGGACGGAAACCGTCGATGCGACGAGTTTTGGCCAGGCCATTCAATTCTTTACGCACAGCGGCGTCTACGGTAGCTGCCGGTACAGTGATGGTAAGACGGCGTTCCAGACCCTGGGTTGTCTCTACAGAAACTTGCATTCTTCTACCTCGTTCAACTCAGCACTGTGTGCTGACCCTTTATTGCCCCTGGGCAAAGCCCGGAGTCTTCCTGTTTATAAAGACAACGATATGTCTTTGTGATGAGAAAATATGACGCGGCATTATAGCGGCGCACTTTGGTCGAGTCGAGCCACACATCCCCCACATTGAGCGGCGTGCAAGCACAATTCGTGCAAAACTGCCCTTTATATGGGGAGAGAGGTGCCCGACTTCAACTATCCGATGGCAATAATTTTGCGTTTGTTCACCTTTTTTCATCCGAACGCCGCTTTATTGCCCATCTTTCACCGAAACACAGCCCACCGTTGCGGGCGGCGACTCAATTTGTCCAGCCAAATGGCGATTGGGCCAATCAACCATTGCGTCCCTACCCCTCCCTCGTTATGGTGGCAACCAAATTGATGATCTGGAGTCACTCACATGGCCTTTTTCCGCTTCTTGTTCAATCTGCTCTGGTTTGTACTGGGAGGTGTCTTTATGGGCCTGGCCTGGTGGCTGGCCGGTCTTGTCTGCTTTATCTCGCTGGTCGGCATCCCCTGGGGACGTGCCTGCTTCGTGATCGGCACCTTTACCTTCTTCCCGTTTGGCAAGCAGGCGGTCAATCGCAAGACCATGACCGGCCAGAGTGATATAGGCACCGGCACTCTGGGGCTGATTTGCAACATCCTCTGGTTCGTGCTGATCGGTGTCTGGCTGGCCATCGGCCACATCGCTTCCGCACTGGCCTGCTTTGTGACCATTATCGGTATCCCGTTCGGTATCCAGCACCTCAAGCTGGCGCTGATCAGCCTGGCGCCCATTGGCCAGATGATTGTGACCAATCAGGAGGCGGAATCGGGCCGCTATATCCGCTAACGGCGGGAAATACGCGGGCAGACGCTGCCCTGCAACGAAAAAAAGGGCAGACTAGGGTCTGCCCTTTTTTATTGTCTTTTGTTGAGGCCGTCATGTTACCCAGCCACTTTTTCGCCAATCTCGCCCGCATGAAGCTGATCTACCGCTGGCCCCTGATGCGCAACATCCAGCCCGAAAACATTGCCGAGCACAGCCTGCAGGTGGCCATGGTGGCCCATGCCCTCGGCATCATCAAAAACCGGCTGTTTGGCGGTAGCGTGAATGCCGATCGCGCCGCGGTGATGGCGCTCTATCATGACAGCAGCGAGGTACTGACCGGCGATCTGCCCACCCCGGTCAAATACTTCAACCCCGAAATCGCCCGCGAGTACAAGAAGATAGAGCTGGCCGCCGAGCAGCGTCTGCTCGCCATGCTGCCACCTGAGCTGGTCGAGGACTTTCGCCCCCTGCTCGACTCGGCTATGCAGGATGAGGAGCTGGCAAGGCTGGTGAAAGATGCTGACACCCTTTGTGCCTATACCAAGTGTCTGGAGGAGATCAACGCGGGCAACCGGGAGTTTGAACCGGCTCGCAAGCGCCTCGAGGCGATGCTGGCGGCGCGGATGAGCGAGGAGATGCGCTACTTTATCGACACCTTCGTGGCCAGCTTCTCCCTACCACTCGATGAGCTGAACGCTCACTAAGCCAGCCCACACTACCTGAAAGCAGAAGGGCCCGCCGGTTTGCACCGGCGGGCCCTTCGTTATTTATGGCGCATTAGATGCGTCGGATCAATGACCCAGCTCGCGGGACGGCACCAGACCGCTCGCCCGCCAGGCGGGATAGAGGGTCGCTACCAGACTCATCAGGATGGCAGCGCCAGTCACGATCAACAGATCCTGCATATGCAACTCGGTCGGCAAGAAGTCGATGAAGTAGATATCCGGGTTGAGGAAGCGGTGGCCAATGAGCTTTTCGACAACGCTCAGGATCTGGGTCAACTTGCTGGAGAGCAGCCCACCCAGCAGGGCACCAAGCAACGCGCCGGCCACCCCGTTGACCATCCCCTGAATGACGAAGGTGAGCCGGATCTGGCCGGGGCTCGCCCCCATGGTCTTGAGGATGGCAATCTCGCTGCGCTTCTCGTTCACCGCCATCACCAGGGTGGAGACGATATTGAAGCAGGCGACGGCCACCACCATCAGCATCACCACATACATGACGGTACGCACCATCTGGATGTCCTGATAGAGGTAGCCCTGGCTGTTCATCCAGCTACGGATGTAAACATGATGGGGGAACTGCTGCGCGGCGGCTACCGTGATGGATTGCGCCTTGAGCACATCGCTCACCCGCAGGCTGAAGCCCTCCACATCGCTGCCCATGCCGGTGATCGCTTGCGCATCGGCCAGATGCATAAAGCCGAGCAGACCGTCGAGCTGACCGCCGATCTCCAGCAGCCCCACCACGGTCAGGGCTTCGCGCCGAGGATTCTTGATCCCCGCCTGATCACCCCCTTGCGGCAGCAGCAGGGCGACCGAGTCCCCCACCTTGACCCCCAACTTGTCGGCGATGGTCTTGCCAAGGATCACCCCACGTTCACCCGGTTGCAGCTCACGCAGACCGCGGCCCGTCATGTATTTGCCTGCATCCGACAGATTGGCTTCCAGAGCGGGCAGCACGGCGCGCAGTTGGACCCCCTTGAGGGCAGAGCCATGCTCCAGCAGGCCATTAAGGCGAATGACCGGCGCTGCCGCCTCAACGCCCGGCTGAGCCAGCAGGTAGTCGCGCAGACGTGGCCAATCCGGCAGCGGCCGCTCGACGGCGTCCAGCTCACCTTGCGGCACGACCGAGAGCACCCGATCTTTGAGCTCCCGCTCGAAACCGTTCATGGCAGAGAGGCCCAGGATCAGCGCCATCACCCCGAGGGCAATACCGATCAGGGAAGAGGCAGAAATAAAGGCGATAAACCCGTTGCGACGGCGGGAGCGGCTGTAACGCAGGCCCAGAAAGAGGGGCAGCGGTTTGAACATCAGGCAACCTCCGCCATCACGCCGCTCACCAGGGTCACCCGGCGATGGAGCTTGGCCGCGAGGCTCAAGTCGTGAGTCACCACCACAAACGCAGTGCCCAGTTCACGATTCAGTTCACACAGCAGTTCGTACACCGCGGTGGCACTGGCGTGATCCAGATTGCCGGTGGGTTCATCCGCCAGCACCAGACTCGGTTCGTTGACCAGCGCCCGGGCAATCGCCACTCGTTGACGTTCACCACCGGAGAGCTCGGAGGGGCGGTGATTCAAGCGATGGGAGAGCCCTACCCTACCCAACATTTTGGTCGCCTTTTCGGTTGCCGTAGCGACCGACTCACCTGCGATCAGCAGCGGCATGGCTGCATTTTCCAGCGCACTGAACTCGGAGAGCAGGTGGTGGAACTGATAGACAAAGCCCAGCTCGCGGTTGCGAAAACGGGCTTGGGTGCGGCTGTCCCAATGGTGGATATCCTCCCCCTTGAACAGCACGGCGCCACTGGAGGGGTTGTCCAGCGCCCCCATCAGATGCAGCAGAGTGGTCTTGCCGGAGCCGGAGCTCCCCACCACCGCCAGCATTTCGCCGGGCGCGACGCAGAGATCGATCCCCTTGAGCACCTGAGTCTCCAGCTCCCCCTCTTTATAGACATGGTTGAGCGCCTGACAGCGCAGCAGAGGTTCACGGGATACGGCTTCATTCATAACAGGGGCTCCACTTGCCTCGGTAACAACGCTGGCACCCGCAACTACGGGGGCACCAGTCACAACAGAAGATGCATTATTCACGGCATTACTCATAACGCAGAGCCTCGGCCGGTTTCACCCGCGCAGCGCGGGCCGCCGGATAGAGGGTGGCACTGAAACTCAGCAGCACGGCGCCCAGCAAAATGGTGATGACCTGAGCCGGCTCGACAATCACCGGCAAGCCACTGCCGCCCGCCGCCATATAGAGGTTGAGCCCCACAGCATTGAGCAGAGGGTTGAGACCCAAGGAGAGCGCAAGGCCCGCCAGTCCGCCAAACAGGGCACCAATCACCCCGCTGGAGGCGCCGAGCACCATGAAAATTTTAACGATCCCTGATTCGCTCATACCCATGGTGCGCAGGATGGCCACTTCGCCCTCCTTGTCCGTCACCACCATCACCAGCGCGGAGAGGATGTTGAAGGTAGCGACGGCGATGATCAGCACCAGCATCAGCCCCATCATCCGTTTTTCCATGGCGACCGCCTGGAACAGCTCGCCCCGCTCGCGGCGCCAATCCTGCCACAGCAGCCCATCCGGCAACGGTGTCTTGATCACCTCGTCAGCGGCAAAGGGATCATCGAGCCAGAGGCGAATGCCACCGACGGTTTCTGGCGGCAGGCGCAGCAGCCGCTGAGCATCCCCCAGCGCGATCAGCGCAATCTGGTTATCCACATCGGCGCCGACCCCGAAGATGCCGGAGACGGTAAAGAGGCGCTGGGCCGGTACCCGGCCAAACGGGGTGAAGCGGGTCCCTTCGGTCAGGATCAGGCGAACCTGATCGCCGATGGAGACATTGAGGCGACGAGCCACCCCCTGCCCCAGCACGATGCGGTAGTGGCCTGCCTGCAGGGTATCGAGTCGCCCCCCCAGCATCTGGCTGTGGAGGATGTCATCCTTGGGCCACTTTGCAGGGTCGATCCCCTGCACGCTCACCCCGGTCAGCTGGCCGGGGCTTTGCAGCATCCCTTCGCTGTCGAGCATGGGGGCAGAGGCAACTACATGGGGTAATTTGGCCAGATCCGGCAAGCCTTGCGGGTCTGCATCAATGCGGCCAGCCTGATTGGTCACCACCACATGGGGGATCACCCCGAGGATGCGCCCTTTGAGCTGCCCTTCGAAACCGTTCATTACCGAAATGACCACCATCAGGGCGGCGACCCCGATGGCGATGCCAAAGGTAGAGAACAGGGAGATAAATGAGACGAAGCGATTGCTGCGCTTCGAGCCTGCATAACGCAGGCCGATGGCCAGCGAAAGGGGCTGAAAAAGTCCGGTCTTCAAGGATATGTACGTTGCCAACAAAATAAGATACCGGATAATAAAGGGAAACCGTCCATGACAACAAGGGATAGCCTCCATGCAGGAACAGTTCTTCAGCGTCACTCATGCCACGCCGGTCAATGTGATCCCCATGCCGGCCGACTTCCACCTCCCCTCGTTGGAGGAGCTGGACGCTGAGCTGCCGGAGCCCTTTCGGATCTCTTCGGCCATTACCTCCATCGATCTGGTGACCACTCGCCTGCTGCGCAACCAGAACGAGTCGATGCACGATTTGATCGAGATCGTCAATCAGCAGTCCCGCAAGATCGACATGATCATGGGCTATGTGCTCTCCCTGCAGGACCATCCGGAGCAGCGCTTTCACACCCTGCGCTTCGGGGCTGGCCAGCTCACCTACCTGCACCCCTATCATGATCACGGGGCTGCGCCGCACCTGCACCAGATAGTGCGCCTCAAGATCTTCCTGCGGGAAGAGGCGGCCGCCATCTACTGCTATGGCCAGGTCAAACAGCTCGACGGCGGTGAACATGGCACCCATGTGCAGCTCGACTATGTGCGGATCCGCGAAGATGACCGTGAACTGCTGGTTCGTGCCAGCCTCCACGTGCAATCGAAGCAGCTCAAGCTGCGCGCCCAAGAACGTCAGCGCTAACCAGAGCGAACGTCGCGATAGATAACGTCAACGTTAAAAGAATCGAACCATGCCAATGACACTCCCCGCCTTGCCCGCCAAAGCGGGCCAAAAGATCACGCTCGGCCAGCTGGTCGGCAGCAGCCTCTCGCTGATTGCAGCCCGTCTCACCAGTGAAGCCAAGGGGCCGGTACTGCTTATCACCGCCGATACCCCGAGCGCCCTGCGCCTGGAGCAGGAGCTACAGTATTTGCTGGCAGACAAGCAGCTAGCCGATCAGTCCGCCCCCGTATTGCTGTTCCCCGATTGGGAGACCCTGCCCTACGACACCTTCTCTCCCCATCAGGACATCATCTCCCAGCGACTCGAGACTCTCTACAAGCTGCCGCAGATGAGCAAAGGGGTATTGATTGTCCCCATCTCCACCCTGATGTTGCGCTGCGCCCCCCGGGTCTATCTCGACAAATACAGCCTGATGGTGAAGGCCGGTCAGCGCCTCAACCTGCAACAGCTGCGCGGGCGGCTGGCCGAGGCGGGTTACGTGGCGGTGGATCAGGTGCTGGAACATGGCGAATTTGCCGCCCGCGGCTCCCTGCTCGATCTCTTCCCCATGGGCAGTAGCAGCCCCTATCGCATCGACTTCTTCGACGATGAAGTGGACTCCATCCGCCCATTCGATCCCGAAACCCAGCGCTCCAGCGAACCGGTCAAGACAGTCAGCCTGCTGCCCGCCCGGGAATACCCTACCGACGAGGCGGCCATCGAGCTGTTTCGCGGCCAGTTCCGCGAGCAGTTCGAGCTGTCGCGGGCCGAGGGCTCCGTCTATCAGGAGGTGAGCAAGGGGCGCTGGCCTGCCGGCATCGAGTATTATCTGCCGCTCTTCTTCAACCAGACCGCCAGCCTGTTTGACTACCTGCCGGAAGAGACCCTGCTGCTCACTGTGGGGGACATCTACCCCGCCGCCCAGCGTTTCTGGAACGATATCGGCCAGCGCTATGAAGACAGACGCTGGGACAATACTCGCCCCCTGCTACCCCCGGCCCAGCTCTATCTGCCGGTGGAGCAGCTCTTTGCCTCTCTGGGCCAATATGGCGCGGTGCGGCTGCAAGAGGCCGCCACTGCGGGCGATGCTGGTCAGCACGATCTGCCTATCTCGGCCCTGCCGGATCTGCAACTCGATCACAGCAAGGAGCAACCCTTGCTGGCGCTCAACCAGTTCCTGCAAGGCTTTGCCGGGCGCACCCTGTTTGCGGTGGAATCCGAAGGGCGACGGGAGGTGCTCGGCGATCTGCTGGCGCGTATCTCGCTGCAACCCAAGGAATTCCCCTCTCTCGACGCCTTTATGGCGAGCCCGGATCGACACGGCCTGCTGGTGGCCCCCCTTGAGCGTGGCTTTCTGTGGCAAGAAGCCGGAGCTGATGCCAGTAATCAGCCACTGGCCCTGATCACCGAGACCGAGCTGCTGGGCGGCAAGGTGCGCAGCAAACGGGCTCGGGAGAAGAGCAAAAACTTAAGCTCCGATGCGGTGATCAGAAACCTGGGCGAGCTGACCCAGGGTCAGCCAGTGGTCCATCTGGATCACGGGGTCGGCCGCTATCTGGGACTGGAAACCATCGACGCCGGTGGCCTGCCCACCGAGTTTTTGACCCTTGAATATGCCGGCGGCGACAAGCTGTTCGTGCCGGTCACCAGTTTGCACCTTATCAGCCGCTACACCGGGTCGGATAACCCGCCCAGCCACAAGCTCGGCGGCGAGGCCTGGAGCAAGGCGCGGCGCAAGGCGGCGGAGAAGGTGCGCGACGTGGCAGCCGAATTGCTGGATGTCTACGCTCATCGCGCCGCCCGCGCCGGTTTTGCCTTCAAGCACGACAAAGAGGCCTATCGCCAGTTTGCCGCAAGCTTCCCATTCGAGGAGACCGACGATCAGCTCAACGCCATCAATGCGGTGCTGGGGGACATGTGTCAGGCCAAGAGCATGGACCGACTGGTGTGCGGCGATGTCGGTTTCGGTAAGACCGAAGTGGCGATGCGGGCGGCATTTGTGGCGGTGCACGGCGGCAAGCAGGTTGCCGTGCTGGTGCCCACCACCCTGCTGGCGCAACAGCACTACGACAACTTCCGCGACCGCTTCGCCAACTGGCCGGTGCGGGTCGAGGTGCTGAGCCGCTTCCGCTCCGCCAAAGAGCAGAGCGCTGTGATGAAGGAATTGGCCGAAGGCAAGGTGGATATCATCATCGGCACCCACAAGCTACTCGGCTCCGAGCTCACTTTCAAGGATCTGGGACTGCTCATCGTCGATGAGGAGCACAGATTCGGGGTGCGCCAGAAGGAAAAGATCAAGGCACTGCGGGCCGATGTGGATATCCTCACCCTCACCGCCACCCCTATTCCGCGCACACTCAATATGGCGATGTCCGGCATGCGGGATCTCTCCATCATCGCCACCCCGCCCGCCAAGCGACTCGCCATCAAGACCTTCGTGCGCCAGCACGAACCGGCGGTGGTGCGCGAGGCGGTGCTGCGGGAATTGAAGCGTGGTGGTCAGGTTTACTACCTGCACAACGATGTCGAGAGCATCGAGAAGTGCGCCGCCGATCTTGCCGAATTGGTGCCGGAGGCGCGCATCGGCATCGCCCACGGCCAGATGCGCGAGCGCGATCTAGAACGGATCATGTCCGACTTCTACCACCAGCGCTTCAACCTGCTGGTCTGCACCACCATTATCGAGACCGGTATCGACGTACCGAGCGCCAACACCATCATCATGGATCGGGCGGATCATCTCGGTCTGGCCCAGTTGCACCAGCTGCGGGGCCGGGTTGGCCGCTCCCACCATCAGGCCTACGCCTACCTGCTCACCCCCCATCCCAAGCTGATGACCAAGGATGCGGCCAAGCGGCTGGAGGCGATCGCCTCGCTCGAAGATCTCGGCGCCGGATTTGCGCTGGCGACCCACGATCTGGAGATCCGTGGCGCAGGCGAACTGCTCGGCGACGATCAGAGCGGCCAGATCGAATCGGTCGGCTTCACCCTCTATATGGAGATGCTGGAGCAGGCGGTCGAGGCACTGAAAAATGGCAAGGAGCCCTCGCTGGAGCAGCTGATGAGCCAGCACACCGAGGTGGAACTGCGCCTGCCTGCACTGCTGCCGGATGACTATATTCCGGACGTCAACATGCGCCTCTCCATGTACAAGCGGATCGCCAGTGCGGCGGACGAGCAGGAGCTGCGCGAGCTGAAAGTGGAGCTGATCGACCGCTTTGGCCTCTTGCCGGAGGCGACCAAAACCCTGCTGGAGCTGGCCGCCTTCCGCCAGAGTGCCACCGCCCTTGGCATTCGCCGGGTGGAGATGAGCGAGCGCGGCGGCTATCTCGACTTCACCCAGGAGACCAAGGTCAATCCGGCCTATCTGGTCAAGCTGCTCTCCAGCCAGCCACGGGTCTACAAGATGGACGGGCCGACCCGGCTGCGCTTCCAGGTGCCGACTCAGGACAGAGCCATGCGCCTGAAACTGGTAGATGGCTTGCTGGCTGATCTGGCCAACAACAGCCTGTGAATATCTGTAACGCTGGCGGCGAGCCAGAGAGATAACGCCAACTAAAACGGGAGCCAAATCGGCTCCCGTTTTTTATTTGCTATCTGACTACGCGTACGTTCAGCCCTAGTTGGCTGGATCCTCATGGGCGGAGAACTCGCGCATAAAGGCTTCGGCCCGCTCCACCATCTTGGTCGAGCCAACAAAGTAAGGGGTGCGCTGGTGCAGCGCGGTGGGCTGGATATCCATGATGCGGCCAAAGCCGTCGGAGGCCTTGCCACCAGCCTGCTCCACCAGAAACGCCATCGGGTTGCACTCATAGAGCAGACGCAACTTGCCATTCGGCGAGTTAGTGCCGGACGGATAGATGTAGATGCCGCCCTTGAGCAGGTTGCGATGGAAATCAGAGACCAGGGAGCCGATATAGCGGGAGGTGTAGGGTCTGTGGGTCGCTTCGTCGCGCTCCTGACAATATTTCAGGTACTTCTTCACCCCGTCCGGGAACTTGATGTAGTTGCCCTCGTTGATGGAGTAGATCTTGCCCTCTTCCGGAATGCGGATGTTCTCGTGGGAGAGGCAGAAGCAGCCAATGGAGGGGTCGTAGGTAAAGCCGTTAACGCCAAAGCCGGTGGTGTAGACCAGCATGGTAGAGGAGCCGTAGACCACATAACCAGCGGCGACCTGACGGTTGCCCGGCTGCAGGAAGTCCTCCAGCGTCACCGGCGAACCCTGCGGGCTCAAACGGCGGTAGATGGAGAAGATGGTCCCGACCGAGACGTTGACGTCGATATTGGAAGAGCCATCGAGCGGGTCGATCAGCACCACATACTTGGAGTTTTTGGAGAGCGGTGAGTCAAAGGCGACGAAGTCCTCTTCCTCTTCAGAGGCCATGCCGCACACCTCGCCGCGCGCTTCCAGCGCCGCCTTGAAGCGTTCGTTGGCATAAACATCCAGCTTCTGCTGCACCTCGCCCTGTACGTTTTCAGCGCCCATGGAACCGATGATATCCGCCAGTCCCGCCTTGTTGATCTCCCGGTTCACCACCTTGGCAGCAAGGCGGATCGAGCTGAGCAACGAGGTCAGCTCGCCGGTCGCGGTAGGATAATCCGCCTGCTTTTTGACGATGAACTCACCCATGGTGATCATGTTTCGCATTTTTGTTCCTTTAGATCGCATCCGTTGGCATTGAAAACGTTTGCAGGCGTCAGCAAAAAAAATGCCGATCACCGGCGGCCTTGATTTGTAACCTAATGTAACGTCTGTTTTTTGTTTTTGCAGCGAATTAAGCGGCCTATTAAATAGACTATTTCGCCTCACGTTATGGTAAAAGGCGCGTTTTATTCGGTTTCAATCGATAACTTTCAGCCCCTTAATTCGTGGCAATAACCTGTGGCAAGCCATGAGCTGACTGGCCTTGGGCCATTAAAAATGGAGTCTGATGGGCCTGCTGCTCCCTTAGCCATTGCCTCTTGAGATCCGATCGCCAATCCAGCACACTGATTTCGCTTTGGAAGCAAATAAAACTCAAGGATTATCAATGAACAAGACTCTCATTGCCGGCATGGTAGCCGGACTGTTTGCCCTTCCCGCCTGGGCTGCCCAGGTGCCTGCCGGTACCAAGCTGCTGCCGGATGCCCAACAAATCTACGTGACCAATATCGGCACTGAACCCACCACCATCGACCCCCAGCTGGTAGAAGAGACCGCCGGTAGTGCCATCGTCAACGATCTGTTTGAAGGGCTCTATGAGCTGGATAATACCGGCAAGATCAAACCAGCAGGCGCCGTCAGCTACGAGGTCGACAAGACAGGTACCGTCTACACCTTCAAGCTGAGGCCCGAGGCCAAGTGGTCAAACGGTGAACCGGTCACCGCCGCCGATTATGTCTACGGCTGGCAACGGGCGGCCGATCCCAAGACGGCCTCCAACTACGCCTGGTTTATCGAGTTGACCGGAGTGGTCAATGCAAGCGAGGTGACACAGGGCAAGAAGAGCCCGTCAGAGCTCGGGATCAAGGCGCTCGATGACCACACCCTGCAAGTCACCCTGAAAAATCCGGTCCCCTTCTTCCTGAAGACGCTGGCCCACTACACCACGTTCCCGGCCCCCAAGGCCACCATTGAAAAATACGGTAAGGATTGGGTCAAACCAGGCAATATCGTCTCCAACGGTGCCTTTGTACTCAAGGAGTGGACCCCCAACGAGCGGCTGAGTGCCGAGCGCAATACCCACTACTGGAACAACCAGCACACCGTCCTGAACAAGGTGATCTATCTGGAGATCGTCTCGGAAACCGCCGCCTACAACCGCTATCGCACCGGTGAACTGCACTACACCACTTATCCGCTGGAGCAGTACAAACAGCTCAAGAGCAAGAGCCCGGAAGAACTGGTCAGCGTCCCCACGCTGGCCAGCTATTACTATGTCTTCAATACCCAGCGCAAACCGTTCGATGACCCGAAAGTACGCAAGGCGCTCTCGCTCGCCATCGACCGGGAGACCATCACCGACAAGATTCTGGGACAGGGACAAATTGCCGCATATAGCTTCACGCCCCCCATTGTGGACGGCTTTGAATTGAAAAAACCGGCCAGCCAGCTGCAGAGCAAAGAGGAGCGGATCAAGCAAGCCAAAGCCCTGTTGGCCGAAGCGGGATATGGCCCGGACAAGCCACTCACAGTGGACATTCTCTACAACACCAACGAGAGCCACAAAAAGATTGCGCTGGCCGTCTCCTCCATGTGGAAACACAACCTGGGGGTCACTGCCACCCTCAACAACATGGAGTGGAAGACCATGGTCTCGGCACTCAACGAGGGGGATTTCGGGGTTAGCCGCTATGGCTGGAACGGGGATTATAACGATGCCTCCACCTTCCTCGACATCATGACCTCCAGCAGCAGTGCCAACAGCGGCAAGTGGTTCAACAAGGAGTACGACGCCCTGCTGGCCAAGGCCCACGACTCGCTGGATCCCGCTGAACGCAATGCCCTGTATCAACAGGCAGAGGCACTCATTGATGCGGATGCCCCCATCGCCCCCATCTATTTCTCGGTCAAATCCAGGTTGCTCAAGCCTTTCGTGAAAGGCTATCCCCACCTTAACCCGCAGGATGTGGTCTACAGCAAGGAGCTCTATCTGGTTGCCCAGTAACCGGCTAGGAAGATGTAACCAGAAAAAGCGCCTGCATTGCTGCAGGCGCTTTTCATTGAAGGCCAAGCGGGCCATTGGCCCCTCTACGCTTTCACGCAAGATTACTCTTCGGGGCAAGGAGCCAGCACTACCCGGCGGCGACCCATCACCACCGGACGCACCAGCAGCTGTGCTAGCAAGACACCCAGCAGGGTCAGACCGCCCCCGATCAGGTGATAGCTGGTCAACCGCTCTCCCAGCAGGGTGATGGCAAGGCCAGCAGTCATCACCGGCAGCAGGTTCATAAAGATGGCGGTACGGTTGGCGCCGAGCAGGGCGATACCCTGCATCCAGAGCCAGGGCGAGAGCGCCGAAGTGGGGATACCGGCATAGAGGATCAGCCACAGGGCCCGGCCATCCGGCCACTGGCCATCCATCAGCAAAAAGAAGGGGGTCAGGATCACCACACTGCAGATCACCTGACCGTAGAGCAACGACCAGTTGTCGAGCCCCAGATCCCACTTCTTGAGCAGCACGCTGTAAAGGGCGTAAGTGCCCGCCGAAATCAGCATATAGACAGAGCCGATATGAATGCCTTGGGTAAACAGCCGGGTCGGATCCCCCTGCCCCAGCAAGATAGACAAGCCGAGGAGGGAAAGCAGCGCCCCCAGCACAGCGCCCCAGGTGGGCCGCTCGCGCAGCAGCCAGATACTGAACAGCACGGTCAGCAGCGGCGTCAGTCCCATCATCAACCCCATCTCGGTAGCCCCCAGCGTTTGCGCCGCGTAGTAACCAAAAGTCTGGTTGAGCACCATGCCCAGCGAGGCCAGCATGGCGATCTGCCAAAGGCCAGCGCGCAGACGGGCACGCGCACGCCACACCCGACGGGCCAGAAACGGGCTTAATACCAGCGCAGCCACCACCCAGCGCGACCAGGCCAAGGCTGCCGGGGATAACACACCAACCGCCAGTTTGCTGACGATGCCATTGCCAGCCCAGATGGCAATGCAGGAGAAGGGAAACAGAAAGGCAAGGGGCATGAGAGGATCCAGACCGAAGAGACAACAGCGGGTCAGTATAGGGGGCGATGGGAGATAAACAAAGGTGTGGGCCTGAACAGCCACGCGGTGAACGCCAGTAGCCAGAAACAAATATGCCCGCAAAAGTGCGGGCATATCAGTGCAGAAACA
Source organism: Aeromonas sp. S13(2024) (assembly GCF_041402405.1). NCBI lineage: Bacteria > Pseudomonadati > Pseudomonadota > Gammaproteobacteria > Aeromonadales > Aeromonadaceae > Aeromonas > Aeromonas sp. S13(2024). The sequence goes on along the minus strand of NZ_JBGLRA010000001.1, from coordinate 705,381 downwards.
GGTTCAGAAGCGCATCACGCGGCATCCATGTGCAGTCTTGAGATCAGCTCGTTGACCTCGGTGACTGTCTGGCGGTGGGGAATATCCGCCGGATTCGGCATCAGCAACAAACCGGATTGGAAATCAAACCGCCCCCGACCATGGATGTAAATCCGACCTTTAAAGAAGGTTTTGACATGCTTTGCCACCATCAGTGGCAGGTACTTCTTGAACACTCTCATCGTTTGCAACCTCTTGCAGTTGTATCCGTATGACAGCAGCTTCTGCGAATTAATTCCGTAAAGTATTTATAAAAATCCGGAAAACTCGCCCATCTCTTCCCAAAAAATTCAATCTATAACTTTTTATTAACTTTTAGCCTATTGTATGCGGCCCTTCGAGCCAGAGCAAGGCTCCTTTGCCATCGTGCCACTCGATACAGGCGATCCCCGAGGTGGCAAACATGGGTGCTCCTGCGGCCGGGCAGAGGCTTTGCACCAGATAACCCACCAGCGGCAGATGGCTGACCATCAGGATCTGGTCATGTTGTTCAGCCAAAGTGGTAAGGTAGCTGGCCACGAAAGCGGGATCACCGTAAGGGGTAATGTCGCCACTCTCTTCAACGGCTGCTGCGTCAGGTAATTCACTGCATATGGCTTGCCAGGTCTGGCGTGCCCGCAGATAGTTGCTGTGGATCACCCGATCCAGCGGGCCAATCAGCTGAGGCGCCAGCCAGCGGGCCATCTGGATAGACTCTTCAATACCCTGCTCGGTCAATGGACGCTGTTCATCTGTTTTCGCATTCATGCCAGCCTGGCCATGACGCATGATATAGATCTTCATTACAACCTCGCCCAACGGGCCTGTTTTGATAGCCGGGGGATCTTACCCCGCCACGGGTGTGGAAACAATTGCGCTACCTCTCAGAAAAGGGTTTGCCTGACGGGATAGCGGGGTCGATAATCATGTTTAAATTCAAATAAATCCAACGTGAGTCACACGCCAATGAGCCCATATGCCAGTCCCAATGACCATCGGCAATACCATTTTCTGGAGCTGGCCAACCGGCTCAGGGTCTTGTTGATTTGTGATCCCGACACAGACAAATCCGCCGCCTCACTGGCGGTCAATACCGGCCATTTTGACGATCCCGCCGACCGGCAGGGAATGGCCCATTTTCTGGAGCACATGCTGTTTCTCGGCACCTGCACCTACCCCAAGCCTGGTGAGTACCAGCAATTTATGAGCCGTCATGGCGGCAGCAACAACGCCTGGACCGGTACCGAGTTCACCAACTTCTTCTTCGAGATCGACAACGGCTTCTTCGAAGCGGGGCTGGATCGCTTCTCCCAGTTCTTTATCTGCCCCACGTTTGATCCGGAGTGGGTTGACAAGGAGCGCAACGCGGTCGACTCCGAGTATCGCCTCAAGCTGCAGGATGATATGCGCCGCAGCTATCAGGTGCATAAAGAGACGGTCAACCCGGCGCACCCCTTCTCCAAGTTCTCGGTGGGCAACCTCGATACCCTGGCCGATCTGCCGGGACGGGATCTGCGCTCCGACCTTATCCGTTTTTACGAAAGCCACTACAGCGCGGATCGCATGGCGCTGGTGATGATCTCGCCGGAATCCATCGATACCCAGTTGCAGTGGTGCTGTCGCTACTTTGCTCCCATTTTGAATCGCAATTTGGGAACCCCGCCCCTCACCATGCCACTCTACCGGCTCGATGATCTGGGCGTGCGCATCCACATCAATCCGGTCAAGGAGACCCGCAAGCTGTCGCTCAGCTTCCCCTTGCCCAATGTGGACGAGTTTTACGACAAAAAGCCCCTCACCTTCCTGAGCCATCTGATCGGTTATGAGGGGGATGGCAGCCTGCTCTCCCTGCTCAAGGCAAAAGGCTGGGTCAACCAGCTCTCGGCAGGTGGTGGCATCAGCGGCGCCAACTTCAAGGATTTTGGCGTCAACTTCGGCCTCACCCCGCTCGGCCTTGAACATGTGGACGACATCCTCGCCGCCCTGTTTGGCTATCTGAAACTGATTGGCCGCGAAGGGCTGCAGAGCTGGCGCTATGACGAAAAACGGACCGTGCTCGAATCGGCGTTCCGCTTCCAAGAGCGCGGCCGCCCCCTCGATACGGTGTCGGGGCTGGTGCTCAACCTCTTTAGCTACAAACCTGAGGATCTGCTCTACGGCGACTACATGATGCGCGAATATGACGAGCCGCTGATCCGCCGCTTCCTCGCCAAGCTCACCCCGCACAATTTGCGTATCACCATCACTGCGCCGGAAGTGGCGACCGATCGGCTGGCCCGCTGGTATCAGACCCCCTACAGCGTGGCGACCATTACCGAGGCCGAGAAAATTCGCTGGCAGCAGAGCGAGCCGGATCCGGCGCTGGCGCTGCCCAAGCCCAACCCCTTTATCAGCAGCCGGCTCGATCCACGTACGCCCGAGCTTGCCGCCGACATGCCCGCCTGCCTTATCGATCGCCCCGGTTTTCGCCTCTGGCACCTTCATGAGCACCTGTTCAGCGTGCCCAAGGGCAATCTCTATATCTCCATCGACAGCGAACATGCGGTCAAAAATCCGCGCAATATCGCCATGGCGCGCCTCGCCGTGGAGCTGTTGGCCGACCACCTCAACGCCCTCACCTATCCGGCGGAGCTGGCGGGGCTGGGTTACCAGATCTATGCCCATCAGGGGGGCTTTACCATCAACCTGAGCGGCTTTGCCGACAAGCAGCCGCTGTTGCTCGACATGATCCTCGGCAACCGCACCCTGGGGTATCCGGATCCGGGTCGCTTCGCCGAGATCAAGGAGCAGCTCATCCGCAACTGGGACAACCAGTCCAAGGCGCGCCCCATCTCCCAGCTCTTCAACCAGCTCACCAGTTTGCTGCAACCCAACAACCCGCCGTTCGAGCAGTTGCTGCGCCACCTGCGCACCGTCGAGCTGGAGGAGATGCCCGGCTTCGTGGCCCAGCTGTTTGGCGAGGTGCATGTCGAGGCACTGGTACACGGCGACTGGACTGCCGCCGAGGCGCTGGAGCTGGCCGCCCTGATGGAGCGTCACCTGAGCGATATCAATGGCACCAGCAGCAAGCCGAGCGGCGAGACCCGCCGCCCGCTCATCTCCATTCAGGACAGGGGCACCCTTATTCGCGAACAGGGTTGTGATCACGAAGACTCGGCACTGCTGGTCTACTACCAGTCCCGCACCACCCGGGCGCGGGATCTCGCCTGCTTCACTCTGGCGAACCACATCATGTCCTCTACCTTCTTTCACGAGCTGCGCACCCGCCAGCAACTGGGTTATGTGGTGGGCGCCGGTAACCTGCCCCTCAATCGCCATCCGGGCCTGATCTTCTATATCCAGTCGCCGGTGGCAGGGCCGCAGATCCTGCTCGATGCGGTGGAGGAGTTTATCGACCTCTTCCCGCTCGCCATGCTCGAATTTACCGAGCAGCAGTGGCAGGAGAGCAAGGCAGGGCTGCAAGCCCAGCTGAGCGAGCGGGATGCCAATCTGCGCAGTCGCGGCCAGCGGTTGTGGGTCAGTATTGGCAACAAGGACCTGGGGTTCGATCAGCGGGAACGGGTCTGCGATGAGGTGGGCAAGTTGAGCCGCGCCGATCTGGTGCGCTTTATCACCCAACTGCGCTCGCGCACCTCCGATCGACTGATCCTCTGCAGCTATGGTCAGGGGCACGAACATGACGAGCGGATCACCGGCCAGTTTATCGACAATCCACGGGCATTTCGGCTCAATGCCGCCACCTTCGAGGCCTGATCAGGCCTCGCACTCCCCCGTTTTTCCTGCCCACGGCATATCGCAGGCAATAAAAAGCCGACCCATCTGGGTCGGCTGGAAAAACCATAACAATTGCGACCAAAGCCGCCAAAAGTGAACATGAGCGTGAAAATCAGACACTGAGTTGCTGATCAGCAAGCGGGAAAGACCCGATACTCGCTTTGCAATGCCAACAGTGATTGAGAAACAGCCTCATATTAGGCACTCCCCCCGCCAGTCACGTTGATCTACGTCAAAGGAGGTAGCGAAGAGCGCACAGCCCGACGATTTGTCGGCGCAGATCACCCTTTGGCCGCCCGTTAGCTGTCCGTTAGCCACGGCGAACCAGCCGGTAGGCCACCTCATCGAAGTAGGAGAGCTGGCCCGACAACACCCGCGGGTGATCCACCTCGGCGGCGCGCCCCAGCACCTCGATGCGAAAATCCCGTTCAAACAGCGCCCGCACCTCCATCTCCCCCACCGAGAAGGGGGGCTGACTCTGCTGCTCCGGCTGATATTCAAGGGTCACCAGCAGGATCTGGCCACCGGTCTCGACCAGCGAGCTGATCAGGGCCGCATACTGGCGGCGCATCGCGGTCGGCAGGGCGATCAGCGCCGCGCGGTCATAGACCAGCCGGTAACGGCGACCCAGACTCGGGGCGGCGAAAAAATCCCCCTGAAAAATGCGCATGCTGTCCACCTGATGGCACTGATAAGGGCCCACCTCGCTCACGGTCGCGGCGAGCTGGTTTTCACTGAAGAACTGACTGACGGCAAGGCTCGATAGCTCGAAACCGTCGACCGGATGACCCTGAGCGCTCAGCCAGAGCATGTCACGGGACTTGCCGCACAGGGGAACCAGCACCGGCTCGTCCGCTTGCTGGGCCGACCACCAGGATTGCAGCCAGTGGTTGAAGTCCGCCTGATGAAAGCCAATCCGGTTCTCTTCCCAACGCTGATGCCAAAACGCAGCTTCCATCGTTATTAACCTTCTGTACTAAAGATGCCTCAATATCACAACTTAACCGGCACCGCGCAACCCTCTGCCCTCCCCTTTTTGCCGCGCAGTCTCTGCGTGTTATCGGGCGAATGACGGGACATCCCCTTGCCGTGCGCCTCGCTGTCGCAATGATCGCTATTAGGTACGTTTATGACGGGCAGAGGCACACCACCCCCTGCAAAAACGTCATGGGTGTATGGCGATGAAGGAATAAAAGGAGTGGCGTTGGCAGGCCAAACCGTGCCTGCCAACGCCAGAAAGATCACGACAGCGTGGCGCGAGCGGCCACCAGCTGGCGCTCGATATAAGCAAAATCGGGACGATCGGCGGGGAGTTCCGAGAGGCAGGCCGCTTTGAGCTGATGCAACTCATCAAGCGGTGAGTCTTGCGTATCGCAATGGGCCAACAGCTCTTCCAGCAGGCAACCAAAGGCGCGCACTTCCAACCGCTCAAGTCCTACGGCCCGCTCGCGGTCGCAGCGGTCATATAAGGAAGCGGCGCCAAAATCCCCCAGCAGAGCGCGAGCCGGGACGTCAGGCCCGCGGGTAAACAGAATATTGTGGCCGTAGAGGTCCCCGTGCATGATGCCCGCGCGGTGCAGATGGCCTGCCACCGAGGCGATGCCGTGGGCCATCGCCAGCGCATCCGGCACACTCAGATGCAGCCCCTCGGGATAGACATCCCGGGTGCAGGAGTCCAGGCTCGGCGGCCCGGCCAGATTGGCAAAGGCCGGATCGATCAGCTCCATCACCAGCGCCGGAATGCCGGAGGGGTGATCCGCCACCTTGCCCATCACCTTGATAAGGTTGGGATGAGTGCCCGCCGCCAACGATGCCGCCATCTCGCAGCGGGGCAGCCCGTCGCTGGTCACCGCCCCCTTGAACAGCTTGACCGCCACCTGACAACCATCACCTCTGTCGCTCGCCTGAGTCACTTCATCAGCAGGATTGCCCACAAGGGTGGCGCGATGGATAACGCCGGATGCTCCCTGCCCCAGCAACTCGCCCAGCGCCAGCGTCTCCCAGGAAAGGGGTTCTACATGGGCATCATCGATGGCCCGTGCCTCCTCCCCTTCACTAAAGGGGTTGCCGGAGTAGGCAAGCCATGAAAGGCGCGGCAGCGAGAGCAGCCACTCGGGGAAGCGTTCGATGCGGTTGGCGGCGATGCGCAGCAGCTCCAGCTTGTGGCAGTTGGCAAGGCTGGCCGGCAACTCGCACAGACGGTTGCCCGCCAGCATCAGCTTTTGCAGAACGTCGCACTGGCCCAGCTCATCAGGCAGCCGCTCAATTGCGTTATCGGTCAGGATCAGCCAGCGCAAACCGGCGGGCAGCGCCTTGGCCGAGACGGTAGCAATCCGGTTGGCCTTAAAACCCACCATGGTGAGCGCCGGACAGCGCCCCAGCACCTCGGGCAGCTCGGTAAAGCGGTTCTCGGAGCAGAAGATGATGCGCAGTTTGCCAAGCCCGGCCAGCTCGTCAGGGAGCGTGCTTAGCTGGTTGCCGGTCAAATCCAGCACCTCCAGCGTCTCTTTCAGGCTCAAAATCTCGGTGGGGAACTCCGTCAGGTTTTCACAAAGCTTCAGATGGCGGGCACCGCACAGTTCACCTGCGCGCAGCTGTTCCAGAGTATGCATAACCGTTTCTCAATCCTGATGATCTGTCTGATGGTGTAGCCAGCCATCAGCGCGCCGAGCCTGGGTCCGGCGATTTTAAAGGGGGGCATTATAAAGAATTCAGGGCGCAGTTCGCCCCTTTTGTTGCCGCAAAGGCCTGTATCGACATGTAGCAAAACGATTCGGGAACAAAGAGAGCAAGATTCGGGTCGTTCCAGCGAGGAGTGGTTGCCATAGTGGGGGCCAAACCCAAGTCGGTTGGAACCTATTGGGGTTCCAACCCACAGCCAACCCTGTGCCCCACTGATTTGGCGCACAACACACCTGCGAGGGAACAGCCATGTCATTACTGTCCAACAAGGTCGCCATCATCACCGGCGCCAGCTCCGGCATCGGCCGCGCCAGCGCCATCCTGTTTGCCCGCGAAGGGGCCAGCGTCGTCGTCGGCGCACGCCGCCAGCCCGAGCTGGAGCTACTGGTGGAGGAGATCCACCATGAGGGGGGCCTGGCGGTGAGTCTGGCGGGGGATGTGAAAAGCGAGACTTACGCCCGCGACCTTGTTGATCTCGCGCTAACCCGTTTCGGCGGGCTCGATATCGCCTTCAACAACGCAGGTACCACAGGCATGCCGGGCAGCGTAGAGCAGCTTGAGCTGACGCAGTGGCAGGAAATTCTGGATACCAACCTCACCAGCGCCTTTGTGGGAGCCAAGTACCAGATCCCCGCCATGCAGGCTCGCGGCGGTGGCTCGCTTATTTTTACCTCTACCTTCGTCGGCCATACCCTGGGGCTGCCCGGCATGGCGGCCTATGCGGCGAGCAAGGCAGGCCTCATTGGCCTGACCCGGGTGCTGGCTGCCGAGTATGGGGCACAAGGGGTGCGGGTCAACGCCCTGCTGCCGGGGGGCACCGACACCCCCATGGGGCGGGCTTTTGCCAATACGCCAGAGAGCCTCGCCTTTGTGCAGAATATGCATGCCCTCAAACGGCTGGCCCAACCGGAGGAGATCGCCCGCTCGGTCCTCTATCTCGCGTCCGATGCATCCAGCTTTACCACCGGCATTGCCCTGCTGGCCGATGGTGGGGTATCTATTTGTCGCACATGACGTTGTCGCCCCCAAGATCCTGCGACCGAAACCTTATCGTGAGAGCGCCTTATGTCTGATTACGCCCGCATCGCCGATGCCATCCGTTTTATCGCAAGTCAGGTGGAGCGCCAGCCCACTCTGGACGAGATAGCGGCGCACGTTCACTTAAGCCCCTTTCACTTCCAGCGGCTGTTCAGCCGCTGGGCCGGAGTGACGCCCAAACGCTATCTGCAGGTGCTGACCCTGGAGCGGGCCAAGGCACTGCTGCAGGAGTCGCGCCCGCTGCTGGAGGTGGCCGATACTCTGGGCCTTAGCAGCGGCTCGCGGCTCTACGATCACTTCGTGCAGCTCGAAGCGGTAACGCCGGGCGAGTACAAACAGCGCGGGGCCGGGCTGGTTATCGATCACGGGGTACACGACACCCCCTTCGGTCAAGCATTCGTCGCCCTGACACCACGGGGGGTGTGCAACTTCTCGTTTCTCGATGACAAGGCCCCAGAGGCGCCGCTGGCCGCCCTCGCCCAGCACTGGCCTGCGGCAAGGCTGCAAGAAGCGCCATCACGCACCCAGAACGTCATCAACACCATGTTCGATGGCAGCAAGGCGCCGGATCGCCCCATCTCATTGCACGTGAGCGGCACCAATTTTCAGATCAGCGTCTGGCGGGCGCTGCTGCAGATCCCGCCCGCCAAGGTGGTGAGCTACGCCCAGGTGGCGAACGCCGTCGGCAACCCCAAAGCCGCCCGCGCCGTGGGGCTGGCGGTAGGCGCCAACCCCGTCGCCTTGATGATCCCCTGTCACCGGGTCATCCAGCAAAACGGCAAGCTCGGCGGCTATCACTGGGGCGAAACCCGCAAACAGGCGATACACGCCTGGGAAGCGGCGAGGTATGAGTGAAGGTGGGCTTTTTCTGCCCGGCCTGATAAGGGTGACGAAACAGGAGTGTTGGTAGTGAGTCAGCAGACAATCAGGCAGCGCCAGACAAGCGGGCGGCGATATAAAACGGGGACATAAAAAGATTCGGGGCGCAAATCGCCCCTTTTATTGCTTTGGCGAGGCTCCGCGCTCAGCCGCCCCACCCCAGCAAATTAACGAAACACGTAGGGTGCAATAAGCGCAGCGCATTGCACCGTTTGCCGAGCGGCTTTTGTGCAAGGTATGAGGAACAAAAGTAGAGGTGCAATTTCATTGCACCCTACGGCACTTGAACCAACTGTTATGTTTTTACGATAACTTCTTTTGTAGAGTAAACAATAAAGCTAAGCAGTGAAAAACATTTCAGAGAGTTTATCTCTGTACCATAATCTAAATGTTTTCGATGGCCATGCAATATTCCATTTCGGTTTGGAGCTTTGCTTTTGGCTTGCACGCTGCTTTTAGATATTCCTGCGTTGTGGTGATTTTTAAGTTTAAACGGCTCAAGAAATATGTCGGTAAGCATATTTGCCTCAATCTCATCTGATTCTATTAATTCTTTAATTCTTTCCTCTGTATTGTTACCCGTAAAAAGGAAGCTTTTAAGCGACTCGCAGCAAATCCCATCTGCTTGGGCAAAGAAAAGAGGTATAGCGGCAATATAGTTCCCTGACTTGTGCAGGCTAAAGGCGGTTTGTAGAATATGCGCTCGATTGGGACAAAGCTCTATTATTTTTTGTGTGATTTCTTCCCAGTCGGCGTTGAGGTGCATGATCATCAACTCGTCAACAGATTGCGGCTCTGATTCTGGGGTGTAGAAAAAGGTAAACCAATTTGGATACCAGCCACTTTCAGCCATTACCGCGACATCTGCCTTTCTTGCTTTTTGCCAGCGCTGAGCGGCCTCTGCAACCTTGGCCATTGTAGTCGCAACCTGTGCAAGAAAAGGCTGACTTGCGTTTAATGCTCTAGATACTGGCGCTAGGATTTCATTAATTCTCTGAATATATGGTGGCAACACCCTATTTAGGCGTTCAGTTATTTCCTGCACAGGAGCAGTGACTCGATCTATTTTTATAAGGATTTTATTGTGATCATTCATTTGGCAATTTACATAACTTTTAATTAAGGGGCTGGCTTTAGCCAGCTCCACTTTAATGATGGGGTATGCATGACAGACTTAACCAACTGATGCATTGGATGAAATGTCAGTTTCACCTGACAAGTTAATAATCTTACCAGACACCATACCTGTGACTGTGAGCTTACCGCCATTATTCGTTATGTTACCTGAAACCATACCTGGAATTTCTACAACAGCGCCTTGCTCAATAGTCAGGTTTTTTGTAATCAAACCGTACAGTATGAGATAGCCACCAGATTTAACCGTTACATTGCCCGCAAACATACCGTGCATTTTAAAGTCCGTGGAAATCTCAACATCACCTTCAACTTTGCCATTTTCAATCTGCATAAAATCTCCTTAATGCATAATGCCCACTTAAAAGGTAAACAGCACTACAGAATAATATAGTAACCACATAAACCAACGCATAGTAAAAATTCCACGCATTGCGAATCACTCTTCAATGCTTTGTTAGGCAAGAATTACAACGTGGATAAGATGTTTCTAATCACCCAAGTAAAGTTTTGGAAGAACACTATTATGATAAGAAGGAAACCTATTGCATATGATGCAAAACATGCCGAAAATGATTTTCGGCGCTCTTTATCTGCCGCCCAATGAAGATTCCAAAATACACTTTGGACATACTCTTTGCCTTCGTACTTGTAACCTTCATGTTCAATCATTGATGACTCAAGGTCACTTTTGAACTCTTCATAATCAATATTAATATCTTCGGCATAGCGTCTCATGTGCCATTCCGGCTTACCTTCACTATCAAATGCTGCAAATGTTGGATAATCTTTTATCAATTTAGGGCAGCGGGCTTGATAAATGATTGTTGCCAAAGAAAAAAGTAGTGCTGAAAAATAGAACAAGCGCCAAGAAAAAGGCAATCCAATATTTACTTCAAACGTATAGTTGAACACAGTAACTGTTGCTATATCGCTTGCTAGAGATAAAACCTTTGCCAGAATTGGCACTATAAAAATCCAAATATACATGGATGAAATAATTTTCACATCTTTAACCTGATTTAATTGAGACCAATTAAACTCGATTTTTTTAACTCGTTCTAGATATTTTTCAACATATTCTGACACGAATACCCCTCTTATTTTGTGCCTAGTTTTCCTAATAGGAATTCGATGGAAGGCAGTACTAATTTGATAGCAAAGCCTTCCGTAATAAAGCTGTTCGATACAAGGTGACGGTTTTCAAACGACAATCATAACAAGCAAGAGAGGCGGGAAAAAGAGGGAGATAATAGTTTCCTGAGCAAGATCAACAAATTAATCAATAAGTACAAATACCGACCACACATCAGACGTAACTGGTAGTGGAAATAAGAAAGACGCCCTAAGGCGTCTTTCTTATTTTCAGGGTTTGAAGCAAACCGGTTAGGAGATTTCCCCCTCCCCACCTTGCCCCACCACCCAATCAAATCGGGGTAATGGAGGTGATATGGGCATCCCCGTCCAGTGATTTGAAGATCTGCACCACGGCTTCGCCATGGATCGGTTTGGCAAGCGGCACAGTGCTCTTGCACTTGAAGCGGTAGTTGGTGCCAGCCACCACCTGGGTGGAGACTTCAAAGGGTACGTACTGCACCCCGACAAATCCTTTAAGCGCCTGATCAAATACCGCCTGATCCTCGGCGGTCAGCTTGTGATATGCGGTCCATCCACCCACCAACACTGCTTGTTCTGACATATCAAACTCTCCGTGCTCTATGATCCCGACTCGTTTGGCCGTTCGGGCTGCGCCCCGTTGATTCAAGTGGTTTCCGGTCTCCACCGGGGTGTCATCACTGCCGGTTGGCGCGATGACGATGGGCCCGTTTGCGCAGCTATCTGCAACTGGATCAGCCCTCCCCCTTGCCACGAGCCACTGTTGACATCGGGCTCAATTGGCATGAGAGAGCCTAGTTCGGGATGGCAAAAATGCCCCTGTCACATATGACAGGGGCAAGGTGGCGAAAAAGCTGCTCGAAAAAAGAAGATGTGTTGCGCAAACGATTGAGAAAAGAAAAGACGCCTCAAGGGCGTCTTTTTTCATTTTTATGCTCGAAGGGCAGAACGGCGCGAGCCGCTTATTCCCATTCGATGGTTGCGGGCGGCTTGCCGGATACGTCGTACACCACGCGGGAGATACCATTGATCTCGTTGATGATGCGGTTCGATACGTGACCGAGGAAGTCGTACGGCAGGTGAGCCCAGTGGGCAGTCATAAAGTCGATGGTTTCGACGGCGCGCAGGGCAATGACCCAGTCATATTTACGACCATCGCCCATCACGCCAACGGAGCGCACCGGCAGGAACACGGCGAACGCCTGGCTGACCTGGTTGTAAAGGTCGGCTTTGCGCAGCTCTTCGATAAAGACCGCATCGGCGCGGCGCAAGATATCGCAGTACTCTTTCTTCACTTCGCCAAGGACGCGCACGCCCAGACCCGGGCCCGGGAACGGGTGACGGTAGAGCATGTCGTAGGGCAGACCCAGCTCGAGGCCAACGCGGCGTACTTCGTCTTTGAACAGCTCGCGCAGCGGCTCGACCAGACCCATCTTCATCTCTTCCGGCAGGCCGCCGACGTTGTGGTGAGACTTGATGACGTGGGCCTTGCCGGTCTTGCTGGCAGCGGATTCGATAACGTCCGGATAGATGGTGCCTTGCGCCAGCCACTTGGCGTTTTTCAGCTTTTTCGCTTCATCATCAAACACTTCAACGAAGACGCGGCCGATGATCTTGCGCTTGGCTTCCGGCTCGTCAACACCGGCCAGGGCAGAGAGGAAGCGCTCTTCCGCTTCAACCTTGATGATGTTCAGACCAAAGTGATCGCCAAACATCTCCATCACCTGCTCGCCTTCGTTCAGACGCAGCAGACCGTTGTCAACGAAGACGCAGGTCAGGCGATCGCCGATGGCGCGGTGCACCAGCATGGCAACCACGGAGGAGTCGACACCGCCGGAGAGACCGAGGATCACTTCATCGTCGCCCACCTGCTCACGGATGCGGGCAACGGCGTCGTCAATGATGGTGGCCGGGGTCCAGAGGCATTCGCAGCCGCAGATGTCTTTGACGAAGTGCTCCAGCATGCGGGCACCCTGACGGGTGTGGGTCACTTCCGGGTGGAACTGCACGCCGTAGAAGCGCTTGGCTTCATTGGCCATGGCCGCGTGCGGGCAGGTCGGGGTCTGGGCGATGGTGGTGAAGTCGGCCGGAATGGTGGTGACCTTGTCACCGTGGCTCATCCAGACATCCAGCAGGGCATTGCCGTTGTCGGCGATGGCATCTTCGATGTTGCGCAAGAGGGCGCTGCTCTTGCCAGCTTCGCCCAGCACTTCCACCTTGGCGTAACCGAATTCACGCTCGGTAGAGGATTGCACCTTGCCACCCAGCTGCTCGGCCATGGTCTGCATGCCGTAGCAGATGCCGAAAACAGGGACACCGGCGTTAAACACATACTCGGGGGCACGGGGGCTGCCCGCTTCGGTGACAGACTCGGGGCCGCCGGAGAGGATGATGCCGTTCGGATTGAATTCGCGGATCTGCTCTTCGGTTACGTCCCAGGCCCACAGTTCGCAGTAGACGCCGATTTCGCGCACACGGCGGGCGATCAGCTGGGTGTACTGGGAACCGAAGTCGAGGATAAGGATACGGTGCTGGTGAATGTCTTTAGTCATTTTATTCCTGCATCAGGCTGATGTTGTCACAAAGGGCACGGGATAAAAAAAGGGTGGAAAAACGGGGCGCAGGGCCCCGTTTTATCAGCCCATCCGATAGTTGGGGGCTTCTTTGGTAATGGTCACATCGTGGACGTGGGACTCTTTCATCCCGGCGCCGGAGATGCGCACGAACTCAGCCTTGGTGCGCATGTCGTCGATGGTGGCGCTGCCGGTCAGGCCCATGGAGGAGCGCAGGCCGCCCATCTGCTGGTGGATGATCTCTTTGAGGCGACCCTTGTACGGCACGCGGCCTTCGATGCCTTCCGGCACCAGCTTGTCGGCGGCGTTGTCGGTCTGGAAGTAGCGGTCGCTGGAGCCTTTGGACATGGCGCCCAGGGAACCCATACCACGGTAGGATTTGAAGGAGCGACCCTGATAGAGCTCGATCTCGCCCGGCGCTTCTTCAGTACCGGCGAACATGGAGCCCACCATGACGCAGCTGGCGCCCGCGGCAATGGCCTTGGCGATGTCGCCGGAGAAGCGGATACCGCCATCGGCAATCACCGGAATACCGGTGCCTTCCAGCGCGTCAACAGCGTCGGAGATGGCAGTGATCTGGGGCACGCCCACGCCGGTCACGATACGGGTAGTACAGATGGAGCCCGGGCCGATACCGACCTTGACGGCGTTGACACCGGCAGCAGCCAGCGCCTTGGCGCCCGCAGCGGTCGCCACGTTGCCACCGATGATCTGCAGATCCGGATAGGCGTCGCGAGTAGCCTTGATGCGATCCAGCACGCCCTGGGAGTGGCCGTGGGAGGAGTCGATCAGCAGCACGTCAACACCGGCTTCTACCAGCGCGGCGACGCGCTCTTCGTTGCCAGCACCGGCACCGACCGCAGCACCGACCCGCAGACGACCCTTGTCATCTTTACAGGCGTGGGGCTTGCGCTCGGCTTTCTGGAAATCTTTAACGGTGATCATGCCCTTGAGTTTGAAGTCGGCGTTCACCACCAGCACTTTTTCGATACGGTGCTTTTGCATCAGGGCAACCACCTCTTCGCGAGGGGCCCCTTCACGCACGGTGACCAGACGATCTTTCTGGGTCATGATCTGTTCAACGGTCTGGGAGAGGTCAATCACGAAGCGCACGTCACGGCCGGTGATGATACCGACCAGCTGATTGCCGTCAGTCACCACGGGGTAACCGGCGAAGCCATTCTTGTGGCTCAGCTCCTTGATTTGGGCGATGGTCATGTCAGGGCGCACGGTGACGGGGTCAGTGACCACGCCGCTCTCGTACTTCTTGACCTTGCGCACTTCGGCAGCCTGCTGCTCGATGGACATGTTCTTGTGGATAAAGCCGATACCGCCTTCCTGGGCCAGTGCGATAGCCAGACGGGCTTCGGTCACTGTGTCCATGGCAGCAGAGATCATCGGGATGTTCAAGCTGATAGCGGAGGTCAGCTTGGTACGCAGATCGGCAGTATTGGGAAGAACTTCGGAGTGGGCGGGAACCAACAGTACATCGTCGAAGGTTAACGCTTCTTTGGCAATCCTGAGCATGGCAATATCTCACCGTTGAGGAAGTGGGGGTGTAAAATATTGCCGACGAAGTTTACTCACGCATTGGTCACTGGTAAAGAAGTTTTTTGAATTTTTTATGGCATAGCCCTCTTTTAGGCGGCCAACGGCGCAAAAAACTAATAAATTCAGCTGTAATCATGCCTTTTTTCAGGACAAGATGATCTTTTTTGTCGTTGAGCCCCTTTCTCCCTCCAACCTCCCGGAACAGCATTTTCAATGATCCAATTATGTGCAGCCGGGTGTTCAGTTTCCCTGATAGCGACCTGGCTTGTGCCAATTCATCAGCATGGCGTTCATCGCCAGCGCACTCAGGGTGGACCAGAGCAGCAAGGGCAGTGGCAAGGTGAGCAGGGAGAGTGCAAACACCAGCACATCAAGCACCATCTGGCTCTTTCCCGCGTTGATGCCAACGCGCCGTTGCAGCCAGAGCGTTACCACCCCGGTGCCACCCACGGAAGCATTGTGGCGCGCCAGAGACAACACCCCCATGCCGAGAAAGGTCCCCCCTACCAAGGCGGCAAACAGTGGGTGGACATAGCTCACCGTCAGCAGCAGCGGTACCGCCTGGGTGGCCGCCGAGAGGGTAACGTTGACGATCAACGTCTTGATGGTGAAGGCGCGCCCCATGGTGAAGTAACAAAACACCATGAAGGGCATGTTGACCATGAAGAACAGAACCCCGATGGGCAAACTGCTAACATGGGCGAGCAGCAGGGCGATGCCCGCGATGCCACCGGTGATCATGCCGGAACACTTGAGCAGGTTGAGACCGACCGCGATAAACATGACCCCGAGCACCATGCCGTAAACATCGTCCTTGAGGGTGTGGGCCAGGGCTTTGGTCGCCGGCTCGGGCGACATGGTCATCTCACTTTCCATATGACTCCTTTCCATGTTTGCTGTGACATCAGGGCACCTGTCACTGGGCCGAAGGTGTGGGCATACTCGGGCGCCCTTGCCATTTCCCCTGCCGGTCCCCCTGCCGACATCACAAGACTCAGCAAAAAAAACGCCAATCAACACAAGCATCCAGGATAGGCTGAAAAATCAAATTTAAATTCCGACATTCTGCCTATGACAGGAGCAACACACCCATTCATGGGACAAACATCAGGCTGCATCAGCATGTTTGACCAGCCACACTGAAGGCAGCTCGCCATCTCCCCTTTTAAAGCCCGTTATTAAGTTGATCATGTTGATATGGTGCCACATGGCAGCATGAATCATACTCGTCACAGGAGGGGCATAGGGTGGATACGGCATATTTCTCCAAAGTGGGTTCCTGCTGCCAATGTCGATGATGCGCACCACTTTGGGGCGCAAGCACCATAACAGAGCAAGCTACCCTCGGATGCCGCTTGCTCCCAAGCGATGTCGACGCTACTGCTTATTGCCTTCCCCGTCTGGTCCATCTCCCTCGTTCCCTTGATATGCGGCATAAAAAAGTCGGCCCCAAGGCCGACTCGCTGCACACTGTGACAGGCTTTCCTTATTTGAGATATTTACCGTCAACGCCCACCTTGCCCGGGCCGTTCAGTACCCAGACCCGTGCCGAATAGGCGGACACCGCAAAGCTCAGACTGCCGTTGCTGACGTTCTGACTCGCGCCGGTCACCGCATCCGTATAGGTGCCGTTCTTCAGGCCGCTCAGGTTTATTTGCTGGGCCGAATTGGCCGCGAGGCCCACGGCAGCGTAGCTGCCTTGAGCGCTCAGGTCACGCACGAAGCTGATGCCGCTGCCCCACTCGTTCACCTGGCTCATGGGCGCCTTCTGCAGGGCGGGCACCGCCTTGCGGATCTGGTTCAGGCGCTTTATGTGCTGGTAGAGCGGGTGGCTCGGAGTGGCCGGGTTGTCCAGCACCTCCCCGTAGTAGGCACGACCAGTCTGATCCACCGTCATGGTGGCCCCGTCGATATCCTGAGGCTTGCCCGCCTGGAACATCACCTCTTCCCCATAGTAGAGGGTCGGGATGCCCCGCGCCGTCCAGAGCAGGTTGTAGATCATGGCCGCATTGCCCTCTTGCCCGCCGTAGCGGTACTTGAAGTCGTTGTCCGGCCCCACGTCATGGTTCTGGAAGAAGGTGATGAGCTTGGTGGCATCCCCATAGACCCAGTCCATGGCAAAGATCCCGCCCACCCCGCCAAAGCTCCCCCGGGTGACGTTGTCACGGAAGGTGGAGAAGAGGGAGAAGTCCAGCACAGAGAGGCCGGAATCTCCCCCTGCCCGGGGATCCGCCGGGTTCGGCGTGGTGCGGGTATACCACCAGGGACGGATCACCGCCGAGGCATTGTCGTTGGCCAGCTCAGAGCCCCAGCCGGTGCCCTTGACCAGGTTTTCGCCAAAGACGAACAACCCCGGCTTGTGGGCCTGCCAGTCGTGGACATAGGTCAGCAGCTCGTCCCGCTCGATGTGCTTCAAGGTATCGATGCGAATGGCGTCAACCCCCATGTCGAGGTACTGGCGGATGGCGCCGTTGAGGTAATCCTTGACGTTCTGGTTGCCGGTGGCGAGATCGATGCAATCCCCCGCCATGTGTTTGCGCTGCAGGGCGAGCGGGCTCTCCCAGTCACCGCCTGACATGAAACCGTCCAGGTGATACCAGGCGGGATCCAGGGTCTGGGCGTCGATGCCGAAGAAGCGGTTGGGATTGTAGCCAGCACTCGGCACGGTGGCGCCCGTCTTGGGGTCCACCAGGGGCTGGGTGCCCGCCGGATCGGACTGGCAGCGGGCCTTGTACCAGTCGGGTGCCACCGGGTTGTCGTCGTCACAGCGGTTGGCGCTGGCGTAGTCCCCGAGGTTGCCCTGATAGGGGCCGTTGTTGATGAGCCCTTGGCTCGACCCCGCCGGTACGTAGTATTTGACGGGCAGGCGATCGATCCAGGTCTTGCCGCGCAGGCCGTACTGGCTCGAGTGGTTGAGCACCACATCCTGGATCACCTTGAGCCCCTTGGCATGGGCCGCCTGGATGAACTCCCGGTAACCCGCCCCCGGCGACTCCAGACGGGGATCGACCCGGTAGAAGTCGTAGGCGTGGTAGCCGTGGTAGTCGAGGCCGGAGCGGTTCTCCACCGGTGGCGTCACCCAGATGGCGGTGAAGCCGAGATCCTTGATGTAGTCGAGCTTGGCGATCAAGCCCTTGAAGTCGCCGCGCCAATGGGGCTCCCCCGCCTTGTAGCGATCCCGGTTATGGTAGTTGTTGCTGGCATCGCCATCATAGAAGCGGGCGGTCAGCAGGAAGTAGATGCTCTCGGCACGAAAATCGCCGCTCGCCACCCCCTGCTCGCCGATACGGTACTCGAAGCGCTGCTCGCGCTGATTGCCGCTGGCGTCAATGGCAAGGGTGCGGATCACCAGATCGGTGCCGCTCCCCTTGTCGCTCGCCACCAGGGGCTGGCCTGCATAGCGGGCCGACGCCGTGGTGGGCTGGCTGCCGTCCGTGGTGAAATGCACGGCGGGGGCGCTGTCCTGATCGTCGCTCACCCCCAGGGTTATGGACTGGCTGTCCAGATAACTCCCCGGCGCCGGGGTGGCCGTCACCGTGGGTGCCTGCAGATCGGCCCCGGCCAGCATCTCCACCTCGATGGCCTTGCGCAGGCTGTCAAAGCAGATGCGATAGCGGGTGTTGGCGCTAACCAGGTAATCCTGGGCCGGATACGCCTCGGTCCAGTCCCCCTTGTGGTCAATCTTGAAGCGGGGGTTGTTACTGCCAAAGGCCTGCTCGGTACAGAAGGTGGTACCATCCTCGCTGGTCATGGGGGTGAGCCCCCAGTTGTTGGTCGTGCCCCGGAAGTGCCAGCTGTCGCTGCTCTGTCCTGCCCCGACCACCACGCTCACGCTGCTGCTGCCCTTGGCGCCCTGATCGTCGGTGACCGTGAGGCCATAGGTGAAGGTGCCGGTCTGGGTGGTACTGACGACAATGCTCTCCGTGGTCTCGCCGCTGCTCCACAGATAGCTCGTGATCTGGCCGTCGGGATCCGTAGAGTCGCTGCCGCTCAAGGTCAGTGACGCCCCCTGGGTCACATTCACCGTGCCCCCCGGGGTGATGACCGCGAGCGGCGGCTGGTTGTCATCCCCAAGGGGGGTGATGCTGTAGACCAGGGTCTGGTCGTTGACCTGGATGCGCACCGTACCCACGGTGCTCCAGAAGATGTCGCCGCCACTTTTCTCCAGCACGCCGTCGCCGTTGCTGTCGCCAAAGTTGACGGCCCAGTCGCCAGCCTGATCAAACTTGAGGCGCTGGCTCGCCTTGCCATCCATGTAGGCTTCCACCTGCCACAGGTGATCCCCTACCAGAGTCATGGGGAGGCTGGCCCAGCCGTTGAAGGTGCCGCGTACGTTGAGCTGCGGCAAGGTGCTGGCAAACCCCGAGGCCTCGCAACTGGCCACCGCCGTCGCGCTCACCGCCTGAGTGCTGGCGTTGATGCGGATCTGGTACGCCGTGTTGGCATTGACCCCGTAGTCGGCCGCCGGGTAGCTCTGCTGCCAGTTGCCGTACCTGTCTATCTTGAAGCGCGGGCCGCCGCTGGCATCCCCGCTCACGAAGCGCTGGCAGGTATCAAAATTGACGCCGTCCGTCGACGTCATGGCGGTCGCCGCCCATCCATTCGCGGTGCCCCGGAAGAACCACTCCGCCGCCGACGTCGGCGCCGTGATCAGGGTTCCCAACAATCCGGCCGCGAGTATCCATCTAGCCATTGATAGTCCTTTATTTTCATTGTTTTGTGTGTGATGCCGGTGTGCCCCGGCATGCCCCCATCCGCTACAGTCCCGCCTTCGGATGAGCCCGATCAGTCTAGAGTCCCCCATAACCAATTCATGGCGAATGCGCGCAAAATGTGACCACCATCGACTTCGCTATTGGCTGTATGTGATTGATAGCGCTTTCATTTCCATGCAACACCGATTTACGGGGAGGAGTAACCAACCTGATCCATTGACTCGGCGGACGGGGTGAAGTGGGGTAAGATGGCGACATTGTTTCTCTCCTCCGCCTTCGCTGGCGAGGAACCGTGCGCAGGAACCGCCTTGAACTACCGCAACGAACCGAGTCAAAGCAGACAACATCAGGTCTTTACCGTCACCCGCCTCAACAGCGCCGTGCGCATGATCCTGGAGCAGGATCTCGGGCTGGTGTGGCTGACCGGCGAGCTCTCCAATCTGGCGATGCCAAGCTCCGGCCACTGGTACTTCTCCCTCAAGGACATGTCGGCGCAGGTGCGCTGCGCCATGTTCAAGGGCAACAACCGGCGGGTGGCCTTCCGCCCGCAGGATGGCATGCAGGTGCTGGTGCAGGCGCGGGTCTCCCTCTATGAGCCGCGCGGCGACTACCAGCTGATCATCGAGTCGATGCAGCCGGCGGGCGACGGCGTATTGGCCCTGCGTTTTGAAGAGCTCAAGCGCCGCCTCGGCGCCGAGGGGCTGTTTGACGAAAGCCGCAAGCGGCCGCTGCCCCGTGAGCCGCGGGCGGTGGGCCTTATCACCTCAGCCACCGGCGCCGCCTTGCACGATATGCTGACGGTGCTCAAACGGCGTGCGCCGGATCTGCCGGTCTTTATCTACCCGACTCAGGTACAGGGGAGCGCCGCCATCAGCCAGATCGTCGCGACGATCGCCAAAGCGAACCAGCGCGCCGAGGTGGATGTGCTGATCGTCGGGCGGGGTGGCGGGTCACTTGAAGATCTCTGGTGCTTCAACGAAGAGGCGGTGGCGCGCGCCATTGCCCACTCCGCCATACCTGTGGTGAGCGCGGTGGGCCACGAGGTGGATGTCACCATCAGCGACTTTGCCGCCGACTTGCGCGCCCCTACCCCGTCGGCCGCCGCCGAGCTGGTGGCGCCGGACAATCAGGCCCGCATCCAGCGCCTCGCCCACCTCAAGCAGCGACTGCTGCAGGCGATGAGTCGCCAACAGACCGCCGCCCGCCACGATTTCATCCTGCTGCAAAAGCGGCTCGACCATCAGGATCCGAAGCGGCGGCTGGAACAGCAATCCCAGCGCCTCGACGAACTCTCCACCCGTTTGCAGCAACTGCTGCGCCAGCGGCTGCATCAGGGTGAGCGGCGCCTCACCAACCTTGAACTGCGCCTGCAGGGCAAGAGCCCGGAGCGCTTGCTGGCAGCTGGCAAGCGCCGCCACCAGCTGGCCGAGGAGCGGCTTCATGCCCTGATTGCCAAGCGGCAAGACCTTGCTAGTCACCGCCTCGCCATGCTCACCGCCCGCCTCGACGGGGTAAGCCCGCTCGCCACTCTGGGGCGCGGCTACTCCATCACCCGCACTGCGCGCGGAGAAGTCATCAGCCGCGCCGATCAGGCCAACTGTGGCGACCAGCTCATCACCACCCTGGCGCAAGGGAGCCTGCAGGTGCGGGTCGAGGGGATCGTCAAGGACTCTGCGCAGTAGATCGGCTGCATTGTAGTGGTCTAATCATCCCGGACACCATTTTAGGTGGTACAGTCACCACCATGACCTGAGGTGTTCAACGACAAGATTACGTCGCTCATTTACTGCCGAATTCAAACTCGAAGCCGCATCCTTGGTGCTCGACCAAGGATATTCTGTCCCTGAAGCCAGCCGTTCACTGGATGTCGGTGAAACCGTACTGCGCCGCTGGGTTCAGCAACTGCAATCCGAACGCTGTGGTACAACCCCCATCGGAAAAGCACTGACTCCGGAGCAGCAGAAAATTCAGGAGCTGGAAGCCCGCATCAACCGGCTCGAACGTGAGAAGGGCATTCTAAAAAAGGCTACTGCTCTCTTGATGGCGGACGAGTTCACACGTACGCGCTGATAGACCGATTAAGGGAGCAAGCCCCCATCACTCTGGTCTGCTGCGCTTTCGATGTTCCCACCTCCTGTTTTTACGATTATCTGGCTCGCAGGCGGACGATTAACCGTGAACGTATGCAACAGCGCTGTGAGTTGCGCCGTTTGTTCAAAGCGAGCCGGAACTCAGCGGGCAGCCGCGCCTTGATGTCGATGATGCGGGAGTTGGGGTATCAGATTGGTCGATTCAAAGTACGTAACCTGATGAAGGAAGCCGGTCTGGTATCCAAGCAACCGGGCGCTCATCGCTATCAGGTGGCACAGTCTGAACGACCGGACATACCCAATCTGCTGGCCCGCGAATTTGATGTCCAGCAACCCAATCAGGTGTGGTGTGGCGATATCACCTACGTCTGGGCCGGTGGTCGCTGGCATTACCTGGCAGCGGTGCTTGACCTGCACACTCGGCGGGTCGTGGGCTGGGCGATGTCTGATAAACCTGATGCAGCACTGGCCATCAAAGCATTGGAGATGGCCTATCAGCAGCGGGGTTGCCCATCCGGTGTGCTATTTCACTCTGACCAGGGCAGCCAATATGGCAGTAGGGCATTTCGGCAACGAGTGTGGCGCTATCGCATGACCCAGAGCATGAGTCGGCGTGGCAACTGCTGGGATAACGCCCCGATGGAACGGTTGTTCAGAAGCCTGAAGTCAGAGTGGCTCCCGGCTATGGGATATATGAGCTTGCGAGAGGCGAAGCGGGATATCAGTTACTACCTGATGGATTACTACAACTGGCGGCGTCCACATCAACACAATGACGGGATACCGCCAGCAAAAGCCGAAGATCGGCCTAACCAAGTGTCCGGATTTAGTTGACCACTACACCCCCGTGCAACACATAATTGGGACATAGCCCTAAATAAGCTAGGAAATCCTTATTTATACAGCCCAAGCACATAAAAAAACGAGTAGCATGCGGCCACTCGTTTTGACAAGTTTCTCCGTGATTCAGGCGCCGTAGACGGCCAGAATATCGGTCACCCTGTTGTTGACGCTGTACCCGCGGGCTATGGTGTTGCGCGCCGCCTGACTCATTTTGCTGCGCACCGCCCCATCGCTGCGCAGCCAGTAGTTGACCAGCTCCGCCATATCCCGCACATGGCCGGGCTCCACCAACCAGCCATTGGATTTATGGTCGATCAGATTGACCAGGCCCCCCACCGCAAAGGTACAGACAGGTATGCCGTGAGCCATCGCCTCCAGGGCCACCAGCGGCAACCCTTCAAAGCGGGAGGTGATGCAGAGCAGGTCGATGTTGTGCCACTCATTGGCCATGTTCTGGAAACCATGAAGCTGGACGCGATCACCATACTGCTGCAACAAGCCGCTTTTCATGGGGCCATCCCCGTAGAGATGAAACGCCCCATCCGGGCAGAAGGCAGCCAGCTGGCAGAACGCCTCCGGCCCCTTTTCCGGCGAGAGGCGGCCGACAAAGGCAATCCGGTTGCCAGTTACCGTAGCCGGCGTCGCAGGCATGGGGACAAAGTTGCTGATCACCGTGCTTGGCACAGGCAATTTGCGAGCGATGGGCTCGCTCACTGCAATACACTTCGCAAAACGCGCTGTGGTGCGATCCAGCCAGCTGTAAAACTTCAGCAAACCCTCCCCGTCATCCCCACTGTGAAAAGTCGAGACCACCGATTTACCGGTGAACCAGGCCGTCAGCCGCCCCAGCACCCCGGCCTTGTAGCCGTGGGTATGGATCAGCACAGAGGCAGGTTGGCGGGCCAGACGGCGCATAAAATCGCGGCTGTTTTGGCACACCTCGTAGGGCAAGCCCTGTTGTTTGAGCAGGGTCGTAAAGGGGGTCATACCATGGTTGCTCACCAGCACTATGGTGGGGCGAAATCCCCTGGCCAGCAGATCGTTGGCCAAGTGGATAATGTGAACTTCTATTCCACCGACCTGACGCGCATCGATGGCCAGCCAGATCTGTTGCATGGGTAACATAAGGCCCTCCTCCCGTGGCTCCATGCCACCTGAAA
The DNA here is from genome assembly GCF_041402405.1 of Aeromonas sp. S13(2024). Taxonomy (NCBI): domain Bacteria; kingdom Pseudomonadati; phylum Pseudomonadota; class Gammaproteobacteria; order Aeromonadales; family Aeromonadaceae; genus Aeromonas; species Aeromonas sp. S13(2024). The sequence goes on along the minus strand of NZ_JBGLRA010000001.1, from coordinate 681,808 downwards.
TGAGGCGCTGCATAGAGCGGGCCAGTCAGGCAAAGAGGGGCAGGATCAGGCGCCGGGACAGGCGACCAGCAAGAGGGTCATGTCATCGAGGGCGGCATCATTGATGCGTTCATCAAACCAGCTGGCAATGCGATGAGCCAGTTGCTCAAGACCGGGCCCCGAAGTCAGGCAGATCTCTTTTAGCTGCGACTCCCAGCGCTGGCGCTCTGCGGCATCACGGCTATCGAGCAGACCGTCGGTCCAGAACAGCAGGATCTCGCCGGGCTTGAGCTGACGCTCATTGGTAACGAAGTGGGGATCCGGGCGCAAACCGGGCAAGGGGCCGGTCACGCCGACCTGACGGATGGTACCGGGCCCAACCAGCCAGGGCGCCGGGTGGCCCGCGCTGGCCCACTGCACCCGCCCCTCGTTGCCGAGCTCAATACAGAGGGTGGTGAGCAGGGTAGCCCCCAATAACGGATCACTGTGAACCGCATTGGACAAGATGGTCAGCAAGCGGGCGGGGGCACGCTCCAGATCGTGCGCCGTCAGCAAGCCACGCAGATAACCGGCATAGGCATGGGCAAAAAACTTGGCTTCCGCATCGTGGCCCATCACATCTCCGAGCCACAGCACCCGATCCTTGACCAGCAGAAAGTCCCCGCCCCCCACGGTGGCCGCGCGGGTTTGCAACGCCAGCTGGTATCCCCCTATGGAGGTGGCGGACAATAACGGGCGCAGCGCCGAGGTCATGCGCTGATCCAGCTGCTCGCCCCATTGCGACTTGAGCTGCTGCGAGCGTTGCAGCACCCGCGAAACCGCCAGCAACAGGTCCTGCTTGGTGATGGGTTTGACCAGAAAGTCATCGATCCCCAGTGCCCCCGCCCGACTCTGGGTCCACTGATCCTGATGACCGGTCAGGAAGATAAAGGGCACCCCCTTCATATTGGGATCCTTCATCAACTGCTGGCGCAGGCCAAAGCCATCGATCCCCTCCATCTCGATATCGGAGAGCACCAGCGCGGGGGGTTGCTTTCCGAGCGCCAGCAGGGCGGCATGGGAGTCGGCATAACTTTCAACCCGATAGTGCTCATGGAGATAGGCGGTGAGCAGGGCACGCATCACCTTGTCATCGTCGATCACCGCGATCACCGGCAGCTGGTTGACCGGGCCCTGCTGGCGAAGGGTCACGCGATTGCGATCACCGTCGCGAAAGAAGTGCACCTCGGCAAACAGCTGGTGCACCAGCGCCAGCCCGTATCCCCCCTCCTGCAGCTCATCGGGTAACGGCGCACTGGCAAGACCGGGTTGCGGGCCGCCATCATCCTCCAGTATCAGACGCAAACCCGTTTCATCCTCTTTCAGCGTGAGCCAGAGCCGGGTCGCGGGAGGGACTGTGTGTTTGACGCTATTGGTGGCCAGCTCACTGAAACAGAGCAGCCAGTTGGCTTGATCCTTTGGGGAGACCTGAAACAGGGAGAGCCCCTGTGCCAGCCGGTTGCGCAGTTCGCGCACCGACTGCAGGGTTGCCGGAGCAGATCGCAACCAGTCATCCATATCGGGCCTCCATCAGCGGGCGATCAGATCCGGAAATTGAGCAAGGCGCTGCGCCGGCACCAGCGCTTGAGCCATTCGGTCACCCTGTTACTGGGCAGCCGGTTGAGCTCGCGCAGGATCTCGCTGGCCAGCCCCGGGTTGAGCTTGTCGTTATAGACAGCGCCAATCAGATTGGCCTCGGCACGGGTCAGTTTATCCACCGCACTTTGTACCACGGTCGTCGGTGTCACTCCCGCCAGCACCACCAGCAGTGCCCCTTCACAGGCCCCGCACACCTGATCGGCCGGAATATTGCCCCGATTGAGGGCGGTGAGCGGTGAGGTATCGAAGATCACCACATCGTAATGTTCGAGCCAACGAACCAGCAGCTGACGCAAGGTATCCTTGTTGCGAAAAGCCATCAGATCCTTGCCCGGCGCCGGGAGCAGCGACAAGGAGCGGCCAGTGGCCACAGGCTCGGGCACATCATTGGGCCCCCAGGCAACAGCTGGGGCGCGGCCGGGGTGATAGAGATTGAGATCCACCAGCAGGGTGCGCAGCCCATCCGCTTCCGAGCGCCTTGCCAGCGCATCGCAGATGGAGCTCACCCCCTCTCCCCCTTCCGACGAGGTGACCGCCAGCGAGCGGATCCCCCGGGCGACCGTCGCCGCGTAGAGGGATTCGAGCTCCAGATATTGAATGGGGATGCTCATATCAAAGCGTCCCGACCAGGGCCACCACCGAGATCGTGGTCAGAATGTCGCGCATGCCATCCATGAAAATGGCCCAGTTGCTGCTCTTGCTGTCAGGGATAAAGACGGTGTCCCCTGCGCGCAGCACCGGTAACTGGCTAAAGTCGGGCTCTTTGGCAAAGCCGTCGAGATCGAAGCTGCGGGCCTGATCCCCCTGACCACTGGTGGCCATGTTGATCACCACAATCTTCTTGATATAGGCGCTGCTGGTCGGGCCCCCCGCCTCGGCCAGCAGATCCAGCAGGGTCATGGAGGAGTCAAAACGGTAGCGACCGGGGCGGGCGATCGCCCCCAGCACCCGAATGGTGTTCTCCTTCGGCTCATCGAGCCAGGGGCGATTCTTCTCCGGCAGGTAGATGGAGTCGCCGGGCAGCACCTTGGGCAGCAAGGTTTCATCGCCGGTTTCAAAGTAGAGGGCAAGGTCGAGCTTGCTGACCCGCGCAGTGCTGCCACTACGATGGGCGATGCGCACATTGCGCAGATCCGCCGCCGCAGTCGGGCCATCAGCGGCCGACAGGATGTCGATAAAGCCCATCTGCTCATTGAAGGCATAGCGACCGGGGGCCCCGACCTGACCGAAGATATAGATTGAACTGTCCGGTGACTGGCGCACCCACTGGGACTTGTTGTCACTGGGATCGGTGGGCAGCTCGGGGATCATGATGGTGAATCCGGCCCGGATCTTCGGCAGGCTGGCGAGCGCCCCGCCCTGATGGAGGAACTTGTCGAGATCAAACAGGGTTGGCGTGGCCTGCCCCCCTTCGGCGGTCAGGATCTGCACCTTGGCGATATCGGCCCGCTCGTTGGGGCCACCGGCGTGGGCGATCAGATCCAGCAGCGACATCTCGTCAGACCATTCATAGCGGCCCGGGATCCGCACCGCCCCCATCACCATCACAGCCCGCCCGGGGGCCACTTTCAACCAGGACTTCTCGTTGATATCGGTCTTTTCCGGCACAAAGATGGCGTCACCGGGTTTGACTTGGGGCAGCGCCTTTTGCATCCCTTCGGTATAGGCCTGCAAGTCGATGGGTTCGATCGTACCATCGGTGCGCAGCAAACGGATCTGGCGACTCTCGGCATAGCGGGTCGGGCCACCGGCATTGGCCAGAATATCGAGGAAGGAGTCCCCTTCCCGCCCCTCATAGGCGCCGGGTTTGAACACCTCGCCCATGATGTAGATGGTGCGTGCCCCCCGTTTTATCTGCTCTTCATCCTTGGGCACGAAGATGGTGGCGCCCGGCGCCAGATTGGGCAGCAGCTTGTTGTTGCCGGAGTCGAGATAGGCTTTGAGATCGAACAGTTCGGGGGCATCACCATTGATCACCCGGATCCGCTCCACCCCGGCAAAACGGGTCACCCCACCGGCTCGCATCAGCAGATCCACGATGGAGTTGCCACTCTTGAAACTGAAGGCGCCGGGACTGTTGACCTCGCCAAACACCTTGATCGCCTTGCCGGTATCGCCATCCCCGCCTGCCGCCAGGGTTGCCGCATCAAAATCTATTTGCACGTTGCCGATCAGCGGAGAGGCGGGTACGAACACCACATCAAGGGATTGCAATGGCGGCAACACGCTGGCATCGCCGGTATCGAGATAACGTTTGTAGTCGAAGCTAGAGACCGTGCTGCCACGCCGCACCTGCATATTGTTGAGCTGGGCACCGGGCACCAGACCGCCAGCGGCATCGAGGGCCATCTGCACGTTGCCATCGGGCGCCAGATCATAACTGCCGGGTTTTTTGACATAGCCCATCACGCTGATCAGCAGCCGCTTCTCCAGCAAGGTGACGGTCAATTGAGAGAGGTTGTTGTAAACAGGTTTGAGGGCGGTGCGGATCAGCTCATCCGCCTGTTGCAGGGTCTTCCCCCCCACCACGACGTTTCCAACTTCAGGCAGTGCAATCTCCCCCTGCTTGTTGATCTGGAAAGGCTGATCAAAAGCAGGCTCACCGGGTTGCACTATGGCCAACCGATCACCGGGAGCCAACAAGGTGGAGGCCAGTAACGGGCAGGTGAACAACAGCAAGAGAACACAGATCAATCCTTCGAGAGCGCCCCGTTTCATAGACATCCTTTTCGTCTGTTACGTCTGCCCCCATTGGCGTAAGGGGAGCCCTGACCAATCAGCACGACAGCCATCCGCTGTTGTCTGTTGCAGCCGCAAACGTACTTGTTGTAGTGATTGTGCCAACACGGTCTGACGCCAGGCTACATCCGACCAGAGCCGTCCGTGCATATCCCGTTCGATATCAATACGTTGAGATTGTAGTCGTTTCAACTCGGCAGGCATACACCCCTGCAGACTCGCTTGCTTTAATTCCGTCAGCTGCAAGTCGAGTTCCTTCTGACGCTCATCATAACGAGACCAGACCCGCCGTTCATCCTCATTGACCGGAATACGGGTGGGTCTTGCCTCTGCCATGCCGCCATACCCCTCCGGCGGCCACTGCGCACAACCCGACAGCAGAATAGACGAGAGCAGGATACCAAAGCGTTTCATGATGCAGCGGCCATCATGCCACGGGAACGCATATAGGCCTTGATGCTCTCATGGCAGGGGATCACCCGGTCGATATGCAGCATCTCCAGCAGGTCATGAGGTTGACCGGGTCCACAGACAAGGGCCATCTGATGCCCGTTCATAATCAATCTTTTATAGAGAAATACCAAGGCTCCGATCCCCGACGAGTCGATAAAATGAACATCGCTGATATCGGCCAGGATATCTCCCGGGTGGGTCGAGAGGGTTTCAAACAACGGGCGGAGCTCACTGACGGCCATCGCGTCAAACTCGTTTTCCAGTACCACTACCTGGATATCATTAAGGGTGTAAGTCATGCTTTCCATCGCTAGCTCCTTGTCGATTCTCAGACTATTTGCTGTCACGGCATTCAGCACGCTGCAAATGTTATGCCGGGCACTGCCACGGCTCTTGTTCTCCAAATGATACTCTTTGCGCCTTATTCGCCAACACCCACTCCTCGTTTTGATTGCCAAATTGCAATTAACCTCCCCCGCACGTTGCAAACTGCAATTCACCTTGGCCGAGATCGCCCGATAACAGGCTAAATGACTGATAATTCAAGCCCATTAGACCGGGCCCGATTATTGCTTACCTTTGGACACACTTCACAAGCCACCGTTGGCTCGGCCCCCATGCCGCCATTTTCCAGGAAGGAGAGATCATGAAAGCAGGCCTTTACATCGCACCACTGTTGGCAGCCCTTTGCGGCACCGCATACGCAGCCCCCTCCCCTGACAGCGCCGTGTTGAAGGTTGAAGGCGCCATCAGCAGCCCCACTCATCAGGCTCTGGCCCTGTGGGACAGCGCCATGCTGGATCAACTGCCGGTACACGAAATCAAAACCCATACCCCCTGGTATGACGAAGCCAAGACCTTTCGCGGCCCGCTGCTGCAAGATGTATTGGCCAAGGTCGGGGCAACCGGCAAACAGCTCACCATTACCGCGCTCAATGACTACTCGGTACAGGTGCCGACCAGCGATGCCGAGCAGTATCGGGTCATCCTCGCCCGCACGATCAATGGCAAGCCACTGTCGGTGCGTGACAAAGGGCCGCTGTTCCTTGTCTATCCGTTCGATCAATATCCCGAACTGCAAAACAAGCTCTATTACGGTCGGGCTATCTGGCAGATCAGCGCGATAAAAGTGGAGTAGATCCCATCATGCGTTCCATGGCGGCCAGTCAACGTTTCTTGTTTGTGGTGCTTTGTGTGCTGCTCCTTGCCTTTGCCGGTATTGGTACCATCCAGTACCGGCAATTTCAGGATCTGCAGCGCAGTACCAGCCAGGGCGAAGACAACGTGATGTGGAACTATTTCCAGCTCTATAACGAAGCGCTGCGTTTTCAAAGCTCGCTGCTCCATGAGTCGCAACCGACCTTCCAGCTCAGATACGATATTCTGGTCAGCCGCATGGATCTGGTGTTGGAGAGCAAGGATCGCAGCCTGCTTCAGCAAACAGAGATCTACCAGCAGGCAAGCAAAGCCATTCGATCCTACATCTCTCTGGCGGATATCTGGCTCGGCCCGGAAGCCACCAAGCCGCTGGACAATCTTGCCCATCAGGAGCTGCGCCAACAGCTTGCCTCCCTGCTCCCCCTGCTCCATCAGCTGACTCTGGAGGTGAACCAGCAGGCGACCCTGTTTGATGTGGCGCGTCGCGACAGCGTGAGGGAGCAGATCATCACGACGACACTCATCGCAACCCTGCAATTTGCGCTGCTCTTTGTGCTCGCCCTGCTGATCTGGCGGCAAATGAATATCTCGTTTCTGCAGCACAAACTGATGCAGCAGCTCAATGACAAACTGCTGCGGGCAAATCAGGCGGCAGAGGCCGGCACAAGAGCTAAAAGCAGCTTTTTGGCCAACATGAGCCATGAAATTCGCACCCCCATGAATGGCATTCTCGGCATGCTCTCACTGCTGGCCGACCGGGATATGGATCCGAGGGAGCGAGACTATCTGGAGACGGCGCGCGAATCGGCAAACCATCTACTCGGTCTGCTTAACGACATTCTGGATGTATCCAAGCTGGAAGAGGGCAAGATCGAGCTGCAACTGGCCCCCCATCACTTGCCCCAGCTGCTGGAGGATATCCGGGCCCTGATGCAGAGCAACTGCGATGCAAAAGGGATCAAACTGACCCTGACTGTTGCCCCCGATACGCCGGAGTGGTTGATGATCGACCCGCTGAGGGTGCGCCAGATCCTCTTCAACCTGGTGAGCAATGCCATCAAGTTCACCCATCAGGGGGAAGTAAAGATCCACGTTGATAGCACCCTGTTGGAGCAGGACCGCCACTCGATACGCATCTCGATCCAGGACACCGGGATCGGCATGAGCAAAAGTCAGTTAAAGAACCTGTTTCAACGTTTCGCTCAGGCGGATGTCTCGATCACCCGCCAATATGGCGGATCGGGCCTGGGACTTGAAATATCCCGTAACCTCGCACGCCTGATGGGCGGCGATATCTCGGTAGAGAGCAGCGAGGGACATGGCAGTACTTTTACCTACATCTGGCCCGCCAGAGCCACGACCCCCTCGATTGTTTGCCTGCCGTCCAAGCCGCTGGATCAGGAGAGCTATCGCATCTTGCTGGTTGATGACAATGCCACCAACCGCAAGGTGATCGGCGCCATGCTCGACTCCGTGGGCCATCAGGTCACACTGGCCGTTCAGGGAGAAGAGGCGCTGGAGAAACTGGGTCACACCGAATTTGATCTGGTGTTGATGGATGTCCAGATGCCAGTGATGGATGGCCTGGTGGCCACCACTCGGATCCGCACCTCCCAGATGCCTTGGGCAGATATCCCCATCATCGCCCTGACGGCTGATGCGATGCCGGAATCCAAGCAATACTATCTCTCCCATGGCATGAATGGATATATCACCAAGCCCATCAATAAAGAGACGCTACTGAGCGAGATAAACAGACATATTTCCCATGGGCGGCTCAAATACAACGCAGCCATGCGTGTCACCAAACAGTAAAACCGCGGATTCCGGGCTACTGATTGCTCATGTGGGGCAACATGGACCTCTGCAGGCAACTGAATGGGCTTGGGTCTGGAACCCACGCAGGCAAGCCGCTTCGCAACAGCTGCACGGGCAGTCAGCTTGTCTCGGGTATGCAGGAATTTTTTGATCTCTTTATGACGACCACAGGGGAGCGTGGTGACTTTCCGGTAATACCAGATGCCGTGGGGACTGAGCCAGAGATTCATCGATGAGCTCCTCGTTGTCCACACAAAGTGGATGACCAAGGGCTTTAGGAAGCTAACTTATTGAATTGCAGAAACAAGTGGTGGCCCTACCAGCCACATCCCGGCACTCGAGTCCCCCGCCTTGGCTGCTACCTTCCGGTCCTGACCAGGTCGACGGGTTATCAATGCGAGAGGACCAATAGGACCACCGGCGAGGAGAATAGGCAAACTGGGCGTTCAATGCAACGGCTTTCTACCCTCCAACAGATCGTTTGCCTTATTTTTCAACAATCTGCCGAATGAATCAGCTAAACAGCATAAATTTCGCCCCTACCAGCAGCATCAGCAGGGCAAAGGCCTGCTTGAGGCGTGTGGGTGACAGGCGGTGTGCCAGCTTGGCGCCAATGCGGGCGAACTGGGTACTGGTCAGCACAATGCCCAGCAGGGCGGGCAGATAGATGTAGCCCACACTCCACTCGGGCAGATCGGCATGATCCCAACCCGCATAGAGGTAGCTGAGGCTCCCCGCCAGCGCGATGGGCATGCTGCAGGCTGCAGAGGCAGCTACCGCATTGCGCATTGGCACCGAGTTCCAGCTCAAATAAGGGACCGTGAGCGAGCCACCGCCAATACCAAACAGCGCAGACATCCAGCCAATGATGGTACCGGCAATGCCTGTGCCGAGCGGCCCCGGCATATGGCGTTCCGCTTTGGGTTTAAGGTTGAGTCCCATCTGTAGCGCCATGCTCCAGGCGAAACAGCCGATGATGATATTGAGGGTGCTGGTGCTAAGCAGATTGGCGGTCATGCCGCCAAGCCAGCCCCCGATCAGCATGCCGGCGCCGAGTCGGCGGATCATCACCCAGTCGACGGCGCCCGCTTCCTGATGTGCTCTAAGCGAGCAGAATCCGGTAAAGATCATGGTGGGCAACGAGGTGCCGAGGGCCAGATGGGTAATGATTTCAGGGTCGATGCCCTGGGCGCGAAAGGTCATGACCAGCACGGGGACAATGATAAGACCGCCGCCGATCCCGAACAGTCCCGCCAGCATACCGGCAAAGGCGCCCAGCAGGAGGTAACCCATAAACAGCATAAAAAATCCTGTGTTAAACAAAAACTGGCCAACACGGCCGGGCAACAGTGGATATCTGCATGAAAAAAAAGAGATGGCGCGAGGGCCATCTCTTCATTGTGCCGGTTAGTGCAGTGGAATGGTACCGTCCATCACCTTGTAGAAGGCCAGCACGGCACAGCCAAGCAGGGCCGCCGTCATCCCCTGCTCCAGCCGGTTAAGACCGCGCAGACCGTGATGCTGACGCGCCTTCCAGTAGATGAAGATGCCCGGACTATAGAGCAGCGCCACCAGCAGCAGGTACTCCACACCGGCAGCGTAGACCAACCAGCAGCCGTAAACCGTCGCCACCAGGGCCAGCAGCAGGTCACGCTTGCGCTGATGAGGTTGACCCTGATAGGTCTCCCCTTTCAATGCCAGCTTCAGGCCATAAGCGCCCGAAAAGACGTAAGGCACCAGCGCCGCCGAGGTTGCGATGTTGACCAGCGCCAAATAGGTGCTGCTCTGAAAGTAGATGATGATCAAGAAGATCTGCACCAGACAGGTAGAGCACCAGAGGGACACCTGCGGCGAGCCGTTCTTGTTCTCCTTGGCAAACCAGCCCGGGAAGACGCCGGTCTTGCCCGCGATGTAGGGCACTTCAGCGGCCAGCACGGTCCAGCTGAGCAGCGCCCCCATCACCGACACCACCAGACCGATGTTGATAAGCCAAGCGCCCCAGGGGCCGACTACGGCTTCAAGGATCATGGCGGTCGAAGGGTTCTTGAGCGCCGCCAGTTGCGGCTGGCTCATGACACCCAGCGAGAACAGGGTCACCATCACATAGAGTGTCAGGGCGCCGAGCAGCGCCAGCACGGTGGCACGGCCCACATCCTTACGATGACGGGCACGGGCAGAGACCACCACGGCCCCTTCAATCCCGATAAAGACCCAGAGGGTCACCTTCATGGTGGACTTGACTTGATCCATCACGGAGCCCAGCTCCATGTTGTTCTGGCCCCAGATATCCAGAGTGAAGGTATCCATGTTGAAGGCCAGCAGGATCGCGACACAGAAGACGATGAGCGGCACCATCTTGGCGATGGTAGTGACGATATTCACCAGCGCAGCGACCTGCACCCCGCGCAGCACCAGCGCATGCACCGACCAGATCAGGATGGAGGCCAGCGTGATGGCGACCGGCGTATTGCCGTCACCGAAGATGACGTTGTCAGGCGTATCGAAGAAGTAGCTCAGGGCGCTAAACACTACGATGGCGTAGGAGACGTTGGCCAGCAGTTGGCAGAGCCAGTAACCCCAGGCGGCGTTGAAGCCGATAAAATCGCCGAAACCGGCTTTGGCATAGCTGAAGATACCGCCATCGAGATCGGGGCGGCGCATGGAGAGGTTCTGATAGACCAGCGCGAGACAGATCATGCCCAGACCGGTGATGGCCCAACCCAGGGCGACCGCCCCGGCACTGGCATGCGCAGCAATGTTTTGTGGCAGACTGAAGACCCCGGCGCCGACCATGGAGCCGATCACCAGCGAAATGAGGGCGCCCAGCCCTAGTTTCTTGTCCATTTCAATCCTGTTTATTTAGGCGGCGGCAGAGCGTCCGTATTCATACTGCGCGCAATATGGGAGGGGCTGGGAATCCTGACCCCGTGAAAAAGGCGGCAACTATATTGCATGACTATTCCGACCGCAATCCCTCGTCCCGTCAATCATGCACCGCCTTGACCGCGCGCAATTTTACAGCACTGACCCATATGGCCTGTGAGCTGGCTCAAATTAACCAAGACCCATTGATATTTCTCATTTTTCTGCCAACACAACCTGACTCGCATGGTTCCTATGCATCGCCATTCAGGCGCTCTCTGTATAAATAATCTGCATAAAAAAGCCCCGGTGGAAACACCGGGGCCCATTATGTAAATCCCTATAAACGCAAACCGCCATCCAGTTCAATCATCCGCCCCGACAGATAGTCGTTGGCAAAAATAAAGCTCACCGTCTCGGCCAGCTGTTGCGCCTCGCCCAGGGTGCCGACCGGAATGGCCTGCTGCATCCGCGCCATCGCCTCCGGCTTCATCGCCGCCGTCATGTCGGTGGCAAACACCCCGGGGGCAATCCCCATCACCCGAATGCCATGGCGCGCCAACTCCCGCGCCCAGGTCACCACCAGCGAGGCTACCCCCGCCTTGCTGGCGGCATAGTTGCTCTGGCCAATATTGCCGGCGCGGGCGATAGAGGAGATGTTGATGATAACGCCCCCCTGCCCCCCTTGCGCCATCAGCGCCGCCCCCTCGCGAGCGCAGAGGAAGGTACCGGTGAGGTTGACGTCAATCACGCTCTGCCACTGGGCCAGCGTCATCTTCTCCACCAGCTCACCCTCTTTCACCTTGATCAGCATGCCATCGCGCAAAATGCCGGCGCAGTTGATAAGACCGTGCAGCACGCCAAAACGCCCTTTGATGGCGGCAAACGCGGCTTCAACCTCGGCTTCGCTCGCCACATTGCAGACAAACAGCTCGCACTGACTATCTTGATCGCACTGACCATTCTGACTGCGCACCAGGGCTGCGGTCGCCTCCAGATCTGCGCGATTGATGTCGAGCAGCGCCAGCTTCGCCCCCTGTGCGCCCAGGGCCAGCGCAATGGCCCGTCCCAAGCCACGTCCAGCGCCGGTAATAACGATGACCTTATCTTTGATATCCATCAATGCTCCTTGTAGCTGGTCGAGGGGAGATGCCTTGAAGAAAGGTGCCCGTCAGGCGGGATCCTGTTTATCCAGATAGAGTTCGACGATGCTGGAGAAATCGCGGCTCCCCTGCCCCTGGGCGGCATGCAGGTTGAACAGGTTACGTGCGAGCGCCCCCATGGGCACCGCGCTGTGGCCATACTCGGCCAGCGCCATGGCCAGCCCCAAATCTTTCACCATCAAACGGGTCATAAAGCCCCCCTGATAGTTGCGGGCGGCAGGGACATTCTCCATCACCCCGGGCCAGGGGTTGTAGCGCTCCAGACTCCAGTTGTTGCCGGAGCTCTTGCCCATGATGGTGGAGAGCACGGCGGGATCCAGCCCCTCCTTCACCCCGAGGGCCAGCGCCTCGGCAGTGCCCGCCATATGGATCGCAAGCAGCATGTTGTTGCACATCTTGGCAATCTGCCCTGCCCCCAGCGTCCCGGCGTGAAACAGGTTCTGCCCCATGCAGGCGAGCAAGGGTTTTGCCGCCTCGAAATCTGCCGCGGCGCCGCCAACGATAAAGGTGAGCGTCCCGGCGGCCGCACCGGCGACACCGCCCGAGACAGGGGCATCAATAAAGCGCAAACCGCGTGCGCGGGCCGCCTCCCCGACCTGACGGGCAGAGTCGACATCGATAGTGGAGCAGTCGATCACCAGTGCACCAACCGGCAGGGCTGCCAGCAGATCCTGCCCCTCAGACAACCAAAGGTCGCGCACATGTTCCCCCGCAGGCAACATGCTGATCACCACCTCGCAGCCAGTCACCGCCTCACGGGCATCCCCCGTGGCGATGCAGCCAGCGGCGATGGCGCGCTCAATGTTTTGGGCAACCAGATCAAACACCTGCACCCTGTGCCCGGCCCTGGCCAGATTGGCCGCCATGGGGCCACCCATGTTGCCGAGCCCGATAAACCCTATCCTTGTCATCCCGCTTGCTCCTTGCGTTGCTGATGGCGGCGTCCGCCGGTTGCCAACCTGTTATCCCTTGCAGGCCAACGGATTGCGCCCCTGCGGCCAGCGATAGAACTCGTCCAGCCACTCCCCCTCCGGTGGCAACTGTTGCCAGCGGGGATCTTTATCCTTGTCGATCAGCAGTGCCCGTACCCCTTCCACAAAATCCCCCTTGAGCACGCAGTTGACCGAGAGGGTCAGCTCCTCGGCAAATACCTCTGCCAGTGAGTTGCGGCGAGCCTGCCAATATTGGCGCCACAAAATGGCACGGCTGATGGGGCTGCCGGTGCGGCAGAGCTGCTGCGCCTGCTGGAGTACCGTCTCCTGTTCATCGAACTGAGCTTCGAACAACCGCGCCAATACCCCTTGCAGCGTGCGTCCCGCCAGCAGGGCATCGATCCTCTGTTGATGGGGCAGCAATACTGGCGCTGGCAAGCGGGCCGCTACCTCACGGTGCAATCCCCTGAGCAGCAGATCGATCTGCTCACGGGACTCACCACTGCCAGCCCAGTCGAGTACGGCGAGGCGTGACAACAGCGCACTGCGCTCGCCACTGGCGATGGCGTGATCCGCCAGCCCAAGACCGATGGCATCACTCCCGTTGAAGCGGGCACCTGTCAGACCGAGCCAGAGCCCCAGCCGCCCCGGCATCCGGCTTAAAAACCAGCTCGCTCCCACGTCGGGGTAGAGTCCTATGGTTACCTCCGGCATGGCGAACAGGCTCTTTTCGGTCACCACCCGAAAATCGGCACCGGCAAACAGGCCAATACCACCCCCCATGCAGATACCGTCCGCCACGCAGATAAGGGGCTTGCGGTAAGAGTGGATGTGGTGGTCGAGCCGGTACTCCTGCTCGAAAAAGTCGCGGGCATATTCGAACAGTTCCGCCTCGCTCGCCTCCTGCTTGCGGTAATAGAAGGAGCGGATATCGCCACCGGCACAAAATGCCTTCTCACCCGCCCCCTGCAACAGCACACAGACGATGGCGGGATCCTGCTCCCAACGGGTCAGCGTCTGTTGCAGGATCTGGATCATCGGCAGGCTCAATGCGTTGAGAGACGCAGGGCTGTCGAGGGTCAACACCCCGACCTGATGGCCATCTTCGGTGGGATAACAGCTAACCTTGACCGGCTCACTCATAAACGGCTCCGTATGGATTTATTCTGTTGGGCCATATTGCCAGCGCGGTAAGCGTTTCTCCAGGAAGGCGGCCACCCCTTCACGCTGATTGGCATCGCTAAAGAGATCGAGAAACAGCGACCGCTCAAGGGGCAAGGCGGCATCCCGCGGGCCACTGCGGCCCTGATTGATCAGGGTTTTACAGGCGCGCAGGGCGCTCGGGCTCTGGCGCTCCACCAGATGGGCCATCTGGTGCGCGGCCTCCCACGCCTGACCGGTTTTCACCACCTCCTCCACCAGCCCCATCTCGTAGGCCAGCGAGGCACTCACCTTCTCACCGCAGAGGATCATCCGCTTGGCCCAGCCCGGCCCCACCAGCTCGGTCAGGCGCTGGGTGCCACCGGCACAGGGAAGCAAGCCCACCGAGGCCTCCGGCAGTCCCAGCAACGCCTGCTGCTCGGCGATGCGGATATCACAGGCCAGCGCCACTTCCAGGCCACCGCCCATGGCATAACCATTGATGGCGGCGATACTGACGCCGTGAAAACGGGCCAGCGCCTCGAAAGCCTTGCCAAAGGCCTCGGCTACTTCGCTGGCCTGCTCGACATTCCCCTCGACAAACATATTGAGGTCGGCACCGGCGCAGAAAAATTTGTCGCCCGCACCACGGATCACCAGCGCCACCACATCGGGACGACTGTCGAGCTCCACCATCATCTGCAAAAAGGCCTGCAGGCTGGCGAGGGTCCAGGTGTTGGCAGGGGGATGATCGAGGGTGATATAGGCCACGTGGCCATGATATTCGAGTCTGATCCTTGTCATAACATTGTCCTTGTCGATGAAGCTGCATCCATGATGACAGGCTTGAATGACACCAACTTGTGGCTGGCTCACAAAGCCGAAACCGGCATGGCATGGCGCAAATCGGGTGGCAGGCAACACACCTTTGATGCGACCACCGGTTAGCCCAGCGACAAACCGGGATCGGCCAGCAGGCGGCGCGCGATGATGAGTCGCATCACCTCGTTGGTGCCCTCCAGAATGCGGTGTACCCGGGTATCGCGCAGATAGCGCTCGAGCGGATACTCGCGGATATAACCATAGCCGCCAAAGAGTTGCAGAGCCTCATCACAGATTCGGTAACCCACATCGGTGGCAAACCGTTTGGCCATGGCACACCAGGCACTCTTGTCCGGTGCCCCGCGATCCAGCTTGTCGGCGGCCTGACGCACCAGCAAACGGGCGGCAGCCAGCTCGGTCGCCATATCGGCCAGGCGAAACTGCACGCTCTGGAATTCGCTGATCGGGTGACCAAATTGCTGGCGCTGCTGCACATAAGCCAGCGCATCGTCCAGCGCCTGCTGGGCGGTGCCCACCGAACAGGTGGCAATATTGATGCGCCCCCCATCGAGGGCCTGCATGGCGAACTTGAACCCTTCCCCCTCTTCGCCCAACCGATAACAGGCAGGAATGCGAACCCCGTTGAAAACAACCTCCCGGGTCGGCTGGCTGTTCCAGCCCATCTTCTCTTCCGGCTTGCCATAGACGATACCCGCGCTATCTGCCGGCACCATAAAGGCAGAGACCCCCTTCGCACCTTCACCACCGGTACGGGCCATCACCACCAGCACATCGCTGCTGCCTGCTCCCGAGATAAAGACCTTGGTCCCCTCGATGAGGTAGCTGTCACCCTCGCGCACCGCCCGGGTCTTGAGTGCCGCCGCATCGGAACCCGCCCCCGGCTCGGTGAGGCAATAGGAGCCCAGCAGCTCGCCGCTGGCCAGTTTGGGCACCCACTCCTTGGCAACCTCGGTGGGCAACCAGCTACCCAGCATCCAGCTCACCATGTTGTGGATAGTCAGATACGCCGTGGTCGAGGTACAGCCCATGGCGAGGCGTTCGAAGATGAGGCTCGCATCGAGGCGCGGCAGCCCCAATCCGCCAAACTGCTCCGGGGTATAGAGACCACAAAAACCTAGCCCGGCCGCCTGCTTGATGGTCGGGATCGGAAACTCATGCTCCTTGTCCCAGCGCGCGGCATGGGGTTTGAGCGCCTCATCGGCAAAGGCGGCGGCCGCCTCCACATACGCCTGCTGATCATCGGTCAGGGTAAAATCCATCTTGTCGTTCGCTCCCTTGTTACCCAACGCTTATTTTCCCGCGCTTACTTTCCTGAGTTAGTGCTTTATAACGCGGCGCCCACACGCTGCGTCAGTCGGATCTGCCACTATGGCGCTGTTGTCGTGGTAGCTGATGACGCTCTCACTACCACCGCTTTATCGACACACAACAGATTAACAATTGATTTACGTTTACGCTAACGTAAACTTGTGACAGAAGTGAAGTACAAAAATGGACCGACCACTGCCAGCCGTAACGCCGAGTCAGCCGGTCGAACCCACCTTCCTACCCGACTGTCATATCCGCAAGGAGAGCATGGATGCAGATGGATGAGACCCTGAATGCCCTGACCGAACAGGTTGCGGCCTTCTGCCAGAAAGTGATCGCCCCGCGCGCCAGCGAGATCGATCAGAGCAACGCCTTTCCCCGTGATCTCTGGCCCCGGATGGGTGAACTGGGGCTGCACGGCATCACGGTGGTGGAGGAGTATGACGGGGTGAATCTCGGCTATCTGGCCCACGTGCTGGTGATGGAACAGATAAGCCGCGCCAGCGCCTCGGTCGGCCTCTCCTACGGCGCCCACTCCAATCTCTGTATCAATCAGATCCACCGCCACGGCACGGCGGAGCAAAAAGCACGCTATCTCCCCCCGCTGGTGAGCGGCGAGCATGTGGGGGCGCTGGCCATGAGCGAACCGGGAGCCGGGTCCGATGTGGTCAGCATGCGCCTCACCGCGGAGCGCGAGGGCGATCACTTCGTGCTGAACGGCAACAAGATGTGGATAACCAACGGACCCGATGCCGACACCTTCGTCATCTATGCCAAGACAGATACCAGTGCGGGCCCCAAAGGGATTTCTGCCTTTATCGTTGAAGCAGGCACTCCCGGTTTTTCTACCGCCCAGAAGCTCGACAAGCTGGGGATGCGCGGCTCCAGCACCTGCGAGCTGGTGTTCGACAACTGCCGAGTGCCGCAGGAAAACCTGCTGGGCCCCCTGCACGGCGGGGTCAAGGTGCTGATGAGCGGGCTCGATTACGAGCGGGTGGTGCTGGCTGCGGGCCCCCTTGGCATCATGCAGGCCTGCATGGATGTAGTGCTGCCCTATGTGCGTGAGCGCAAGCAGTTTGGTCAAGCCATCGGCGAGTTCCAGCTGGTGCAGGGCAAGCTCGCCGACATGTATACCCGCCTCGCCAGCAGCCGGGCGCTGGTCTACTCGGTGGCGAGCGCCTGCGATCAGGGTCGCACCAGCCGTAAAGATTGCGCCGCAGCCATCCTGTTTGCCGCCGAAAACGCCACCCAGATGGCCCTCGACGCTATCCAGCTGCTCGGCGGCAACGGTTACATCAACGAATACCCCACTGGCCGCCTACTGCGGGACGCCAAACTCTACGAGATCGGCGCCGGCACCTCGGAGATCCGCCGCTGGCTCATCGGCCGCGAGCTGATGGGAGAAAATGCATGAGTCGTATCCACTCCCACCTTGACACGGCGAGCCCGGAATATACGGCCAATCGGGCCGCCATGCAGGGGCTGGTCGACGATCTCCATGCCCGCATTGCCGAGATCGCCCAAGGAGGCGGCGCGGCCAACAACGCCCGCCATCAGGCCCGTGGCAAGCTGCTGCCCCGCGAGCGCATCAATCAGCTGCTGGACCCGGGCTCCCCGTTTCTCGAACTCTCGGCGCTGGCTGGCTGGCAGGTCTATGACGAGCCGGTACCCGCCGCCGGCATCATCACCGGCATCGGCCGGGTCTCGGGCAGGCTCTGCATGCTGGTGGTGAACGACGCCACCGTGAAGGGCGGCACCTACTACCCGCTCACGGTGAAAAAACACCTGCGCGCCCAGGCCATCGCCGAGCGGCTGCGCCTCCCCTGCCTCTATCTGGTGGATTCCGGCGGCGCCTTCTTGCCGATGCAGGATGAGGTGTTCCCCGACCGGGATCACTTTGGCCGCATCTTCTACAACCAGGCCCGCATGTCGGCCCAAAACATCCCTCAACTGGCAGTGGTGATGGGGCTCTGCACCGCTGGCGGCGCCTACGTGCCCGCCATGGCTGATGAATCCATCATGGTCAGGGAGCAAGCCACCATCTTTCTGGCGGGTCCGCCGCTGGTCAAGGCCGCCACCGGCGAGGAGATCAGCGCCGAGGCCCTGGGCGGCGCTGAAGTGCACTGTGCCCACTCCGGCGTTGCTGATCATATGGCCCGTGACGATGCCCATGCGCTGGCCATCGCCCGCACGCTGGTTACTCATCTGGGTAACGAGCCGATAGAGAGCAGCCCCGGCTACGAGCCCCCCTGCTACCCGATCGAGGAGCTCTACGGTCTGGTGGGCACCAGTCTCAAACGCCCTTACGACGCCCGCGAACTGATTGCCCGACTGGTGGATGGCTCTGACTTTGACGAGTTCAAGGCGCTGTTCGGCACCACACTGGTGACCGGCTTTGCCCGTATTTGCGGCATGGAAGTGGGTATCCTCGCCAACAACGGCGTGCTGCACAGCGACAGTGCCCAGAAGGGGGCCCACTTTATCCAACTCTGTAACCGGCGTGCCATCCCGCTGCTCTTTTTGCAGAACATCACCGGCTTTATGGTGGGGAGTAGCGCAGAAAAAGAGGGGATCGCCAAGCACGGCGCCAAGCTGGTCACCGCAGTGGCCTGCAGCCGGGTGCCCAAGATCACCCTGATCGTCGGCGGCAGCTTTGGCGCTGGCAACTACGGCATGTGCGGCCGCGCTTATGAGCCCGATTTTCTCTTTAGCTGGCCCAACAGCCGTATCTCTGTCATGGGTGGCGAACAAGCTGCCGGAGTGCTGGTGCAGGTGCGTCGCGACAAGCTGACTGCCGAGGGCAAAGATTTGAGCGAGCAGGAAGCGGCCGCCATCCGTGCCCCGGTGATCGAACAGTATGAGCGCCAGGGTCACCCCTACTACGCCAGCGCCCGCCTGTGGGATGATGGCGTCATTGACCCGGCCCAGAGCCGCACCGTGCTGGCGCTGGCGCTCGCCGCCTGTCAGGGGGCCCACATTGAACCCGAGCAGTACGGCATCTTTCGGATGTAAGGAGCAAAACGATGTCAGATCCACTTACTTCCTCAGCACTTGGCTCTTCAACACAGGGCCCGTTTCGGCTGGAGCGGCACGGCCCGCTGGCCGAGCTGGTGCTGTCGCGCCCGGCCCGCCACAACGCCTTTGATGCCGACCTGATGCTGGGGCTGCTCGACTGCCTCGATGATCTGGCCCATCTCCATGGTCATGATCTCGCCGAACGCCCTCACGCCCTGCTGCTACGTGCCGAAGGCAAACACTTTTGCGCGGGCGCCGACCTCAACTGGATGCGTAATCTGGCCCACGCCGATTTCGAGCACAATCGCGAAGACGCCCGGGTACTGGCGCGGCTGATGCAGACCCTCGATGAGCTTCCCTTCCCTACGGTGGCGCTGGTGCAAGGGGCCGCCTACGGCGGGGCGCTGGGCCTCATCTGCGCCTGCGATCTGGTGCTGGCCAGCGACGATGCCCGCTTCTGCCTCTCAGAGGTGAGCCTGGGTCTGGTGCCTGCGGTGATCAGCCCCTACGTGGTGCGCACTATGGGGATGCGTCAGGCGCGCCGCTACATGCTCAGTGCCGAGCCGTTCGATGCCATCACCGCCTGTCGGCTCAATGTGGCACACCAACTCTGCCAACCGGATCAACTGCTGGCGGAGGGACGGGCGCAGGCCCTTCGTCTGTGCCGCAACGGGCCGGAGGCGATGAAAGAGACCAAACGACTGCTGGCGGCGATAGAGGCCCATCCTTCCCGCCTGCACGAAGAGAAAACCGTCGAGACCATCGCCCGGGTTCGGGTGGGGCTCGAAGCACAGGAGGGAATGCAGGCCTTCTTTGACAAACGCCCTCCCGCCTGGCGTCCCCGTTTCAAGGATGAGACATGACCCATCACACTCAGATTAAGCGCCTGCTGATTGCCAATCGCGGCGAAATCGCCGTGCGCATCATCAAGACGGCGAAACGCCTCGGCATCCACACCATCGCCCTCTACTCCGATGCCGACGCCCATGCCATGCACACCCGTCTGGCCGATGAGGCATGGCATCTGGGGCCTGCACCGGCCAGAGAGAGTTATCTCGACACCGGCAAGGTGCTGAAGATTGCCAAAGAGGCGCACGCCGATGCCATCCATCCCGGTTACGGTTTTCTGTCGGAAAACAGCGATTTTGCCACCGCCTGCGAACAGCGCGGCCTGCGCTTTGTCGGCCCAAGCGGCGCCGCCATTCTCGCCATGGGCGACAAATCGGGCGCCAAGGCGCTGATGCAGGCGGCCGGTGTACCTGTACTGCCCGGCTATCACGGCACGGATCAGCGGCCGGACTTTTTGCGCGATCAGGTGAGCCAGATTGGCTTCCCGCTACTTATCAAGGCCGCCAGTGGCGGCGGTGGCAAGGGGATGCGCCGGGTCGATCAGCTGGCCGACTTTGACGAGTCGCTGGCGGCAGTCAAACGGGAAGCCAAGGCTGCCTTTGGTGACGATCTGGTACTGCTCGAGCGCTATCTGCCCCTGGCGCGCCACGTGGAAGTACAGGTCTTTGCCGATAGCCTCGGCAACGCCATCTATCTGGGGGACAGGGACTGCTCCTTGCAACGACGCCATCAGAAGGTGATCGAAGAGGCGCCCGCCCCCGACATCCCTCCGGCTCTGCGCCGCGCCATGGGGGAGGCAGCCGTGGCCGCAGCCAAGGCCATCCACTATCAGGGGGCTGGCACCATCGAGTTCCTGCTCTGCAAGGATGAGTTCTTCTTTATGGAGATGAACACCCGGCTGCAGGTAGAGCATCCGGTCACCGAAGCGGTGACCGGGCAGGATCTGGTGGCCTGGCAGTTGGCCGTAGCCGAAGGCAAGCCACTGCCACTCACTCAGGAGGAAGTGGTGCTGCGCGGCCATGCGGTGGAGGCGCGCCTCTACGCCGAGGATGTGGCGGCCGGTTTTCTGCCTGCCAGCGGGCCTATCCACTGGCTCCACTGGCCCGTTGGCGTGCGCATCGACACTGGCGTCACCGCTGGCGATGAGGTGAGCCCCTATTACGATCCCATGATCGCCAAGCTGATCGCCCACGGCCAGAGCCGCACCGAGGCGTTCGCCAAACTTGCCGATGCGCTGGCTGCGCTGGATCTCGGCCCGCTGGTGCACAACGGCGCGCTCTTGCTGCGCCTTTGTGAAGAGCCTGACGTCCTGGCCATGGGCCACCATACCCAGTGGCCCATCCCCACCACAGCGCAGCCCATTCCTGAACTCGCCTGGCCGCTGGCCGCCCTCTGGCTGGCGAGCCGCCCTGCGGGCACCTCCCCCTGGCAGCAAGCCTGCGGATTTCGGCTGGGGCCAGTTCGCAGCTGGACGGCGGCGGTGCGCATCGGTGATGAGCGCCGGGTATTGACTCTTAACGATCATGGCGGCCAGTTTGAGTGGCAAGGGGAGACCCGTTGCTACCAGAGAGGTGACGATAATATCCGGCTGCAGCAGGGTGGCTGCTGGCAACAGATCCCCATTCAGACGGTCGCAGGCCCGGAGGCAGCCTTCATCATGACCCTGGGGGGCCAGCGCATCCGCTTCGCGGCCGATGATCGGCAGCACAGCCACCACCATGAGCAGGCAAACGAGAAGGCGCAGGGCGCCATCGCCCCCATGCACGGCATAGTGGTAGCCGTGATGATCGAACCTGGCCAAACGGTCAGCAAGGGGCAACCCCTGCTGGTGCTGGAGGCGATGAAGATGGAGCACCAACTGCGTGCAGAGCGGGACGGGGTAATTGAAGCCCTGCTGTGCAAACAGGGCGAGCAGGTAAGCCAGGGAACCGTGCTGGTGCGCTTTGCCGAAGAGACTGCTTCACAGGAGGAACACCCATGAACCGATCACAGGACGTCCGTGACGACAGGGTCAGTCTGGTGGAGATGGGACCGCGAGATGGCCTGCAAAATGAAGCTGCGCCCCTCTCCCTGGTGCAACGGCTGGAGCTGATCCAGCGCCTTACCGACAGCGGTCTGCAGCGCATCGAGGTGGGTGCCTTTGTCTCTGCCAAAAAGGTGCCACAGATGGCGGACTCCGCAGCGCTGTTCGAGGCACTGCCGCGCAAGGGCTCAACCCGTTACGGTGCCCTGGTGCCCAATCTGCAAGGCTTGCAAGCAGCCATTGCCGCCCGCGCCGACGAGATTGGCCTCTTCACCGCCTGCTCCGACGGTTTTACCCGCGCCAATATCGGCATCAGCGTGGAGGAGTCGCTGGTACGTTTCGCTCCGTTGGTGCAGGAGGCACGCCGCCTCGGCATCAAGGTGCGTGGCTACCTCTCCACCGTCATCGCCTGCCCGTTCGATGGCCCGACCCGCCCGAAACGGGTCGCCGCCATGGCCGAGCAACTGCTGGATCTCGGTTGCCACGAAATTTCGCTGGGGGACACCATCGGCGTCGGCACCCCGGGCACGGTGGCGCCCATGCTGGATGCGGTGCTGCACGAGATCCCGGCGGGTCGACTCGCGGTCCATTTTCACGACACCTACGGCCAGGGGTTGGCCAACCTGCTACCCGCGCTGGAGCGCGGCATTCGCACCATCGACTGCTCGGTGGCGGGGCTTGGCGGCTGTCCCTATGCGCCGGGCGCCTCCGGCAATGTAGCGTCAGAAGAGGTGGTCTACCTGCTGCACGGCCTTGGCATGACGACCGGGGTGGATCTCGACAAACTGGCGGCCACCGGCCAGTGGGTGAGCGAGCAGCTCGGCCGTCCCAACGGCTCGCGGGTCGGTCAGGCCCTGCACGCCAATGCCGAGCGGCTGCGCGCCCGCCTCTGCCAGCCACACGCCCAGCAACAGGAGTCATGACCATGTCCCGTTCCCTGCCCGGCAAGGAGATCACCTACAGCATTTCGGAGCTGGCCCACGAATTCGATGTCACGCCGCGCACCATCCGCTACTACGAGGATGAGGGGCTGCTCACCCCGCTGCGGGAGGGGCAAACCCGCATCTACAGCCATCGGGACAAGATCCGGCTCAAGTTGACCCTGCGCGGCAAACGGCTGGGGTTTAGCCTGGCCGAGATCCGCGAGCTGTTCGATATGTACGACACCGACAAATCGAGCAAAACCCAGCTCCACTCCATGATCCAGCTGATCGAGGCAAAACGCGGCGCCCTGCGCCAGCAACTGGAGGATATCCAGATGGTGATGGCCGAGCTGGAGGCCGCCGAACAGCGCTGTGTTAATTCCCTTAACAGCTTGAAAACTGGCGCAGATTAACCGAATCTGGGAGCAAGCTATTGCCCTGGGGATCCCATGAGATATTGGTGCTGGTTTTTGCTCTTGTTCAGCCTCTCTGGCTGGAGCCATCCCCTCATCAAGGTTGGCGGATACCCCTATGCCCCCTTTGTGGTCAAACTCTCCGATTCTCGCTATGAAGGGCTGACTCTGGAGCTTATCGACCAGCTCAATGCCGTACAGAAAGAGGTGACCTTCGTCTTTGTCCCCACCTCGGCCGCCAACCGTTACAAGGCGCTCGATCTGGGCCGGTTCTCGCTGATGTTGTTTGAAGACACCAAGTGGGGCTGGGACACCGATAAATTCAAGATGACAGCCCCCTTCCTCGGTGGTGGCGAGGTCTATGTGGCCCTGAACAAAGCGGGGCGGGATCAGCGCTTTTTTGACGATCCTGCCAGCCATCACCTCATCGGGGTGACCGGCTATCACTACGGCGTCGGCCAGTTCAATGCCGATCCCCTCTACCTGCAGCGCAAGCTCAATATCACCCTGGTCAAAGACAACGTCAGCGCCCTGCAAGCGCTACTCAAAGGGCGCGGCGAGGTAGCCATTCTCAACGTTTCATACATTAACCAGTATCTGCAGGCCAATCCCGACACAGCCGACCAGTTGCTGATCTCGCAAAAATGGGATCAACAGTATCAACACCGCGCCATCCTTCACCCTGAGGCCCCCATTACCCCTGCCCAGCTGGAACAGTGGCTGGCAGCGCTGCAACAAAAGGGTGAACTGGATCGCCTTTGGACAAAGTACGGCGTACAACAGCACGCAACCCCATGATTACTATCCAGCTTTTCTGTACCATGGCGGGAACCAAATGGGAGTGCACCAAATGAACACCACCGAGCCCGCGTCCCCCAAGCTCCGCTTGCTGCGCTACCTTGCCTACGCTTTCCTGCTGCTTCTTATCCTGATGACCCTGCTGCTGTGGCAAACCCCCCGTCTGGTCCAGCGCTATCTGCCCGGCTGGCTGGCCGAGCACTATGGCCTGCAACTGACGCTGGGAGAGATTGACGTAGGGCTGCGCAACCCTTCTCTCACCCTCGGCGCGACTGCCCTGCTCGATACCAAACAGCAGCCCATCATCGGTTTTGAGCAGCTTTTTATCACCCCCGACCTGCAAGCCAGCTGGCAGCAGAAAGGGGTCGTGCTTTCCGCCGTCACCCTGACCAAACCCGTGGTGCTGCTGCAACGGCTGGCAGACAAAAAGGGGGAGGTTCGACTCAATCTGACCGATGCGCTGGCGACCCTGCTCGCCCCTGCCCCCTCCCCCGAGCCCGAAACAGCCAGCGCCCCGCTGCTGGTCGATATTGCCAGCGTCAATGTCACTGACGGGCATGTGCGCTATCAGGATCAGCGCAAGGAGAGCGAACCCGGCTGGTTGCCGCCTCTCAATCTGGAGAAAATGACCCTCAAGCTCGATAACCTGCGCACCGAGGCAAATCACCCGACCGCCTATCAGCTGAACGCCACCATCAACGGCAAAAGCAGCCTCGCTGCCCACGGCAAACTCGATGTGATGAGCGGCATGGGTCAGGGCAAAGCGAGCCTCAAACAGGTCGAGCTGAAACCCTTCGCCCCGCTCTGGGCACCCTATCTCAAGCTGGATCTGGCCAAGGGCCACGCCAATGCAGAGGTGGAATACCAGCTTAAAGAGGGCAAGCAAGGAGTGCAGTGGCAATTGTCCAAAGGCAAGCTGACGCTGGACAACTGGCAGCTTAAAAAACACAAGGGCGACGAATTTGCCCGCTTCGGCCAGCTGGCCCTGAGCGAGCTGGCGGTCGATGGCCAGAAACAGTCGCTCCAGATCGGCAAGGTGACCCTGCAACAGCCCCTGCTCAAGGCCACCCTCAACCCACAGCAGGAGCTGGATCTGGCTGACTTGCTGATTGAACAGGCTCCCGCCAAGCCCGTCAAAGAAGCCAACACCGCAAACGAGGTGGCAAGCAATGCGGCGCCCAAATCGGCACAACAAGCAAAGACAGCCGGTAACGGCAAGAAACAGGTGCCAGACAAACCCTGGCAGTGGCAGATCAAGCAGATCCTTATCGACAAGGGCGATCTCACCCTCACCGAATCGAGCAGCGGCAAACCGCAGGCACGCCAGCTCTCCGGTCTCAAGCTGGCGTTGGGGCCACTGGGCAGCAAGGGGGAGCAACCGAGCAAACTGACTCTGGCCACCCAGTTCAACCAGAGCAGCCCCCTCACCTTTGATGGCCAACTGACCCTGACTCCTTTCACCTTAAGCGGCGACATCAACCAGCAGGGGCTGCCCCTGACGCTGGCACAGCCCTATCTGGCCGATCTGGTACGCATTAAGGTGCAAAACGGGCTGCTGAGCAGCAAGACCCGCCTTGATCTCGCCACCACCGCCCAGGGAGATCTCAGCAGGCTGACCCTGCAAGGGGGGCTCGATATCAACGGGCTCAAAGTAGTCGATCGGGCAGACAATCAGCGGCTGCTGGAGTTCAACACCCTGGCTCTCACCGGTCTGACGTACGACGGCATCAGCCAGCAGATGCGGATCAAGGACATTGCTCTGAACAAGCCCTTCGCCCGCATCGAGATCAACGAAGATGGCACCACCAACCTGCAACAACTGCTGTTACCGCAGCCGGCGGCAACCAACAGCACTCAAGCGGCGGCAGGCAGCAAGGCTCCCGATTTTCGTTTCACCATCGACCAGCTGCGCACCGAGCAGGGCAACCTGCGCTTTGCCGACCGCAGTCTGAGTCAGGATTTTGTGGCCGATATCGCCTCGCTGGGCGGCCAGAGTCGCCATATCAGCAATATTCCGGGGCAACGCTCCGATCTCGCCTTCAACGGCAAGGTGGATCGCTATGCGCCAGTGACCATTCGCGGCGGTACCAACCTGCTGGTCGCCAACCCGATCCTCGACATCGCGGTCGCTTTCCACAATCTGGAGCTCACCACCTTCACCCCCTATTCGGGCACCTATGCCGGTTATGCCATCGACAAGGGGCAGCTCTCCATGAAGCTGCACTACAAGCTGGAGGGCAATCGGCTGGAGGGGGATAACGACATCACCATCAAGAAGCTGCAACTGGGCGAGAAGATCAAGAGCGATCAGGCCAAGGATCTGCCGCTGGGGCTGGCCATCGCCCTGCTGAGCGATGCCAACGGGGTGATACAGATGAACCTCAAGGTGAAGGGGGATCTCGATCAACCGGACTTCAGCATCGGCAATATCTTCTGGGATGTGCTGGGCAACACACTGAGCAAGGCGATCACCTCCCCCTTCTCCCTGCTCGCCTCGCTGGCCGATGGCACCGAAGATCTCGACGAACTTCCCTTCCTGCCGGGGGAGCCCGATCTCACCCCCACCCAGCAGGAGAAACTGGTCAAGCTGGCGCAGGCCCTCAAGGATAGACCCAAGCTCAGCATGAACATTCGCGGCAAGGTCAACTTCAACGAGGAGCGCCCCATCCTGCAACGGCAAAAGCTGGAGCGGGTACTGGCCAAGCTCACCGGCAATCAGGCGGATCTCGACCTGCTGGAACAGGACTCAGCCCTGCAAGAGGCGCTGGCCCAGGCCTATGAAGAGCGCTTTGGCGAAGATCTGGATGATCTGGCCGATCGCCTCCATCTGGATGAAGAGAGCGCAGCACTGCGGGCCCAGGCGGTGATCCTGCTGCGGGATCAGCAGCTCATCACCGCCAAATCCCTGCGCAATCTCGCCATGCGCCGGGCGCAAAATACCAAGGAGTTTCTGGTCGACAGCCAGGGGATCGCCCCAGAGCGGCTGTTCGTGCTCGACAGCCAGGTCAAGGAAGAGGACAAGGAAGCCAAAGTGATCCTGACACTGGATCAGTAAGGCCGCCGTACTGCGCAAATGCGTAATAAAAATACAACCTCTCAACTATTTTGACACCTTTTGCTCACCAAACAGCCTGCCTTGGTGAGCATTTGGCCTCTGATGCAAATAATCACGTAGTTTTTTTACGATTTATCCCCCTTGCCCCCTTGCGGGCGCGCCGCAGCCTGCCTAAAATCGCGCGTCTTTTGTTAACCCCACCTCTATTTTTGGAGAACGCCACGTGAGCGAAAAATTGGCCAACCCTGCCCCTCTGGGTCTGATGGGTTTCGGTATGACCACCATCCTGCTGAACATCCATAACGCAGGTTTCTTCCCCATCAGCGCCATGATCCTGGCCATGGGCCTGTGCTACGGCGGCATCGCCCAGATCATTGCTGGCATCATGGAGTACAAGCGTGGCAACACCTTCGGTGTGACCGCGTTCACCTCCTACGGCCTGTTCTGGCTGAGCCTGGTGTTCCTGCTGATCATGCCAACCATGGGTCTGGCCGAAGCCACTCCGCACGCCTACATGGGTTGGTATCTGCTGATGTGGGGTATGTTCACCCTGTTCATGCTGGTTGGCACCATCAACTACCCGCGCGCCAAGCAGTTCGTGTTCGCCTCCCTGACCGTGCTGTTCTTCCTGCTGGCCGCCCGTGACTTCACCGGCAGCACCCTGATCGGTACCATCGCCGGTTTCGAAGGCATCATCTGTGGCGCCAGCGCCATCTACCTGGCCATGGCCACCGTGATCAACGAGCAGTTCGGCCGCACCGTAATGCCGATCGGCGATCACAAGAAAGCCGCCGCCGTACAGCTGAAAGCCGCTGCCTGATAGGCAAGTCACTCAGATTGTGAAAAAGGCACCCGAGGGTACCTAATGCCAGTCAGTTAAGCCTGACTGGCATTGTTTTTATTGGCTTTTTTTACACTGCATTTCTGTGGTCTGGGCTTCACTCAGCGGAGGTAACTTCGTTTCCGTCGTGCAGGCGGCAGGACAAACGGCCCCACCTGCTTCTCCAGCTCTGCCACCCGCTTCGGGATACTCCCCGGTAACAGGTACGGTATGCAGCTCAGTTCATGGATGAGGTACGCCGATGACATGTAACAACTCAGCTGGCTCGCCTTGTACCCCTTCAGACTCACCACCATCTTCACCATCTGACTGCGCAATAGGTTGTACGCCAACAGCACGCCCCATAACTCCTGCCGTATCTACGAAGAGCCAGTCTGTGCTTGATCTCCCGATATACCAATTAGATTCACGCAACGCCGTCTGAATGAAGCGCTCTGCTTTGCCATTCGTTTGGGGGGTAAGGTTTGGTGCGCAGGTGCTTGAGTCCCAAGCGACGACACAGCTTCTGAAAGCGTTTCGACCAATAACAGGCGCCATTGTCAGTGAGTAGCCGACTGAAACGAATGCCACACGGGAGTGGTCATCAACCGCCACATGCACATACTCCCATCCTGCCCCCGGAGAGTCCTGGCAGCGGTCACCAGTCGCCCGATGGAAACGCCCCAACCTTCTGATGTCCAGATGCAGCAAGTCTTCCCGTTTCTCATGTTCATAGCGTTGTACTGAAGGGGCAGGTTCCAGATTAGCCAGTCGAATCAGTCCCATTCTTTGCAGGATACGAGCGACTGAACTGTGCCCTATGCCCAGAGATTGGCTGATGTGCCGATAGATCTGTCGTGTTTGTGCAGTTCGATAATCCTCTGTTAGCCCAGGTAATCAATGACATGGGGGCGGAATGCGGGTCGAGAAGAGCGATTGTACAAGCCATAGGGCCCCTCCTGGCGATATCGAGTGAGCCACTTGTAAGCGGTGCCGGTTCTGACGCCGGCAGCATGAGCGGCTTCTTCAAAGCGCAGACCCTGTTGAAGGATACTCTGGACAAGAAGTTGTCGACCAAAGACGCTTAATCGGGCATTTTTATGATTGCTCACTGGGACTCATCGGATGATTGGTTTGGTTGGAGCCTCCAATTCTCCAGGAATGCCCCGAGTGAACAACCTACAGAGAGAGCACACCTAGCGGGGGCCATACTGAATCGCCCCAAGTTTTCTAGACACACGATTGTTGAACATTGAACTGCTTTCAAACTCAGCCGGCGACAGTCCATCATCGGAACCATGAAACCTGATTAGGTTGTAATACATCTTGATATAATCAAATACGTTGCAGCAAGCTTCCCCCCTTGTCGCATAAATATTCTTTTTGATCAGCTCCCACTGGAGCCATTGAAAAAGCACCCCTTGAAATACCGGGTAACAAGGGGTATAACCACGCGTTTTATCAGGTGTAATAAGTGAGCGGTATGATGCAAGCCCCCTTTTGGCAGACCAAGAGTCTGCAGCAGATGACTGAATCCGAATGGGAATCCCTCTGCGA
This sequence comes from Aeromonas sp. S13(2024), assembly GCF_041402405.1. Lineage (NCBI taxonomy): Bacteria > Pseudomonadati > Pseudomonadota > Gammaproteobacteria > Aeromonadales > Aeromonadaceae > Aeromonas > Aeromonas sp. S13(2024). The sequence continues at coordinate 652,322 of NZ_JBGLRA010000001.1, read as the reverse complement.
TGGTTGCGGAAAATGCTGCCTCAACAAGCTGATCGATGAAGATACCGACGAACTGGTTTTCACCAATGTCGCCTGCAATTTGCTTAACACCAAGACCTGTCAGTGCTCTGATTACACCAATCGTTTCAAAAAAGAGCCTGACTGTCTGCAGATCACCCATGACAAGATCACCGAATATGACTGGCTCCCCTCAACCTGCGCATATCGCCTGCTGTCTGAAGGTGACGCTCTTCCGGAGTGGCATCCTCTGCTGACCGGCAGTCGTTCCGCGATGCATCAGGCTGGTCAATCCGTCCGTGGCAAAGTCATTCACGAGGATCAGGCGGGTGAATGGATCGATCACATCATCACCTGGGCCAGCTGACACGCTCAACCCACTATTCTCCAGAGGCAAGGGCTGCATAATGTGCAGCCCTTGTTGTTTCTGCAAGCAGGGTTTGTAGCTTCACACATATCTGGCTGGCTAAACCTGAGACCTCCCAGCTGCATATGGAAAGGCAGAGACAGAGGCAGAGGCAGAGGCAGAGGCAGAGGCAGAGGCAGAGGCAGAGGCAGAGGCAGAGGCAGAGGCAGAGGCAGAGGCAGAGGCAGAGGCAGAGGCAGAGGCAGAGGCAGAGAATGATTCCATAGTCACAGGCTTATGGGTATTGCTTGATACCCGCGATGGCGCCTCTGTTCACCCCTTAAACCTGATCAGCTGTTCCACGAGCCATAGCAACACTGATGCAATGGCAGGCAAAGCAACCGCCTATCCCCTTAGAGCGCGAATAAAGCATAATCGCATTACAGACGGGGCCTAGGTCAATCTTGGTGAGCTCCTCCCCTTAATCCTCTTCAAATACCCAGTAACAACTGTTGTGGTTGCGATGGAACTGGGGGCGATTCACAGGGGATGATTACTCCCCCTGAATCGCACGCATAAAAAAACCGGCGCCTTGGCGCCGGTTTTTGCTCACTATCTCTCTATTACAGAGAAGCAGTGAAGGTACGGGTGATGACGTCTTGCTGTTGCTCTTTGGTCAAAGAGTTGAAGCGAACGGCATAACCGGATACGCGGATGGTCAACTGCGGATATTTCTCCGGGTTTTCCATGGCGTCCAGCAGCATTTCACGGTTCATCACGTTCACGTTCAGGTGCTGACCACCCTCTACGTTGGCTTCGTGGTGGAAGTAACCGTCCATCAGGCCAGCCAGGTTGGCTTTCTGGGCTTCCATATCTTTACCCAGTGCATTCGGTACGATGGAGAAGGTATAGGAGATACCATCTTTAGCGTAAGCGAACGGCAGCTTGGCTACGGAAGTCAGGGAAGCAACAGCACCCTTCTGGTCACGACCGTGCATCGGGTTTGCACCCGGGCCGAACGGAGCACCAGCACGACGGCCATCCGGGGTGTTACCGGTCTTCTTGCCATATACCACGTTGGAGGTGATGGTTAGAACAGACTGGGTAGCAACAGCACCACGGTAGGTGTTCAGCTTCTGAATCTTCTTCATGAAGCGCTCAACCAGGTCACAGGCGATATCATCGACGCGAGCGTCGTTGTTACCGAACTGCGGGTATTCGCCTTCGATTTCGAAGTCGATGGCAACGCCATCTTCGTCACGAATCGGCTTGACCTTGGCGTACTTGATGGCAGACAGGGAGTCAGCGGCTACAGACAGACCAGCGATACCACACGCCATGGTGCGATATACGTCACGGTCGTGCAGCGCCATCAGAGAGGCTTCGTAGCTGTACTTGTCGTGCATGTAGTGGATGATGTTCAGCGCAGCAACGTATTGCTTGGCCAGCCAATCCATGAAGTGGTCCAGACGATCCATTACGTCGTTGTAGTCGAGGTACTCGGACTTGACCATCTCGGTTTTCGGACCGACCTGGATCTTGAGCTTCTCGTCCATACCACCGTTGATTGCATACAGCATGGTCTTGGCCAGGTTGGCACGAGCACCGAAGAACTGCATCTGCTTACCAACGATCATCGGGGATACACAGCAAGCGATGGCGTAGTCATCGTTGTTGAAATCCGGACGCATCAGATCGTCGTTCTCGTACTGAACGGAAGAGGTCTCGATGGATACCTTGGCACAGTACTTCTTGAAACCGACCGGCAGCTTCTCGGACCACAGGATGGTCAGGTTCGGCTCAGGGGACGGGCCCATGGTGTACAGGGTGTTCAGCATACGGAAGCTGTTCTTGGTGACCAGAGTACGGCCGTCAACGCCCATACCAGCCAGGGTCTCGGTCGCCCACATCGGGTCGCCGGAGAACAGTGAATCGTATTCCGGAGTACGCAGGAAGCGAACCATACGCAGCTTCATGACCATGTGGTCCATCAGCTCCTGGGCTTCTTGCTCGGTGATCAGGCCTTTTTGCAGGTCACGCTCGATGTAGATATCCAGGAAGCTGGAGGTACGACCGAAGGACATGGCTGCACCGTTCTGGGACTTGACTGCCGCCAGGTAGGCGAAGTAGGTCCACTGTACGGCTTCTTTAGCGTTCTTGGCCGGTACGGAGATATCGCAACCGTACTTGGCAGCCATCACCTTCATCTGTGCCAGGGCACGGTGCTGCTCGGAGATCTCTTCGCGCAGACGGATGGTGGCTTCCAGGTTGACGCCGTTTTCCAGGTCAGCTTGCAGGGACTTGAACTGGGCCAGTTTGTCGGCCATCAGGAAGTCAACACCGTACAGAGCAACACGACGGTAGTCACCGATGATACGGCCACGGCCGTAGGCATCCGGCAGACCGGTGATAACACCAGACTTGCGGCAGTTCAGGATGTCTTTGGTGTAAACGTCAAACACGCCCTGGTTGTGAGTCTTGCGGTATTCGGTGAAGATCTTCTCGACCATCGGGTCCAGTTGACGACCGTACACTTCGCAAGAAGTTTTAACCATCTTGATACCGCCGTTGGCGATGATGGCGCGCTTCAGCGGCTTGTCAGTCTGCAGACCAACGATCTGCTCCAGGCTCTGATCGATATAACCGGCATCGTGTGCGGTAATGGTGGAGGGCAGGTCAGTATCAAAATCAACCGGCGCATGAGTGCGGTTCTCGATTTTGATCCCTTCCATGACCTTGTCCCACAGCTTGGTGGTCGCTTCGGTCGCGCCAGCCAGGAAGGACTCGTCACCTTCATACGGGGTGTAGTTCTTCTGGATGAAGTCACGGGTGTTGACAGAGGTCTGCCATTCACCGGCCGCGAAGCCTTCCCATGCTTTTTGGAACTGTTCGTTAAGTTCTGCCATTTTTCATTACCTCACACGGTATTGATGTAGTATCCCGCAATCATCCTTAATGATGACGACGGAAGATAAACCAGTAAGTCAGACCAACCATCACGCCACCACCGATGATATTGCCGATGGTCACGGGGATGAGGTTGTGTAGGACGAAGTTGGATACGGTCAGGTCAGCAAAGGTTGCCGGATCCTGGCCGATGGCCTGCCAAAATTCCGGACTAGCCACGCTGTGGATAGCGATACCAACCGGAATCATAAACATGTTTGCGATGCTGTGCTCGAAGCCTGATGCAACGAACATGGCAACCGGCAGCAGCATAACCACTACCTTGTCAGTCGCGCTGCGGGCACCAAAAGCCATCCAGGCAGCAAGACATACCATCAGGTTACAGAGGATACCCAGCGCCACCGCTTCGAAGAAGGTGTGGTGAATTTTGTGTTGGGCCACTTTGAGGGCATTGAGGCCCCACTGACCATCTGCGGCCGTGTACTCTGCAGAAACGATGATCAGCGCCACCATCAGCAGACCGCCAATCAGGTTACCGAAGTAGACCAGACCCCAATTCTTGAGCAGCTGAGCCCAGCTGATGCGATTGGCAGCCTTGGCCACCAGTGTCAGGGTGGTGGAGGTGAACAGCTCGGCACCGAGCAGCACACAGAGGATAAGGCCGAGAGAGAAGCAGAGACCGCCAACCAGCTTGGCCATACCCCAAGGCATGGAACCGGTTCCGGTCGTCACTGTGATGTAGAAGATAAATGCGATGGCGATGAAAGCGCCTGCAGTAATGGCCAGTGGAATGACCTTGTATGCCGGCTTGGTAGCCTTGGCATAGGTGATGTCTTCAGCCAGTGCAGCGATGGCTTCGGGCTTGAGACAATCGAATGGAGATTCAGCTTTCAATTATTTTCTACCTGAATGTTTTGCCTGTTGAAATCATAACAAAGGGCCAAATAGCCAAAATTGACATTGATCAAGTTTATCAGAGTGCGATTGTAATTTTACTACAAATATTTTAGTGCGATGGCTACGCCACTTTACACTAGGTATCAGCTGAAACAGAAATATCACATTTTTAATGCAATGATTTTAAAGAATTTATTCTAGAGCATGGAAATGTAGCATTGGCAAGATATCTTTGCAGATCGACAGCACATCCCCTGCCCTGCCATCAACCCCCTTAGGGGTATTTTTTGTTTTTTATTTCATCTTTGAATAACAATCCCGTGCTTTGCCGCACGATAAACAGAAGGGGCCACACGGCCCCTTCCTTTACAGCAACAATCACGCCCAGTGATGGGCTCGCTTGGCCTTCTGCAGCTTCTCGTAGGCCGCCAGCAGCTTCTGGTGCAGCGGGAACTGGGAGAGCGACAGGTCGGCCGCCTCCAGACCGTGGAAGCGAGCTTCGCCAGTGGCGTTGGCCCATGCCTGTGCCAGCGTCTCTTCACCATACATGCGAGTGAAGACGGCGCGATACTGCTCCGGATCCCGCTCCTCGTCGAGGAACAACTCGACGCAGGCACGCAGGGCGCGGTAGTAGCTGGCACGCTCGGCAGTAAACACCGACTGGTTGAACTCCATGGTCCAGTCGATGAGATCCAGTGCGGTCTCCAGCTCACCGGCGGCCAGCGCCAGCATGGCTTTCAGCTCGCCAACGCGCAGGGTGTGCAGCGCGGTCCCCTTGGCAGCGGCGATGCCCAGCAGCTCGCGTACACGGGTACGCTCGTCGTGCCCCTCTTCATCCAGTTGATCAAACAACGCCATGTACTGCTCGGCATCCCAACCAAGTGATGGCAGTGCCAGGATCACTTCGCGCAGGTTGGCGCCCATGTTGTTGTTAGCCAGCAGCAGATCTTCGGCCGGATAGATGTCGGACATGCCCGGCACCAGAATGCGGCAGGCGTAGACACCCAGATGCTCGTAGTCGGCGATATAGACCGGCTGCTCCAGCTCATGGAAGATGCCGATCAGGTGATCGAACTCCTCCTGCGAGGTACCACGGAAGTCCCAGTCGGCAAACTCGAAGTCCGCATCCTGCTTGAACAGATCCCAGCTGATGAGGCCCGAGGAGTCGATGAAGTGGGTCTCGAGGTTGTGGTGATCCGCTACCTGCTCGTTGTCGAATGACGGCGGCACAAAGACGTCGAGATCCTTGAGACCGCGGCCCTGCAGCAGCTCAGTGACGGTACGCTCGAAGGCCACTTCGAAGCGCGGGTGGGCACCGAAGGAGGCAAAGCAGGTGCCGTTGCTCGGGTTGAGCAGCACCACACAGATGACCGGATAACGGCCACCCAGGGAGGCATCAAAGCTGTAAATGGGGAAGCCTTCCGCTTCCAGCGCCGCGATAGAGGCGGCAATCCCCGGATAACGGGCAATCACCTCGTCCGGGATCAACGGCAGGCTGATGGCCTCGGCGATGATCTTGTTCTTCACGTGGCGCTCGAACACCTCGGAGAGCGCTTGAGTGCGCGCTTCGGTCTTGGTGTTGCCAGCGCTCATGCCGTTGGAGACATAGAGGTTGCCGATGATGTTCATCGGGATGTAGACGGTCTCGTGATCGGACTGACGCTCGAACGGCAGGGCGACGATACCGCGCTCTTCGTTGTTTGACTGCAGATCCACCAACATGTCGGCGGTCACTTCACCGTCCGGGTTGTAGAACTTGCGGGTGAAGCTGTCGAGCAGACCGGCCGGGAACTGGTCACCCTCGATGGGGAACCACTTTTCGTTCGGGTAGTGAACGAAATCGCCGTTGGCGACCTGCTCGCCCAGATAGAAGTCGGCGAAGAAGTAGTTGGTGGAGAGACGCTCGAAATATTCGCCAAGGGCAGACGCGAGGGCCGCCTTCTTGCTGGCCCCCTTGCCGTTGGTAAAGCAGAGGGCGCACTCTTTGTCGCGAATATGCACCGACCAGACGTTCGGCACGGGGTTGAGCCAGGAGGCCTCTTCAATATCAAAGCCCAAGGCTTGCAGCTTGGTCTGGAAGCGTTCGATGGAGTCTTCCAGCGCCGCGTCCTTGCCGGGAATAAAAGTGTGGTCAGTCATCACGATATCCTGATTTTTATTGGCTCATGTTCGGCCGCAGATAATAGCAGGGGTCGGCGGCTTTGGCAGGACAAAAATCAGTAAACAGGGATGAGTCGCACGGTGAGAAACCGGCTTGCCCCCTCTCCCCCGCCACAAACAGCGCGGGCCCGGGGATTGCCCGGGCCCGCTGGTTACGCGACGCGATAAACCGTCAGAGCTGCTTGCCCTGGCTCGCAATCACCTGGCTGTACCAGTGGAAGCTCGCCTTCTTGATCCGGCGAAGGGAGCCCCCCTGCTCGTCACGCTCCACATAGACGAAGCCGTAGCGCTTCTGGTAGCCGTTGAGCCAGCTCAGGATGTCGGTGAACGACCAGGCGCAGTAGCCGAGCAATTCCACCCCATCCTGCATCGCCTCCTGGCAGGCCTTGACGTGGCTGCGCAGGTAATCGATGCGGTACTCATCGTTCACCTTGTCACCCGCCTCCAGCTTGTCGAACTCGCCAAGGCCGTTCTCGGTGATCATCAGCGGCAAACCATAGCGGGAAGAGAGGCGACGCAGGGCGATACGCATCCCGGTCGGATCGATGGCCCAGTCCCAGTTACTGGTCTCAAGGTGCGGATTGGGCGCTGTCTTGTAGAGGCCGGGGATGCCGCTGGACGGCGTAGTACCCTTCTTGCCGGTGGTGTTGATCCGCTGCAGGGTCTGACCGCCCAAGGGGTTATCTGTGTAGGTCAGGGTGTAGTAGTAGTTGACGCCGATGTAGTCGGGCGTCCCCTCGCGCAGCAACTCCATATCGCCCGGCAGGATCTCCGGCGCCTCGCCGTTTTCTCGCAAGTAAGCGAGCGCCGCCTGGGGATAGCGGCCAAAGCAGTAGGCATCCAGCCACCAGAGGTTGTTGAACTCCTCGGCGTTCTCATAGGCCAGCATATCTTTCGGGTCGCACGACGCCGGATAGGCAGGGGAGTAGGCAAAACTCGGGCCGATGAGGCCATTTGGCACATGCTGGCGAAACGCCTTGATCACTCGGGCATTGGCCAGAAACGCGATGTGGTTGGCGGCAAAGAAGCGCTTGCGATCCTGCACGGCAGGTGGATGGGTGCCGAGCTGATAGGCGTTAGTCAGGTTGTAGTTCTGCTCGTTAAGCGACACCCAGTACTTCACCTTGCCGGCAAAACGCTGATAGAGGGTCACGCAGTAGCGCTCGAAGTCGTCGATGATCCGTCGGTCTTCCCAGCCGCCGTACTCATCTTGCAGCGCCTGCGGCAGATCCCAGTGATAAAGGGTCAGCACCGGTTCGATCTGGTGGGCCAAGAGGGTGTCGATCAGCTTCTCGTAGAAGGCCAGCCCCGCCTCGTTCACCTCACCGCGACCGGTGGGATAGATGCGCGGCCAGCTCACCGAGAAGCGATAGGCCTTGAGCCCCATCTCTGCCATCAGCGCCACGTCCTCTTCCATGCGGTGGTAGTGATCCACCGCCACATCGCCGTTGCTCCCCTCAAAGGTCTTGCCCGGCAGCTTGGTGAAGAGATCCCACACCGAGGGCCCCTTGCCATCGGCATTCCAGCCTCCCTCCACCTGATAGGCGGCGGAGGCGGCGCCCCACAGAAAATCGCTCGGGAAGTCGTTGAACTTGTGGTGATGCATCTGGTGTTGCTCCTTCTGCGCTGATGGTGTCAGCCATCTCTGATAACTCGGCGCCCCCTGTCTGGGCGCCCGAAATGAATTGGCATAAGCATCCATCACTTCTAAAATTCCGTCCAATGACAAATTTGACCACTCAACATTCCCAACAGGAATGAAAGGAGCCCTGATGGAGCTACGGGATCTGAAAGCCTTCGTCACCCTGGGGGAGGTACTGCACTTCGGCCAGGCGGCGGTGCGCCAGCATGTTACCCAGTCGGCCCTGAGCAAAAAGATCAGGCGGCTGGAGGAGGAACTGGGCGGTGAGCTGTTCGAGCGCAACGCCAGCACCACTCGCCTCACCGGACTGGGCAGGGCGCTGTATGAGGATGCCCGCGCTGTGGTCATCCAGAGCGAGCAGCTCTCGCGCACCGCCCGCGACGTGCTGGCGGGCAATGTCGGCACCCTGCGCATCGGCTTTGGCGTGGCCACCAAAATCCTGGTGCCCGCCGCCATTGCCCGTTTTCGCGCCGAGCGGCCGCAGGTGACTATCGAGCTCAACGATCTCTCCACCCACCACCAGTTGCTTGCGCTGAGTGAAGGCAAGCTGGATCTCGGTTTTTGCCGCCTGCCCGCCCCCAAGGGGTGGCACGCCCTGCCGGTGGTCGAAGCCCACTTTGTCGCCGTGCTGCCCGCCAGCTATCGCGATGTGAGGGCATTGGCGGATCTGGTGGACAAGCCGCTGGCGATCCTGCGTCGTGACAAGGCACCGTCGTTTTACGATCACCTGATGAACTATCTGGCCCAGAGCGGGCTGCGTTTTCGCGATATCCAGTACGTCAACGACTTCGCCGCCGGTGTTGCCACCGCGGCGGCAGAGATCGCCTGGACCCTGGTTCCCTCCTCCACCACCATAGAGCACCCGGATGTGATCACCCTGCCCCTTAGAGATGGGGAAGCCTGCTGGCCCATTGGCCTGATCCGTCCTCCCCACAGCAAGGGGCCCTTGATCGATGCCTTCTGGGCAACCATCGCCGATATGGCGCCAAGATAGACACGCTGTTGGCAAACAGCAGATGGCGGCCGCGCATCAACGATAGCGTTCGACGATACGCGCCAACTCGCCGCTTTGTCGCAGCTGTTGCAGGGCACGGTTGAACTCGGTTATCCGGGTATTGAAGCGGGAGTGCTTGCCGATGCAGAGATTGAACGGGGTAGAGGCAAGCAGCAGCGGCACCTCGACCACCAACCCGGACAATCCCAGCTGGTTGAGTTTGAAGCGTGCCACCAGTGGGTCTGTCACCATCAGGTCCCCCCGACCCGCCGCCAGCATTTTGAAGACATTATCAACATTGATGGTGTGATGAACGGTGAAACCCGCCAGGTTCTCCTTGCCCCAACCGTTACCGAAATAGTCGAGAAAGGTAAGCGATTTGAAGTCGCTCAAGCGGCTGGCACGCTGAAATTCCGCCATGCGGGGATGGGCACGCTGGGTAAAAATGGTTAGCACAGTGGTAGTGACCGGCTCTTCCACAATTAGGGTATAGCTGCGCCGTTCCCGAGTGGCGATGGTGACAAAGCCATCGGCCTGCGCCATACGCACCAGTTTTTGTGCCCGTTGCCACGGATAACCTTCATGGCGAACCCGCAGCCCCATCTGCGCAGCCACCCGATCCATCACATCGATCATCAGCCCGCGCATCTTGCCCTGTTCGTCACGCCACGAATATGGGGCAAAGTCGTCAAAGTAGACCAGCTTCAACTCGGCCGCTGGCGCCGCCCATGCACTCTGCCACATCAGCAATCCCCACAGGATTGCACTCCCCAGACTGACTCTCATGGCCGCGACTCCATCCACTTCTGCCAACTCTGAGCCTAGTGCAAAGCGGCTGCGGCAAGGATCAGAAACCAGTGAAACAAGTGGCCAGCAAAAAGAGAGGGGAAGCAGTGGCTTCCCCTCTCTCGTTCGTTTTTCATCACGCCACCTTACCGATGGCGGTCACGGCTTGCCGGTTACGCCAGCTCGGCCCGCAGCACCTTGGTGGCATCAACCATCACCTTGAGGGCGGCCTCAGTCTCTTCCCAGCCGCGGGTCTTGAGGCCGCAATCCGGGTTGACCCAGAGCCGCTCGGCCGGGATCTGTTTGGCCGCCTTGCGAAGCAACCCCTCAATCCAGCTCTGGCTCGGCACGTTCGGCGAGTGGATGTCGTAGACGCCCGGGCCAATCTCGTTGGGGTAGTTGAAGCGTTCGAACGCTTCGAGCAGCTGCATCTGGCTGCGGCTGGTCTCGATGGTGATCACATCCGCATCCAGCGCCGCTACCGCCTCGATGATGAGGTTGAAATCGCTATAGCACATGTGGGTGTGGATCTGGGTGCTGTCCGCCACCGGGCTTGCACTCAGACGGAAGGCGCGCACCGCCCAGTCGAGATAGGCCTGATGATCCTGCTTGCGCAGGGGCAAGCCTTCACGGATCGCCGGTTCGTCGATCTGGATGATCTTGATGCCAGCGGCCTCCAGGTCAGCCACCTCGTCGCGAATGGCAAGGCCAATTTGCAGGGCGGATTGCTCGCGGCTCACATCTTCCCGCGGGAAAGACCAGCAGAGGATGGTCACAGGGCCAGTCAGCATTCCCTTGACCGGCTTGTCGGTCAGGCTCTGGGCAAATCGGGTCCATTCGAGCGTCATGGGAGTCGGGCGGTCGATGTCACGGGTGATCACCGGCGGCTTGACGCAGCGGGAGCCATAGCTCTGTACCCAGCCGAAGCGGGTGATGGCAAAGCCATCCAGCAGTTCACCGAAATACTCCACCATGTCGTTGCGCTCGGCCTCACCATGAACCAGCACGTCCAACCCGATGGCCTCCTGACGCGCGATGGCATCGCGGATCTCGGCCTGAATGCCAGCCTCGTAGGCGCTGTCATCGATGCGACCGGCGCGCCAATCCTGCCGCAAAACCCGGATCTGCGAGGTCTGCGGGAAGGAGCCGATGGTGGTAGTGGGCAGCAGCGGCAGCTTGAGATCCGAGCGCTGCAGCTCGGCCCTGACCGGATAGGGGCTGTGGCGATCAAAATCGCTGTTGGTGAGGCTGGCGAGCCGTGACTGCACCGCTTTTTTGTGCACCCGGCTGTCGGACTCCCGATCGACGATGGGCTGGCTGTAGGCGGTGATTTTGTCGAGCTCGCCCCCATCCAGATACTCTCTGAGCAGTCCCAGCTCGAAACATTTTTGCAAGGCGAAGGCGAACCAGCTGCGGGTCTGGGGATCCAGCTCCTGCTCCAGGGTCAAATCCACCGGGCTGTGCAGCAATGAGCAGGATGAGGCCACCCAGAGCCGCTCGCCGAGTTTGGCTTTCAGTGCCTTCAGAGTCGGCGCCAGCTTGGCCAGATTGGCACGCCAGACGTTGCGGCCGTTGATCACCCCGGCGGAGATGACCCACTGGGCGGGCAGATGCGGTACCAGGGTCTCCAGCTGCTCGGGGGCGGCCACCAGATCCAGGTGCAGGCCATCTACCTTGAGGCTGGTGATGATGTCGCGCTGATGGGCCACCGAGCCGAAATAGGTGGTGAGCAGCAGCTTGCAGGGGCCGCTCAGGCGCTCGTAGGCGTTTAGGTAGGCCAGCCGCCACTCGTCCGGCAAGTCCAGCGTCAGCGCCGGTTCGTCGATCTGCACCCACTCCACCCCTTGGGCGGCCAGTTTGGCCAGGATCTCCTGATAGACAATCAGCAGGCGATCGAGCAGTTCAAGGCGGGAGAAGCCGCTCTCTTTTTCCTTGCCGAGCCACAGATAAGAGACCGGTCCCAGCAGCACCGCCTTGACCGGCAGCCCCAGCGCTTTGGCCTCTTCCACCTCGTCAAACAGCTGGCTCCAGCCCAGCTTGAAGCGCTGATCACGGCTAAATTCCGGCACCAGATAGTGATAGTTGGTGTTGAACCATTTGGTCATCTCGGCGGCGGCCGCCGCCGGGCCGGTCGGCGCACGGCCGCGGGCCACCCGGAACAGGGTGTCGAGATCGGTCTCGCCATGACGGTGGCGGGCAGGCACTGCATCCACCAGCAGACTGGTGCCGAGCACCTGATCGTACCAGGCGAAGTCACCCACCGGCAGCAGATTGACCCCAGCGCCGTGCTGGGCCTGCCAGTGGCGTTCACGCAGCGTCTTGCCCACGGCAACGAGTTCGGCCTGAGTGGTCTCGCCACGCCAGTAGGATTCGAGGGCAAATTTCAGCTCGCGCTTGGCGCCGATACGGGGAAAGCCCAGGGTGTGTGCTCGTGTCATAGGTTCATTTCCTTATGCTCATTCATCTGATGGGAAACTGGATGATTTAGCCATCCAGATGTTTACACATCCAAAATGACAAGATAAGGTGACGCTGGCTATTGAATCCTCTTCAAGTGGCTCTCAAATAATCCTCAACTGACCGCCGAACAGGTTCACCGCGAGGATACAGAGGCCGATTTTTAGCGGTGCAAGAGGTGCCGGAGTCAAGAAGCGCAGCAGGGTAACCGCCGACCGCAACCTCAGCGCCATACGCAATCTCACAAGGAGCCATCTTATGGCAGTGCCAAGCAATGCAGGGATAGAGATCAAACACTTGAAAACATTGACCGCGCTGGCCGAGCAGGGCTCGCTGGCCGGTGCGGCGCTGACCCTCAACCTCACCCAGTCCGCCCTCTCCCACCAGCTCAAAGAGCTGGAGACCCGCCTCAATCTGGAGCTCTACCTGCGCAAAAGCCGCCCGCTCGTGCTGACCGCGGCAGGCAGCCAGCTGCTCGCCCTCGCCCGTCAGGTGTTGCCTGCGCTATCCCAGACCGAGAAACAGCTGCAGGCCCTGCAGAGCGGCGATGCGGGCAGGCTGCATCTGGCGCTTGATTGCCACAGTTGCATCCAGTGGCTGTTGCCGCTGTTGCCCGATTTTCGCCGCCAGTGGCCTGGGGTGGATCTGGAGGTGGAGTCGGTGCCGGGCTTTGATGCCATCAATGCCCTGCTCGGCGGCCAGCTCGATCTGCTGCTCACCTCGGACGTGCAGGCCCGCGGCGATCTCCACTTCGAGCCGCTCTTTGCCTTCGATCTGACTCTGGTGATGGCGCCGGATCATCCCCTCTGCCACCGGAGCCACATCGAGCCGGGCGATCTGGGGCCGGAGGTGCTGCTGGTCTACCCGGTGGAGCGCAGCCGCATGGATATCTTCAGCCGCTTTTTGCAACCCGCCGGGGTGGAGCCCGCTCGCTGCAAGCCGGTGGACAACACCTCGGTGATGCTGCAAATGGCCGCCGCAGGACTCGGCGTCGCCGCCTTGCCGCGCTGGGCCAGCGACGAGTTTGTCAGACAGGGGATGCTCTGCGCCCGTCCCCTCGGGAGCGGTATTCGTCGCCATATGTATGGCGCGGTGCGGGCCGCCGATCGGGATCAAGCCTGCCTGCAGAGCCTGTTCGAGCGCATTCGCCGCAAGATGGAGGGATAGCCCTCCTCAGCGTGGCTGACCGACCTCTGCCAGCAGTGGAGGCAACTGCACCTTGATAAAGTCGATGAGGGCCCTGACCGCCGGTGACAGACCGCGCCGCGCGGGATAGAGCATCACCAGCTTGCCATCTTTGGGACGCCACTCGGGTAGCAGTTGTTGCAGCCGCCCATCCGCCAGCTCATTCACGCAGGCGTAAAGTGGCAAGCCCACCATCCCGAGCCCCGCCAGCGCCGCCTGTTTGAGGGTTTGCACATTGTCGCTGCGCAGCAGCACATTGACCGCCACCTCCTCACTCTCCCCGCTATCGTGCCGCAGCCGCAACAGATCGGCCTGACGCTCCAGCGAGCTGAAAAGCAAGGCATCCTCTCCTTCCAGCTGCCGTGGATGCGCCAGCGCATTGTGGCGCGAGAGCCACGCCGGGGTCGCCAGCACGCCCCACTGCACCGTGCAGAGCGGCACCTGCACCAGGCTGGAGGGGGCCTGCTCGAAGGCCACCCCGCGGATCACCACATCCAGACCCTCCTCCAGCAGATCCACCTGCCGATTGCTGGCTTGCACGGCGAGCCTCACCTTGGGGTATTGGGCCATAAAAGCGGGCAGCAAACGGGCAAGCAGCGCATCGGCAATGGTAATGGGCACGCTGATGCGCACCAGACCGCTCGGCTCCTGCTGCCGTTGCCGCACAGCCGCCTCTCCGGCCTGCGCCTCAGCCAACATCGCCTGACAGTGGCGATAGAGCACCTCACCGGCATCGGTCAGGCTGAGCTGGCGCGAGGTACGTTGCAGCAGCCGGGTATCCAGCCGCTCCTCCAGCAGCCGGATCCGGCGCGAGATCCGCGACTTGGGCACGCCAAGCGCCCGCGCGGCGGCAGTGAATCCCTGTCGCTGCACCACATGGGTGAAGAGATAGAGATCATTCAAATCAAGTTCCAGTGGTGTCATCGGGCTGCCTTGGTCAGGGTGAGGTGCATTCACATCGTTCCACCAATAGAACGATAAGAACCTATTTCACCAGATTGTCGCCATTTTTGCAGCCATCATAATGGCCCTGTCCCCATCAGATGGTTGCTGCACGGGCAATCCGCCCCACCAGCAAGGTCCGTTTGACTGTTCCGATATCACAAGGAGTTCACCATGAAACTGCGACAAATCTGCTCTGCCACCCTGCTCGGTCTGGCGACCCTGACCGCCACGCTGGCCACCACAGCGACACCGGCCATGGCCGCCGATGCTGCCAGCCATCCGACCGTATCACCCAACCGCTATCTGGAGATGCTCTCCCGAGACAATGCGGTACTGCTGCTGGTCGACCATCAGGTCGGCTTGCTGAGCGGCGTGCGCGACACCACGGTGGGCGAGCTCAAGCACAACGTGGTGGCGCTGGCCAACGCCGCCCGCGCCCTCGGCGTGCCGGTGATCGTGACCGCGACCATGCCCGATGGCATGTGGGGCCCCACCATGCCTGAACTGACCAGTGCCCTGCCGGATGTGAAGGTGATCAACCGCACCGTCATCAACGCCTGGGACGATCCTGCCGTGCGCGCCGCCATTGAGAAGACCGGCCGCAAACAGCTGATCATCGCCGGGGTATCCCTCGAGATCTGCGCCAGCTTCCCGGCCCTCTCTGCCAAGGCTGCCGGCTATGATGCCCGGGTGGTGCTCGATGCCTCCGGCACCTTCAACGAAGCCAAGCGCACCACTGGGCTGCAACGCTTGCTGGGGGCCGGTATCCCGGTCACCGACTACGCCTCCGCCGCGGTCGAGATGCTGCGCAGCAACGTCGACCCCAAGGCGCACGATGTCTACAGCGCCCTCGACATGCCTTTCGCCACCCTGGTGTGGCAGATGCAAGAGGGTGCCAAGAAGTCGTAACTCGCCCCGCCTTCGGTCAGATGACCGAAGGCTTCTTTTGTCTTCAAGAGGTTATATCGATGCCCAGACGCCTGACTCTCTCCGCCCCCGTCAAGGGCCAACCACTGCGTATTGGCAGCGGCTTTGCAGCCAGCCATTTTGGCGAACACTTTTTCAACGGTCTGATAGACCCCGTGGTGATGGTGGATCACTTCCAGATGACCGCCCCCACCTTCGAGCCCCATCCCCACGCCGGGATCTCTGCCGTCACCTATCTGTTCGAGGATTCGACGAGCCCCCACGTCAACTACGACTCTCTCGGCAATCAGGGCCCCATCGAACCGGGCGCGCTCCACTGGCTGGCGGCCGGGCGCGGGGCCGTACATACCGAGCAGCCGGAAGGGGCATCCCCCTATGTCCACGCCCTGCAGATCTTCGTCAACCTGCCTGCCCGTCAAAAGATGATGTCGCCTTTTGCCGTCCACGCAGCCGCTGCCACCATCCCCGAATTTCATGGCGAAGGGGTGAGAGTACGGGTGGTCGCAGGCCACAGCAACGGGATAACGGCACCACACTCGGCAGCGCTGCCCCAACCCTTTACCCTGCTCGATGGCCATTGCGCGCCCGGCAGCCGCTTCACTCATCTGCTGGCGGCAGGCTGGAATGCCATGATCTATCCCCTGACCGGATCGCTAACCCTGCAGGCGGAGGGAGAGCGGCACCTCATCCCGGCAGGTCACGGGATGGGTGTCAGCCTCTCTGCCGATGGCGGCGAGGCGATGGCTCTGCAGCTTGAGGCCACCGAGCCCTGCCACTTCGTGCTGCTCTCAGGCCAGGCGCTCAATGAACCCCTGGTCAAACATGGCCCCTTCGTCATGAACAGCCACGACGCCATTGCAGATCGGCTGCATGCCTATCAGCACGGCGAATTTGGTCAGCTCAACGATGAGTGGCTGCGCAACGGCCAATATCGGCCATGAGCACGCTCGCTGGCCACCAGCCACAAAGCACGCGCTGGCCTCTGGTCTTCCTCGCCATTTTTGCCGGTGCCAGCGGCGCCCTCTGCCTTGGCAAAGTGCCCGCCGTACTCGGCATACTGCGCAACGAGCTGGGGCTGACACTGGTCGAAGCCAGCTATCTCGCCTCAGCTTTCAATACGCTGGCGATCCTATTCAGCCTCTTTCTCGGCCTGTTGCTAACCCGCTGGAGTGGGCGGCAAACCGGGGTTGTCGGGCTTTTGGTTATCGTCACAGGCGGTGCGTTGGCGCTGCCCGCCACCGGGCTGGCCATGATGCTGCTGTCGCGCATTGTCGAGGGGATTGGCTTTTTGCTGGTCTCGGTGGCCATGCCCGCCTTTATCGTGGCGGTGACCCGGGAGGAGGATAAACGGCTGGCCATAAGCCTGTGGGCAGTCAACCTGCCTCTCGGGGCGGCAGCGGGTATGCTGCTTACTCCCTGGCTCACGGCACAAGGTGGCTGGCGACTGGCCTGGCTGATCCTGATGATCCCGCAACTCTCTGCCCTGCTGCTTCTGCTCGCCAGTCGCTCGGCAGATGGGCTGCGGGTCGGGGGGCCCCAAAGCGCGGCTAACGCAGGCCGCCCACTGCGCCAGCTCACGGTGCTCCGACAACTGACACTCTGGCGCTACGGGTTGGCGTTCACGCTCTACAGCCTGATGCTCTGGGCGCTCTTTGTCTGGCTGCCAACCATGTTGCAAGGCAGCCCCGGGATTGGCCAAAGCCAGATCGCCCTGCTCTCGGCGCTGGCGGTGGTCGCCAATATTCCCGGCAACCTGATGGGGGCATGGCTGCTGCGCCGGGGCGTAGCACGAGATCGGCTCATCAGCTGGGCACTGGGTCTGATGGCGCTGTGCGGCATGCTCGCCTTCTGGCCCGGCCTGTCGCCGTGGTGGGCCTATGGATTGTGCCTCGTCCTCTCCCTTTCGGGTGGCATGGCGCCGCCGGCGATCCTCTCGTCTGCGCAGGGAGTGAGTCAGGGGCCGGTGCAACTGGCCATCGTGCAGGGCTTTTTTGTCCAGCTCGCCAACTTCGGTCAGCTGCTTGGCCCCCTGTTGCTGGCGGCCCTGATGACGGACAGCGGCCATTGGGGAAGCGCTCGCTGGCTCTTTCTGGGCGGCTTGCTGCTGCTCGCGCTGCTCTATGCCGCGGGCCACCTGCCGGGCTCAAGCATGGCTGCAAAACAGGCTCGATCGCATTCGCAGCAAGATGGAAGATGACGAATAGAGAGGGAAGCATCACAGTTATCGCAGGGAATGCTGGCCGGACAAGAGGCTGTTCAGTATGTTAACTGTTTAATCATGCTTAACGGTAGCCACCATGTCTCAAGTCGATCTCAATCTCTTTCGCGTCCTCGATGCGGTGATCCGCTATGGTGGTGTCACCACGGCCGCCGAGATGATGGAGATGACCCCCTCGGCCATCAGCCAGGCCATCAGCCGCCTGACCACCCTGGTGGGCGAGCCGCTGTTTGTCCGCCAGGGACGCGGCATCACCCCCACGGCGCGAGCGCTCAGTCTGCACCACGAGATCATGGTGCCGCTGCACGACATGGAGCGCAGCCTGCAGCGCACCGATCTCTTTGATCCCCAGACCAGTCGGCGCACCTTTCGCATCGCGGGGGTGCCCGATATCGATATCTTCTTCCTGCCGGAGCTCAACAACCTGTTGCAGACCCAAGCCCCCAACTGTCAGCTGGAGTGGAACACCCAGGTACAGGACGAAGCCCTGCGCCAGAACAGCCTCTATCTGCACAGCGTGGATCTGGTGCTGGCCACCAAGCCGATGGCGGAGCAGGGGATCGAAAACGAGCAGATTATGTCCCAGGCCCTGCGCATCGCCTGCCGCAAGGATCACCCCAGGATCCGCCAGGCCCCCGACATGGCCACCTTCTTCAACGAAAAGCACGTGGTATTGCAAACCAGGCGGCTCGACAGCTTGCTGCTCAACACCCTGACCAAGGCGCCGCTGCCGCCGCGCCAGATTGCCTACGAGAGCGACTCCCTGCTCACCGCTCTTCATCTGGTGAGTCGTACCGACTGGCTCTGCGTCGCCAGCCAGTGGCATATGGAGAAGCTGGGGCAGGCGCTGGATCTGGCCAGCTATCCCCTGCCCTGGCTCTCGGAGGATTGCCCCGTCTACATGAGTTGGCACAAAAGCTCCGGTCAGGATACCGGGCTTAATTGGCTCAAAGATCAGGTGCGGGCCGTCAGTTCGTTTTAAGTATGCTTAACAGTCAAGCATGCCCATCTCCTCATCCGGGCTATCGCTCTTCTCGACAAACCGCCTTATGGATAATTCCCCTTCAGGATAATCGGGGGCCTTTTCTCAACAATTAAGGCGCAGCTCATGACGACATCGTCGTGCCGAAGTAGCTGCGCAGCGCCTCCACCACCCGTCGCACCTTCTCCGGGATCTCCCGCTGCGGCGTGATGGCGTGGATCTCCATCGGTGCCACCCGAAAACCGGGCAGCAGTTCGAGCAGACGCCCCTGCGCCAGATCCTCGCCAATTTCTCCCTCCGGTTGCAGCGAGATCCCCTGCCCCGCCAGCGCAAACTGGCGCAAGGGCAACACGTTATTGCAGAGCACCTTGGCCTTGAACCTCACCCTGTGTTCGCCACCCTTTTCATCCTGCAGCAGCAAACCGTTGCCCAGCATGTCGCCGCAGAGCCAGTCGTGGGTGGCCAGATCGGCGGGCATGCGCGGCGTCCCCTTGCGCGCCAGATAGGTGGGAGCGGCGCAGAGCAGCATCCGGGTCTGCCCCAGTTTGCGGGCCACCAGGGTCGAGTCAGGCAAGGTGCCGACCCGCAGCGCCACGTCGATCCGCTCGGCAATCAGATCCCGCTTCTCGTCGTCGGCGATGATCTGAATGGTGAGGCCGGGGTGGGCCTGCAACAGCGGCGAGAGGGCCAGCGCCAGCGGCTGGCCCGCCATCCCCACCGGGGCGGTGATCCGCACTTCCCCGAGCAGGGCGTCGCGCACCTCCGAGAGGCGCAGCTCGGTCTCGCTCAGAGTCTGCTGCAACGCCCGACACCCTTGCCACACCACCTCTCCCGCCTCGGTCAGACTGAGACGACGGGTGGAGCGATGGAGCAGGGGCAGTCCGAGCAGGCTCTCCAGCTGACTGATATGCTGACTGACGGCGGAGGGGGTCATGCCAAGGGATTTGGCCGCCCCTGTCATGCTGCCCGCTTCCACCACGGCGGCGAAGATGGCGTAACGTCTGAGCTGTTCCATTATTAAATCCAGCTTATAAGTGAATGCATTTTTGAGGTGATTATTAAATCATAAATGGCGGCGTAGGATAGCCCCATTCCAACAGTGAAGGAGAGTTCCCCATGAAGATTGCCCTGATCGGTGCCAGTGGTTTTGTCGGTTCAGCCATCCTGAACGAGGCCATCAGCCGCGGCCATCACGTCACCGCCATCGTCCGCGATGTCAGCAAGGTGGCCGCCCATCCGCAGGTCACCGCCGTGGCGGTGGATGCCCAAAACCCGCAGGCATTGGCCGAGGTGCTCAAGGGGCACGATCGGGTGATCAGCGCCTACAACCCGGGCTGGACCACACCAGATATCTACGACCAGTACCTCAAGGGCGCCAACGCGATCGTCGCAGCAGCCAAAGCGGCCAACAGCTGGCTGCTGGTAGTAGGTGGCGCCGGCAGTCTGGAGGTTGCCCCCGGCGTGCAACTGGTGGATACCCCTGAGTTTCCGGCCGAATGGAAACAGGGGGCGCTGGCCGCCCGCGACGGTCTCACCGCCCTGCGTCGTGAAACCACCCTCGACTGGCGCTTTGTCTCTCCCCCGGTGTTCCTCGAACCGGGCGAGAAGCGCGGCGGCTATCGGATTGGTGGCGATCAGGTGCTCTTTAGCGGCGAACAGCCTGCCGGGATCACCGCCGGTGATCTGGCTGACGGTGTGCTGAACGAGGTGGAAAAACCAGCTCACCAGCGCCAGCGCTTTACCCTGGGTTACTGAGAGCCAGCAGGCGGTTAAGGCCAGAATACGCGGTCACTCACCTACGCACCCGGTCAGGTGAACACCCGCTCAACCAGAAGGGAGGCATCCGCCTCCCTTCTGTTTTGGCCATTTTCTGTTTTGGTCATTTTTGCCACTGGCAGCTTGCCTCTGGTTATCACTCTCCCCCTCATCATTGCCCTTTTACCTCGCAATGGCTGCGCAAAAAACCTTCAGCCCATCAGTTGCCGAATTCCATTTCGAATTTTGTGTATAACTAAGAATAATTTGTTGTTTCCGTCTTATAACACCGAACAGTAGCATCCCCTTTATCCCAGATGGCGCCACACTGTCGCGCCATCCCGTTTGCCGCTTATCAGGTCTGCCAACAGCGGAGGCAGTGCAAGAGATGGCGCCAGAGATAACGAAAGAGTGAGGAGGTGCACATGGAACATTCACCACTGCCGATCATCGATCTGGCTGCCCTCAACGGGGCGCCCGAGGTGCGTCGCCCTATGCTGGCCAGGCTGGCCGCGGCCGCCCGCGATGTGGGCTTTTTCTATCTGATCGGCCACGGCTTGAGCAAGGTTGAGATGCTAGAGACCCTGGCGCTGGCAGAGCGCTTCTTTGCTCTGCCGGAGCAGGAGAAGCTGGCGGTGCAGATGGTCAACAGCCCCCACTTTCGCGGCTACAACCGGGTCGGTGCCGAGCTGACACGCCAGCGGCCGGATCTGCGTGAGCAGTTCGATATCATGAACGAGGCGCAAGCCCTGCCTGCGGCCCTGATCCGTGAACCCTGGCAGCGGCTGGTCGGCCCCAACCAGTGGCCAACCGCCCTGCCAGAGATGAAAGCCCATCTGCTGGCGTGGCAAGATCGGCTGAGCGATATCACCCTCACCCTGCTGGCCGCTTTTGCCGAGGTGCTGGAGCAACCGGCCCAAGTGTTTGACGACAGTATTCGCGGCGCCCCCTACCACCACATGAAGCTGATTCACTACCCTGGGCAAGAGGCGGGCAGCAGCAGTCAAGGGGTCGGCGCCCACAAGGATCCCGGCTACCTGACGCTGGTGATGCAGGACAATCACTCGGGGCTTGAGGTCGAGACGGCCGACGGCTGGATCTCCGCGCCCCCCCCTGCCGGGAGCGCTGGTGGTCAATATCGGCGAGCTGCTGGAGCTGGCCTCCAACGGCTATCTCAAGGCGACCCTGCATCGGGTGGTAAGCCCGCCGCCCGGCGTCTCGCGCCTCTCCTGCGCCTTCTTTATGGCGGCGCGGCTCGATGCCACCGTGCCCCTGCTCAGCCTCTCCCCAGAGCTGGCAGCGCAGGCGCAAGGGCCGGAGAGTGACCCGACCAACCCGCTCTTTAATCAGGTGGGGGAGAACGTGCTCAAGGGGCGGCTGCGCTCCCACCCGGATGTGACGGCGCGGCACTATGGGCCGGTGGAACCAACTCGCCTCCCGCGCACTGAAAGCGAAGCGATACCGGCCTAAGCAGCGTAAAGATCCGCAGGCGGGTATATGCATAAGCCACAAGCCGCATGCACATACCCGCGCTGACAAAAACAACAAGCAACGAACAACAAAACAAGTCATGGCCAGAGCCTGGCCATCACGGAGCAACACGATGAAATTCAAGACCATGAGCGTACACAGCGGCCAGCGGATCGACCCACAGACCGGTGCCCTCACCACCCCGCTCTACCAGAGCAGCACCTTCAGCTACTTCAACGCCCAGGCGGGCAAGGAGCGCTTTGCAGGTCAGGCCCCCGGCTTTATCTACAGCCGCTTTGGCAACCCCACCACCGCCGAGCTGGAGCAGAAACTGGCGGCGCTTGAAGGTGCCGATGAAGCGCTGGTGGTGGCGAGCGGCATGGCGGCAGTGAGCGCCATCATGTATGCCCTGGCCAACAGCGGCGATGAGGTAGCCTATATCGGCCCGCTCTACGGCGGCACCGATGCGTTCCTCAAGCAGACCTTCAGCCGCGCCGGCATCAAGGTCACCGCCTACGAGAGCGATCGCGATCTGCTGGCCAATATCCGCCCCGCCACCAAGGTGGTACTGTTCGAAACCCTGACCAACCCCACCCTCAAGGTGGTGGATCCGCGGCTGGTGGTGGAAGCGGCCCGCAAGGTGGGCGCCATTACGGTATGTGACAACACCTTCCTCACCCCCTACCTGCTGCGTCCGCTGGAGCTCGGGGTCGATGTGGTGATGCACAGCGGCACCAAATATCTGGGCGGCCACGGCGACATCATCGCCGGGGTGGTGGCAGGCTCTCACGCCCTGATGAAATCGATCCGCACCGTGGCCCTCAAGCATATCGGTTCTCCCATTGGCCCGCAGGAGGCCTACCTGCTGCAGCGCGGGGTCAAGACCCTGCCGCTGCGGATGGATGCCCACCTGCACAATGCGCAGAAAGTGGCCGAGTTTCTGGCGGCACATCCGGCGGTGAAGAAGGTTATCTACCCGGGGCTTGCCAACCATCCGGGCCACGATGCTCTCAGCGCCTTCGCCAGCGGCTTTGGCGGCATGGTGAGTATTGAACTTGAAGGCGGGTTTGAGCGCTGCGCCACCCTGCTCGATAACCTGCAACTGTTCGTGCAGGCGGTGAGTCTGGGGGATCTCGAGAGTCTCGCTTGCCATCCGGCCAGTACCACCCACGCCGCCATGGACGAGGCGAGCCGCCTCGCTGCCGGAGTCAACGACGACCTCATCCGCTTCAGCATCGGGGTGGAAGATGCGGACGATCTGATCGCCGATCTGGCCGCCGCGCTGGCGCAGATCTAACCGGGCGCGCTTTTACTCGCCGACAAAACAGCGGCGAGTGATATGCCTCAAACACAACAACGGCCCATCAAGGGCCGTTGTTGTTTGTTGCGCTATGGAAAGACGGGATTTACTCCTCCCACACCACCACCTGGGATGAGGGCCAGCGATCCCCGACCTGGGCGTACTTTTGCTCCAGCAGGTGACGCTTGATCTTCATGGTGGGGGTCAGCACGCCGTTCTCGATATTCCAGGGGGTTTTCACTACCAGAATACCGCGGATCTTGGCGTGGGATTCCAGCTGATCGTTGACCCGAACCCGCGCCGCTTCCAGTCTGGCGTTGACCTCCTCCCGATTGCCCTTCATGGCACTCTCGGCCAGCTGCACCAGCGCAATGGGCTGGGGCATGCCATAACCAATCACGCAGAGCTGTTCGATAATGGGCTCCTGCCCCAGCAGTCCCTCGATAGGCACCGGCGCCACATACTTGCCCTTGGCGGTCTTGAACACATCCTTCATCCGGCCGGTGATGGTGAGATAACCCTCCTTGTCCAGCTTGCCCATGTCGCCGGTATGGAGCCACCCCTCGGCATCGATGGCCTCGGCGCTGTGCTCGGGATCCTTGTAGTAACCCAGCATCATCCCTTCGCAGCGACAGAGGATCTCACCCTCGTCGGAGATCTTGATGGTCACCCCAATCCCCGCCTTGCCGACGGTGCCGATCTTGTCAGCGCGGAACGGGTAGTTGATGGTGGAGTAGGCGTGGTTCTCGGTCATGCCCCAGGCTTCCGTCACCTTGAGGCCGATGCTCAGATACCACTCAAGCAGCGCAGGGGAGACAGGCGCGGAGCCGCAGCCGAGTACCCGGGCCTGATCCAGTCCCAACCCCTTTTGCAGCTTGCGTTTGATCAGGCCGGAGATAAGCGGGATCTTGAGCAGCAGTTCGAGTTTCTTCTGGGGCAGCTTCTCGTGGATCTTGATGCGGAACATGGCCCACAGTCGTGGCACCGAGATAAAGACGGTGGGACGGCAGCGTTTGACATCTTCAATAAAGGTGTCGAGGGATTCGGGAAAGGCGATGGTAGCGCCGCCATAGAGGCTACCGCCGTAGATGTAGACCCGCTCGGTAATATGGGCCAGCGGCAGGTAGGAGAAGCCCCGATCGGCCTGGCTCAGGCTCACCGTCTCCACCAGCTTCTCGCACGACCAGGCGTAGCGCTCGACGCTCAGCATGGCCCCTTTCGGTTTGCCGGTACTGCCGGAGGTGTAGACCAGACTCAGCAGGGAGTCAGGGGCCTGCACCGGGCTGTCAGGGATCGGCTCGTGCACTTCCAGCAGATCGTCCCACTGGTGGCTGGCTGGCATGGTGTCATATGGGAAGGCGATGCGCAGCAGATCGGCAGGCACCCCCGCCTCCTGACTCTTCCAGTCATCCAGCTTGCCGACGAAGATCGCTTTGGCCTCGCTGTGGCGCAGCACATATTCGATGGTGTCGACGTTGGCAGTCGGGTAGATGGGCACGCTCACATACTGCCCCATCTGCATCGCCAGATCGGCGATAAACCACTGGGCGCAGTTCTTGGAGAGCAGCGCCACCTTGTCACCGGCCACCAGACCGAGGTGACGCAAGGCCGTCACCATCCGCCGCGCTTCATCGGCCACTTCACCCCAGGTGAAATCGACATATTCGCGGTTGATGGTTTGACGCAGGTAGGTTCGATCAGGACACTGCCGCTCCCAGTGATAGAGCATCTCGAGCGGCAGTTTATTGGCAATGCGTGAGGAGGAGGCCATAGTTTAATCCCTGAAACAAAAGGCGAAACTTATTATTAACCTTTCACTAACTTCAGGGGAAGAATAAACTCAAACTTCAGTTTGAATTGTGTATCCGATCAAGCTTCTGCGTCTTGTTGCAAACGACTCCACATCGCCTGCACCAGTTTTTCATCCTCTTCAGAAAGCTCACCTTGCAAGATCGCCTCGTTGAGGCTGCGCAGCACATAGCTCTTGACGTCCCGCACCAGGGTCTTGCCTTCCAGCTCGGCCCGGGCAACGGCCAATGAGATATGACCTCGCAGGTAACCCCCCGCAAACAGCTCATCGTCGGTCGCGGTGGCAACCATGCTGTCGATCAGTCCCAACAACTTGTGCTCAAAATCGTGAATCGTCATGTAACGCAGCCTCATTTGCGGCAAAAAATTCGGGGGTATGGAACCGCAATCCGGTTGATTGCAGCTCTCTGGCGCCAGGCCAGCAGCGTCCTTGGCGTCCTATTCCGGGTTGGCCACCGGGTAGATGACCTGATCCTTGTATCCTGTGGTTATTCGCAGATAACCACGCAACGCCCGGTTTAATTCGGGATCATCGGTGTCCACCAGCAGCGGCCTGCCCGCAAGGGCGGCAAGCTTGGCTTTGGTTGCCAGCACCTGGATATTGTCCAGCCCGACACACCGAATCACCTCAGGACTCAATTGCTGATTTCCGCGCCCGAACAGATGTCCCTGTCCGCCTATCAGGGTAATGATCAGTCGGCAGCGACGACCGCGGATCCGGGTCAGGATCTCGGCGGCGCTGAGATCCTGCCCGATAAGTCGGCCATTTTCCACCAGATCCACACCGAGCAAAGTATTTTCCAGACCGAGCTCAGCCATACAGGCTGCCACCGTGCTGCCGGAGCCCATCAGATAGAGGGTATCGGGCTCCATCTGCTCCACCACACCGGCGGCGAGATCCGCCAACACCAGCTCTTCGGACTCCTTGCCCCCCTGTTTTACCGCCTGTACGTAACGCAGATCGCTGGGCACCTTCAGCTGGCCGTAGTGGCGGGCCCGCACCTTGCCCGCGCGAAACGCCTCCTCGTCGATGTCGCGCACCTCGGCATCGATCAGGCTGAGCAGTTCCCCTGCGATCATCCGCGCCACCACCCGCCCGCTGGCAGCGGGCGTCACCCCGTAGACGCCAGAGTGGATCTTGCACCCCGCGGGAATGCCGAGCACATGGCAGGACTCCCCCACCGCGGCGCAGATATCCCGCGCCGTGCCATCGCCACCGGCAAACAGCAGCAGATCGACCCCGGCTTCGCGCATCAACTCGGCGGCGTGGCGGGTATCATCGGCCGAGGTGCTCTCCCCGGCTGGTTGATAGATGACCCGACAGGGTAGTCCCAGAGATCGGGCTACCGTCTCCCCCATATCTCCCGCCACCGTCAGCAGTTCGAACGGGACATTCAGCTCGCACAGTAGCAACAGAGCTTGCCGCGCCCGCTCCTGCGCTTTGGGCACAGCGCCTCGGGCCAGCGCCTCGGCCACCACACCGTCACTGCCCTTGAGCCCCACTGCACCGCCAATCCCGGCGACCGGATTAATAATGAACCCTAATCGAAACATGCCTGCCTCCCTTGCGATGGCCACCATTTTTATCTTTTCCCCCCTCTGGGACAAGCAGTGGCGCCCCTGCTAGAATGCGCTGCTTCAATTTTCCAACCAATTTTCAACCAAGGTTCAATCATGCTGGAATGGGTTCTTGATCCCTCTGCCTGGGTCGCACTCGCCACCCTTACCCTGCTCGAGATCGTGCTGGGCATCGACAACATCATCTTTATCTCCATCCTGGTAGGTCGCCTGCCGGAGGCGCAGCGTCAAAAAGCGCGCATTCTGGGTCTGGGGCTCGCCATGGGTACCCGGATCCTGCTGCTGCTCTCGCTGGCCTGGGTGATGCGCCTCACCGATCCGCTCTTCACCGTGCTGGGTGAAGCCATCTCCGGCCGCGATCTGATCCTGCTGCTGGGGGGCCTGTTCCTCATCGGCAAGAGTGCCCACGAGATCCACGTCACCCTGGAAGGGGCGGCCGAGCCGGAGAGCGTCAGCAAAGCGGCCTCGGGCTTTATCAGCACCCTGATCCAGATCGCCATCCTCGATATCGTGTTCAGCCTCGACTCGGTGATCACCGCGGTCGGCATGGCCGATCACGTGCCGGTGATGGTGCTGGCCATCATGATTGCCGTCTTCATCATGATGTTTGCCGCCAAATCCATCGGTGATTTCGTCGATAACCACCCCACCATCAAGATGCTGGCCCTCTCCTTCCTCACCCTAGTGGGCTTCGCCCTGATGGCCGAGGGGATGGACCTGCATATTCCGAAGGGCTACATCTACTTCGCCATGGCCTTCTCGCTGGTGGTGGAGATGATCAACATCCGCCTGCGCAGCCATCACGACAATAACGGGCAAAATAGCGCGCAGTAACCCTGCCCCACATGCCCTCGCGACCCCAGCTGTCGCGATCAAAAAGAGCGCCGATCGGGCGCTCTTTTTTATGGGTAATGAAATGATGAGAAGGGTTATTGATCGCTGATGACGATGGCAACCCGGCGGTTGGCGGCCCGGCCCTCTCTGGTCTTGTTATCCGCCAGCGGCATGGTCTCGCCACGGCCATGGATCTCCAGATTGGCCGGTTTCATGCCGACCGAGACCAGCACATCGGCCACCGACTGGGCCCGCTTCAGGGAGAGTTGCTGGTTGTAGCTGCTCTCGCCGGTATTGTCAGTGTGCCCATCCACCCGCGCCTTGTCCAACCCTACGCCAAGCAGTGTTTTACCCAGTTTTTCAACGGATTGGCGAGTCTGGGGATTGAGCGCCCCCACGTTGTTGGCAAACAGCACCCGGTTGGCCAGATCCAGCGTCCACCCCTCATCGGTCAGATAAAAGCCCTGCTCCTTGAGCACGGCGATCTGCTCCGGGGTCAACCCCTTGGGGGCACTCTGGCAACCGGCCAGCAGTGACAACATCAACCCCAGCAGGGTCACTTTCAACAGGTGGGTGATCTTCATGGTTTGCTCCTTGTTTATGTTGTTATTCTTGCCAGTCAGGCGATGGTTTGCTGTTCGCTGCGGCGCGCCCGTTTCGCCAGATACATGGCTGCATCGGCCTGATCACACAGCACGCTGGCACTCATACCCGCCTGATAGACGGCGAAGCCGACACTCACCTCGGCCACCAGCTGACGACCGTCACGCAGCGCCACCGGTTCGCTCATCGCCTGCTGGATGCGGCCAATCACCTCTTCCACCTCATGCTGTCGCTGGAGTGGGCCAACCAGCACCGCAAACTCGTCACCACCGAGGCGAAACACCAGATCATCCGGACGCAACTGATGTTGCACCCGTCTTGAGAGCGCGATCAGCACATCGTCACCGGCGTTGTGCCCCAGCGTGTCATTAATTTGCTTGAAGCGATCGCAGTCGAGATAGAGCAGCGCAAACCCCTCTTGCTCGCCGAGGGAGATGGCCTGCGCGAGCCGCGCTTCAAACAGGGCGCGATTGGGCAGTCCGGTAAGGGCATCGTGGGTAGCCTGATGGAGCAGGCTGGCATTTTCGCGGGCCTGCTGGGCCTGCCAGGCTTGCAGCTCGTCCAGCAGGGAGTTGAAGTCATCCCCCAGCTCGTTAATCTCGACGATATCGGCCGGTGGCGCCCGCATCCCCAGGGTGCGTTGTCGACGTACCGAGTGGGCGACAAGTGCCAGTTTGCGCAGCGGTGCGGTGATGGAGACCTGCATCCGGTCGGCCACATAGAGTGCCACCATGGCGCTCAGCATCAGGCAAACTACCATCACCAGCAGCGCCGAGAGCAAAAACAGCAACAGATATTCACCGTGGCCGCGCAGCTCGATGGTGGCGATCTGCTCACCACCCCGCAGCATGGGGAGTTTGACAGGCCCCGGCATCAGCAGTTGGGCCAGATAGTCTTCGAGCGTCACCAGCGGGTTGCTTCTGGGGCGCTCCCAACTGGCGAGCAGCTGGCCATTTGTCAGCACGATAGTGGCTTGGGCCACCTCTTCCTTGGCAACGATGCCACTGAGCGCCTCGCTCGCCGCCTCCTCATCGTGGAACACCACCGCCGCCTCGGCGCTGTAGCTGATGGCGCGGGCTACCAGCTCCAGATTGTGGTCGGCGTAAAAACGCACTACCAGCAGGGCCACCAGAGTAAAAAAGAGTCCCGCCACACTGACGGCTGTGATGGCGGCCACCAGATGGGTTCGCCCCAGGCTCTGACGCAGGGTCAGACGGCGGGGAGCCGCGCTCACCTGTCGTCTCATGGGACCCCCTTGTCGGCATGGGCCAGCTTGAGCACGGCGGGATGCACCCGCACGCCGCTCAGGGCCAGGGCATCGAGGTTCACTTTAAACCGCACCCGCACGCTGTCCGGCGAGGTCTGCAGGCAGAACACCGAGCTGGTGGAACAGTCGTGGTTGTATTCGCTGATGCTAAGCACTGGGTGTCCCTGCAGGCGGGCAAACAGCGCAATCCGGGTCGGCTCGTCGAGTACCCCCAGATAGAGCACATCGCAGTGATCGCTGATGGCCGGATCGCTCGCCTCGTAACGATGGACCTGCACGGTACGGCCATTGGCTTGACGATCGATGGTAAAGAGGGCGCCGGCATATTCGGTCGGCGCCGCCACGCACATACGCAGCACCGCAGGCTCGGTGGGCCAGCGGGTGTAACTCATGATATCGAGCACCAGCTCCCTGACCGCCGTCGCCCGGCTCTCTGCGGCCGTTTCCGCCTGCGCGCGGGGCAACAGCAGGCCAAACGCAACCAACAGGAGCGCCAGACGGGCAGTTAAACGGGGGGGAAAGAGTAACAGCATGATCGGGAGGTAGTCGCCTTGACAATACCGCTGCTATGGCATTGCGGTTCGGGTACATGAACCCAGATAGTAAGTTGGCTGACACTGGCCTGACAAGTCTCACCCCGCCATCAACTACAGAGTTCGTGTAAAGAAAACGGAGAGCCCGTCTGGTAACGGGCTCTCTGGTGGCAGGCAACAAGACGGAAATCACTTCTTGCTGATGCCGTATTCTCGCAGCTTGTTGGCGATGGCGGTATGCGACACGCCCAGGCGTTTGGCCAGCTGGCGCGTCGATGGGAAGGCGGGATAGAGCCGGGCCAGCAGCTGGCTCTCGAAGCGCTTCACCGCATCGTCGAGATTCCCCTCAAACCACTCGTCGATCAGCGGCATGGTATCGGCCGCCACCGGCAGGTCGATCTGCTCGGGCCCCAGTTCATCCCCTTCCAGCAGGGTCATGGCACGGTAGAGACAGTTGCGCAGCTGACGCACGTTGCCCGGCCAGCGGTAGGCGGTCAGGTAGTCGGCCATGTTGCGGGTAAAGCGCGGGCGCGGACGCTGCAATTCGCTGGCAAAGCGAGAGACAAACTGCTGGGCCAGCACCATGATGTCTGCCTTGCGCTCGCGCAGGGGCGGCAGCGCCAGACTGAGCACGTTGAGACGGTAGTAGAGATCCTCGCGGAAGGTTCCTTCGTGCACCAGATCCAGCAACTGCTTCTGGGTGGTGCAGATGAAACGCACGTTGACCTTCACCTCTTGCTCGTCACCGACCCGGCGGAACACCCCATCCTGCAATACCCGCAGGAACTTGGTCTGCAGATGGGGAGACATGTCGCCGATCTCGTCCAGCATCAGGGTGCCGCCGCTCGCCAGCTCCAGCACGCCGCGCTTGCCCTCGGTGTTGTTGCCAAAGGCGCCGGGGGCATAACCAAACAGCTCGCTCTCGGCCACGTTATCGGGCATGGCGGCGCAGTTGAGGGCCATAAAGGGGTGGCTGGAGCGCAGGCTGGCCCCGTGACAGGCACGGGCCAGCAGCTCCTTGCCGGTACCGGTCTCACCGACAATCAGCAGCGGCGCGTCCTGCATCGCCAGTTTGCGCGCTTGCGACAGCACCTCTTTCATCTTGGGGCTCTCGGCCTGCAGATGCTCGAAGCCCCCCACTTCCACCGCATGAAGCGCGCTGAAGTGCAGGCCGACCCGACGGGCAGATTTGAGCACCACCACGGCCCCGGCCAGCGCCTGCTTGCCGCGGGCTTCTGCCACGAACAGCGGCATCAGATCTGCCAGATACTCTTCGCCATTGAAACTGAGCTTGCAGGTCTGCGGCTTGATCTCGCTCGCCTCCAGCCAGCGGGTGAAGGAGAAACCCTTGACCAGCGAACCGAGCGCCACGCCGCGTACCTCCTCCACCGGCAAGCCGAGGGTGGTGAGGGCAGACTGGTTGGCCTGGGTCACCTTGCCCTTGCTGTCGAGGGAGAAGACCAGATCCGGCAGCGCCTTGAGCAACGCCTCGATCTCGTGATGCTCTCGCTCGGAAGGCATGTAGGGGATGGTCTTGACGTCGTAGACGCCGGGAATGCGGCGGATCTCCGGCATCAGGTGCTGAAAATCACTGAACTCCAGCTCGGGAAAGTTGAGATAGATGATGCCTGAGGTATCGATTTCGATGCCGCGCAGATCGATATTGTGCTCCACCAGGCGGTCGAGCAGTTCCCGGGTCAGGCCCAGGCGGTCTTCACAGCTGACTTCAAGACGCATTCGGGACACACTTCCTAGCTAACTCTATGAATGAGCGGATAATACAGTCTCGATCCCCCCAGTGCGAGCGCCAGCCCATAAAAATGCGGGCCTGCCCCACTTTCGCAGGCAGGCCCGGGTCAACCGATGACGCTGGTGTGGGGTGCGATTACCGGAGCAACTGATCGGTGCGCGCCGCCATGATGAAGTCGTTGCGGTGTAATCCGCCGATCTTGTGCGTCCACCAGCTGACGGTCACCTTGCCCCACTCGGTCAGGATGGCCGGATGATGGAACTCCGCTTCTGCCAGCTCGCCCAGGCGGTTGGTAAACGCCAGCGCCTCCTTGAAGTTGCGAAATGTAAATTCTCGCCGCAGTTGCAGCGCCCCCTCCTCCACCAGCGGCTGCCAGTCGGGAATAAGCTGCATCAGCTCGCGCAGCTCCTCATCGCTCACCTTGGGGGCATCGGCGCGGCACGCTTCACACTGCTGGCTGGCCAGTTCGGACATGGGTTACTCCTGCTTGAATTAATGAAAATGAAATAGGGTTGTTTGCTTTTGGTCAGCTCGCCTGTTTGCCAACGGGAACCTCAAAGCGCGGCGGATAGAGGCCAAGCCGACTGGCCTCGGCCAGAGCAGCCATGATCTCCTCCCCGGTCAGCTGGTAGAGATGATCGAGACTCGGCAGCACAAAATAGGTGGGCTGCATGATGTCGATGCGATACGGGGTGCGCAGCACGGTCAGTAGATCGAAGGGTTGCAACAGCGGCTTGCCGGAAAGGGCATAGGCGGTCTCACCGATGGAGGAGAGAATGCCGCCACCGTAGATACGCAGCCCGTCGGGCGTTGCCAAGAGACCAAACTCCACGGTGAACCAGTAGAGCCGCGCCAGAAAGACCCGCTGCTCCTTGCTCGCCTGCTGCCCCAACTGACCGTAGAGGTGGGTAAAGTGAGCAAAGGCCGGATTGGTCAGCATGGCGCAGTGGCCGAAGATCTCGTGAAAGATATCCGGCTCTTGCAGGTAGTCGAGCTCGTCCCGGCGCCGGATAAAGGTCGCTACCGGAAACTGGCGGTTGGCTAGCAGGGCGAAGAAGCGATCGAACGAAATAAGCGCAGGCACCGCCGCCACCGACCAGCCGGTCGCAGGCTGCAAGACGGCATTGATCTCGGCCAGCTGGGGGATGCGATCACGGGGCAGCCCCAGTCTGTCGAGACCGGCCAGATACTCGTTACACCCCTTGCCATCGAGAGCGGCGAACTGACGTTCGATCAGGATCTGCCAGGTACCATGCTCCTCGTTGCTGTAGTGGATCACCCCGTCAGCATCCGGCTGGTGGGCGGTGTAAAAGGTTGCCATAGCGGTTCCATCCTCTGGCGCCATATCAAGGCGCCTTGCCGTTTCATCACGACTTCACTGTAACGAAATGGCAACAAAAAAAGCAGCCGACCCATGAGTCGGCTGCCTGAATCAGTTGTAAATAAATTGTGACAACCCGCTAACCAATCCCCACTACAGCTTGACCATGATATGGCGCGGCACCGTGCAATCCTCCAGCGCATAGAGGGAGAGATCCTTGCCGTAGCCCGACATCTTCATGCCGCCGTGGGGCATCTCGGAGGTGAGCATGAAGTGGGTATTGATCCAGGTGCAGCCATATTGCAGGTGGCTGGCCACCTTGCTGGCGAGGCTCAGATCTTTGGTCCAGACCGACGAGGCGAGGCCATAGTCCGAGTCGTTGGCCCACTGCACCACCTGCTCGGCATCGTTGAAACGGGTCACCGACACCACGGGGCCAAACACCTCGCGGCGCACGATCTCATCCTCCTGACGGGCCCCGACAATCAGGGTCGGCTCGAAGAAGAAGCCGTTGCCGGGACGGATCTTGCCCCCCGCCGTCACCTCCACATGACCGCTGCTCTGGGCTCGCTCGACAAAGCTGGCGACCCGGTTGCGCTGTCTGTCCGAGATAAGCGGCCCCATCTCCACCCCCTCCTCGTATTGGCTGCCCACCTTGATGGAGGCCACCGCATCGGTCATGGCGGCGACAAACTTGTCGTAGATCTTGCCCTGGGCATAGATACGGCAGGCGGCGGTGCAGTCCTGGCCGGCGTTATAGAAACCGAAGGTGCGAATGCCCGCCACCACCGCCTCCAGATCCGCATCGTCGAAGATGATCACCGGTGCCTTACCCCCCAGCTCAAGGTGGGTGCGCTTCATGGTGCGGGCGGCGCTCTGCAGGATCTTCTGGCCGGTGGCGATATCGCCGGTGAGCGACACCATCCGCACCAGCGGGTGCTCCACCAGCGGCGCCCCCACGCTTTCCCCCCGCCCGCAGATGACGTTGATGACGCCGCGAGGGAAGATCTCGCTGGCCAGTTCGGCAAGCCGCAAGGCGGTGAGCGGGGTCTGCTCGGAGGGTTTGAGCACCACCGTATTGCCCGCCGCCAGCACCGGCGCCATCTTCCAGGCCGCCATCATCAGCGGGTAGTTCCAGGGGGCGATACTGCCCACAACACCTATGGGATCGCGCCGGATCATACTGGTGTGCCCCTCGAGATACTCCCCCGCCAACGGCCCTTGCAGGCAGCGGGCCGCCCCGGCAAAGAAGCGGAAGCAGTCCACCACCGCGGGCAACTCGTCGTTGAGCACGGCCAGATAGGGTTTGCCGCAGTTGAGGGATTCGAGCGCCGCAAACTCCTCGGCGTGGCGCTCGACGAGCTCCGCCAGACGCAGCAGCAGGTTGCTGCGCTGGGCAGGGGTAGTGCGGCTCCACTGGGCGAAGGCGCGCTGGGCACCGTTCACCGCCCGGTTCACCTGTTCGAACGAGGCTTCGGGCACGGCGGCGATCTGTTCGCCGTTGGCCGGGTTGAGAATGGGTTCGGCCTGCCCCTCGCCGGTCACAAACTGGCCATCAATCAAGAGTTGGGTAGAGAGTTTCATGGTTGCATCCTTGCGCACGCGTTGAGTCATCATTTGCCACTGCCAGCAACATCATGGGTGTCGCGAGTGAGGTAGTAGGCAAGCAAAATGGGGATAGTGGTGAAGGCCACTATGATGAGGGCCACCACGTTGGTGACCGGCCTGTCTCGGGGACGGATCAGCTCCTGATACATCCAGATGGGCAGGGTGGTCTGCTGGCCCGCCGTAAAGGTGGTGACGATCACTTCGTCAAAACTCAGGGCAAAGGCCAGCATGCCCCCCGCCAGCAGCGCCGTGGCCAGATTGGGCAGGATCACGTAGCGCAGGGTCTGGAAGCCGTCGGCCCCGAGGTCCATCGACGCCTCGATGAGGCTCTGGTTGGTGCGGCGAAAACGGGCCAGCGCATTGTTGTAGACCACCACCACACAGAAGGTGGCGTGGCCGATAACGATGGTCCAGAAGCTGAACGGGATCTCCATCAGGCCGTAGGCCGAGCGCAGCGCGATACCGGTGACGATACCGGGCAGCGCGATGGGCAGCACCAGCAACAGCGACACCACCTCCTGACCGAAGAAGCGGCTGCGGGCAATGGCCCCTGCCGCCAAGGTGCCGAGGATCATGGCTGCCAGCGTCGCCAGCCCCGCTACCTCCAGCGACAACTGGATAGCACGCCACACATCGGGGCGATTGAGGGTCACCTCGAACCATTTGAGGGTGAGCCCGGGGGGCGGAAACTGGTAACTCTTGCTCTCGCTGGTGAAGGCGTAGAGGAAGATAAACAGAATGGGAAAGTGCAGGAACAGAAGCCCGCCGATGGCGGCGTACTTGAGCAGGCCCGAAGGGCGCTCTCCCTGACGGCTCATTGAGCTAGCTGACATGACGGCCTCCTTGCTGCCGGTTCAAAGCGATAGGGTCAAAGCGCATCAAAAGCCCCCAGTCGTTTCGCAATCGCCAGATAGATGGCGATGATAAGGATCGGCACCAGCGAGAAGGCGGCGGCAAAGGGCAGATTGCCCGCCGTTCCCTGCTGCATGTAGACCACCTGACCGATATACATGGTCGAGTTGCCGATAATGCCGGGGATGATGTAATCACCGAGGGTCAGCGAGAAGGTGAAGATGGAGCCCGCCACCACACCGGGCAACGCCAGCGGCAGGATCAGGTTGCGAAAGGTCTGGGCGGGTGTCGCCCCCAGATCGCTGCTCGCCTCCAGCAGGGATCGCGGTATACGCTCCACCGCCGCCTGAATGGGCAGGATCATGAAGGGCAGCCAGACATAGACGAACACGATAAAGGTGCCGAGCCGCGAGAAGGAGAGCGACGGGCCACCTATCACCGGCAAGGAGAGGATGGCATCGAGCAGCCACTCCAGCCCCATGCTGTCCGCCAGCCAGCTCACAACCCCCTCCTTGGCCAAAATCAACTTCCAGGCATAGACCCGTACCAAATAGCTGGACCAGAGCGGCAGCATGATCCCCACATAGAACAGCGCCCGGGTCTTGCCACTGGTGTAGCGTGCCATGTAGTAGGCAACCGGAAAACCGAGCAGGGCGCAGGCCAGGGTCACCAGCAGCGACATGCCGACGGTGCGGCCGATCACATCCAGATTCTCCGGTCGCAGCAGGGCGACGAAGTTTTGCAGCCCCAGCTCGTGGCGCACCTGACCGCTAAACTCGTCCAGCCCGAACAGGGAGTTGGAAAGCAGCATCAGCAAGGAGCCGACATAGATGATGCCGAGCCACAGCAGCGGCGGCCCCAGCAGGATCGCCAGCAGCAGGCCGGGCCGACCATAGAGCAGGGTCGAGAGGCGCCGCAGCGGCCTGAAACGGGCAGGTTCGGGCTGATGGTTCATGGCAAGACTCGCACTGTGAGGGGCACTCATGGCTGCGCCCCCTGATGGGCGCCGCTCAGGCGATGGATGGCCTGCTCCGGCCAGCTGAGGCTGACCCTGCTGCCACGGGCCAGACGGGCCTGCCCCTCATTGGGGTGGTTGACGATGATCTCGAGCTGCTCCCCGAGATCAACCCGATAACGGACGAAGGGACCCAGATACTCCACCTCGCGGATCTCTCCCGACCAGCCCGGCGCACCCGCCTCAGCGAGCCGGATCCGCTCCGGGCGCACCATCATCTGGCTGCCGTCGCCGCACAGCCGTCTGGCCTGCTCCCCTTCGAACAGATTGACGGTGCCAACGAAGCGGGCCACAAACGGCGTCGCCGGAGCGTCGTAGATGGTATCGGGGGCGGCAATCTGCTCGATCTTGCCCTGACTGAAGATGCAGATCCGGTCGCTCATTGAGAGCGCCTCCTGCTGATCGTGGGTGACGAAGATAAAGGTGATGCCCAACTGGCGTTGCAACGCCTTGAGCTCAAGCTGCATCTGCTCGCGCAACTTGAGATCGAGGGCCCCCAGCGGCTCGTCCAGCAGCAGGATGCGTGGCTGGTTGATAAGCGCCCGGGCGATGGCGATGCGCTGGCGCTGGCCGCCGGAGAGCTGGCTTGGGCGGCGCTTGCCGACCCCAGGCAGTCGCACCAGCTCCAGCATCTCGTCCACCTTGCGGTAACGCTGTGCCTTGGCGACCCCCTTGAGCATCAGGCCATAGCCGATGTTGTCGCGCACATCCATGTTGGGAAACAGGGCGTAGTCCTGAAACACGGTATTGAGGTTGCGATCGTAGGGGGGCACGGTGGAGCAGGGTTCGCCAAACAGGCGGATCTCCCCGTCGCTCGGGTACTCAAAGCCCGCGATCATCCGCAGGCAGGTGGTCTTGCCGGAACCGCTCGGCCCCAGCAGGGTAAAGAATTCCCCGGAGGGGATCTGGAAAGAGATGTCGTCGACCGCCTTCACCTCGCCATAGTGGCGACTGACCCGGTCAAATTGTACGGCGTTCATGGGGCGTCCTTGTCTGTACTGGGATGGGCCGACTCCTGTCCGGCCCGCTTGATTATCCGCTCTCGGCAGTCGTGCAGAGGAGGCGCAGCTCCCCTGCCGTTGGCAAGGTGGCAGCGGTTCCGACCACCTTGCTCACCCCACCTTAGCGGCCGCCCAGAATGGCGATATAGTCGGAAACCCAGCGGTAATAGGGCACGCAAGTTCCCTGGCTCTTGCACTGGGAGACCGGAGTGCGCCAGAAGCGAACCCGATCGAAGTTGTCGATACCGTTGGTTTTGCACCCGGTCGGGCCCAGCAGGGCATTGCCCTCACAGGCGGCAGGCACCACAGGCACCGAGCCAAACCAGGCGGCGAGATCCCCCTGCAGCTTGTTGCTCAGGGAGTGCTCCAGCCACTTGTAAGCGCAGGTGAGGTTCTTGGCATCGCTGTGCACCATGCTGGTATCGGCCCAACCGGTCACTCCCTCTCTCGGCACAGTGGTGGCGATGGGCTGCTTGTCGGCGATCAGGGCATTGGCCTGGAACGGCCAGGAGCCTGACGCAACCACCCCTTCGTTCTTGAAGTCATCGATCTGGACGAAAGCATCATGCCAGTAGCGTCCCACCAGCTGGCGCTGCTTGCGCAGCAGATCGAGGGAGGCCTTGTACTGATCCTCGTTCAACTCGTAAGGATCCTTGATGCCCAGGGCGGGCTGATGGGTCATCAGATAGAGGGCGGCATCGGCGATGTGGATCGGGCCGTCAAAGGCCTGCACCCGCCCCTTGTTGGACTTGCCATCCGCCAGGGTCTGTTCCTCGAACACCACGTTCCAGGAGTCCGGTGCCTTGGGGAACACCTTGGTGTTGTACATCAGGATATTGCCGCCCCACTGGTAGGGCACGCCGTAGTGCTTGCCATCCACAGTGTGCCAAGGGGCATTTTGCAGCCGGGGATCAATCTTGCTGTAGCTCGGGATGAGCGCCAGATTGAGCGCCTGCACCTTGCCACCGGCAATCAGACGCAGACTGGCATCACCGGAGGCGGTCACCAGATCGAAGCCCCCCTCGTTCATCAAGGCCACCATCTCGTCCGAGGTGGCCGCCGTCTTGACGCTCACCTTGCAGCCGGTCTCTTTCTCGAATCCGGTCACCCAGTCGTAGTTCTTGTCGGTCTCGCCACGCTCAACGTAGCCAGCCCAAGCCACGATATTGAGCTGGCCTTCACCCTTGCCGAGCTCGGTCGGGGCAGCCTGGGTCTGGCCTGCCAGCAGCGCCGGAACAAGAGCCAGCATCAGAGGGGTCAATTTCATCATGCACTCCTTGCATTGTGTTGACTTGCATCAGGTGAAGGAACGCCACCATGGGCGTTAACATCCTGTTAACCAGCAATGAGCTTAGGGGAGTAGCAATACGATGAATATTTCAATTTTTGGTGGCTCAGGTATCAGCTAAATCGATATCGAGTGCAGATGAATCTGATTTTTGGTGGCTACCCCGCAAGAGATGGCTAGCGAGGGAGCGCCTGACGAGCTCTCAATCGGCTCTGATCCCGTGCGATATCGATAAATTCCCGCGCCGTCCAATCCAGCCGAGAACCACGGCGCCACACCAGACCGATATCGATGGCGGGAATGGGCTCCTTGATGGGGCGCGCCTCGACCCGCTCCTGCTCCAGCGACCAGGGGCGATAGGCAAAATCGGGCAACAGGGCGACCCCGAGCTGGCTCGCCACCAGACTGCGCACAGCCTCCACCGACGCGGTGCGCAGTACGACACGGGGGGAGATGCCGTAGCGGCGCAGGCCGCCACCGATGATCTGATCGAGCTGATCGGCGGTCAGCGAGATCATCGACTCCTCCCCCAGCGCGGTGAGCGAGAGGGTCGACTCGGCACAGAGCGGGTGGTTGGCGGCCAGCCAGAGCCGCAGCGGCGAGCGGGTCAGCAACTCGGTATCAAACGCCTCTTGCCGGATGGTGCGGTTGGTCATCAGGATCCCCACATCCACCTCGCCGTTGACGATCTGGTGCTCCAGAAAAGGCTGTTCATCCTCCTTCACCTCAATCTGTACCGCCGGAAAGGCGCGGCGAAAACGGCCGAGCGCCTCTGAGAGGTAGTAACCCGCCACCAAGGTGGTCACGCCGATGGTGAGTCGTCCCTGATCCTGCTGGGCCACCGCTTTGAGGGAGTGGCTCGCCTCGGTCATAGCGCCGAGAATGCGGCGGGCGTGGAGCAAAAACTGGTGCCCCTGAGTGGTGAGGGTGACGCCGCGCGGATTGCGCTCGAATAGCGGGGCGCCGAGCTCGGTCTCCAGCTCGCGAATGGCGCTGGTCACCGCCGACTGGGAGATATGCAGCTCGGCAGCGGCACGACTCACTGAAAAGCTGTCGGCCACGGCCACAAAATAACGGATCTGGCGAAAGGTAAAGTTCATCGGGCATCCTTGCCGATTGGTACGATGAGTGTGATTGGTAAGATTGGCTGCCAGCTTAACCATAAACGGGCGCCTCGCCAAAACCGGACACTGCTGCCAACTCAATGATCTGCCGATTAAAACCATGCCCCTGCGGCTTGGCGAGCACAACAGGGGCATGGGTCATCGCTGCAAGGTGCAGACAGGGCTATCAGGATTTGTTGAGATACCCCGCCAGCTGGCCGATCAGCCGCTTGCGCAGCTCGCCGAGTTTCGGTTTCTCGTCCGCACACCAGGGCAGCGGACGGCACGCCTCTATGGTGCGCAGGCCAAGGCGAGCGGTGAGCAGCCCAGCCCCCACCCCTTGCGCCGCGCGGGCAGAGAGCTTGGCGGCAAACTCGGCGCCCAGCAAGTCCATCCCCACCTCGGTCACCAGCTCGGTGGCACCGGCGTAGAGCATGTTGCGAAACACCTGACGGATGAGGCGTATGCGGCTCCAGTAGCCGAGCTCGATGGCATAGACATCGGCGATATCCTCGATCATCCGCAGGTTGCGCCACAACATCAGCATCATGTCGACGGTGGCGAGCGGGCTGAGCGCCACCAGAACAGCGGCCTCCCCCGACCATTTGGCCACCCGCGCCTGCGCCAGCTTGTCGCGTTCGCCGAGTACCAGCTGGCTGTAGAGGGTCAGCACTTCCCGATCGCTGTGGCTCTCATCGAGCTGGGCCAGCCAGGTTTGATACCCCTCGCGCCCCTTGTCGCCACTTTTGACCGCCAACCCTTCGCAAAAGGCCTGCCCCTGCCCGACTCCCTGATGAGCAAGCAGATCTTCTGCTCGCGAGCGCACATCCTGACGCCGCTTGAGGGTGCGCAGTCGCAGCCACTCGCGCCCCACCACACTGGCGGTCCCCGCCGCCACCAGCGCCGAGGCCGCCAGCCAGGCGCTGCCCCAGAGCGGGGTGGTGAGGAATTGATCGTAAAGAAAGGCGCCATACTGGCCCAACGAGAGCAGACCGACTGCCCCCAGTCCCCAGGCCAGCAGCCGATGGCGGCGGCGCGGTTTGCTGACGAGGGCGCTCTCCACCTCGGTGAACTCGTCCAGCTCGTCGAAGCGCTCGAAACTCGCCTCCTCCAGCCGCTGGGCCGGTGTGGGCGGTCGCTCGTCACTGGCCACCGTCAAGGCAGGCTCAAGGATCACCTTGCCCTGCAGCGGTGGCCGCTCTTCTATCTGATCGTTCATCGCATTGTTCTCCTGTGCGCAGCCTTCGGCTCAGGTGCCAAGACCGCACACCGTTATTCGAGGTGATCCCCGAGCAGAAACTCCAGCGCTGCATCGAGCCGGATATGGGGCAGCGCCTGATGGGGGCTCATGGGCATGGGGCGAAAAGCCTGAAAATCAAAGCCCTGACTGTTCCACCATTGTGCGGGGGGAATATGGGGCGGCACCTCCCCCGGGAACAGCAGCAGCGGCTCACCGCTCAGGCTGGTGCCACGGATGGCCGGGAACTCG
Source organism: Aeromonas sp. S13(2024) (assembly GCF_041402405.1). NCBI lineage: Bacteria > Pseudomonadati > Pseudomonadota > Gammaproteobacteria > Aeromonadales > Aeromonadaceae > Aeromonas > Aeromonas sp. S13(2024). Next base: position 611,303 of record NZ_JBGLRA010000001.1, on the reverse strand, counting down.
CGGCCATTGGCCACCCCCTTGCCAACTTCCGTCGCCTTGATGGCGGCGAGCGCCAAGCACTCAGTGGTGATCCCCTCAAAACGAGCCTGACCGCGACCGCTGCGTACCAGATGCTGGAGCAGGGAGACCATGGGCGCATGCTGTTCGGGGGTGACGTGATCGGCCTTGCTCGCCACAAACAGCAGCTTGTCGATACGGGGCGAGAAGAGTCGCCGCCACCAGTTGCTCTTGCCGTAGGCAAAGCTCTCCATGATGCGGGCAATGGCCTGCTGCATGTCGCCAAAGCTGGCCGCCCCGGCGTTGAGAGGCTGCAGGCAATCCACCAGCACGATCTGGCGATCAAAGCCGGCAAAGTGCTGCTCATAAAAACCCTGCACCAGATGCTGCTTGTACTGCTCGAAGCGCTGCTTGAGAGTGGCGTAAAGAGTGCCATCAGCGGGCTCGCTATCAGGCATCTCCCACACCCAGGGGACAAATTGCAGCATGGGGGCACCGGCATACTCCCCCGGCAACACGAAACGGCCGGGCTGGATCAGGTGCAGACCCAGCTCCTGTTTGCAGGCATGCAGATAGGCGGTGTAGCGCTCGGCAAGCTCAGCCACCGGCCGCTCTGCAAAAGGTTGCGTTGCCTGCCACCCGGGGGTTAGCCAGCTGGCGGCAAGCGCCTGCAACTCGGGGCGGCGCAGCTGCTCGCGCACCTGTTCGCTCCACTGCTCGTAGCTCATCTCAAGGAGCGGCAAGTCGAGCAGCCACTCCCCGGGGTAGTCCACCAGATCCACGTAGAGGGTGGAGATCTCCCCCAGATGCTTGCGCAGGGGGTGGCGGGTGCGATAGCGAATTTCGAGGCGTACCTCGGCCACGCCGCGGGTGGGTTCTGGCCAGGCAGGTGGGTCGCCAAACAGGGAGTCGAGGCCACGCTCGTAGGCAAAGGTGGGGATGTGGGCATTGAGCTGCGGCACCCGGCGGGCGCCGAGGATGCGCCCTTGACGCAGGGCATCCCACAACGGCAAACGGCCATCGATGGCCGCGTGTTCCAGCTGGTTGACCAGCGCCGTGATAAAGGCGGTTTTGCCGCTGCGAGAGAGGCCGGTCACCGCCAGCCGGATATGGCGATCCCGCACCCGGTTCACCACGTCGTTCGCCTTGTGTTGCAGGCGAGTCAACTTCTGTTCCAGTTTATTGAGTATCAAGGCTTGACCCGTTCTCCCTTGGTGGTTGCATCCGGCGTGCTCAGCCGTGCGAGAGGTCGACCGCTTATCCACGTCTGGATAGTTGTCGTCGATGGTGGATCATCACAGAAGATTCCACCATCGATATTGAGTGCTTGAGCAAGCACTACAGCTTGCGAAACTCCCGCTGCAGGGTGAACTCCCTGGAGGTCACCAGCTTCTCGATCCGCTGAACTCTGGGCTCCAGCGCGTCAAGTTCCTGCGCGATACGGCCCAGCGCCTGATGAGGGGTGATCCCCGCCTGCCAGCTGCGCGCTTTCATCCGCACCTCGGCAAAGTCGGCATCCTCTTGCGAGTAGAGGGTGACCGGCTTTTTGTCGAGCAAGAACCAGGCAGCGATATAGGCGGTGAAGGTAATGAAACCGGCGAAGATAAGGCCACTGATGGCGAGCAGCCGCACGATCCAGGTCTCCACCCCGAAATACTCAGCCAAACCGGCACAGATCCCGGCTATCTTGCCACGCTGGGGATCGCGATAGAGGTTACGCCCTTCACGACTGACACTGCTCATACCTTGTTCCTCCAACCGGGTACTTCCGCATCCAGAATCGACTCCAGCGCGCCCACTCGCTCCTGCATCTTCTCGGTGCGAGCCAGCAGCCCTTGCAGCTGTTCCCGCTCGCTATCGGCAAGACCGGCGCCAATGCGCCCCTTGGCACGATAGTGCAGCACCAGCCAGATGGGGGCCACCACCACCATGAAGACCACCATGGGAACCATCAATACGCCCAGCAGATCTTCCATCTGTTACTCCCCCTGTTTGCCTTCGCTTTTGCTGTCGCCCTGACCCAGCTTCTGGCGCATCGCCTCCAGCTCTTTGCTTATCTGATCGTCCACTTCCAGCTCGGCAAACTGCTGCGCCAGCGCCTTGTCGGACTGACCCAGATCGGCGCGCGCTTCCATTTCGTCGATGCGACGCTCCATCCGCTCAAACTTGCTCACCACCGCCTGGCTCTCGCCACGGGCGACCTGACTCTGCACATTGAGACGGCTGCTGGCCGCTTCGGTGCGAATGGCCATCGCCTTTTGACGGGCGCGGGCATCTTCCAGCTTGGCTTCGAGCTGACGGATCTCTTCACCCAGCTTCTCGATGCCGCTGTCGACCGCTTGCTGCTCGCGGTAGAGGGTCTCTGACAACTCGGTCTGTTTCTTCTTCTCGATCAGGGCGGCGCGGGCCAGATCTTCACGTCCCTTGGTCAGGGCCAGCTCGGCCTTGGCTTGCCACTCGTCGACCCGCTCCTGATGACGGGCGACCTGACGGCCAATCTCTTTCTGGCTGGCGAGGAAGCGGGCCAGATTGGAACGCTCCTTGACCAGCTCGTCCTCCATCTCCTGGATGATCAGGCGCACCATCTTCTGGGGATCTTCTGCCTTGTCGAGCAGGGCCGTCAGGTTGGAATTGATGATGTCGGCCAGACGGGAAAAAATACTCATGATTGCACTCCTGTTATTGGCATGGCGTTGTTTCTCCATTGACAATGGCAACTTGTGTGCCAATCTGGAACAAAATTTAACTTGTTGATTTATATGGGGCAGAATAGCCGGATTGCAAGATGCCTCACGCAAGTGATGATTAAAATCACCAACTTTTGGTAAGATTGACCAGCTTTTACAACTGACAGGGATCACTATGACCACGGCCACGGAAAGCCTGCTGGGGGAATCCAACGCATTTCTCGAGATCATTGAGCAGGCCTCACGGCTCGCCCCGCTGCGCAAACCCGTGTTGATCATCGGTGAGCGGGGGACGGGCAAGGAGCTGATCGCCCACCGCCTACATTATCTCTCGGCGCGCTGGGATCAAAGCTTTGTCACCATCAACTGCGCCACCCTGAGCGAGAGCCTGCTGGAGACCGAGCTGTTCGGTCACGAAGCGGGATCGTTTACCGGTGCGGCCAAGCGCCATCAGGGCCGCTTCGAGCGGGCCGATGGCGGCACCCTCTTCCTCGACGAGCTGGCCACCACCAGCGCCCGGGTGCAGGAGAAGTTGCTGCGAGTCATCGAGTATGGCGAGTTCGAGCGGGTGGGTGGGGCCAAGCCCCTCAAGGTGGATGTGCGGCTGGTCTGCGCCACCAACGAGGATCTCCCTGCGCTGGCCGACAAGGGGCAGTTTCGCCACGATCTGCTCGACCGGCTCGCGTTTGATGTGATCACCCTCCCCCCCTTGCGGGAGCGGCGGGAAGATATCCTGATGCTGGCGGAGCACTTCGCCCACAGCATGACCCGGGAGCTGGGCTATCCGCTGTTTGCCGGTTTCTCGCGCAAGGCAACCCAGCTACTGCTGGATTACCACTGGCCGGGCAATGTGAGAGAGCTGAAGAACGTGGTGGAGCGCAGTATCTATCGTCAAGGCAATCCCCAGCTGCCGCTCTCGACCCTGGTGCTCAACCCGTTTGATTCCCCCTGGCGACCACAGGTCACGCAACCTGCGCAAGAGGCCCGAAGCGAGGTACAATCTGCATCCCCCCTCGCCTTGCCGCTCGATCTCAAGCAGGCGGTGGCGGAGTACGAGATTAATTTACTCAAGCAAGCGATGCAGCTATCCCAGTATAATCAGCGCAAAGCCGCTCAACTGCTGGCCTTAAGCTATCACCAGTTCCGTGGCATGCTACGCAAATATCAGCTGCTGGATGGCGATAACGATGCAGAACAAGAGTGAAGGAGTGCGGGTGATGCCGACTCCAGCAACACGCCAGCCTTCGCGCTGGCACATTTGTATCAAAACGTGCGTACAAAACCCCTATAAGAACATGGTTCAACAATGAGAATGCTCACACCCTTGCTGCTGGGTCTGCTGGTGCTGGTCACCGGCTGCCAGAAGCAACCCGAGGCCTCCAAAACCGGACTCATCTATTGTGCTGAGGGAGCCCCCCTCTCCTTCAATCCCCATGTTTCCAACTCCGGGGTGACACTAGATGCCAGTGCCCGTCCGCTCTACGACCGCCTGCTGGAGGTGAACCCCAACACCCTGGCGCTGGAGCCAGCGCTCGCCACCAACTGGCATGTCAGCGAGGATGGCCTCACCTATACCTTGACCCTGCGCAAGGGGGTGACGTTTCACCATACCCCCTGGTTCAAGCCCACCCGCACTTTCAATGCCGATGATGTGGTCTTCACCTATGCCCGCCAGCTTGACGAGCAGCACCCCTATCACAATGTGTCCGGCGGCGATTACCCCTACTTCTACAGCCTGGGGCAAGATCTGCTGATCAAGCGGGTGAGCAAGAAGGGGCCGCAGACGGTGGTATTCGAGCTGAATCAGCCGAACGCCTCCTTCCTCGCCACCCTGGCCAGTGACTATGCGGTGATCCTCTCCGCCGAATACGCCGAGCAGATGTTGCAGGCGGGCACGCCGGCCCTGCTGGATAGCCGCCCCATCGGCACCGGACCGTTCAGCTTCAAGGAGTATCGCCACAACGAGTTCATCCGCTATCTGCGCCACCCCGGCTATTGGGGCGGCGATGCCAAGATTGAACAGCTGGTCTACGACATCACCCCCAAATCCGCCAAACGGCTGGCCAAGCTGCTGACCGGCGAGTGCGACGTGATGAGCACCCCTTCCGCCAGCCAGCTCTCGGTGATCAAGCAAAATCCGGCGCTGAGCCTCTCGGTCCAGTCGGGGATGAACGTCGCCTTTTTGGCCCTCAATACCCGCAAGCCGCCGTTCAACAACGTCAAGGTGCGTCAGGCCATTGCCAGCGCCATCAATATCGACAACCTGCTTCAGGCGGTCTATTTCGATACAGGTCTGCCCGCCAACAGCCTGCTGCCGACCCTCTCATGGGGGTACAACCCCAGCCTGCCCGAGCGCAAGCCCGATCTGAAACGGGCGCGCCAGCTGCTCAAGGAGGCGGGACTGGAGAAAGGGTTCGAGATGCAGGTGCTGGTACAACCGGACGCCCGCCCCTACAACCCGGATGCGGTCAAGACTGCCCAGCTGATCCGCAGCGATCTGGCCAAGGTCGGGATCAAGCTCAAGATCGTGCAACGGGAGTGGCCGGTGATCGAAGGGCGCCTCACCAAGGGGCAGTACGACAGCTTGCTCTCCGGCTGGATTGCCGACAACGCCGACCCGGACAACTTCTTCCGCCAGCTGCTGAGCTGCTCGGCAGTGGAGCGCGGCAACAACTACAGCCGCTGGTGCAGCCCGGCCTTCGACCAGCTGCTGGATGATGCGGTCACCACGCCCCAGCTCTCGTTCCGGCTGCGTAACTACTACTATGCCCAGACCCTGCTTAACGAACAGCTGCCGCTGATCCCGCTGGCGCACGCCTTGCGTACCCAGGTCAGCCGCAGCGACATCGAGGGGCTGACGCTGATGCCCTTTGGCGGCACCTCCTTCAACCAGGCTCACAGGGAGTAAGCATGCTTCTATACACCTTGCGCCGCATCAACCTGCTGCTTATCACTCTGCTGGCGCTGACCTTTGTCGCCTATCTGCTGGACTATCGGCTGATCGGCCATCAGCTCAGCTTCTGGAGCGGCTATCCCGACTTCCTGCGCCGCATTTTCGCTGGTGACCTGGGGCTCTCCAGCGTCTCCGGGCTACCGGTGCTGGACGAGATCCGCCACTACTTCCCGACGACCCTGATCCTCTGTCTGGCGGCGTTCGCCATCTCATTGCTAGTGGGCATTCCCCTCGGCACCCTGGCGGCCCTGTCACAGGGCAAGACGCTGGATCTCTCCATCATGACTGCCGGTCTTATCGGCTATGCGGTGCCGGTGTTCTGGCTGGCGCTGCTGGTGGTGATGCTCTTTTCGCTGGATCTCGGCTGGTTGCCAGCCTCCGGGCAGATCAGCCTGCTCTACGACGTCCCCCCCATTACCGGCATCGCGGTGATCGATGTGCTGCTCAGCAACGAACCCTGGCGGCAAGCGGCGCTGCACGATGCCCTGCGCCACCTGATTCTTCCGTCACTGGTGCTGGCGGTGGTGCCCACTACCGAGGTGATCCGCCATGTGCGCAGCTCCCTCATCGACGTGATGAAGCAGAACTACATCAAGGCGGCAGCGAGCCGGGGCCTTTCCAAGGCGCAGATCGTCTGGCGCCATGGTCTGAAGAACGCCCTGCCGCCGGTACTGCCGCTGCTGGGTCTGCAGCTAGGCAGCGTACTCACCTCCGCCATGATCACCGAGGTGGTGTTCGAGTGGCACGGGATCGGCCGCTGGCTCATCAGCAGCATCGCCCTGCAGGATTACGCCGCTATTCGCGGCGCGACCCTGGTGGTCGCCAGTTTCGTGATCCTGACCAGCGTCAGCACCGAGTTGCTGACCACCCTTATCTATCCGGCACGGCGCAAAGAGTTGTATGCCAAACAAGATTGAACGCGCTCATGGCGTGACCAGGAGCCAGGTATCCTATGCAAGATAAATCGAACATCTATCCCGAGCTCAAGATCCTCTCGCCCCTTGAGCAGACGTGGACCTCCTACAGCCGCAATCCGCTGGCGATGGCAGGGCTTTGGTGCTTTTTGCTGTTGCTGCTCATCACGCTGGTGGGGCCGCTGGTCGTCCCCTACGGCATCGATGAACAGCACACCGACAAGCTGCTGCTCGCCCCCTCCTGGGCGGCAACCGGCAACATCGACTACTTCCTCGGCACCGACGATCTGGGGCGCGACATGCTCTCCCGGCTGGTGGTGGGGGCGCGCCTCACCTTCGGCTATGCGCTGGTCGTGGTGGTGATCGCCATGGTGGTGGGCTCCGCCATCGGTATCCTCGGCGGGATGAGCAAGGGGCTTAAATCGAGCGTGCTGCACCACCTGCTCGATACCCTGCTCTCCATCCCCTCCCTGCTGATGGCCATCATCATGGTCGCCATCATGGGGCCGGGTTTTGGCAATACCCTGATTGCCATTACGCTCGCTTTGATCCCGCCCTTTATCCGGGCCACCTATAACGCAGTGCATGCCGAGATGCAGAAGGAGTACATCACCGCCAGCCGCCTCGATGGCTCGCCTCCCTTCCGGATCATGCGGCTGGCTATTTTGCCCAACATTGTCGAAACCCTGGTGGCCCAGACCACCCGCACCTTGTCGGCGGCCATTCTCGATATCTCGGCGGTCGGTTTTCTTGGCCTCGGCGCCCAATCTCCCCAACCGGAGTGGGGCACCATGCTGGCCGATTCGAGCGACCTTATCTATCTCGCCCCCTGGACCGTCACCCTGCCCGGCATCGCCATCCTGTTCAGCGTGCTGGTGACCAATTTAGTTGGTGAAGGCATTCGCGAAGCACTCAAAGAGGGGAATGACTGATGCCGCTGCTCGATATTCGCAATCTCACCATCGAGATCGACACCCCGCAAGGCAAGGTCAAGGCGGTGGACAAGGTGAGCCTGACCCTGACCGAGGGGGAGATCCGCGGTCTGGTGGGTGAATCCGGCTCCGGAAAAAGTCTGATCGCCAAAGTGATCGTCGGCATCGAGAAGGACAACTGGACGGTTCGTGCCGACCGGATGCGTTTCAACGACATGGATCTGCTGACCATGGCTCCCAAGGAGCGCCGTCGCATCATGGGTCGCGAGATCGCCATGATCTTCCAGGACCCCATCAGCTGTCTCGATCCCTCCGAGGAGATCGGCACCCAGCTGGAAGAGGCGATCCCGACCGATTCGTTCGAGGGACAATTCTGGCAGCGCTTCCAGTGGCGCAAGAAGAAAGCCATCGCCCTGCTGCACCGGGTAGGCGTCAAGGATCACCGCAAGGTGATGCGCGCCTATCCCCACGAGCTGTCGGATGGCATGTGCCAGAAGGTGATGATCGCCATGGCCATTGCCAACCAGCCGCGTCTGCTGGTAGCCGACGAGCCCACCAGCGCCATGGAGTCCACCACCCACTCCCAGATCCTGCGACTGCTGGACAAGATGAACAAGCTGGGCAATACCACCATCCTGATCATCAGTAACGATATCGCCGCCATCGCCAACCTGACCGATACCATCAACGTGATGTACTGCGGCCAGATGGTGGAGGTAGGCACCCGGGAGCAGATCCTCGAGACCCCGCATCACCCCTATACCGATGCCCTGCTCAAATCGATCCCCGACTTTGACAAGCTGGTGCGCCACAAGTCGCGCCTAGAGACCCTGCCCGGCGTCATCCCGCCGCTGCAACACCTGCCCATCGGCTGCCGTCTGGGGCCGCGCTGCCCCTATGCCCAGAAGCAGTGCGTGCAGACTCCGTTGATGAACAAGATCAAGGGCCATCAGTTCAGCTGCCACTTCCCGCTGAACATGGAGGAGCCAAAAAAATGATGACCGTTAATGCCCCCATGAAGGAGCCCCGCTTGTGATCGAGCCATCCCTGTTGCAGGTCAGAGGCCTTAGCAAAACCTACCAGAACCGCACCGGTCTGTTCCGTCGTCAGGCGGTGGAGGCGATCAAGCCCCTCTCGTTCGATCTCGAAGTGGGTCAGACCCTCGCCATCGTCGGCGAGGCAGGCTCCGGCAAGAGCACCCTCGCCCGCATTCTGGCTGGCATGATCGAACCCACCAGCGGTGACATCGCCATCGACGGCCAGCTGATGGTGCATGGCGATTACCAGACTCGCTGCAAACTGCTGCGGATGATTTTTCAGGATCCCAACACCTCGCTGAACCGCAAGATCCGGGTCGGCCAGATCCTGGAAACCCCACTGCGCCTCAACACCGAGATGACTGAAGAGGAGCGCCGCGAGAAGGTGGTGCAGACCCTACGTATGGTGGGGATGCTGCCGGATCACGCCCTGTTCTATCCGCAGATGCTCTCCTCCGGTCAGCAGCAGCGGGTGGCGCTGGCGCGGGCACTGATCCTCAACCCCAAGATAGTGGTGGCCGATGAGGCACTCTCCACCCTGGATATCTCGGTGCGCTCCCAGATCATCAACCTGCTGCTGGAGATGCAGGAGACCATGGGACTGAGTTATGTGCTGGTCGCCAACGATCTGGGCATCGTCAGCCATATCAGTGACGAGGTGCTGGTAATGCACGAAGGGCGGGTGGTGGAGCGCGGCAAGACCCTCAAAGTGTTTGCCGATCCCCAGCATGAGGTGACCCGCCGTCTCATCCAGAACTACAACAACGAATACCGCAAATAGAGAGGCGCTGGCCACCTCCCTCACCGCTGTGTTTCGCCGAGCTCACACGGCGAGATCAAAAAAGCCCACTGCATGCAGTGGGCTTTCTGTTACCGGCGTTGCTGCTTAGGCTTGCAGCAACAGACGGTTGATACGGGAGACGAAGCTCGCCGGATCGTTCAGCCCGCCCTGCTCGGCCAGCTGGGCCTGTTCATGCAGCAGGGTGACCCACTCACCGAACAGAGCTTCGTCGTCAATGGTGTCGAGTTTCTTCACCAGCGCGTGATCAGGGTTGAGCTCCAGAATGTACTTCTGCTCCGGTACCGGCTGGCCGGCCGCGCGCATCAGCTTGATCATCTGAGTGCTCATACCGTAGGCGTCGGTGACGATGCAGGAGGGGGAGTCGGTCAGACGGTGAGTGACACGCACCTCTTTCACTGCATCGCCCAAGCTCTTCTTGACCCGCTCAACCAGACCGGCGTTGGCCTTCTCGGCCTCTTCCTGGGCCTGCTTAGAGGCTTCGTCTTCCAGATCGCCGAGATCCAGTTCACCACGGGTGACGGAGATAAGCTGCTTGCCGTCGAACTCGGTCAGGTGGCTCATCAGCCACTCGTCCACGCGCTCCCACATCAGCAGCACTTCGACACCCTTCTTGCGGAAGATCTCGAGGTGCGGGCTGTTCTTGGCAGCGGCATAGGAGTCGGCGGTGATGTAGTAAATCTTCTGCTGACCTTCCTTCATGCGACCAACGTAATCCTCGAGAGAGACGGTCTGGGCTTCGCCCTCGCCAGCGGTGCTGGCAAAGCGCAAGAGCTTGGCGATCTCTTCACGGTTGGCGTAATCCTCGGCCGGGCCCTCTTTGAGCACGTTACCGAACTCTTTCCAGAACTTGGCGTACTTCTCGGCATCGTCTTTCGCCAGCTTGGAGAGCATGGTCAACACGCGCTTTGAGCAAGCCTTGCGCAGGGAGGCGGTCACCTTGTTGTCCTGCAGGATTTCACGGCTGACGTTGAGCGGCAGATCGTTGGAGTCCAGCACCCCTTTGACGAAGCGCAGGTAGGTCGGCATAAACTGCTCGGCATCGTCCATGATGAAGACGCGCTGCACATAGAGCTTCAGACCGTGCTTCTGCTCGCGGTTGTAGAGGTCGAACGGTGCGCGGGCCGGTACGTAGAGCAGGCTGGTGTACTCTTGCGCCCCTTCCACCCGGTTGTGACCCCACAGCAGCGGATCTTCAAAGTCGTGGGCGACGTGCTTGTAGAACTCCTGATACTCCTCGTCCTTGATATCTTTCGGGTTGCGGGTCCACAGTGCCGTGGCGCGGTTGACCTGCTCCCACTCGCCCGGGGTGCCGACGATGGTCTCGCCATCCTCTTCCCGATCAGGGGTGCCCTCTTTGAACATCTCGACCGGTACGCTGATGTGATCGGAATATTTGCCCACCACGGAGCGCAGACGCCAGTCGTCGAGGAACTCGTCCTCTTCGGCACGCAGGTGCAGGATGACATCGGTACCGCGACCTTCTTTGGTCACATCAGCGACGGTGAAGGAGCCTTCCCCTTCCGATTCCCACTGTACGCCCTGCTCCGGAGCAGTACCGGCGGCACGGGAGACCACGGTCACCTTGTCGGCCACGATAAAGGCGGAGTAGAAACCGACCCCGAACTGGCCGATCAGCTGGGAATCCTTACCCTGATCGCCGGAGAGGTTTTTGAAGAATTCTGCGGTGCCGGACTTGGCGATGGTACCCAGGTGCTCAATCACCTGATCACGGGTCATACCGATCCCGTTATCGGAGATGGTCAGGGTACGCTTCTCTTTGTCCACCACCAGACGCACACGCAACTGGCCGTCGTTTTCGAACAAAGAGGCATCGGAAAGCGCCTTGAAGCGCAGCTTGTCCGCCGCATCGGATGCGTTGGAGATCAGCTCGCGCAGGAATACTTCTTTGTTGGAGTAGAGGCTGTGAGCCATCAGGCTCAGCAGTTGTTTGACTTCAGTCTGAAAGCCGTGGGTTTCGGCATGAACACTTTGGGTCATGGACCAATCCTCAGAAACATCGGGTTGAACATATGCCCAACCTAGATGGGGACAGGGATCCAAATATCAAGGGGGCGAATGTGCAATCCTGCTCATTCGCCCCCTGTTGGCGTGTAACCGCCGATTTTATGTTCAGTTTTTCGCGACTTGCCGCCACCCGCCCCTTACTTGAGGCGCTGGCGTCCCATCAGGGAGTGGGAGAGCGTGGTGCCATCCACCAGCTCCAGCTCGCCGCCCACCGGCACCCCGTGGGCTATGCGGCTCACCTCTACCCCGGCCGCACGGGCCATGTCGGCGATATACCAGGCGGTGGCATCTCCCTCGATGGTGGGGTTGGTGGCGAGGATCAGTTCGCTGATGTGCTCTTCCTTCAACCGGCGCTCGAGAATATCGAGCCCCAGCTCCTCCGGGCCGATGCCGTCCAGCGGCGACAGATGACCCATCAGCACAAAGTAGCGACCGGAGAACTGGCCGGTCTGCTCGATGGCGGCCACGTCCGCCGGGCTCTCCACCACACAGAGCAGGCCATTCTCTTCCCGCTTGGGATTGGCGCAGATATCGCAGCGGTCGTTCTCGGTAAAGGTGCGGCAGTGGCTGCAGTGACCGATCTCGGTCAGGGCGCGAGAGAGCAGCTGGGCCAGCCGCAAACCGCCGCTGCGCTCACGCTCGAGCAGGGTAAAGGCCATCCGCTGGGCAGACTTGGGCCCCACCCCCGGCAATACCTGCAGGGCTTTCATCATCTCATCGAGCAGGGGACTGAACTTCATAACACTCCTTACACAGGCCTGCCCTCGCCACCACCAGGGCCACGACGGGTCAGCAAAACAGGATAACGCCATTGGCGCAGGACTATACCCGAGCCGGCCCCCCATAGCCATCGGCTTGCCCACAGCGCTCGCAAAAACGCGGATAGCAAAAAGCCCTGATGGAAACATCAGGGCTTTGCAATTTGGCGGTGAGGGAGGGATTCGAACCCTCGATACGTTGCCGTATACACACTTTCCAGGCGTGCTCCTTCAGCCACTCGGACACCTCACCAAATTTTTGCTCACTGCTTTATGTGCTTGAGCTGCACATTCACTGGCGGACCATGCCGCGGCGACGGGGCGTAATGTAAGGGATACGATGGCTTTTGGTCAATGCAATTTTTTACTTTTTGCGTTCGTTTGCTCAATATCCGAACCAAGTGACCAAAAATATGCCGTTTCGTATCCCTTTCAATCAATTTACTGCCGCTTCGTGCAAAGGTTCACCTTTGAGCGCCTCTTCCAGCGAGCCGTAAAATTCCAGCTTGCCGGGCTGCGGCCGCACCTTGGCACGGGCCAGGGTCTTGAGCGGTTGGAACTGCAACTCGGCCACCCGCAACTCGACACCGGCTTTAGCCATCTGCTTGCCAAAGTGGAGGAAGGCAGACAGACCGCCCGCATCGAGGATGGAAACCGCCTCCATCTGCAACACCAGCACCTGGTGCCCTTTCACTTGTGATTCCAGCTCGGCAAAGACCCGTTCGGCCGCTGCGAAGAAGAGCGGACCGTTGATCTTGTAGAGCAGGCCGTTGTCCGGCACCTCGTGGGCATAGCGTTTGTGCTCGGCCAAGTCGTGCAGTTTGGTCATCTTGGCGATTTCGCGCATAAAGAGCAGGGATGCCAGGATCACCCCGAAGGTGATGGCGATGACCATGTCGAAAATGACGGTGAGTGACAGGCAGACCAGCAGTACCAGCACATCGGATTTGGGCGCGCGACGGATCAGCTCCACCACCTTGTGCGCTTCACTCATGTTCCAGGCCACGATGAGCAGCAAGGCAGCCATGGCCGAGAGCGGCAACCAGGAGAGCCAGGGGGCCAGCACCAGAATGGCAGCCAGCACCACCAGCGCATGAACAATCCCCGAGATAGGGGACGTAGCGCCGGCACGCACGTTGGCGGCAGAGCGGGCGATGGCGGCGGTAGCGGTAATGCCGCCAAAGAAGGGAGCGAAGATGTTGCCAAGCCCCTGCCCTACCAGCTCGGCGTTGGAGCTGTGTTTGCGACCGGTCATCCCATCGAGCACGACAGCGCAGAGCAGCGACTCGATCGCCCCCAGCATTGCCATGGAGAAGGCGGCAGGCAGCAGCCGCTCAACAGCCGCCAGGTTCCATTCAACTGGCAAGCCATCCGGTCCGGGCAAGGCCCAGGGCATCACCAGGGTCGGTGCGATGGGCGGGATCCCCATCCCCTGGGTGCCATCGGCCAGGGTATAGCTGAACTTGCTGCCGATGGTGGCCACATCCACCCCAAAGTAATGGAGGCCAAAACCCAGACCCACCCCGACCAGCACCGCGGGCAAGTGGCCGGGCACCGGCAGACGCAGGCGCGGCCAGAGCAGCAGCACAGCCAGCGTTGCGACCCCCACCAGGGTATCGCCCCACTGCCAGCTTGGCAGGGCGGCGGCCAGCGCCTCGACCTTGCCCAGATAGGTTTCCGGCATCTCGGGCACGCTCAGGCCAAAGAAGTCCTTGATCTGCAAGGTGGCGATCACGATGGCGATACCACCGGTAAAGCCCAGTGTCACTGACGGGGGAATGTACTCGATAAGGCGGCCAAGACGGGCCATCCCCATCGCCACCAGAAAGAGGCCGGAGATGAGCGTCGCCATCAACAGACCACCAACCCCGAACTGCTGGGCGACCGGGTAGAGGATCACCACAAAGGCAGCGGTCGGGCCGGAGATGGAGTAACGGGAGCCACCGGTCACGGCGATCACGATACCGGCGATGATGGCGGTATAGAGACCGTGTTGCGGCGGTACACCGCTGGCGATGGCCAGCGCCATGGCGAGCGGGATGGCGATGATGCCCACCGTCACACCGGCGATAAGATCACGGCCGAAGCGGGCCATGCTGTAGGGTTCATCAATACAGGACTGGCGTAAGGCTATGGCGAGCTTCACGCTATTTAAAGAGGCTTGCTTGTGCATGTATATCGTAATACCAGAAGAGGGAGATAAAGGCCGGAGAGATCCGGCGCCCGATCATCATCAAGGGCCGGCAGGGCTGTCGACGCGGCGATGGTATCCTGCGTAACCTTACTCCAGACGGGCCATTTTTTCGATGGGCAGGATCAATGAAACGCGCGCTCACCCATTATTTGGCCTATTTGCCGCCAAATCGCCGATCTTGGCTCCTGCTCTCCCCCTTTTTGCCACAAAGATTACCATTTGAGCCTCGCCTGGTTACCAGCACGTTCGCGACATCATGCTGGCATCATCAGGTTGATGCGAACCGAACCAATATTCCCGGCATCAGTTGGCCAATGCGATGGCAAGGGACTGATTGTGCTGAAAATAAACCGCAAAGCGCAACTTTTGGGCAAACAGTCCGAAAATCCGGTTTTCGGGAAATTCGCGGGTTGACACCCGCCGCCCTGGTCATTAATATTCGCCCCGTCTTAACGAGACAGGCAATTCCTCCTTAGTTCAGTCGGTAGAACGGCGGACTGTTAATCCGTATGTCACTGGTTCAAGTCCAGTAGGAGGAGCCACTTTTCCCTCGTAGTTCAGTCGGTAGAACGGCGGACTGTTAATCCGTATGTCACAGGTTCAAGTCCTGTCGAGGGAGCCAAATTCTAAAGCCCAGCATTTTGGCTGGGCTTTTTCGTATCTGTTTCTCCATTGTTTCAAGCTGAGCCAGCTATCCCTCAATGCTTGCTCTGTCACATTCCCCTCGCAGTGAACGATCCACTCTCCCTATTTTCTCTCAACTCAAATTCGACTAACTTCCAAAACGTCCTACTACAGCCAAGTAGCGGCCTCATTGTGCCTTGGTTACCTCGCCACTGGCAGGTCCTCCCAGCGGGTGGTGTAGCAGGGGCTCAGGTGCTCTTGTCGCATCATCCACTCAGGCGACCCCGTGCCTTGGCTGGCAAAGCCTACGCGCCCCAATCCCTTGGCTTTGATCTGGTCCATCACGGCCATCAGCGCATCTGATTGAGCGGAGGACGGGGCAAAGAGATCTGCCTGTTGTTGCCCCTTGGGGGTGAACTCACTCAGCATGACGCCCCCCTTCTGATAACGGTAACCGTCGCGCCAAATCTGCGGTAGCAGCACGTTCACTTGCTGCAGCAGCAACCGGGTATCATCGTTAGGGCAGACCAGCCGGACGCCAGCCTGCTCACTGTAGTAAGGCGCTCGTTCATCAAAGGGGCTGGTTCGCACGAACAGGTGCACCCGCTGGCAACACATCCCCTCGGCCCGCAGCTTCTCGGCTGCGCGAGCCATAAAGCCCGACAACGCTTGGGCCATTTCTCCACGGTCAGTCACGCGCTCACCAAAGGAACGGCTCGAGAGGATCTGCAGCTTCGCCGCCGGTTCAACGGTCAGCTCTGCGCAAGGCAGGCCACGCAGCTCCTGTACGATCCGCTCGACCACCACGCCGTATTGGGCACGTAACCCTTTGGCGTCGCTAGCCACCAGGTCAGCCACGGTGTTGATGCCTTGTGCCACCAACTTGGCCCCCAAGCGCCGTCCTATGCCCCACACCTCGTCCACCGGGGTGATAGCCATCAGCCGGGCGCGGCGCAGCTCGTCACGCAAGTCCACGACGCCGCCAGTGGCAGGCCACTTCTTGGCTGCATAGTTGGCCAGCTTGGCGAGGGTCTTGGTGGGGCCGATCCCAACCCCTACCGTGAGGCCGGTCCACTGCCACACTCGCTGCCGGATCTGTTGTCCATAGGCTGTCAGGTCCCCGGCAAACGACTCCGACAGTGACAGGAATGCTTCATCGATGGAGTAGACCTCCAGCTCGGGGGCCATGGTCTCCAACGTGCTCATCACCCTGCCAGACATGTCTCCATAGAGCGCGTAGTTGGAGCTGAATGCCACACCGCCATGCGCCTCGAACTGCTCGCGGATCTTGAAGTAGGGCCCGGCCATCTTGATACCCAGCGCCTTGGCTTCGGGGCTGCGCGACACCACGCATCCATCGTTGTTGGAGAGCACCACGATCGGGCGGCCACGCAGCTCAGGGCGAAACAGCCGCTCACAGCTGGCGTAGAAGTTGTTTACATCAACGAGCGCTATAGCCATCACGCTGCCTCAGATTGCCAATCACATGGGTGACCACTCCGAACAACTCCAGGGAGAGGCTCATACAAGGGTCGATAGGCGCGAACGCCGGATTGGCTGGCAACAGCCGCAACCTCGGCTTGAGCTGCAAGGTCTTTACCGTGAAGCCGCCATCGAGTAGTGCAATCACCACATCACCATGGCGCGGGGTGAGGCTCTTATCGACCACCAGCAAGTCACCGGGAAAGATACCGACCCCGGTCATGCTCTCCCCCTCGGCACGCAGATAGAAGGTGGCTGCAGGGTGCGCCACGCAGTGGGTGTTGAGGTCCAACTTCCCTTCCAGATAGTCGCTGGCTGGGCTGGGAAAGCCGCAAGAGGCGCGGTGCAAGAACAGCGGGATGGTCACCTCGGCGGGTGATGGGTCTGGGGTTAACAGCTTCATGGCAAAACACCTGTATTTATATACAGCCATTATAGCGCACCACCTTTGAACCAGCGCAACTCCTCATCCACAGATGTATAAATCACACTCACAGTTCCAATGCTTCCACCAACAAAAGGGCATAGCAGGAAAAGCTCACCGCGTGCTAATTTTTGCTTTCTGGCTAGGAACCCCGTAGATAATACCGTCAAGGCAGAATGTGGTTTCCCAGCCTAACGTGGCATGTTCATTTCCATTTGTGATAGCTGTTTGGGGGCATCTCCATAGATATAAAGGAATCCTGCAGCCAACATTTCACCTTCGAGATGCTGTTTCACTGTGGTGAAACTTGGCAACGCATCCAATGCCCAAACTTGCCTGAACAAACCGAGAGCTGGCTGGCCTACCGTGAACTGGCAACGCATATTCTCGATCCGCTGGTAGAAGCATTTGGCCACCCATTGCTGACCTATGGGTTTTGTGGAGTAACACTGCGCAAAGCTATTCTTTCCAACGCCTCCCCCGGTATAGCCCCCACACTCGATCAACATGCAGCCTGTGAACTCAATCAGCGAGGAAGCGTTATCTGTCCTCGGCAAGGGGCCGCGGTTGATCTGATATACCTAGGGAAGAACAGCTATCAGGTAGCCCTTTGGTTGGCGCAACACACCCCGTTTGATCGTCTCTATCTCTATGGCCCAGACCGGCCACTGCATATCAGCTATGGGCACGAACAAAACCGCGCCTTGGTCGAACTCAACACTCACCATGGAAGACGAATGCCCAAGCGGCTGACACTCACCCAACTCAAAGGAATGTGCTGATGCTGACCCCCGAGCGCTTCACGCAACTGGTCGCGGCCCTGCCATACAAAAAAGTGCTGCCCGACGCGGTCTATCTGCACAAAGAGACCTTGGCCACGACCAGCCCACAGCTCTACCGTTTTGTCTGTGCGGTAGCACAAGCGCTCAAACTCCCGGAGTGTGAATGGGATCTGGTCAAGTTGGCAAAGCAGGAGTTTCGGCTGTCACTGCTCAGCTACCCCACCTTCTTCGAAGAGGCCTACCCCAGCCTCAAGCAGAGCGTGACCGTTGATCTGGCCAAACTAAGCCATACAGTTACCCGCTACGACAGCCAGGACAATCCCCCCATTCTGCACCGCAAAGAGTGCATGCTGACCCCCGATCATCCACAAGTAGAGATCTGTCGCCAGATCACCGAAGAGGGGGAGTTGGCGGGACTTTACGATCATCCCCGCATGATTGGCTTCAAAGCCTCGTGGGAACGGCTTATCGCAAGACACGGCTACCAACTGGTTGATGGGCGCCTGTTTCGCATCTCCGCCCTGCCGCCCGAAGAGGGTGGCCCACAAATTGATCGCCATAAAACCGCGCTGGTTCGTCATGAACTCTCGGCCCCCATGAAGATGCTGGCACGCCATGGTTATCTCAACGGCGACTATGCGCTGTTTGATTACGGTTGCGGCCGAGGGGATGACCTGCGGGAATTCGAAGCACACGGTATTGACGCGCTGGGCTGGGACCCGAACTTTCGCCCGGATGGCGAGAAGGTGGTCTCCCATCTGGTCAATCTCGGTTTTGTGATCAACGTGATTGAGGATCAAGATGAGCGAATGGAGGCACTGCTCGGCGCCTGGGAGCTGACCCAAACCCTGCTGGTCGTCTCGGCCATGCTGGCCAACGACAGCTTTATTGCCCAGTTCACCCCTTATAAAGATGGCGTCATCACCTCGCGCAACACCTTTCAGCGCTACTACAACCAAAGCGAGCTCAAGCACTACATAGACAAAACACTGGATGAAAATGCCATCGCCGTTGGGCCCGGCATCTTTTACGTGTTCAAAGACAAGCTCGAAGAGCAACGCTTTTTGGCACAGCGTCAACGCCGAAGCCACAGCTGGCAGCAGCTGACCTCGCCCACCCCCAACAATCAGGCCGCAGCAGCACTACTGATCACTCGTCATCAAACGCTGTTTGAAGCCTTCTGGCAGCGGGCGCTGACCCTTGGGCGAATCCCGGCCAATGACGAGTTTGAACAAAGCGACGAGTTAAGAGATATAGCAGGCAGTCATCGCAAAGCCATGACCCTGCTTGGCCAGCATTTTGACCTTGCCCAGTTAAAGCAGGCCGAGCTGGAGCGGCAGCAAGATTTGCTGGTCTACCTGGCGCTCAACCTGTTTGGCAAACGCCAAGCCTATACCCAGTACCCCAGCGAGCTGCAGCGGGATATCAAAGCCTTTTTCGGTGGCAACCCGCAGGCACAACAGACAGCCAAAGCACTGCTCTACCAGATTGCGGATATCGCCCTCATCAACCAGGCCTGCGAGCTGGCCCATCAACAGCTACCCAACAGCCTGCTCTATCCCAGCCATTCACTGCTGCTGCACAAATGCTTTGTTGCGCAATTACCGCCTCTGCTGCGTGTCTACCTCGGGGCGGCCTGCCAGCTCTACGGTGACTTGACCGATATCGACGTGATCAAGCTGCACATCCGCTCCGGCAAGGTGAGTCTGATGGGGTATGACGACTTCAGCAAACCCATCCCCCATCTGGTGGAGCGGGTCAAGATCAAGATGGCCGATCAGGAGGTCGACTTCTTTGACTACATCAATGAGCAGACCCGGCCACCGCTTCTCAACAAAAGCTATCTGATGGCATCGGATGATCCGAGCTTCAAGGCACAACGAGCGCTGGAGCAAAGATTGAGCAAACTGCTTAGGATGGACCTGGAAACGGAGCATCACTTGAGTCGCCAACAATATGAATCAGCTCTCAAAGAGCAAAAAAGGCGAATTTCAGGCTTTCGTATTTGTAGCGTAAAAGAGTAAAATCAGCGCCCCAAAATAACGTAAAAACCACTTATTCCTCGCTAAAACCTAATCCGCAGTCTTATAACAACATGTGATTACGTTAATTTTGACGTAAATCTAGACTTGAAGCAGGACTAGCCAGGAGCATCATCATGAACCACTTTGACGCTGACTACTGCTACTCATTCCCCGCAGTGCGTGGGATACAAGCCGGTCGCCCCTTCTATATCGCGACCTGCCCGATGCGCATCATCCCCAAAATCTTCAACTTCGATGAGAGCGAAGTCCCCCCTGAATTGCGGGCTCAACGCACATTGAACAAATCCCGGATCCCGGAAATGGTGCGATACCTCTTGGAGAATCCCAAGGATTACGTCTTCTCTGCCTTGACTGCGTCAATTGCTGTTGACGTCGAGTTTGCTGAACACCCCGGCTCCAACAACCTGGGCACTTTACGAGTGCCTATGGATGCACAGATCCTGATCAACGATGGTCAGCACCGCCGCAAAGCTATCGAAGAGGCGTTGGTAGAGCGCCCCGAACTGGGTCAGGACAACATCCCTGTCTTGTTCTTTGTCGACGAAGGGTTAACCCGAAGCCAGCAAATGTTTGCTGATCTCAACAAGTACGCGGTCAAACCCAGTCCGTCACTGTCTACGCTCTATGACCATAGAGATCAAGGCTCTGAGCTTGCTCGCCACCTAGCTACCAGCATGGAGCCCTTCGTCGGGCTTACCGAGATGGAAAAGTCGAGCATCTCCCAGCTCTCCAGCAAGCTCTTCACCTTAAGTAGCATCAAGCAGGCAACCCGAGCCCTACTGGGCAAGGGACCTAAAGAGGGCTGCACAGATGAAGAGGCCAGGCTGGCGGCTCTCTATTGGAAAGCGGTCTACGACCAGATGCCGGATTGGCAGATGGCCAGTCGCAAAGAAGTATCACCCGCCCAACTCCGGCAGGAGTATGTCCATGCTCACGGGGTCGGCCTGCAAGCTCTCGGTATGCTCGGCCGCTTTTTGATAAGCGAGCATCCTGATACCTGGCAAGCAGACCTTGGTAAGCTCAAGACCATTGACTGGCGCAAAACCAACCCGGAATGGATTCGCAGAACCATGTCGCATGGCAAGCTAAGCAAATCCACCACAGCGCTCCGTCTTACCTGCAACGCCCTTAAAACATCACTTAGCCTCCCCCTCACCCCCGAGGAGAAGGTACTTGAAGCTCAGGTTGTCTCTCAATGAACCCCTTGATTCAGGCCCATGATCTGGCCGATTACGAAGATTTCATCAATACCGAGCCCTTTGCCGGCCGTCCACTGGCAGAATACGTTGCTGAAGTACAACGCATCTATTGCGCAGACAAGCGACCCTGGGTCATTGGGTATAGCGGAGGTAAAGACTCTTCTGCTGTGCTGACGCTGGTCTATCTGGCACTGCTGGGGTTACCGCCTGAACTGCGCCACAAAGATGTTTTTGTAGTCTCATCAGACACCCTGGTCGAGACCCCTGTTGTCGTCGATTTGATCATTCGAACCATGGATCAAATCGAAAAGGGCGCCAAACGCGATGCGTTACCCATTACCTCTCACCCTGTCGTACCCAAAACCCATGAGACGTTTTGGGTAAACCTGCTCGGCAAAGGCTACCCTGCCCCGACTCGCAGCTTCCGCTGGTGTACCGAGCGGATGAAGATCAACCCGGTCAGTGACTTTATCAAAGACAAGGTCAGCCAGTTTGAAGAGGTGATCGTTGTGCTTGGCTCTCGCAGCAGCGAGAGTGCTTCCCGTGCCCAGGTCATTGCCAAGCACAAGATTGATGGAACCCGACTTGCCCGCCATACCACGCTGGCTAATGCCTTCATCTACACCCCTATCGACACCTGGGATGTTGAGGATGTCTGGAAACTGCTACGCGGCGCCTTCAAATACGCGCCGGATGATATAGAAGAGTGGGAAAATCCCTGGGGCGGCAATAACCGCCCGCTCTGGACTCTTTATATGGACTCCTCGGGTCAGGGTGAGTGTCCATTGGTCATTGATGACAGCACCCCCTCTTGTGGTAATTCACGCTTTGGTTGCTGGACCTGTACTGTCGTCACCAAAGACCGAGCCATGGAAAGCCTTATCCAAAATGGTGAGGACTGGATGCTGCCCTTACTAAAGTTCCGAAATCAGTTGGCGCTAACCACCGACCCAGCCCAGAAGGATATCTATCGAAACTACAAGCGTCGTACCGGTAAGGTGAGCTATCAGTACGCCAAAGAGGGCGAGGACATTGCCAGCGATCGTAAGCATGTCCCTGGTCCTTATTGGCTCAAATATCGCCAGCAGTGGCTGCGAGAACTGCTTTGCATGGAGAAAGAGCTCAATGAACAAGGTCATAGCATCACCCTGATTACTGAGCCTGAGCTACATGCTATTCGCCAACAATGGCTAATAGATCCCAACGAGCCAGATTGGGAGGATGCGCTCCCCAAGATCTATCGTGATGTCTATACCAAAGATCTCAATTGGGTCGTCGATGATCAGTCTCGCTTCGATGCCAGCGATGCCGAGCTATTGGATAAACTCGCGGCTCATTATGAAGTTGAGCCCGAGATGGTCATGAAGCTAATAGAGCTCGAAATATCACTGGAGGGACTGAGTAAACGTCAAGGAGTCTTCGATAAAATTGGCAGTATCTTGAAACAAGACTGGGGTTCCCTGGAAGGGATCCAGCAAAAACAAGCCGCACTGCAAAAAAGAAATCAGCGCGATCAACACCAAGAGACCATTGATACGATTGAAGCTGAACTTAAAATAGTACAGTCACAACTAAACGATGCCTATGAAATAAGCCATCTGCTGAGCGAGGTAGTCACTGATGATCATTAAGAGCCTCACATTGCATGACTTCCGTGTTTTTCGTGGCAGTCATCGAATAGACCTGACCCCTCGCCCACGCTTACTTGTAGATGGTAGCAAACTCACAGATCGCCCAATTGTACTCTTTGGTGGGCTCAATGGGGCCGGAAAAACGTCTATTCTAACGGCCATTCGACTGGCTCTTTACGGCCGGCTTGCTTTTGATGGACTCTATAGTCAGCAGGACTATATCGATCACCTTGCGGCCTTAGTCCATAACGGGGTCAGCAATACTCAGCGCCCAAATGAGGCAAGTATCGAGCTCTGCTTCACCTATAACAAAGCAGGTATTGAATCTGAGTTCACCGTTATCCGCAGTTGGAAACGGGGGAAAAAAGATCGTCTGATGCTAATACAAGATGGCGAAGCAAAAGACGAACTCAATTACGAGCAGTGCCAAGGTTTTCTCAATGAACTTATCCCTCACGGTATTGCCGATCTCTTCTTCTTCGATGGTGAAAAGATTGCCGAGTTGGCAGAAGATGAATCAGGCAAGGTATTAAAAACCGCCGTTCGCCGTTTACTGGGACTGGATCTCGTCAGCAAGCTGCGCAGTGACCTAGGGATCTATCTTAAGCGGGTGGATGCAAAGAGCCTGGGCTCACAGCAGCAAAAGCGCCTAGCAACTTTGGAGGCCGAGTGCGCCCAACATGGTGCAACCGCTGAGCGCCTTCGCTTTGAAGCGGATGTACACAAGACCCGCATTGAGTTACTGACTATCGACATCAAAAAGATTGAGGCGCAACTTGCCGCAGAAGGTGGGGCATTTGCCCTCACCAAAGCCCAAGAGGAGCAGCGCGTCGAGTCACTACTCAAAGAGAAAGAGCAGCTAGAAAAGCAGATCCGCCATGAGATGGAGGCCTATCTGCCTCTATCATTGGCCCCCAATACCCTGACCCAATTACTTGCTCAGCTTGAAACAGAAGCCAGCGTGAAGCAGACTCACCACTTCACTACCGAGCTCACCCGCTTCCTGGAAACCTTGCAAGGGGAAGTCGCCTTCCAATCGGTACAGGCAGGTAAGATTGCCGCAGAAGCAATTGAAAGCCAGTTATCTCGTTATCTGGCCAATAAACCACAAGGAACGGTTCGTCTCGATATCTCAGAGAGAGAGTTTGGTGTTATCGAGCAGCTTATCAACCAAGAGAGCCAATACGCTAAGGCGCGCTTCTGTGTCGCTAGAGATCGACTGCAAGAGGTCGAACAAGCCTTGGAACAGGCAGCAACAAATATAGCCAGAGCACCTGAAGATGAGCAATTGTTCGACATATTCAAGGCGTTGAGAGTCCTCGACAGCAAGCGACAACAAGAAATCCATCGCTACCAGCAGCTACTCACAGAGGCCAAGCAGGCTCTTAATAAGCAACTGAGCGCAGCGCGGGACATTCAAAAACTCCACGATAAAGAGCGCAGTCAATTTAATGATAACAGCGCGGTCCATCATGCCCATGAAACCATTAAGCTGCTCGATGAATATACCGATGTCTTGACGATGGCCAGGGTAAAGCGATTGGAGGCAGCATTTTCTATTGCCTACCATAAGCTCGCCCGTAAGGAAGATTTACAGATCCAAGCCAGGATCAATCCGGCCACTTTTGATGTCGAACTGATCGATGAACAAGGCGTCAGCATCAATCGCAAGCTGCTCTCTGCCGGTGAGAAACAGATCTACGCCATCGCGATTCTGGAAGCCTTGGCAAAGACCTCTGGGCGACAGCTGCCCGTTATTATCGATACCCCCCTCGGCAGGCTCGACTCGCACCACAGGGATAATCTGATCGAACACTACTTCCCACAAGCGAGCCACCAAGTAGTCCTCCTCTCAACCGATACCGAGGTGGATCAACGCTACTTTGCAGAACAGTTGAGCGGTGATATATCCCACGCCTACCAGATCGAGTTTGATAGCCTAATGAAGTGCTCATATCTGAAAGATGGCTACTTCTGGAAACAAAAGGAGGCATGTTGATGCTACCTAACCGCATGCAAGTAACACAGCAAACCGAAGAGCAGTTAAAGCGGCTAAAAAGCATGACTGGGGTGACGCCCAATGTGGCCGCTCGTATTGCTTTTTTCCGCTCGATAGAGTCAGGGTTTCGCTACCAGGGTGACCAACGAAAACTCGATGGGTCTCTGGTGCTGGATAAGATCACCTGGCTGGGAGACACCGCTCAGATCACCGAGTTATTGCTCGAACTGACATACCCTGAGTTGGATCAAAAAGAGAGAGTAAAAGCTTGGGCATTCCATGTAGAGGATGGGATAGCTGCACTACGCAACCATAAGAGCCTAAGTGATTTATCTATGGCATTTTAAAAACAAAGAGGTCCTGTAATCAGGACCTCTGAAAAACTATATAATCAAACAGCTAGATTATTAACAATAAGTTTATATATAACTCCAGCAGATTTTGAGACCGGCTCCATGCCATCAAATATACTCTCGTCTAAAATACCGCCATCAAGCATCTCATAAAACTCGTCAGTATTTATTACACGAGCACCATTAATCCCTTCAACCTCAAACACTTTTCTCATGAGTAATCTCATAACCCGACATAAGGCAATAAACCCGATCGATTTGTTTAACACTGACTTCTTATTTTCTTTTTTCCACGCATTCGGCCAAAGTTCATTAACAGCTGAGAAAAAATTAAAAATATTGTGCGCAATAACTGTATCATTATCACCTAGGAAACTTTCTCTAAATGGATATTTCATTTTATCATCAAAGGTAGTGCCTGATAATTTGTAATGGTTTTTATTAACTCCGCCCTTAACTTGAGAGAGGTAATAATTTCTATCAGAGACCACGTCAGGTGATATTAACTTTATCATATTACTTACAAATAAAGCTTGGGTTAACAGTTCATTTTTAACATTCGGTGTTGCAACCCCCAAGCGCTTTATTCTTCGAAAGAAAGGCCCTTCTTGACGATTCATAAGCACAGCTATATCATGGCAAGTTTTTTCTGGACTTCTAGCAATAGCTAGAGACTCAAGGTCGTAAACAAGAGAACGATTAACTTTTGTTTGAGCCAAATTGACAGTAGCAAAAATATTTGCTTGCGTTGATAAGTCTGAGTTAACAAATATAGTTACTAACAACTCGAAAGATTGTTTATCTCCATCATCAGTTATAAAGTAACTATTGTCATTAGTAAATCCAGAAATTCTATGTTGCCCATCCAAAATTTTAGCTATGTCACTTTTATTGTCGTCGTCATATGATATTGTGAAAATATTAGTTTTGGCATCCCATCTAACGTCTCGCTCATTAATTGATACAATTATTGAGTTAGGAAAGGTAGCATCAATATTGGATATGTATTTATTAATCTGCTTCATACGACTTTCAGATAATGGCCTTTGAATTCCAATATAACTATCCAATTCTCGACCATCTTCTTTTTCTAAGCGTCTAATGTCGCTATATGTAATTTCCTTTAGAAGAGCAGCATCAATAACACCACAATAGAAACTCCCTATCGGCTGAGTAATTTCCAGTGCTTTAATTTTTATTTCTTTCATTACTCAACTCCTTGCGTAAACTTATCACTTAATTCATCAAATTGTTTACTACGTATACTTTTATATCGGTCTGATGGTCTATTATTCATATAGGATGAATAATACCATATGAAAAACGACACAATATATATTCCCCAAGCCCAGTATCCAAACTCGAACTGAAACAAGCCCTTGATAAATTCACTATCAGAATTACTCACAATTATTCTACCAATGCGGTAATAAATGAAAGCGAACAAACCAGAAACAAATGCAATTATTGAAAAAAACAACACCCAACCAAAATATGGAAGTTTACTTTCCTTTTTATCCTCTGCACTCAAAGATACATATTTAATTAGGAAAAAATAAAATGGTGTTATAAGTGCTGAAGTTAGCAAAAAGACCTCACCACCCTTAACATTTTCTCCTATAGCCTCGAACAGACCATTTTTTAGTGCTATAACTCGTAAAAATGAATCAAGTAATATTGGTAAAAATGAGCCAACTAGCATCCAGAAGCATTCAGTTGCTGTGACTTTATGTGTTTCAAAACTAAATTTCGTTTTTTTCATTAATGAAAAAAACGAAATTATAAAATCACCAACCCTCTGAGTGAGGCCTGTTTGATTACTAGCTGGCACCTTCGCTAAACTACCTTTCAAACCACCTAAATCAACTGATGACACAGGCGCTTCAACTAAAGAAAACAACTCATCCTTGCCTTTCCCACCTTCACTTTTAAAGTATTTTTTTGTATTTGCAGCACTTGGGATAACCACATTGACACAATGCTTTCTCAGCTGAACTCTAACTATAGAACGCGGCTCCACTGCCTTGAACACATAATACTGACACCTAACGATCTCTCGATAAATATCTTCATAGTTTGCAGGCCGCCCAATATTAGCCAGCGCTTTTACTATTGCTTCAACTATTGTCATTGATAACACCTATTCACACTATCCATTAAAGCTCCCAAAACGCTCTATCCCGCATCATAGATACCTTTTTATCTCCATCAATATAGAGACTAAAGTGCTTATCCAATTTGCGGATATTTTCCATTAATTGTTCTTGCTCGGTCTTATCATCTTTATTAAAGATGGCCTTGATATCGGCATTCTTGATCTCGGCAACGCGATGCACCACCCAGGTCAAAATATAAGAGCCGTAGTTGTTTTCCCCGGTTTTAAAGTGGCTCAAGTCCTGGGTTGAGAGGATCACCCCTACCCCATACTCGCGCCCCTCTTTCAGGATCTTGCGCAGGCTGGGGAAGTCCTGCGACATAAAGTTGTCGGCCTCGTCGACCAGGATCATCTTGGTGATCTGGCGATAATCGCCGTTGACTTGCGGTTTGCCGCGCTTTTGCATCTGCGAATAGAAGAGATCCAGCGTCAGGGCTACCACCAAGTTCTGGATCTGGGGTGAGTAGCCCGCCAGCTCGATCACCGTCACACCATCGAGCAGCTCATACAGGGAGCTCACCTTATCCGGCATGGTTTCAAAGATCTCGTAGGTGACCAGCGAGTCGAGCGCCGCATAGAGAGAGTCTTCTTCTACCTTCTCCTGTTCAAGATAGAGATCCCACACCTGAGCCAAAGTGGGCGCGGGCCTTGACCAGGTGCTGGCGTCAGACCTGCTGATCCCAGCCAGATCATAGGCATCGAGGATTAACTTGCGCAGCCGTAGCTGCTGCTTGGGCCCGAGGCCGAAGGCTTTGGCCAGGGTCTCGGCAAACCCGGTCGCGGTATGCACCGGCAGCATCGGCATATCGCCATAGAGCGAGAGCGGATTGTACGACAGGCGATACAACTTCAGCCGCTTGCTCTGGTTGGCTTCACTAAAGGCATCATCCACATAGTCAGATTTGTAATCGAAGATCAGCAGACCGATACGTGCCCCCTCGACGTTGTTGTCTTGCTGGCGCATCAGCTGGGTGATCAGCGACTTGGTAAACTGGGTTTTGCCGGTGCCCATGGTGCCAATGATGCCGGTATTGGTATTCATAAAACGGGCGGTATTAGTCGGCTCCCAATAGAGCGGCGTTTGCCGCAGCGCCTCGTGGCCAAACAGGATACGCATGGGTTCTGTCGGCTCGCCGGTCAGTCCCGTTTCCAGCGGTACTGGGGTAACCGGGTCGGTGTTTTGGGTATCAGTGGCTGGTGCCAATGGCGCCATATCCACCGCCTGATTGCCCCCTTCTTTTGGCTGCGGTTGAGAGCCAGATTCAGGCTCAGCCGCCTCTTCTCTGGGCCCCAGCAGATATTGTTTGTCTACGTGGCACAGGGTCACCAGCTCATCAAGCGCAGGGGCGCTGCTGGCCTGAATAAGGCTACCCAGCAAGGCGTAGGGCAGTTCAACCTGCAATACGCCCCGCTCGGTCATCTGGTAGTGAGGCACAAAGAAGCTGTCGTTTTCGATATGGGCGACCACAAAGCCTTCGGGATAGTCGGGCACGCTGGCCAGGGTATATTCCCCTTTGAGCCACCACTCCCGCTCGATCAACAGCGGCGCAAGCTGCGCCGGCTGCATCACTTGATAGAGGCAAAGCTTGTCGACCTGCATCAGCACCTGGCGAATAAAGAGACCACGGTAGAGCCGTGCGGCCAGAGTGTTGGGGCCAAGTACTTCTTCCATCAGGTAACGTTTAAGCTCCAGCGCCTGTTGCCCGGCATAGGCAAAGTCGGGTCTGACACCGGTCTTGACCTCCAGAGGCAACAGATAGAGTTGCTTGCCCTTGAAGCCGACAAAGAGCACGTCATCTGAAATGGCCCCTTTGCGATACCCATGCACCTGACGGGAGAACTCGCTGTCGCTCATCTTGAGGCCCACATTGCCGGAGACGCGGATCATCTCGGCCACGGAGAGGGGGACCCAGCAGATATCAGATTGCCGCAACAGGGCTGAGACAAACTTGTAAGCACCGATGATGCCGTTCTTCTCTTTGCGCTCCTTGTCGTTGGCCGTGAGCATCTTGAGCAGCCACTCGCCGTTGAAGGCATTGAATTCGGAGAGCAGCGTCTCCCCTTGTCCGTGACCCTCTTTTTGCAACAAGCGTTTAAAGAGGTCTACCTGCTTGGTTACCGTGATGGCGTCATAACCGGCCGTGCTGGTGTATTGATCCGAGTAGTGGATCAGCACCACATCCTGCTGACTGGTGAAGAAATCGAGGGTCACCTTGGGATCGATGATGGTGGTCCACAGTGCGCTGTCATAAGAGCGGGTCAGCAGAGCCTTGAAATCGGCACTGACCGCCAGCCCCAGGCTGGTTGCCAGATACTGGGCATTGCTCTGGCTAGCCGGTTGCCACAGGTTGCCCAGCATACGGGCAACCCGCAGCGACTGCACCCCTTGATAGGGCACGCCACGCAGACCAAAGGCGGTGAAATAGGCCGCCCCTTTCGTTTCGGCCGCTTCCCCAGCGATCAAGCCATCACACAACACACCACTCAGAGCTTCATCGGTATTGATGGGATGGCACTCTACCGGCTCCTGGTTACGGAAAAACGCCAGGTGGGCATAGGCAAACTGCTCACGCTCGTTGGGCAGGGTGAACTTGCTGTAGGTCAGGCGGCTGCGGATCAGGTCGATCAACATATCGGCCTCAGCACGCAGCGCAGTGGTGTTCAAGCCAAGCCAGGTTTTCAGCTCGTCATAAGCGGCCGTTTCGGCAAAGCGGTCGAAATCGTTGAATTGCAACCGCTCATCGTAGAAGTTCACATGGATGGCGATCGCCTGCTCTTTGTGCAGCTTGAAGTGCTCGATCAAACCGAGGAAGAGCTCTGCCGCACTCGCCTGATTGATGGCATTGACGATCAGGGTGCTCTTGGCTCCGGCACTGAACAGCCGGGAATAGGCCTGGGTAAACTCGGCCAGTTTGTCGCGCACCAGACGCTTGATGTAGCTGTAGCTCTCCTGCTTTTGTGGCACCACGTCGAGCCAGAAGCTGTTCTCCCGCACCGGCAGCAAATGGGCGTAACCAGAGTCATTGTCATAGACGAAAGGCAGCAAGCCAGATGCAACCAGGCGCTCGCGGGTTACCTCTGGCAATTCGGCAAAAGAGCTGACGCCATCTTCATCGCGATCGGCTTTTATCTCGGCCACCAATTGCAGGTGATAGGCAAGAACCAAGGGGTGCAGAGGGCTTAGGCGTTGCCACTCATCCTGGCGGCACAGGCCAATGCGCATCAACTGTTTGTGCTCGAGCGCCAACACCGCATTGGTTGGTATCTCGCTTAGCGCCGCTTCGTAGGCATCCAGCACCCGCTGTACCAGGGCGCAATAGCTGTCGCCCCAGGCCACCAGGCTCGGCAAGGTTTTATGGTGTTGCAGATAGTCAAACAGGGCGGCATAAGCGCTATGCAAATCAGGGAACCTTGCACTAATCGCTGCAAGTGGCATTGGTTCGGCAGACAGACCGATATACAAGGCCCGCTCATCAACCATCCTAGCTTCGAGATTCAGCAGCTGCTGGCGGATACCGGCCACGCCACTTTCGCTGTTATCGAAAATGATCTTGCCTTTGGCCCGCAGATACTCGGCATTACGGTCATCTCTAAGCAACTTGGCGAAACGATCTCTGTCAAATAGCAGCGGAACGCAGATGCTCTCATCAGCGGCCGGGCCTTCAATATTGATGGGCAAGCGACGCTCGCCATTGACCAGCTCAAACTGGATCTGTTCGCTCTGCTCGGCCAGCGCATCAAAGTTCACCCAGCCACAGGCGCTGCAGTCCACTTCACCCTCATCATCAGCCAGATGCATGATGGCGTTTTTCTCTGGGTTGACCTTGAACTTGTTCTCTTCCAGCAGCAGGGTCAGCCACTTCTTGCCCGCATCTACTCGGAAGCAGTGCAACAACTCATCGAAATAGAAATCTCCCTGCTCTACCACTAGACAACGGAACTTGTACTCTTCGGAGCGGTTATCGCGTTTGAGCTCAAGGCTAAAAAAGGTGGGTTCTCCTGTGACGGGCAAGGTCACCGTCGCCCAGCAGCGTTTACCACCGACACGGCTGACAGAATAAGTAACCGCATTTTTGAGCGGCCCATTGTGCATCAGTTTGAACTGGCTCTCGTCCAGATCATTACCGATGAAGGTAAAAGAGAGGTTGAGGGTTTTCTCCCCCGGCGGGAGCTGGATCAGCAGGCTCAGGTCGCGTTGTCCCGCCTTGCTCTGGCTTTTGGCTCTTTGTTGCAGTGAGCCACTGTCAACGGCCACCTCTTCCAATAGCAACTTTTGCGCTTTGTTGGCTTCAATCTCTTTGAGGTAGGCCTCGAATTCCAGATCACGCCAGCTCTCATCCTGGAAATGCTGGCGGATAAACTTGGCGCTGAACTCTTTCAGGACACTCTCGAGCTGATCGAGATCATAATGCTCAACCGCATCTTCAATCTCGCGCCGCAGCTTGCGGTTAGCTTGGAGCCGCTTGCTGATCTGGGCCTTCTTGCCACTCCAGCTCAAAATGACCGGGTCATTGAATAGCTGGAGCTCATCAAATTCCAGAACACCATCTTGATCAAGCGCACTAAACAGAGGAGCAAAACCAAATACAGTCGCCCCCTCTTCGGTGATGAGGGCCAGTTGCTCTTCAAGCAGGCAGGCTGACAGCTCCTTGTTACTGCTGCCAACATCTATCAGCGCGCCAAGCTGCTGCGAGAGACTATCCGGATGCCAGACAGCACCGGGCGCCCCCAAATCAAGCGCACTGTTGATCAGGGTATCCAGCATGCTGTTGTGGATAATGAGCAGGGCTGCTTTTTCAAATTCTGCACTGCGCCCTGCGACCAGATCACGTAAACGGGAGATGTAGTTTTCGGTAAATCCCGGAGCCTCACCATGCAACACAGGTAAAACCCGCACGCCATTGCACTCTATATACGGCAGGTCAATGCCATCGGCCGTAGCCAGCGTATTTGTGGCAGCAAAGGTCACCAGTGACTGATAGAGCACCAGACCGTTTTCTGCGCTGGGGGATTTGAACTGGTAACGAGAGCCCGGCTCAATGTCGGCACTGACCCACTCGATAAAACGTTCGGCCAGAAAATGCTCAAAGGGTCTTGCGGACATATACGGCGTCTCCACTATCACTCATTCGTTCTACATTGCCCATGCGCTCATAGAAGCTGACCAGTTGCTGCAATGACTGGTTATCAAGATAAAAACCGCGCTGTTCGAAGCCTTTGCGCAGATCGTGCAGGCGCAGCTTGTCGGCCTTGCCGATGGTGAGATTGGTCAACAGCAACAGCTGATCCTGATTCAGTACCAGGGTGCGGCCAGCGGCCCCCCGGGCCTGAATAAAATCACTGAGCAGCTTCTCTTCCAGCTCTTTGACATATTTCTTGTTCACGCCGCCACGGGAGGTATTGGCATCACGGAATTGCTCAAGTGCAAACTCTTTGAGCTGCTCGAAGGCTTCTGCCACGCTGTTTGTGAGAGGACGCTCAGGCCGTAACCCGCGCTTCTCTCTAAAGGCCTGTAGATAGTTGTTCAAATCTTCCAGCAACTGAGTCTGGTCAGCATATGCCGTGGCATCGCGATAAACCTGCCAGAGTGGTCTTTTCTTGGCATCCCCTGGCAACTGCAGCACGTCAAGGGCGGAAAGCAGCGGGAAAACCCGCTCGCTGGCAGCCGCCAGCAGCTTGTAGCCAGAACGCTTTACCGATGTACGTTCAGAGCTGGCCTTTTCCGAATCGAGAATAAAGTAGAGAGGCTTGCTTTGGGGCTCATGTTGCCAATCGGTCACATTCAGTGCCAGCTGAGCACAGTAAGCAAAGGCATACAGCTTGAGTGTGCCAGGCAAGGCTTGCAGCAGATACTGGGGATGCGCAGCCAAAAACCGAATATCTTCACGAAATACGGCATTCAAAAAAGGTAGATAAGGTTGCTCATCCTCATTTTTTACCAGGTTGCCGCTTTGCAGCCTGCCTTGCAAAACGGACAGCAGTTCTTGCTCGACAAAGTTGAGCTTGTCATCGAGCGCATCTTCCAGGAAGAAATTCCCCAACAGACCTGCAAACAATTTGCACAACCGCGTATCTGGTGCGCTGAGATCGGCTTGTCCACTCTTCTTACCTTTGGCCTTAAACAACAGGAACAGCGGTGAAATATGAAAGAGTGCATCATTTGAAAAATAGGCTCGCTCAAGCACATGCCAAAAATCAGGATCGTCGAGCTTGCCTGCAAACCGGGCTTTGCACTCCTCCTTAAACTGCTCGAATTCATAGGCAGTCACCTGCTTGCGCAAGGAAAGCCCCAGCACGACACCTGTCACGGTATCCCAGTCAAACTCATTGCCTTTGTTGCGAATGGGCCAGTAGTTGGTGAGCTTGTTTTTATCAACCGGAGCTAATCCGGCAGGAATTGGATACAGAGACATGACTATCTGGTTCCTTCTACAGTGATCATGCCGTCATCCAAACCAAGACGGTAATGCTGATCACCTTCGTAATAGTGAAGAACAGGGCTCTTTTTAGCGACAGCGCGGATTTGCTCAACCATCTCATCAAGCAACACGATGGCATTCTTGTCGTACTTGTTTGGCCGATAGCCATTGTTGAGCTTGCAGATCAGCTCAAACAGATTGAGGTTGATTGCCATTGGTGCCAAGGGCTGATCATCAATCTTCAGATAGGCGCTGAAATGATCGTGTTTCTCGACATGCTGACGCTGAATTGCGCTGTAATCAGCTTTCAGATCGACAGGTGCCGCGACATGACACTGGCCAAATTGACCAAGAGAAAGCTCTCGCTTTGACAACTCAGGGGCATTGCGGTTGGCATAAACAAAAATGGCCGGGATCAGCGCTTTCACATAGAAATTGCGCAAGGCCAGCTGGCTTCCACCCTCCCCAAGATACTGACTATGCTGCAGCCAGACAGTGGCATAGTGTTCAAGTACCTGCTCTTCAAAATCGACTTTGAATTGGTGATGGTAGTTATTGCCAAGCTCGCAGTCCTTAAGCAGATAAAAAAGCCGCAGAAGGGATGCGGCTTGACCCGCTTTATCACGAGGCTCGTTGAATATGAGCCCCAGTTTTGCCAGCTCGACCATAAAGGCATCCAGCGCCTCATCCGGTAGATTCAGCTCATAACGCAGCACAAACTGGTCTACCGCTTGGGTATGAATCAAGGCAGGATCAAAGTCAGCAAGACGCAGGCTTAGCTCGCTGTCTTTAGCCAGAAACAGGTTGTCAAAGAGGTAATGCTCCCCGGCCAGAAGCTGATGCAACAGATCCAGCAAGGCGCGAGTCGTAATGAATTGATCCTTGATCAAACGGGTTTTGAACAGAGTGGTAATGATAATCTCTTGCACGTGCTCATTGGCCAGCAGCCTGAAATTGGCGATGAGGCGCATGTCGCGTTGGCGTTGCTCATCTGCAAGGGTAATAGCATGAAACAGATTGTCATCGGTTGGCTGAGTTAACCGCTTGAGCAGTTGACGCATAAAGCTTGAATAGCTGCCAGCGTCATCATTAAAACGAAATTTTGGATAGGACTCGAAATCCAGAAAGTGATATGCCCCTTGCGTTCTCTCGCCACTATCCAAAAAACGCTCTATCACGCCACGCAACTCACTGTGCCGCTCAGCCCCTTCTTTGGCAAAGTTGGCCAGCATACCGATATTGATACCAACCACCAGGGGTTGAGCCCCATCTCCTGCACGATCAAAGAGTTCGTTTAGCGCATCGATTGCTGATTGATGAGGCGAAAAGCTATGGGTTGCATCCAGATGGAAGGTATATCTGTTTTTATATTGGTCATAGCTACGTGACAATATTTCAGATTTGCCATCACCACTACTGCCGCATAAAAACACACACTCACCAGGCTGCAATGAACGGAGGCACTTCTCAAAATCATCCTCGATTTCGGGTGTAACGTAGAGATAATCCTTGAGGTCATCAAACAGATCTCTCTGACGTTGTGTTGTCGTCTTGACCGAGAAGGAAGAAGATTTAGCCAAAACCCCGAGGGCCTTGCGAAGGGAGATTGTGCTCACGGTATAACCCTATCATTTCATATCTGACCGATACTAACTGATTGAATCATTGGGAGACTACAAGAAAGGATGAGTCTTTGTATGAATCCTTGACGTTCGTCAAATCTGAACTCACATTTGTTTTTATCTTATACAGGCACATAGTCCACTTATTCAGCTACTAGGCTGAATTTCACTCAGCACAAATAGCATTACACTTGAGATTTTCTTGCCGTTTTTTCCCAAATCAACCTGTATCTCATGACCCCCTCTCTACCCCAGATGAACGCTACACTGTCAAAACATCTCTTGCCGGCATGTAATGACCAACCTGCATACAGCTTGAATTGTCTATTGAGCGCCATCCCATAAACAAAGAGCTGGATTGACCAGCCCCTTTGTATGCACCTCATCTCACTGCCGGATGCCGGGATCAGAAACGGTAGAGCAGACCCGTGGTGATGCTGGTGGCGCGAATATCGTAAAAGTCGATCCCGGAGTCTGCATTGGCGTAGCTGGCGCTCAGGAGTGCAGAGAGCGGCGCAATGCCAAACAGCTGGTGCCAGAAGAGGGTGGCATCGATAGCCATGTCGCGGCTGTCGGCACGCAGGCCAAACAGCGGATTGGCCTCGTCATAGTCGCGCTTGCCCAGATAGAGGTTGCTGACGAACGACCAGCGAGACGAGGTTTTGGCGTAGGTGAGCTGCAACCCCTTGCTCACATAAGACTCGGCACTGCCCGCCAGATCAGCCTTCTCATAGCGCAATGCTGGCTCGAGGAACTGATCGTCTGTTAGCCGGAACTGGTAGGAGACCTCGGCGGAGTTGACCCGACCATTGCGATCCAGCATCCCCATCACCGCGCGGCCATATTGCTCGCCGCTGGACTCCCCATCCACCTTGACGTCGCGGCTCGTGATGCTGCCACTGAGCGCACTGCCCCAGATGTTGTCCCACGCCAAACGGGCACCGTGGGATCTCACATCACTTTCCTGACGAGCTACACCCACCGCAAAGGGATCGCGCCAGACCTTGACCGGGGTGGCATTGAACACCAGCGAACCGGCCACGATCCCCTTGTCCCCCAGTTGCTGGCGCAGCCCGAACTGCTGGGTACCGTCACCACGAATGGCATCCTGAATGAGGTTGCCCAGGAACAACTGGCTACCGGTGGAGGCAAAGGTGTAACGCAGATCCCCGTTGATCACCGGATCAAGGTGACGCTGCTGCGCCGCAGCACCCAAAGCGTCAATACGCTCGCTACCTGCACTCCCCGTGGCAAAATTGGACTTGGTCTCGCCAACGCTGGCCCCCGCCAGCACACTACCGGAAAAACCAGATTCCCCGGGAATGGCTCCCAGCTCTTGTGCCTGAACCCCGCTTGCAACCAGCATCCCCATACTCAACAGCAGACCAATACGCATCGCAACACTCCTGGCAAGCGGCCACAAGAGTGGGCCGAGCCTGATAAATAGGAGGGAGGCAGTCGCCCCCCAGTATCGAGAAGCGGCATGTTACGGCGGGGAAAAATCACAAATAAGACAGCGGGATGCGGTTTTATTTTTTATGATGGCTTTTTATTTTTTTATAGGCGCAAGCAGGGGGCGACCCGGCATAATCAGTCCCCACGGCCTTGCAACGCTGCGGGCTGCTCGCGCCATACTCACTCTATTTACCCCTGTTCCCAACATCGGAGTTCTCATGCGTCGATTCAATTTCATGCTCAATGGCAGCAGATTGATGATGTTCCCCTTCTACATTGGCATTCTCATCTGCGTGGTATTGCTGATGGTGAAGTTTGCCATGCAGCTCTATCAGCTTTCTGTAAACATTTTCGAGATCCCCTATCTGGACCTCATTACCGGCGTGCTGACCCTGGTGGACTTTATACTGGTGGCCCAGATGCTGATCTTGGTCGCCATCTGTGGCTATGTGCAATTTATCCAGACGGAAGAGCAGCGCGCCTCCCTTAGCAGCAACTGGCTCAGCAAGATCAACTTTGCCTCCCTCAAGCTCATCGTCATCAACTCGCTGGTGACTATTGCCGGAGTGGAGGTGCTCAAGGCATTTCTCGAAGATGGCATCATCAACGAAGTCGATATGAAGTGGTCCGTGGTGGTGTTTCTCGCCTTCTCGCTGGCCGCGCTCATCTATGCGGTGACCGAGCGGATGGCGGAGCATAAATAGTCGAGTTTGATCACTGTGCTTGTTCAGCCTTTATTCACCAGCAATACAATTGATAACACTTTTCATTACTCTTACTGCGTTATAAACTTGCTCCCCCCGGGCTGCCCCGCCCGGGTGCTGGAGCCTTTATGACAAGCCTTTCTCTCTCACCCCGACAATTCTGGCAGTGGCTGGCCTACCACCATCAGGCCGCCGAGGGCACCCTCTATCTGATGTTCTTCTCCGGCCTGCTGCTGTGGGAACCGCTGACCCCGCTCTGGTCGCTGGCACGCTGGAATCTGTTCTTGCATGTGATGCTCTCGCTCACCCTGTTTCCGCTGCTGTTTGGCGCCTTCTGGCTCTCCCATCGCAGCTTGTTGCACCGCAGCAACAAACCCTTTTTGCGCACCACGGGGCGGATTATCGAAGCCCTGCTGCTGATCTGTCTGGCCAGCGGCCTGCTGCTTGTGCTGCACGGCACTCCGGGCGATGCCATGGGCAACCTCGCCAGCTGGGCCCACTGGTTGAGCGCGTTGGCGTTAACTCCTCTGGTGCTGCGCCATGCCTGGCGCTGGACCATCTTGAAATGGCGCACCTGATCCCATGTTGAAGTCATCGTTCTCTGCATATTTGTCACCCCTGCTGGCCCTCCTCCTGCTGCTGGCCAGCCCCTTCGCGTTTGCCCAGCAGATGAGTTCAGGGATGCTGGCTTATGAAGAGGGAAGCGCCCCGCGCCTCGTCACCGCCAACCTGAGCGCAGGTTCCGTCACCCTGCTGGAGCGCGATAGCGGCAAGCGCCTGAAAGAGGTGCAGCTGGGGGGCGATCTGCGCCAGCTGGCCCGCGCCGATGGTGGTACCCTGCTGGTCACCGACTACAGCGGCGATCGCCTGCTGCTGCTGGATGATGATCTCGATCTGGAAAAGACGATCCCCACCGGCCACCGCCCCTATGGGGTCATCTTCGATGTCAAGCGGCAGTGGTTCTGGGTCACCCTGTTCGAATCCGCTCGTCTGCAGGCCTACGACACCGCCGGCAACCTCCAGCTGGATGCAGAAACCGCCGAGACTCCCCGTGGGCTGGCCCTGACCGACGACGATCGCCTGCTGCTCACCCACGCCATGACCGGCCAGCTCGCCATCTATGATCTCGCCAAGCTCGGCCACGGCGCCAAGGGAGCTTCGCTTCCCAAGCCCAAGCTCATTACCCTGGCCGAGACCCATAGCGACACGCCGAGCGACTCTCAAGGCTTGCCGCGCCTGCTCGATGGCATCGCCCTCTCCCCAGATGGCAGCGAGGCCTGGCTGCCCCATGTGCTGTGGAGCTTCAGCCACCCCTTCCAGTTTCAGAGCACCGTCTTTCCGGCTGTCTCCATCATCGATCTCGATGAGGAGAAAGAGCGGGTCGATGAAAGAAAACAGCTCTTTTTGCAGATCAATCTGCCAAGCGTCGGCAACCGCAGCCAGATCGTCTCCAACCCGTTCGCAGCGCGCTTTGCCGCCGACGGCAAGCGGGTCTATCTGACCCTGGCGGGCTCGGAAGATCTGCTGGTGTTCGATCTCTCCCGCAGCGGCAAGTCCAACAACAACCGCCACCGCCGCAAGAAGTTTCAGGGGGGCGCCAAGGCGACCCAGCTCTTGCGCCACCTGCCGGGCCAGAATCCGCGGGATCTGCTGATCGACGGTGACCATATTCTGGTGCACAACGCCATG
The DNA here is from genome assembly GCF_041402405.1 of Aeromonas sp. S13(2024). Classification (NCBI taxonomy): domain Bacteria; kingdom Pseudomonadati; phylum Pseudomonadota; class Gammaproteobacteria; order Aeromonadales; family Aeromonadaceae; genus Aeromonas; species Aeromonas sp. S13(2024). The sequence goes on along the minus strand of NZ_JBGLRA010000001.1, from coordinate 572,421 downwards.
GGGCAGGATCTCACCCGCCTCAATAGCGGCGGCAGCGGCCCGTTTGCCCGGGTCACCGTCGATGTGCCCCACTTCGCCAAGCTGGTAGAGACGGATCCGCGCCCCGAGCCGCTTCAGCGCGGCGAGCGGCTATTCAACCTTGGTAACACAGCGGCCAACTCACGCTTCCCCATGGCTGGGGACAACTGGATGAGCTGCAACTCCTGCCATCTGGACGGATTCAATTTCACCAATCGCTATCTGATGGCGGCCCATCGCCAGAAGAGCGGCGACAACGCCATCAACGGCCACGCCAACCTCACCAACATGGTGGCGGGGGATTTTGTCGGCGAATACCTGCGCATGACCCAGCAGACCCAAGGCGGCATGGGCCATGACACCCGCGATGGGGCCGAGGCAGTTGACCCCGCCAAGCCCCAGCCCGAGGTGAAGGCGATGATGGAAGATCTGCACGCCTTCGTCACCGCCGATGGCAACCTCCCCTATCTCGCCAACTGGCTGCGACTCGATGCCCCGCGCACGGATCCCGCCAAGGCGCCGACCACCCACCCGAAGGAGTGGCTCAACTCCGCCTCCTGCCAGAACTGCCACCAACAGGCGTTCAAGGATTGGAGCGAGAGCAACCACAGGCTGATGGGCAACTCCCACCCCTACTACAAAGTGGTGCAGGCGCTGGCCCGCGAAACCGAAGGGGAAGCGTTCGGTCAGTGGTGTCAGGGCTGCCACATGCCCCAGCAGGTGATGACAGGCCAGCTGGATCTGCCCAATGGCTCCCACATGTTCGAGCAGGGCGGCGCCTCGCTGATTGGCGCTCACAAGGCGGGCGAACCTGTGGTGGAGGAAGGGACCGGCTGCGTGCTCTGCCATCGCATCACCAAGGTAGAAGATGCGGGCGGCAACAGCGCCTTTACCGTGAATTTGAAAGACCGCGAGAGCTATGTGTTCGAGGATGCCCCGGGCGGCAGCCTCCAGCACTGGATGGCTGAGCGGCAGATCAACGCCCGTCCGGCGGCCCACAAAGCCTCCTATCAAAAGGATTTCTACCGCGACGCGGCTCTGTGCAAGTCGTGCCACAACGAGTTTGCCCCGGGCACCGGCGCCAATATCGTCAACACCTGGGACGAGTGGGAAAAATCCAGCTTCGCGAACGCCGAGGATCCTGCCAAGCGGCGCACCTGTATCGACTGCCATATGAACCCGGAGCCGGGCAATGGCGGCGCGCCAGTGGCGGGCCAGTCCACCGAAAACGGCACCATGAAGGCGCGGCTCTATCGCCACAACTTTACCGGCGCCCAGCATCAGCTGGTGGGGCTGCGCAATCCCGACCTTGAGCAGGAGAGTCTGGCGCTCTTGCGCTCCAGCGCTACCCTCTCGGCCCGTATCGAACGGGGGGCAGACAGCCCGCAACTGGTGGTGCGGGTCGCCAATACCGGCGCGGGCCATGCCCTGCCCACCGGGGTGGCCGATTTCCGTGAACTCTGGCTGGAACTGACCGTCACTGACGCCAGCGGCAAGCTGGTGCTTGCCAGCGGCCAGCCGGTGGATGGCGCAGTCCCTGACGATGCGCGACTGTTCAGAAAAGTGTTCGGCGATGCCGAGGGCAAGCCGGTGGGGCTCAAGTTCTGGCGCTACGCCAAGCTCTTGGAAGATACCCGCATTCCGGCCGATGGCTGGCGAGATGAAGCCTGGCCGCTGCCCGCAGATGCCCAAGGGCCCTTCAAGGCCGATATAAAACTCAATTTCCGCACCTACCCCAAGTGGGTCAATGATGCGGTGCGCGCCGCCGAGCCGAGCTTGCCGGAGCCACCCATAGTGCAGCTAAATCGGTTGCAACTTGCCTTGCAGCCTCTCCCCGTCACGCCCGCTACGGAGCCTCAATCCTGATGTTTGCAAGTTTTCTGATTACCCTGCGCGAGGGGCTGGAAGCCTTCCTGCTGGTCGGCATCTGCCTCTCCTACCTCGCCAAGCTGGGGGCGAGCCGCTACAACAAGTTCATCTATCTGGGGGTGGGGCTTGGCCTTGTCGCCTCCCTTGTGGTCGCCTTCCTGTTCCAGGTGGTGGTGAGCCAGTTCGAGAGCGAGCGTTACAACCACCTCTTGATGGCGGGGATCCTCATCTTCGCTACTCTGGTGCTCACCTATATGGCGATCTGGATGCAAAAACAGGCCAAATCCCAGGTCGGGGCCATGACAGCGCGCATCGATGCGGCCATCGATGGCGGCAACCTGTTTGGTCTGGTGCTGCTTGCCTTTCTGGCGGTGATGCGCGAAGGATTTGAAACCGTGCTCTTCTTCTCCGCCCTGCTCTATTCGGGCCAAGGGGTCGATCTGCAATCCGGCCTGATGGGCGCGCTGGCGGGGTTGCTGGTCTCCATCGCGCTGGTGTGGGGACTGCTGCGCTCCACCCGCAAGGTGGCGCTGGCTCCTTTCTTCCGCTGGACCGGCCTGCTTATCATCATCATAGCCGCAGGCTTGCTCTCGTCCGCCGTCAACATGTTGCAGGCGGCAGAGATCATCACCTTCTGGACCACGCCGGTGTTCGACATCAGCCACATTCTCGACGATCAGGGGGTATTTGGTACCTTCCTGCGCGCTCTGTTTGGCTACAATGCCTCACCCGCTGGCTTGCAGCTGCTGACCTGGTCCCTCTATCTGGCGATCTTCGTTACCCTCTGGCAGCGCAGCTATCGCCCGCAGGTGAGCGCCGCATCCAGCAAGAGCTGAACCCGCACGCCCTGTGGCAACAAGGCCACAGGGTAACAACACTATTCGGGAGCCGCGCCTTGGCGCGGTTCCCTTATCTATCAAGCAGTTTCGGAATAGGTCATGAGCGATAACAACAAGAAAAGCATTGCAGTGCTGGGCGCTGGCCCCGCCGGTTTGATGGCGGCCTGGCGCCTGCGCCGCGCCGGTTTTGCCGTCACCCTGTTCGAGCAGGAGCCGGTGGTCGGTGGCATGTGCGCCACCCAGACCTTCAAGGGGCGCGATGGGGAGTATCGCTTTGACTACGGCGGCCACCGCTTTATCACCAAAAACCCCGAGCTGCTCGCCTTTATCGACGAGCTGATGGGGGATGACCTGCTCCACGCCGAGCGCAAGAGCGTGATCCGCTTTGGCGGGCGCACCTATGACTACCCCCTGAACCTGCCCAACCTGCTAAAAACAGCGCCGCTGGCCCTGATGGCCGGTGCCGTGAAAGACTTGCTGCTGTTGCCTTTTGCCAAGAAGCCCACCGATTTTGCCAAGGCGAGCTTTGCCGAGTGGATCCAGAGTCACTTCGGCCGCACCCTCTATCGCCAGTTCTTCGAGGGCTACACCGGCAAGCTGTGGGGCATCAATCCGGACCAGCTCTCCGCCGACTGGGCCGGTCAGCGTATCAGCTTGATCGATCTCAAAGACGTGGCCCGCCGCCTGCTGCCAAGACGCAACGGCAGTATCTCGGTGCGCACCTATGCCCGCAAATACCGTTATCCAAAGTATGGCTTTGGCCAGATCTTCACCACTCTGGGGGAGCGACTGGTGGCAGAGGGCGTTGCGCTCAAAACCGGCGCTACCATCACCCGCCTTGAGCAGGCCGATGGCCGCATCGAACGGGTGTATTGGAAACAAGATGACGTTGAGCTGAGCGAGCGCTTTGATCAGGTGATCTCCACCCTGCCGCTGCCGCTCACCTGCCAGCATCTGGGCGTGCCGTGCGATCTGCACTACCGGTCGCTTCGCTTCGTCAATATGCCGCTCAAGCAGGAGAACCTGTCGGACAACACCTGGCAGTACCTCTCCGACCCCCATATTCTGGCCACCCGTTTGCAGGAGCCGCGCCGCCGTAGCCCCTTTATGGCGCCCCAAGGCCAAACCTCGGTGATGCTGGAGATCCCCTGCAATCCGGGGGATGCCACCTGGCAAGCGCCGCTCTCTGATCTGCGCGGTCGGGTCACCGCTGATCTGGCGAGCCTTGGCGTCGATACCGCCAAGCTTGGCGATGAAACTTTTGAAGCACGTAGCGAATACGCCTATCCGCTGATGGATTTGGGCTATCAGGCTCGCCGCAACGAAGCCATCAAGGCGCTGATGCCCATCAGTAACCTCATCATGACCGGCCGTCAGGGGACATTCCGCTACATCTTCACCGACACCGCCATGGAGATGGGGATGATGGCCGCTGACATGGTGATCGACGGGGTGGACAGACGCCACGCCATCTTCAACCATCGCAACGAAAATACCGTAATCGAAACCCAGAGCGTGGCCTGATGGCCGCGCCATTGGCATAGCCTCTTGGCATTAAGTAAGGAGAACAGGATGACCATCCGCCCGGGTTTACTCGCCCTCACCCTGCTGCTGACACTCAGCGGGCAGGCGCAGGCTTACTCCTACGCCGCCGCCGGCAAGGAGCCACTGATCGATGCACGCGAAGCGCTGCTGGGCGCCGCCACTGACGGCAAGGATGCCAGCGCCACCTTGAGCGAAATTGCCGAGGAGCTGGCCTATCTGGAGCAGCATCACAAGGTAGAGCTGCAAGGGCCACTGGCCGCCGCCATCAAGGGGAAAGACGCTGCCGCCACCGCAGCCCTGCTCAACCGCGCCTACAAGGCGGAGATCGAACGCCGCCTCGAAGGGGCCAGCCAGAATCTTGGCGACTACCAGACCGCCAAGGTGCTGGTGGTCAAGAGCAAGCGCTTCCTCGACTTGATCCTCCCCTCCCTCAGTGAAGGGGATCGCAAGGCGGCCGAGCAGGCGCTGGCCAGGGTGCTGGATGCCATCGGCAACCCGGGGGTATTCGGGGTGGGCGCCAAGCCCGCCGATGCCGCCGCCTTTAGCGATGCAGAAAAAGCGCTGATGGCCGTGCTGGCGCCGCTTTGATGGCAACCTGCCAATCATTGCGCCACCTCGCTGTGACAAACGGTGGGTTTCGCTGCGCTCTACCCACCCTACGCACGGCCTGCCGATAAATGCACCCGGACGCCGGTTTGCCCCCTTCTCCCCTGGCGGGAGAAGGGCTGGGGATGAGGGGTAAGGTAACGGCCCGGCGTTGGCCTTCCCCCTGCTCCATCACCATTTGGCTGCTCATTCTGCTGCAACTGGCCTGGCTCGGCTGGTTGCTGGCCTTCCCGGTGGCCCTCGATTCCGACGATGCCCTCAATTTCGCCCACGGGGTGACGCGCTTTAGCGTGCTGGAGTTCTCCCCCCACTTTCCGGGCTACCCCGCCTTTATCTGGCTGGCGCGGCTGATCAATCTGACGGTGGACGATCCGGCCCGCGCAGTGCAGTGGGCAAGCCTCTTGGGTAGCAGTTTGCTGGCACCGTTCGCTGCCTTGCTGGCGGTGAGATTGTGGCAACGGTCCAGCCTGCTCGCTCCAGTCTGGTTGCTGGTACTGGCACTGCCGCTCACCCCGACGCTCGCCCTCTCCGGCCTCTCGGACGGGCCGGCGCTCGCCGCCTGGCTTGGGTCGCTGCTGGCCTTGCAGCAGCGCAGAATTGCGCTGGCGGGTTTGCTGCTGGGCCTTATGCTGGCGCTGCGCCCCTCCTATTTTGTGCTGGCGCTGCTGCCCTTGTGGCTGGGGATGGCACAGCAGGGAACGCGTGTCAGGTTTGTGCTTCCCATCGTGCTGGTGGGGCTTATCAGCTTGCTCTTTGTCTGGCAAGCCGATGGCTGGGCCTATTTTGGCGAGGGGCGGCGCTTTACCGACGGCCACTTTACCCTGTGGGGCAACACGGCGGCGGCCCACGGCGATCGGCTGCAGAGCTGGGCCCGCACCTTCAACGATCAGCTCACCCCGCTCTGGCCCCTGTTGATGGGAGCCTTGCTGATGCTGCCACTCTGGCAACGCTCAAAAGGGCACACAGCGGCCCTCTCCCCACTCTGGACGCTCTACTGGCTCGCCCTGCTGGTCTGGACCCTGTTTGGCCAGAATCCCGACAATCCCCGCCATCTGGCCCCCGTCACCCTGCTCGGTATCGTGCTGCTGGCAGGTTGGCTGCCGCGCCGTGGCGAGAAGCTGGCAAGAGTGGCCGGATTGCTGCTGCTCGGCGCGATCTTCACCCTGCCCCGTCCGCCCGCCATGGTGCAGGCAGCAAGGCTGGCAGAAAAAACGTGCCCGGCGCTGGTGACCCAGTGGGGAGTGCGGCTGCTGCGCGAAACCACGGCCTTGGCCGTCACCGATGGCTGGTACAAGGGGGATGCGGCGCTGGCGCTCTCTCAGGGAGCCTGCCGTCTCAGTCGCCGCCCCATCGCCGCGAGCGAAATGCCCACTGCGGTGCGCCAGCACTGGTTTGCCCCACGCTTTGCCGCCGAGCCCGGACTCTGGCTCGCCATACCGGATCCATAGCCGCGACAAAACTGATAGACTGCTTTTTTCGCGCTTTTCAACCCGACGTTTCGCATCAACTGGACACCCTATGCCCCAATCGCCAACAGCTCAGGCTGCCGCCCTCTCCCCCCGTTTCCTGTTTATCCTGCTCGGTGCTCTGGCGGGTCTGACCCCGCTGGCGGTGGATATGTATCTGCCGGCCATTCCGGCCATCGCCCGGGATCTGGCCACCAGCATCGACGGCGCCCAGCTCACCATCAGCGCCTTTCTGGGCGGCTTTGCCATCGGCCAGCTCTTCTACGGCCCGCTGGCCGACAGCTATGGCCGCAAGCCGGTGATCCTGGCGGGGCTGGTGATGTTTGCCATCGCCTCGGTGGGCTGTGCCATGGCGGACTCCCTGCCTGAATTGCTGGCCTATCGGATGTTGCAGGCGGCGGGCGGCGCGGCGGGCTCTGTGGTGGTCAATGCCCTGCTGCGCGATCTGTTCGAGAAGGATGCGTTTTCCCGCGCCATGTCATTCGTCATTCTGGTGATGACGCTGGCGCCGCTGGTGGCCCCAGTGGTGGGCGGCTATATCAGTGCCCACGCCGACTGGCGGGTGATCTTCTGGCTGCTGGTGGGGATCAGCCTGCTGATCTGTCTGGTGATGCAGTGGAAAATTCAGGAGACCCTGAAACCGGAGCACCGTCAGCCGCTCAAGATCGGCCAGATCCTCAAGAACTACTGGGGGGTGCTCTCTCATCGCGGCGCCATGGGTTATGTGCTGTGCGGCTCCCTCTCCAGCTCCGGCATGTTCGCTTTCTTAAGCGGCTCCCCTTACGTCTATATCGAGTACTTCAAGGTGCCGACCGAGCACTACGGCTGGCTGTTTGGCCTCAATATCCTGCTGATGATGGTGGTCACCTTCGTCAACAGCAGACTGGTGAAAGGGGTGGGCGCCGAGCGGATGCTGCAATACGGTCTGCTGGTGCTGCCCTGCGCGGGCGCCCTGCTGGTCTATAACGCCTGGAGCCAGACCGGCGGCCTGTGGGGCATCGTCATTCCGGTGGTACTGTTTGTCGGCCATATCAGTCTGGTGGGCGCCAACGCCATGACCGGCCTGATGGGCCACTTCCCGCAATCTGCGGGCACCGCATCGGCACTGGCGGGCACCCTGCGCTTTGGCATCGGCGCCCTGGTCGGTATTCTGGTCAACCTCAATCCGCCCCACTCGCCGCTACCGATGGCCATCGCCATCGCCTGCTGCGGCGTGGGCTCCACCCTGAGTTACTGGCTGCTGACCGGCAAGCGAGGCGATTGATCACCCGCCACCTGTCAGGGAAAACGAAAGAGGCTTCCGTCAACGGAAGCCTCTTTTCGTATTGGCTCGTACTGGCGCCCAGACGTTCAGAACTGGGCACTGTTGAGCCAGAGGTGCGCCCCTATGCTCACCAGATAACCGAGCAAGATGGCAGGCAGCCACTTCAGGTGGCCAAAAAAGGTATACATGCCGTGGGCCTGTCCCATCAGGGCCACCCCGGCCGCAGAGCCGATGGAGAGCAGGCTGCCGCCCACTCCGGCGGTCAGGGTCACCAGCAGCCACTGCCCCAGTGCCATATCCGGGTTCATCGACAGCACGGCAAACATCACGGGAATGTTGTCGATGACGGAGGACAAGACCCCGATGAAGATATTAGCCATGGTGGGATCCCCAGCGTCATACAACCAGTGTGACACCAGCTCCAGATAGCCCATAAAGCCCAGCCCCCCTACACACATCACCACCCCGTAGAAGAAGAGCAGGGTATCCCACTCCGCCTTGGCCACCTTGTTGAACACGTCAAATGGCACCACAGAACCCAGACTGCGCAACCGCACCTCATCACCATTGCGTTCATAGAGCGCACGCTTGCGGGCAAGGGATCGCGGCAGCGACTTGCGCAAATAGAAGCCGAAAAACTGCAGATAACCGAGCCCCAGCATCATGCCGAGCACGGGCGGCAGATGGAGGAAACTGTGGCATAGCACTGCCGTGATGATGGTCAGCAAGAACAGTGCGACGATGCGGCGGGCTCCCCGCTTGAGATCGACCACCTCGTTATCAGCCTCCGGCACATGGCGCGGCACCATCAGGCTCATCAGGATGGCCGGTACCAGAAAATTGAGCAGAGAGGGGATCAGCAGGGTGAAGAACTGGCCAAATTGCACCTTGCCCGCCTGCCACACCATCAGGGTGGTGATATCGCCAAAGGGACTGAACGCCCCTCCGGCATTGGCGGCGATCACTATGTTGATGCAGGCAAGATTGACAAAACGCCGATCACCGTTGGCCACCTTCAACACCACGGCGCACATCAAGAGCGCTGTGGTCAGGTTGTCTGCCACCGGCGAAATACAGAAGGCAAGCCCGCCGGTCAACCAGAACAGGGTGCGCAAGTGAAAGCCGGATCGCACCAGCCAGGCGCGCAGGGCATCGAACAGCCGCCGATCCTCCATGGCGTTGATATAGGTCATCGCCACCAGCAGGAACAGCATCAGCTCGGCATATTCCAGCAAGGTATGGCGGAAGGCCTGCTCGGCCGCCGGACTCATCCCCTGCTGTGCATAGGCGATACCGATCAGGATCCAGATCACCCCGGCGGCCACCAGCACGGGTTTGGACTTGCGCAGTTGCAGATACTCTTCAGCCATCACCAGGGCGTAGGCCAACACAAACAATCCGACACAAAAAAGTCCGAGGGCGGAGGATGTCAACAGAACAGGGCCACTACTGGCATGGGCGGGAGGGATAAACAGGGAAAGCAGCAAAATAACAGGGGTAAGCGCAGACATGGTCTCTTCCTTTTAGAACCGTCTGGCAACGATGCTAGCACCTGGATGAAAAGAAAAATTCATCCAGGTCAATTAACACTTAATTAGTTTGCTGTCGAAACGCGGGATTATTTCTTGCCGAAACCCGACTGCTTGAGGGTATAGCCTGCGCTGTTTTGCCAGGCATCCAGACCGCTGCGGTTATTGCCCGCCACCAGACTGGCGGCCAGACTCGGGCTGTTGAACAGCTGATCGGCGGTAAAGACAAAGCCGCCCTGACTGCGGGGCACTATGACCCCCTTCTCCAGCAGCTCGTGACGCAGCTCGATCACTGCTTCACGCAGAGAGGCAGCATCCTCGCCATTGGCGGTAGAACCGGCCAGCACCATAAAGCCCGGATTTTGCCGCTTGCCCACCGGATAACCGTGGGCCTCGGCCCCCTTGCCGTTGAAGTGGTAGAGCTCGCGCTCCCCCGGCCGGTTGTCGGAGAGTGCCTTTTGCAGGGTCATCAGCTCGTTGTAGATCTCGATGGGGACGACGGCAGCCTGCTTGTTGCCCTTGCTATCGATGATAAAACTGACTTGCTTGTGTAACATCCTTGCTCATCCTGTGACCCATGGAAGCCCCTATTCTAACCACCTCGGGCAAGCGGGATCCAGCGAGGATCCACTGCTCTTTTGCCGCCTTGATCACTAACTGGCACTCTTGATCAACCGTAAGGGGTGTTGATCAATGCTGGCCGTGCTAGCGTACCAAGCATGATGAAAGCCATTGACCATCAAACGGTTATCCCATGCTGACCCTGCGCAACCTCTGCAAGAGTTTCGATAACGGCAGTGAACGACTGCCGCTGTTCCACCATCTCGATCTCGCCCTCCCCGCTGGCGAGATCACCCTGCTGCTGGGCCAAAGCGGCTGCGGCAAGTCCACCCTGCTCAATCTGATCGCCGGGCTGATTGCACCGGACGAGGGGGAGATCTGGCTGGGGGAGACCCGGATCGACACCCGCTCCCCCGACGAGCGGGCGCGCCTGCGGGGCCGCCATTTCGGTATCGTCTATCAGGATTTCAACCTGCTGCCGACCCTGAACGTGGCCGAGAATCTGGCCCTGCCGCTCGCCATCAACGCTCTGCCACCGGATGAGACAAAGATTGACCAGTTGCTGCAGCGGCTCGATATGAGCCACAAGCGCCATGCCTGGCCGGAGCAGCTCTCCGGCGGTCAGCGACAGCGGGTGGCGCTGGCCCGCGCCCTCATCCATCAACCTAGTTGGCTGCTCGCCGACGAACCCACCGGCAGCCTCGATGAGCACAATGCCGAACAGGTGATGGCGTTGATGGTGGCGGCGGTGCGGGACACGGGCGCAGGTTTGCTGCTGGTGAGCCACAACCCGGCCTACGCCGCGCTGGCCGACAGGGTGCTTCGCCTCGAAGGGGGGCAACTTATCGAGCTCAAGGGGCCCCGTCATGACTAAACAGCGACTGCGTCTGTCGGGGGCACGCTGATGCTGCCACTCAAAGCGCTGCTGCGCCTCTATCGCAGTCACCCCTGGTTGCTGCTGATGAGTCTGGCCGGGCTGGTATTGGGGGTATCGCTGGTGGTGGCCATCGAGCTGCTCAATCACAGTGCCCGCACCAACTTTGTCGCAGCCCGCAGCCAGCTGGCAGGGGAAGCCAACTACCGGCTGGCCCCCATTGGCGGGCTGGATGAGCAGCTTTACGTGCAGCTGGTGACCAGCCAGCCAGCCCTCGATGCCATGCCCCAGCTCCATGGCTGGCTCAAGGATGAAGAGGGGCGCAGCTTTCAGCTGTTGGGGATGGATCTCTTCAACCCCGGCCCCCTGCGCCAGTTGTTTGGCGCCCACTCCGCGAGTGAACCCGCCTTTTCCCTCAACCGTGCTGACAGCATCTGGCTGGCGACCCCCGAAGCAGAGCGCCTTGGCTGGCAAGCGGGCCAGAGCCGCCGTTTTGTATTGGGCGGCAGCGATGGCGCCCGAACCCTGACCCTGACGCTGGCGGGCACGTTTGAACCGGGCGCCGTGCCCATGGAACGACTGCTTATAACCGACATCGGCCTCGCCCAACCGCTGCTGGATAAAGCGGGTCGGCTCGATCGCATCGTCTTCAAGCTAAGCGAATCAGAAGCTCGCACCCTGCAGGCCACCCTGCAAACCGATTACCCGAACCAGCCCTTGTGGCTTGAGCCCATCAGCCCGGCGCTCGATGCCAGCCAGCTTGGTGATGCACTGGCCCTTAACCTGACGGCGCTCTCATTGCTCGCCATGGCGGTGGGATTGTTTCTGGTGTTCAACGCCCAGCGATTTGTGCAGAGCGTGCGCCGCCCCCAGCTGGCCCAGTTGATCATTCTGGGGATGGGGCCGAGTCGGGTACTCCGCTGGCTCATCCTTGAGCTGCTTATTCTTGCCACCATCGGCACCCTGCTCGGGGTGCTGCTCGGCAGCCTGTTGGCGCTGGCAATGATGGGACAGCTCACCCAGGCGCTGGCCGATCTCTATGGGCCCAACCCCATCGATCTGTTGCGCCTCTCTCCTGTGAGCCTGTTCAAAGCGCTGTTGATCGGGCTGCTCGGCACGCTGGCCGCCAACCTGCCCGGCTGGTGGCAACTGCTGCGCCAATCCCCTCTCGAACTGCGTGCCGGAAGCAGCCGTCCCCCCGCTCACCCATGGCGACGGCGCGTGCTGGCCATCGCCATCTTGCTGCTGTGCGCTCTGTGCCTGTGGTTGCCGCAAACGGGTCTGAGTGGCGCCCTCTTTATCGCCGGCGGCTGGCTGCTGGCCATGGCGCTCTGGCTGCCCGATGCCCTGCGCGGCCTGCTTGGCTGGCTGCGACGGCGCGCGGGCGGCCCCCTCACGGCCCGGCTCGGGGTGGCCGAAACCCTCTATCACCTCGATCGCACCGCCATCGCGGTGATGGCGCTGCAGCTGGCCATCGCGGCGGCCATCGGCATCGGGGTCATGGTGTCGAGTTTTCGCTCAAGCGTGGAGATCTGGCTCGGCCAGCGTCTGGCCGCCGATCTCTATGTCACCGCCCCCAAGGGGGTGGCGGGCAACAAGGGCACCTTGAGCGACACAACCCTTAAGACCCTGCTCACCAACCCGCTGGTGAGCGCCGCCTCGCGCCGCTCGGTACACCCCGCCCGCTGGCAGGGGCAGCCCATCGAGTGGGCGCAGATGGACTTTATCCCCCAGCTTAAAGCGGCCTATCCGCTACTGGCCGGACGCTGGCCGACCCACCCCGACGAGGTGCTGGCGAGCGAACCGCTGACGGTGCGCCTCGGGGTCAAGGTGGGCCAGAGGTTGGCGATCAGCGGCGAGCAGGGGCCAAGACAGTTCACCGTCACCGGTGTCTATCAGGACTACGGCAGCGACAAGGGGCAGATCCTGCATGCCTTCGAGGCGGGAGCGGTGCAATCCCTCGCCCTCTTTAGCAACAACCCCGAACAGCTGGCCGACCGCCTGCGCGAGCGCTTTGGCGAGCAGCTCAATCTGCTCTCCGCCCCCGCCATCCACAGCGCAGCGCTCAAGGTGTTTGACCAGACCTTTGTGGTGACCGAGCTATTGAAACTGCTGATCCTCGGCATCGCCTTTGTCGGCATAGGCTCGGCCTTTATGGTGCTGGGGTTGTCGCGCCGTGGCGAGCTGCAGACCTTGCAGAGTCTGGGCTTGAGCCCCCGCCACTGCCGCCAGCTGCTGGTGTGGCAAGGGGCGGGGTTGGGGCTGCTCACCGCCCTGCTGGCCCTGCCGGTGGGGTATGGCCTCGCCTGGGTGCTGATCGAGGTGGTCAATCCCCGCGCCTTTGGCTGGCGCCTCGCCTTCGAGGCCGCCCCCCTTCATGCGGTCACGGCCCTGTTGCTGGCGCCGGTATGTGGCGCACTGGCCTCCTGGTATGCGGCAAGGAGAGTGGTATGACATATCGGTTAGCGCACTGGCTCAATCATGGCTTGAAGCTCCCATTGACCACTTCCCTCTCTCCGCCCATTTGTCAGCGCAGAGAAGAGCACAGTGCGACATCGAACCATCCCCTCTCCCTTCGGGAGAGGGCCAGGGTGAGGGGAAGCTTGTCCTCTTTACGGCGCCTGTGGCTCGCCGTCCTCTTGCTCCCGCTGATTGCCATGAGCGGCAACGCGCAGGCCAGCGATCTGGGCGCCCTGCTCGGCGGCGGCAGCGACAGCTTTAAAAAGGTGCTGCCGGGGCAAACCATCCAATTGCCGGAGGATCACGCCGCCCACCCCGATTACCGCTCCGAGTGGTGGTATCTCACCGGCAACCTCAAGGATGAACAGGGGCGCGAATATGGCATGCAGTGGACCCTGTTTCGCCAGGGTATCGAGCAAGAACTCCGCACCAGCAACCCCTGGCTCACCCCCCAACTCTGGCTGGCCCAGTTTGCCATCACGGATCTCGACCGTGGCAGCCACCAGCAAGATGAACGGGCCAGTCGGCAGGGGCCGGGGCTGGCGGGGGCCAGCGGCGGCCAATATTGGCTCAGGGAGTGGCGGCTTGCCTCCCAAGGGGCCGCGCTGTTCCCCGCCACCCTCAAGGTGCAGAGCAAGATTGGCGAGCTGAACCTCACCGTCACTGCCGCCAAGCCGCTGGTGCTGCAAGGCAAGGCCGGTTACAGCGAGAAGAGCCCGGGCAACGCCTCCTTTTACTACTCCTACCCGCGCCTCACTCTTCGCGGCACCCTGACTCGCGATGGCGAGACCCGCACCGTCACCGGACAAGGCTGGTTTGATCACGAGTGGAGCAGCTCGGTATTGGCCGAATGGCAATCGGGCTGGGACTGGTTTTCGCTGCAACTGGCCGATGGCCGCGAGCTGATGCTGTTTCGCCTGCGCACCAAATCGGGACGCACTGAGCCTGAGAACCGCTACGGTATGTTGATTGAGCGGGATGGCAGCAGCCGGGTGCTCGCCCCCGACGCGATTCGCCTTACGCCGGGCAACACCTGGCGCGGCCCCAAGGGGCAAAATTACCCCGTCGAGTGGCAGCTAAACGCCGCCGGAATGAGCCTCACCATCAAAGCCCGTCAGCCCAATCAGGCCATGACCGGCCGCTTTGACTACTGGGAGGGGGCTGTGACTGTGGAAGGAAATGCGCAAGGACTCGGCTATCTGGAGATGACGGGGTATTGATTTGCAGATAGCCCCTATTGGCAGCTAACAGACTTAAAATCCGGCCACTGTCAAAAATTATTCGAACTCCACATATACGATGATTTTTTACTGAACAAATTGATGGAAACTTGGCATAATGCCCAACCGAACCCTCACTTTATTAGGTATTATCTCTATTGTCGGCTTACAAGACCGAGAAAAATCGTGAAAGTTTGATTACTACATTATAACATTTTTCATTATGGAAAAATTTGATGAAAGAATGGATTAAATACCAGTTAAAAAGAGCAAATAAAATATTGGATGATAACTATCCACAGTTTGAGGAACTATTTTCAGAAAATCCAAAAGAAAAAAACGTGAAAAACCTTGATAAGGTTTTGTATAAAATTTTATCTGGTGCCATTATCTGCGCAGGGCTATTACTTTTAATTAATTTAGCATTGATCAGTTTTACTGACAAAGGCGGTGTGTTCGGTGATTTTTTAGGCGGCGTATTAAATCCTATTTTAACATTCTTCACTCTATTTGGTCTTATTGCAACAATAGTAATTCAGAGACAGGAATTGAGGCTTGCAAGGCATGAACATGAAAAAACAGCTGATGCTTTAAGCACTCAAGCTATAGAGACAACTTTTTTTAATATAATTGATCTTCATCATAATATTGTTGACAATTTGAAGGTCGACTTAGAGGAACTAAACTATAAAAGTGACGCGGAAAGTAAAATAAAAGCATTATCAGCCACCGTCATAAAATCAACTGTTGGTTTACAAATTCAATCAAGACCATCTAAAATACAAGGGCGTGCTGTTTTTGAGGAAATATTAAATTTCCTATCCGAGAAGGTGAAATCCCCACAAGAATCACTAGAACTCTACAAATATATACAAGAGCATCACAACCATATATTGGGTCATTACTTTAGAAACCTCTATCAAGCTTTAAAGGTTATCAACGATTACGAAGACAATAAACTATCAAAAGAGCAAAAAAGAAAATACACAAGTATTCTCAGAGCTCAGCTTTCAACGAAAGAATTGGCCCTGTTATTTATTAATTGTATCGAGGGTGTTTCAGATGCAGGTCAATTCAAAAATCTTTTGATCGACTTCCAAATGCTTGAGCACCTACCTATATCGAAAATTGATGGTGGCTACTCGTTAGCTGGTTCAAAAACTCCTATAGCCAATGATAAAATGTTTTTACAATATAAAACCAAGAAAGAAATAGGTGTAGATTTACGTAAATACTATGGTGGTGCATTCGGGCAAAACAAGGGGGTACCATATAACTTACGCCCTAGCGAGCCAACCATAAATACTATTGATTTTACTGTAGGCTGAGGAATTATGACCAACAGTTTTATTATATAATTCGTCATCCAACGTTCGTCATACACCCTCGTGTTTTAATAATGAACCGAGGGTGAGTAACAATCTAGAACCGATAACATTATTACTACCATCAAATAAGCATATGACACGAATGACAATCAACGGGTTACAAGTGATACTTCCCTATTAGGTTCCACTTTACCCAGCCCAACTTACCAAATTAATCGGCTTATGCCACGACCGTTTGGCTAAATATAAACGCCAACGACTGCCGGTTAAAGTGAGCTGGCTGCTCCACGTTGCAGACGTGGCCGCAGTTTTCGATGATCTCGAGCTGGCTGTAGGGGTCCCGGGCCACCTGTTCGCGCACCGGAGCCAGAAACATATGATCCTCCTCCCCCATCACATAGAGGGTGGGAATGGGCAGGGAGCATTCGCGGAAATAGCGCATCAGCGGGTTAACCTCGGTGGCGAGGCGGAACCAGCGTTTGAACTCTTTCTGGCAGAGCTTGCGGGCTTCGCGCACAAAGAGGTTGCGTGACTCCTGATGGTGCTGGCGCGGCATGATGATGAAGGCAAACAGCCGGTAGAGCCACATATAGGGCAGGAAGTGCTGGCCGAGTCGGCCCAACTGCACCAGTACCCGCGAGCGGATATCGAGCCGCAGGATGGCGCCGCCCAGTACCATGCTTTTCACCCGCTCCGGGCAGAGCTCGGCCAGATGGCGAATAAGGATGGTGCCAAGGGAGATGCCGACAAAGTGGGCGCGGCGGATATCGAGATGATCGAGCAGCCGAACGATATCTTCGGTCACTTCCCGAAAGCTGTAGTGGCCCTTGACCACCTGTTGCAGCTGGTGAGACTGGCCGTGGCCGCGCAAGTCCAGCAACAGCACGTTGAAGTGCTCGCGATAGGCGCGCAGCTGCTTGAACCAGATGGAGGAGCTGCCACCGGCGCCGTGGACAAACACCACCCAATCCCTCTCGGGACCCAGTTCGAAAGTCTTGTGATACAACATCCAATAGGCTCCCTTGGTGATGGGGGGTATACTCGGCTGCGCGCATATTAACAGAACAGGCCCGCCGATAGATATGCGCCTGACATGACCCGGATCACCCCTTGCGCGAGAACTTTCCATGGATTTGACCCGTTTGCGCCACTTTCTGCTGACCCTGCCGGGCGCCACCGAAGATACCCCGTTTGGCCCGGAGATCCTGGTCTACCGCATCGCGGGCAAGATGTTCGCGCTGGTGGATTGGCAGGCCGAGCCGCTTACCATCAACCTCAAATGCGAGCCCGAGCTGGCGTTGCTGCTGCGCGAGATCCACCCCGAGGTCAAACCGGGCTGGCATATGAACAAACAACACTGGAACACAGTGACCCTGAACAGCACCTTGCCGGATGATCTGTGGCAGGGCTGGGTGCACCACTCCTATGAGCGGGTTGTCGCGGGTCTGCCCAAAGCCAAACGGCCACAGGCGCCACGCCCCCTCTCCCCCACTGATGACCCAACCTTATGACGCCAGCACTTAGTCCAGCACTTTGTATTGTCCCCCTTGGTGAGGCACATATCCCCACCCTCGTGAGCCTGTTTGAGCAGGCGGTGCGACGCAGCGGCCCCGAGCACTACAGCGCCGAGCAGGTGGAGCAGTGGGCCCTCGGTTCACAACATCCAGGCTTTGTCAGCCAGCTGCGCGAGCACCACGGCTGGGTGGCGGAGCTGGCAAATGTGCCCCTCGGGTTTGTCACTCTGAGCCCCGATGGCCACCTCAGTCTGCTCTATGTCAGCGCCGACCATCAGCGCCAGGGACTGGGCAATCTGCTGCTCACCACGGCGCTCGCAGGGGCCAGAGGGCTCGGTATGACCCTCATCACCACCGAGGCCAGCGCCTTCAGTTATGAGCTATTTTTACGACATGGCTTTACGTTGACCGGGCTGGAGTGCGTGGAGCGGGGCGGAGTCAGTTTTACGCGCCATCGCCTGCACTGCTGCTTGCCAAGCTAGGGCAAGCCACTAAAATACGCTTAATTTTCGTATTGTTACTGTATTGAGGCAGCAACCATGGTGGTAGAAAGTGAAGGCTATATCTCGCTGATCGAGTATCTGGTGGAGAGTTTGGGATTGTTTGAATCCCAGCAGCAGAACGATGGTGAAGAGACCATCGAAGATCTGGTCAGTGGCCGTGTTGCCAGCAACCTGATGGCCATTTGCGAGCAAAACCCCCAGCTCGATCCCAAGGTACGTTTCGCCATCATGCAGGAGGCCGACGCCGTGGTCGCCGACTTGGAAGAGGTGCTCTCCGCCGTCTGGCTGCGCGCCCCGACCCCGGAACAGAAAACCTTCCTCATCGAGTTTATCGACCTTATCAAGAACCTGTTCGACAGCGCCATCGGCTGATCTGCCGTCCGGCTCTCCCGCCCAACGCAAGATTTCAAAGCAGCAGATAAGGAAAAGGGCCGCCTTGGTGGGCAGCCCTGCTTGCTATCATTTTCAACCCGCCAGTGCGTTCATTCATCAGGCGGTTATCAAGGCAAGAAATGTGTCTGGACTTTGCATCCGATCCCTGGACGCTACCTAGTTAGTCCCGACTGGTCGCAATAAGTTCCCTCCTCCGACCATTTATTTTCACTTTTATTAAGAAATCGACTACAAACCTGTTCAGCGGTTCAGGCTGGGCGGCAAACAGACTCCAATGCCACCCAATCCGCAGTAGCCATCCGGGTTTTTCTCCAGATATTGCTGATGATAATCCTCGGCGTAGTAGAAGGGCGCAAGCGGCAGAATGCGGGTGGTAATGGCACGGCTGTCGCCGCTTGCCGCCATCGCCTGCTGGTAGGCCGCCATGCTCTGCTGGGCAATGATCTGCTGACTCTCGTCGCCATAGAAGATCACCGAGCGATACTGGGTGCCAATGTCCCCGCCCTGCCGCATCCCCTGCGCCGGATCGTGCTGCTCCCAGAACAGTCTGAGCAGATCGCCATAGCTGATCACCGCCGGATCAAACACCACCTGCACCGTCTCGGCATGGCCGGTCAGGCCGCTGCACACCTCTTTGTAGGTGGGATTCTGGGTCACGCCGCCCTGATATCCGGCCGCGGTGGAGTAGACGCCCGGCTGCTGCCAGAACAGGCGCTCCACGCCCCAGAAACAGCCCATACCAAACCAGGCGATCGCCATGTTCTCGGGCCAGGGACCCTGGGTCGGGTTGCCATTCACCGCATGCTGCTGACCAATCACCATCGCTTCGCGTCGTCCCGGCAGGGCATCTGCCGGTGAAATAATCTGTTCCATGAATTCTGTCCTTGTATAAAACCCTGTGAAATCACACAGCTGACGAAAAGGAGCATCGAAGATAGCAGTTTATCGCGCCGGATCAACCGGCGGGCCCCTCCCCGCTCGCCCCGGCGGCCATCTGCACCGTCCGTCACCCTTTCCCGATCCGCACTGCCAAGCCGCTCCTCGTAGACCAGAAACGGCCAAAATCAATATTTAGTCTTGATTTGTGAATTAATTTTCATATATTGAGCCAATCGCTGTTTTTTTATGGAAGAAATATCAAGTGCGTGAACGCGAACCCAGTCTGGTCAATGCCTTCCGGCAATCCACCCCCTATGTCAATGTGCATCGGGGTGCCACCTTTGTGCTGATGATGGGGGGAGAAGCCATCTGCCACCCCAACTTCGCCAATATCGTCAGCGATATCGCCCTGCTGCAGACACTGGGCATACGCCTGGTGCTGGTGTTTGGTTCACGTCCGCAAAACGATGAAGCGCTGGCCCGCGCCGGTATCGAGGCCCAGTATCACAAGCGGATCCGGGTCACCGATGACGAGAGTTTCACCATCATCAAACAGGTGTGTGGCGGCCTGCAATACGACATCACCGCCCAGCTCTCCATGGGGCTCGCCAACACCCCCATGCAGGGGGCGCGGATCAGTGTGGTGAGCGGCAACTTCGTCACTGCCCAGCCGCTGGGGGTGGATGATGGCATCGACTTTTGCCACAGCGGCCGGGTGCGCCGCATCGACGTGGAGGGGATCACCCGCCAGCTCGATCAGAAGAGTCTGGTGCTGATCTCCCCCATCGGCTGCTCGGTCACCGGCGAGAGCTTTAACCTGAGCTCGGAAGAGGTGGCCCGCCGGGTGGCGGTCGATCTCAAGGCGGACAAGCTCATCTGCTTTAGCAGCACCCAGGGGGTGATGGACAGACGCGGCGAAGCCATCTCCGAGCTCTTCCCCGAACAGGCCGAAGAGCTGCTGGTTGAGCTGGAGCAGGCGGGCGAAGAGATGTCCGGCACCGCCCGTTACCTGCGTGCGGCCATTGCCTCCTGCCGTGGCGGGGTGCCCCGCTCCCATCTGGTGAGCTATCAGGATGATGGCGCCATGTTGCAGGAGCTGTTCAGCCGCGACGGCCTCGGCACCCAGATAGTGCGGGAAAGTGCCGAGCAGGCCCGCGCCGCTACCATCGAGGATATCGGCGGCATTCTGGATCTCATTCGCCCGCTGGAGGAGGAAGGCATTCTGGTGCGCCGCTCCCGCGAGCAGCTGGAGATGGAGATCGACAAGTTCACCATCATAGAGCGCGATGGCCTCATCATCGGCTGTGCGGCCCTCTACTGCTTTATGGAAGAGGCGATGGCGGAGATGGCCTGCGTCGCCATCCACCCCGACTATCGCAACTCCAACCGGGGGGATCAGCTGGTGGCCAAGGTGGCCGAGCGGGCCAAGCGGCTCGGGATCCGTCGCCTGTTCGTGCTTACCACCCGCTCCATCCACTGGTTCCGGGAGCGGGGCTTCGATCCGCTGGAAGTGGAAGATCTGCCGGTGGCGCGCCAGCGTCTCTACAACTGGCAGCGCCGTTCCAAGGTTTTGTCAAAGACCATTGCTTAAGCCATTGATTCTGCGTTGAGTTAGCCGACAATTTGAACTTTTTCACAAACTCGATTGACAGTGCAATCCAACGCAGGGTATTTCTAAATGCACTCCACCGCCCTGGTGGAGCCAGAAGAGGAGCGCTGCCCAGGCAGCCCAAGGGAGGACGCCAGCGTCCGGTGAACTTGGGTCAGGGGGAGCAGCGCCGAGACGAGTGAGGAGACTGGTAACCTCAACGTCGGCTGCGGGGGCTGAATCCCCCGGGTTGTCATCGGTAGTGATCATCCCCCACCGCGCCCTGTCAGGGGCGGTACGGGATGGGCTCTGCAGGTGGAGTGCTTCTGGCCGGGATAGCTTCGTTCATTCCTGCCATTTTCAGCCTCCTCCTCTCTTTTTTGCCCGATGGAACCGGAATCTTAAAATAAGACAGGAGTAAGCAATGAGCCCGATCAATGTCGCCAAGTTTGGCGGAACCAGTGTCGCCAACTTCCCGGCCATGAATCACTGCGCCGATATCGTGCTGGCCAATCCCGCCACCCGGGTGGTGGTACTGAGCGCCAGCGCCGGTGTCACCAACCTGCTGGTCGCCCTGGCACAAGGGGAGCTGGACGAAGCGGGCCGCGACGAGCAGCTGGCCAAACTGGCCGGGATCCAGCAGGCCATTCTGACCGATCTCGGCAACCCCGTTGATGTGAGCGCCCTTATTCATGGTCAGCTGGACGAAATTCGCCTCATGGCCCAGCAAGCCCACCAGCATACCGATGCAGAGCTGGCCGATCGCCTCATCGCCTGCGGCGAGCTGATGTCTACCCGCCTCTTTACCGAGCTGCTGCGCCAGCGCGGCGTCAAGGCCCACTGGCAGGATGTGCGCCAGCTGATGCGCACCGACAGCCGCTTTGGCAAGGCCACCGTCGATCTGGCCACCACCCGAACCCTCTGCCAGCAGACGCTGGGCCCGCAGCTTGGCGACAGCCTCATCATCACCCAGGGCTTTATCGGTGCCGATGGCGATGGCCGCACCACCACGCTGGGGCGCGGCGGCTCTGACTACAGCGCAGCCCTGCTCGCCGAAGCGCTCGATGCCGCCAGTATCGAGATCTGGACCGATGTGCCCGGCATCTACACCACGGATCCGCGCCTCGTCACCCGCGCCCGCCCGATCCCAGAAATCAGCTTTGTCGAAGCGGCCGAGATGGCCACCTTCGGCGCCAAGGTGCTGCACCCTGCCACCCTGCAACCGGCGGTGCGCCAGAATATTCCGGTGTTTGTCGGCTCCGCCAAGGATCCTGCCGCCGGTGGTACCTGGATCCGCGCCAGCACAGATTCAAGCCCGCTGTTTCGCGCCGTCGCCCTGCGCCGCCAGCAGGTGCTGGTGACCCTGCACAGCCTCAACATGTTCCACGCCTACGGCTTTCTGGCCGAAGTGTTCGGCATTCTGGCCCGTCACCGCATCTCGGTCGACCTCATCACTACCTCGGAAGTGAGCGTGTCATTGACGCTGGATCACACCGGCAGCCAGAGCAACGGCGAACCGATCCTGAGCGACAAGGTACTGGCCGAGCTGGGCCAGCTTTGCAAGGTGGAGGTGGAAACCGGTCTGGCACTGGTGGCGCTCATCGGCAACCGGATGAGCGAAGTGAACGGGGTGGGCAGTCAGGTCTTCGACGCCCTGCGCGAGCACAACATCCGGATGATCTGCTACGGCGCCAGCGCCCACAACCTCTGCTTCCTGGTCAAGGAGAGCGAGGCGGGCAATATCGTCAACCGCCTCCATCAGGAGTTACTGGACTGACCCTCAACCGAGGCAATTCCGGCCATGCAACAGGGCGCCTGCAAGGCGCCCTGTTCATTTGCGTATCCCTTACGTTGCGGCTCAGGCAAGGCTGGTGGCAGGCAGCTGACAGGCCAAGGCTTCCCGGCGCAGCTGCTGCAAGCGGGCCAGCAGCCCGGTCTGGCCGAGCTCCGTCTCCTGAGGCGAGAGATTGTCCACCAGCAGCGGATAGTGATCCGTCACCGCCTGCATCAACCAGTCGAGGCGACGCAGGGTGAGCGGGCCGCAGCTCTGGCCGCTCAGATCATCGGCCACATCGAGCCGGTGGCAGCGATACATGTCCCGCCACCAGTTGGCGACCAGCGCCTCGTCGCTCGCCAGCGCGGCGCTCCACTCCCCTTGCAGGGCGTGCAGGCGGGCCAGCACGGGCGCGCTGGCCCCTTCGCGGATCAGGTGGTGGATCTCCCGTTTCACCCATTTCAGACAAAGCTCGCGCCAGTAGCGAAATTGCGGCAAAGGATCGGCCTCATCGAGCCAGAGTCCGGAGAGGGTACGGGTCTCCAACCTCTCCGGTACATGGAACTGCGGGTCGACCAGACCGTTGGAGTTGTATTCAAAGCGGGGATCGAAGGTCCACATATAGCCAAAGTCGAACACGCAGATCTGCTCGCCGTCATCGAGCAGGTTGCCCGGACTCGGGTCCCAGTCAAACCAGCCCCAGCGGGCCAGCTCCCCCTGCACCTCCAGCATCTGGGCCAGATTGCGTTCGTTGAGCTGGTGGACCGGCACACCCCGCAACCAGGGGGAGACCAGCACACCGGCCCGCGCCGAGCCGAAGCTGGTGCAGACCACGTGGGAGAGGACGGTAGGGTGCAGCTCCCGCAGCGCCTCGATTTCGCGTCGCCGCTCCAGCTCGGTCAGAAAGGCGGTCTTGCCATCGAGGTTGGCCACCAGCGAATCCTGACGGCGCCGCTTGAGGCACCAGTGATGCCCCTCCACCTTGAGGTGAAACACCTCGGCGGTGAGACCGTGGCGATAGACCTTGACCACAGCCGGATGGCTATCCTTCAGCTTGACCAGTTGGGCCAGCGGCAGCGGGCAGTCGCGCTCGCGTCCGATCCGGATCTCTTCCTTGCTCTCCAGCATGCGCAGCAATCTGGCCTGACGTGCCATCACTTTGGGATTCATACATGTACCTCCAGTCGCTATCGAGAGACTAAACAGCAGATCCCTCCCAAGCCAGTGGCAAAACCCCATGATGACGCTTTCATCACATATTCCGAACAACCCCTCGATCGGGATCACAATTTGCAAGGTTGAGCTGTAACCAAATATTCATTAAGTGGTCATTAAATTGACAAGCTGAAACAAGGCCCGCACCATCGGGTCAAACTCTATGCGGATGAACGATCTCTCCCTCACTCGCTCAAAGGATGAGCTTATATGAATCGCCCCTCCTCAGGCCGCCCCCGCGTTCTGAGTCTGCCCTCTCTGCTTCTTGCCCTGCTGGGCGGATTGCTGCTGCTGACCCTGTTGTTGCCGCTGATCAATCCCGGCAGCTGGCTGGGCCGCGCCCAGCCGCTGGTGCTGGGCCCCGCCGACAATCCACTGGCCACCCTCACCCGCCACGCCCTGCTCTATAAAAGCGACAGCCGCGGCCTCTATCTGGTGGTGCGCAGCCAGTGGCAGTTGCGAGGGCCGCTGCAAGCGGGGGACAAGGTGCGGGTGGAGCTGCTCAACGACAAGGGGGAGCGGATCGACCAGCTCAGTCAAGCGGTGGATAAGCGTCAGGTGTGCCGCAATAACCGCTGTACTCTGGATCTCAACAGCACCCTGCGCGCCCCGGACGATGCGCTGGCCAGCCGTTATCAGCTGCGCATCGGTCTGCTGCTCAAAGATCGCCCCGAGAGCGGCGACTT
Organism: Aeromonas sp. S13(2024); assembly: GCF_041402405.1. Lineage (NCBI taxonomy): Bacteria > Pseudomonadati > Pseudomonadota > Gammaproteobacteria > Aeromonadales > Aeromonadaceae > Aeromonas > Aeromonas sp. S13(2024). The sequence goes on along the minus strand of NZ_JBGLRA010000001.1, from coordinate 548,290 downwards.
CAGCCAGATCCTGCAAACCCTGCCGGAGCAGGGCTTCAACCTCACCTATCTGGTGGTGAGCCTGACGCTGGTGCTGGCCCTGAGCGCCGCCGTGCTCAAAACGGTGCTGCCAAAGCTGCGCCGCAGCCTGCGCTGGCGGATCATCGGCAGCCTGCTGCTCGGCAACCTCACCTTCGTGCTGTTGCACGGCTTCGTGGTGTTCAAGCTGGGGGAGTTTCTGCTCTGGTCAGGCTTTCGGCCGGAGCACTACTATCTGGCCTGGGGCAGCATGGTGCTGGGCTGGAGCCTCTGCGCGCTGGCGGGCTTCAACCTCTATATGGGGCTGGTCTTTACCGCGCTGTCAGGCATAGGTCTGCTGGCCAACTTTATGAAGATCGCCATCTACGGCGTGCCGCTCGGGGGTGATGATTTTGGCAACCTGCTGGCGCTGCTGCGGATCCTGCTCGATCAGCACCCCATCCTGCCCATCTTCACCGTGTTGCTGGCACTGTTTCTCTGCTGGCACTTTGCTCTGTCACGCTGGGTGCTGCGCACAGCCGCTGCCACCGTCGCCTTCTTTGCCCTGTGCGTCTTTGCCACCCAGACCGGCAACAAGCTGCTGGGAGCCAACATTCGCTACGTGGATCGCGCGGTCAACTACCACAGGGATATCATCCGCTCCGGCCCCGGCCTCTATCTGTTCAATCTGGTGGACGAGATGCTGCAGAGCGGCAGCGTGTTTCGCTACCCCTTGCAGATCAACGAGCTGGCCCCACAGCTGAGCTATCCGCCCCAGGGCATTGCGCCGCGCTGGGATCTGGTGATCGTGCTGCAATATGAGTCGCTCTGGCTCGACTGGAAGGGGCGGATCTGCGCCCTGGCTCCCACCCTCTCCCTGCCCGCCAGCGTGCAACAGTGGCAAAAAACCATCCACTCCCCCACCACCGGCGGCATGACGGTACTGGCGGAGTTCGAGATGAACACCGGCCTGCCGGTGGGCTTGCTCAAGCAGGGCGTGGTGCCCTACTACTACCTCTCGCAGCAGGTGCCGGGGCTGGCCCAGAGCGCCAGACAGAGCGGCTACCAGACCCTGTTCGCCCACCCCTATGTGGAAAAATTTTGGGGCCGCACCAAGGCGATCCCGGCGCTTGGCTATGAGGAGCGCTGGTTCGACACCCGCTTCACCACCCTCGAGCACAAGGGGCTCTATATCTCGGACGATGCCCTCGTCGATCACCTGCTCAAGCGCAGCGAACAGGATGACAAACCGCTGTTTGCCTATGCGGTCACCATGCAGGGGCACGGCCCCTTCGATGGCCCCCGCTATCAGGGGCAGGAGCGCAGCGGCGCCTGTCCGAACCAGAGCGAGAGCGACACCCAGTTACTCAACACCTATTACACAGGGGTGGTGGATGCCATGGCCTCGCTGGAGCGGCTGCTCAAGACCCTCGACCAGTCGGACAAGCGCTATCTGGTGGTGGCCTTTGGCGATCACCAGCCGTTTTTGATGTCCGCCGGCAAGGGGATTCACGGTGACAAGCCGGCGCGCGATGCCACCTACCAGATCCCCATGATGGCCTTCACCCGCGCCGATGACCCCCTCAATCTGGCGACCCAGTTTGCGCCGGTACGCCAGCTCTACCAGATGGGTCAGGCCACCCGACAACTGCTGGCGGGGGATATCACCCCCATCGAGGACAAGCCTCTGCTCCATCCGGTGTTGGGGGAGGAGAAAGGCTTCGACCCTTCAAGCCTGGTGCCGCAGATCCGCGCCAGCTTCCGGCCCGATGCCCTGCCCTGATCACGCCCCACAAAAACAGACAAGGCCGCTAAGCGGCCTTGTTGTTGGACATACATTTCGCCCTCATTCTGCTCGCCACCAGGGCTGCAGCAAGGTGAGCTGCTGACTGTCGAGATCGAGCGCCACCTCGATACCCAGCGGCAACGTCAGCATGGGGTGGGTATGGGCGCAGTCAAACTCCGCCAGAATGGGGAAGCTCGGCTCCCCCACCACCTCCAGCAGGATATCGAGGGGGCGCTTGCCGCTACCTTGATCGTTGAACAGCTCGTGCTTGCCGAGGATAAGCGCGCCGATCCGATCAAACACCCCGCACAGCTTGAGATGGGCAAAGGAGCGCTCCACCGTCTCGGCAGATTTCAGGCTGTCCTCCAGCAGCAAAATGTCGCCGTGCTCGATGACGGGCATATAGGGAGAACCCCAGCTCCCCGCCATGGTGTTGAGGTTGCCGCCAATCAGCCTCCCCTCAACCCGGCCTGAGCCCACCGAGATCAGCCGATTGGGCTGGCACTGCTTGGCCCGGGTCTGGTTCTCCCACTCCAGCCGTTCATCGCTCCACTTTGCCGGGGTGGGCAACGTGCAGGGGACGCCAGCTTCGTCGGCCAGCACAATCTGTAAAAAACTGGCCAGCGTCTCATCCACCAGCGGCGGCAACTCGCCAAAGGAGGCCACCAGCGCCGGGCCATAAAAGGTAACCAGGCCAGTTTGGACATGGATGCCGAGCAGCAGCGCCGTCACATCGGAGTAGCCGACGATGATCTTGGGATAGCGCCTCAGCGCCTCAAAGTCGAGATAGGGCAGCAGGGAGTTGGAGTTGCTGCCGCCAATCACCGACATGATGCAGCGCACTTCGGGGTCGCGAATAAGGGCGTTGAACTCCTCGGCCCGCGCGGCGATGGAGCCGGAGCGCCAGTGATCCTGCTGGCCGGTGAGGCTGCCCGCCTTGAGCCTAAAGCCCTGCCCCTCAAGAAAGGCTTTTGCGCGGGCAAAACGGTTGGGAGCACAGGCGGTCGCCGCGCTGGAGGGGGAGAAAAAAGCGATGGTATCGCCACGTCGGAGCAGCGGGGGAACCAATAACGTCATGACACACTCATCCTTGCCAATATCCAGCCATCACAGAGTCGTTGAGACTCCTACACAACCCCTTTGATCACAACGGGTTTATCACCATCGTTTAGAAATACAAAACACTTGATTCATTATTAACAGATATTCTAAACACTATCCCCTTCCTAGAATGACCTCATTGCGATGGCCAACCCCGGTTGGTTGTCAGAATGGTCGGCCTGACAGCCCGGACGTTCTCTTTCCCACTTTTTCTCTCTGACTTATCAATGAGGTGCCTGTCATGAACAAAAACGCATCCCCCAGCGCATTGGTTGTAGAAGGCGGTGCCATGCGCGGCATATTTGCCAGCGGCGTGCTGGATGCGTTTATCGAGCATGACTATCGCCCCTTTGACTTCGCCATCGGCGTCTCGGCGGGGGCCACCAACTTGCTGGCTTATCTCGCCAGCCAGCATGGCCGCAGCCACGAGATCCTGACCAAACTGGCGTGCAGCCAGCAGTTTATGGATCCCCTGCGCTTTGCCAAGGGGGGCAATCTGGTGGATATCCACTGGCTGTGGAACACCAGCTGCCGCAAGTATCCCCTCGACATTCACGCCTACCGGGAGACCGGCATCCCCTTCTATGCGGTGGTGACCAATACCCTGACCGGCAAGGCGGAGTACATCCGGGTCAAGCCGGAGAACATGAACGAGGTGCTGCCCGCCAGCTGCGCCATTCCCCTCGCCTCCCACGAATACCCGGAGGTGCACGGGGTGCCGATGACAGATGGCGGGGTGGCCGACTCCATCCCGGTGATCGAGGCCTACCGCCGCGGTGCCCGTCACCTGACGGTGATCCTCTCCGAGCCCCTTGGCTATCGGCTCAAGCCGATGCCCTTCCCCTGGATGATCCGCACCCTGCTCAAGACCCGCCCCGCGCTGGCACAGGCGCTGGAGCAGCGGGATCGCAGCTACAACGAGGCGCTCGATTTTATCGCCAATCCGCCGGAGGACTGCCAGATCGAGGTGATCGCCCCGGCCGACTACTTCCCCGTTTCCCGTTTTACCCGCGACATCAACAAGCTGGAGATGGGATACGTGATGGGCAAGTGCGCAGGCTATCAGGCCGCCCTGCTCAATTGATAAGGGTTTTACAGGCATGACCCGACCTGCCGCGACGCACGCGCCGCCAACACAATAACAATCGGGTCAGTTGAGCAACATGAGTCATAAAAACAGACCGTGGCGAGGCAAGCGCGGCCAGAACCGGTGCCAGACACCCAGACCGGCCCGCTCCTCATCCCTATGCCAGGGCATCTCACCCTCATACAAGGTGTTTATTTATGTCGTTTCTTCTCACCCATCCCGCGCTGGCGCAGCTGTTCGAGCGGCTGCTGCCCGATTACCGGCTCATGGCGCCTGCGGCCGAATATCGGGGCGGCCGCTTCTCCGACACCGACAACGTCACCTACCACAGCATCCGCCATCCGGCCGATCTGGTGTGGCAGGAGAAGTCCCACTTCTCCCCGAAAGAGGTGGTGCTCCCCATTACCCAGACCCTGTTCCACTTCGACAATCTGGAGCTGCGCGAATCAAAGGTGGAGGCCAAGCCCACCCTGCTGTTCTTGCGCAGCTGTGATATCCACGCTCTGCGCAGGCTGGATCAGGTCTACCTGAAAAACGGCCAGAACAGCGACGTCTACTACGCCCGGCTGCGCAGCAAGCTCAAGCTGGTGCTGCTGGAGTGCCGCGAGAGCTTCGAGAACTGCTTCTGCGTCTCCATGGGCAGCAACGAGACCCAGGACTACGCCGCCGCCATTCGTCTGAGCGATGAGGGTGCCCGTATCGAGGTGAAGGATCCCGAGCTGCTCGGCTACTTTGCCGAACTCGGTGAATCCGATGACTTCACCCCGGAATTTGTCCAGAGCAACCCGGTCAAGGTTCGCACCCCGGACAGCGTCTGTGACGACCCCCAGCGGATCCGCCAGATCCTCACCGCCCATCCGGTCTGGGCAGAGTACGACAGCCGCTGCATCGGCTGCGGCCGCTGTACCACCTCCTGCCCGACCTGCAGCTGCTACAGCGTGCACGACCTCACTTATGCAGAGAACCCCAAGAAGGGTGAGCGCCGTCGCCAGTGGGCCAGCTGCATGGTGGATGGCTTCAGCGACATGGCCGGTGGCCACGGTTTTCGCGCCAAGCATGGCGAGCGCCTGCGTTATCGCGCCCTGCACAAGGTCAACGACTACAAGGCCCGTCAGGGAGAGGAGCACATGTGCGTCGGCTGTGGCCGCTGCGACGATCGCTGCCCTCACTACATCTCCTTTAGCAACATCATCAACAAGATGACCGATGTGGTCGAACAGACCATCGCAGCCGACAACGCGCAGGGGGCGAACTGATATGTGCCAGTGCCAACAAACCGCAACAGCAGAACCGCAGCAGGACGTGGTCGAAAACCGCCTGCTGCCCAAGGCCTACACCATTCTGGCCATCGAGCGCCACACCGAGCTGGAGTGGAACTTTCGGGTCTCCCGCGACTTTGATGTCCACTACGGCCAGTTTGTGGAGATCTCCCTGCCCACCGTTGGCGAGGCGCCCATCTCGGTCTCCGACTATGGCGATGGCTATGTGGATCTGTTGATCCGCAAGGTCGGCAAGGTAACCGATGCGCTGTTTGCCCTCGATGTGGGCGACAAGGTGTGGATGCGCGGCGTCCACGGCAACGGCTATCCGCTGGAGACCTACCGCAACCAGCACCTCATCGTGGTGGCGGGCGGTACCGGCGTCGCGCCGGTCAAGGGGCTGCTGCGCCGCTTCAGCAAACATCCGGAAGAGGTGAAATCCCTCGACATGATCCTCGGCTTCAAGAACGAGCAGGCGGTGCTCTATCGCCAAGAGATGCCGCTCTGGGCCGAGCAGCAGAACCTCATCGTCACCCTGGACGAGGGCAAGGAGAGCGAGCAGTTTCGCATTGGCCGGGTCACCGACTACATCGACCAGCTGGATCTCGCTGACAAGGAGGATATCCAGGTGATCGTGGTCGGCCCCCCCATCATGATCCGCTTCGTGGTGCTCGCCTTCCTCGAGCGGGGCATCCCCAAGGATCGCATCTGGGTCGACTACGAACGCCGCATGGCCTGCGCCGTGGGCAAGTGTGGCCACTGCCGGATGGGCGACACCTATATCTGCGTGGATGGACCGGTCTTTCGTTTTGACCAGGCCCAGCATCTGATCGACTGAGGGAGAACACCATGAGTCTCGATATCGACATCATCAAGGCCCGCGCCAAGAACGAATACCGCCTCTCCAAGGTGCGCGGCGAAGCGATGATCAGCGTACGCATTCCAGGCGGGATCATGCCCGCCCACCTGCTGGCAGTGGCCCAGCAGATCGCCGAACAGTATGGCAACGGCCTGATCCACCTCACCACCCGCCAGAAGCTGGCGATGCCCGGCATCAAGTATCAGGATATGGACAAGGTCAACGCCGCCCTCGAACCCTTTATCAAGGAGATCGAGGTGGAGACCTGCGGCATCGAGGTAGAGGACACCACAGCCGGTTACCAGACCATCGGCGGGCGCAATATCGTCGCCTGTCAGGGCAACACCATCTGCCAGAAGGGCAATATCGACTGCACCGGGCTGGCCCAGCGGATGGAGAAACACCTCTACCCCAACCCCTATCACCTCAAGATGGTGATCGCCGGCTGTCCCAACGACTGCGCCAAGGCCAACATGGCCGACTTCGGCATCCTCGGCATCGCCAAAATCCACTTCAATGCCGAGCGCTGCATCGGCTGCGGCGCCTGCGTCAAGGTATGCAGCCACCACGCGGTGGATTGCCTCGCCATCAAGCATGGCAAGGCGGTCAAGGAGGAGAGCAAGTGCATCGGCTGTGGCGAGTGCGTGCTGGCCTGCCCGACCCTGGCGTGGCAGCGGGATCCCAAGCAGCTCTACATGGTCAAGCTGGGGGGGCGCACCAGCAAGAAGACTCCCCGTACCGGCAAGCTGTTCCTCAACTGGGTCACCGAAGAGGTGCTGCACGCGGTGATCAAGAACCTGTTCGAGTTCGAGGCCGAGATGCTGGATGGCAAGCCCATCTATCTGCACATGGGTCACCTTATCGACCGGGCCGGTTATCACAAGTTCAAGGAGCGGGTGCTGCGCGGCGTCACCCTCAACCCGGAAGCCATGGTCGCTGACCGCATCTTCTGGGCCGAAGATCAGTACGTCGCCAACATGCACGTCAAAGCGGTGCAATAGGAAAAACCTCGTTTGGGGAAGCGTGATCAAGTGGCCGACACCGGTGGGGATCTGTCGTTGGCCCGGGCGTAGATCACCCTTCCCCTTTTTTATTCCCGTAGGGGGATCTTTCCCCCGACCATCCTGGGTGCGTCACGGCGTGCCCTGCTATCTCGCCCGGCGCGGCATTGCGAGCGGGCCAGCATCCGGAGCCTGTTATGGACTTTCTCCCTCTCTTCTGTCAGTTGCAAAACAAGCCGGTCCTGATCGTCGGCGGCGGTGAGGTGGCGGTGCGCAAGGCGCGCCTGCTGCTCGATGCCAAGGCGAAGATCACCATCAATGCCCCGCATCTGGAACCCCAGCTGATGAGCTGGGCCGAGCAGGGTCGCCTGACCGTCTGCGCCGCCAGCTTTCATCCCGAACTGCTCGATGGCAAGTGGCTGGTGATCGCCGCCACCAACCAGCAAGAGGTCAACCAGCAGGTCTTTCATGAGGCGAACCTGCGCCAGATCTTCTGCAATGTGGTGGACTCCCCGGCCCACTGCAGCGCCATCATGCCCGCCATCATTGACCGCTCGCCGCTGATGGTGGCCATCTCCAGCGCAGGTGCGGCGCCGGTACTGAGCCGCCAGCTGCGGGAAAAACTCGAAGCCATGCTACCGCAACACCTCGGCCAGCTCGCGGCGCTGGCAGGCAAGCTGCGCGAGCGGGTCAAACTCATTCCGGACAAGCTGGCCCGCCGCCGCTTCTGGGAGCGGCTCTTTAGCCATGAGCGACTGGCATGCCAGCTGGCCCGCGGCCAGCAACAGGCCGCCGAGCAGAGCGTCGCCGAGCTACTCGATGAGCAACCACAGAGCAAGGGAAGCGTCATCCTGGTGGGCGCGGGCCCCGGCGATGCGGGGCTGCTCACCTTAAGCGGCTTGCAGCAGTTGCAACAGGCGGATGTGGTGGTCTATGACCGGCTGGTCTCGCAGGAGGTGCTGGCACTTGTTCGCCGGGATGCCGAGCGGATCTTTGTTGGCAAGGAGGCGGGCCGCCACTGTGTGCCCCAGCAGGCGATCAACCAGCTGTTGCTGGAACAAGCGCAGCTGGGCAAACAGGTGGTGCGGCTCAAGGGGGGCGATCCCTTTATCTTTGGCCGTGGCGGTGAGGAGCTGGAGACCCTGGCCGAGGCGGGCATCCCCTTCTCGGTGGTACCGGGCATTACGGCAGCCTCAGGCTGCGCCGCCTACAGCGGCATTCCCCTCACCCACCGCGATCACGCCCAGCGGGTGCAGTTCATCACCGGCCACGACAAGGAGGGCAATATCGCCCAGGAGTGGTCGGCGCTGGCCGCCCCACGCCAGACCCTGGTCTTCTACATGGGGCTGGCCCACGCCGCCCGCATTCAGGATGCGCTGCAAACCCACGGCATGCCCGGCCACACCCCGGTGGCGCTGGTGGAGCAAGGCACCCAGCTCAGCCAGCGGGTGGTGCGCGGCGAGCTGCGGCAGTTGGCCGAACTGGCCCGTCAGGTGAAGAGCCCGAGTCTCATCATCATCGGCTCGGTGGTCACTCTGGCCGACAAGCTGGACTGGTATGGGGAAGCCAACGCCATCCACGGCATCTAACCCCGCACGGCGATCACCCAATAGAGACAACAAAACAGAGAGCGGCCATGCCGCTCTCTGTTTTTTGCATCAATGACCAAGCCGTGGCACGGCGTGTCTGTTACTCGAGCCGGATGGGGCCGGTATTCTGAACATCGCTGTCATTCCAGTCGCTCTCATCGCGAATGCGCGGATCCCCCTGCAAGGTGTAGAGGATGGTGCCCTGACGAAACTGCAGCGCACCATCGGCCCGTTTCGCCTTCACCTTGACTCCGTTGACCCACACCTGCTCCTTGCCATCCACCTGAATATTGGCCACCGTGGCGCCTGTCTCGCGGTTTTTGGCGATCCACTTGCCCTGATAGGGCGAGTCCCCCTTGGCCATCGGCAGTGCGGCTGCCTTGCCCGCCGACCAGGCGTGCACGGTGCAAAAGCCGTGGGCCCGGCGATCATGCTTGATGACGTAATCCAGGGTGGGTTCGCTGGCGGGCAGATCGAAGGTGATCCCGATGACCACCTTGCCGTTTGTGGCCGAATAGGCGGCGGGCGCCAGTGTTTTCAGGGTCGCCTTCTTGCCATTGATAAAGACGTTGCCCCCTTGTGACTTGACCCGGATATCGGTGGGACAGGTGGCGCTGAAATTTGGCAGCGCCGCGAGGGCACTGCCGGCATGGGCGGTCATGGCCAACATGACAAGGGTCAGCAGAGCAGGTTTTAGATTCATAGTGATACGCCTTCAAGAGAAGAGAACCTCGTCCGTGAGCGGTGTCGTTCCTGATGGCGGCACTCTAGCTTGACCCTCTCGGGCTACCCAGTTAAAAAAAATAAAACCGGTCAGTGGAATTATTAATAAATATAAATATTTAAAATCAATAGGTTGAGTGACAACCCCGCCAGCCGCCACGTATCAGACAGGCAATAAAAAAGCCGATAACCCGGTTATCGGCTCATTGCCCATGCAGAAGTGGATGCCCGATCAGACCACCACGGCGGTGCCACTGATGCTGACCATCAGCATGCTGCCATTTTGCCCCACCACTTCGTAGTCGATATCGATGCCGACCACCGCATTGGCGCCAAGGGCGGCGGCGCGCTCTTTCAGCTCATCGAAAGCGATCTCGCGGGCACGGGCCAGCTCTTTTTCATAGGCACCGGAGCGGCCGCCGATGATGTCGCGGATCCCGGCAAAGAGATCCTTGAAAATGTTGGCGCCGAGAATGGCTTCGCCTACCACTATGCCGCGGTATTCACGAATGGTTTTGCCTTCCAGCGTGGGGGTCGTCGAGAGGATCATCTTGAACTCCTGTGAGTAGCAGAAGGGCTCAGACTACCCCAACTGCCCGAAAATCCCAACCGGGGGGTGACCTGTACGACGCCGTCCTTAAAAATCACGACGGCCAGATAAAAAAACACCGCGCACGGGGCGCGGTGTTTGTTTCAGAGGGCCATTGCCAACGGCAAGCCGTCACGGATTGTAAGAGACCACTGAGCCACTGAGGCCGGTCATCTGGGAGATCCGCCCCTGCATCCCCTGCAGTTTGGCCTTGGAGACATCCGGTCCGATAAAGACCCGGTTGAGCTGACCCTGCACCGGTGTGCGCGGCGAGGTGTGGGCAGAGTAGCCCGCCGCCCGCAGCTTGCTCACCAGCGCGTTGACGCTGTCGACGTTCTTGAAGGCGCCAAGCTGAAGGATCCAGCTACCCTGTGCCGGTGCCGCAGCAGGTGCGGTCGGCTGGGTCATCTTGCTTTCAATCAGATCGTCGAGGGACTTGATCTGACCCGCCTGCGGCTTGGCCGGTGCGGGCGCCTTGGCCACTTCAACCGGTTTGGCTGGCGTCGGCTTGGGTGCTGGCTTGGGCGGTTCGACCGGCTTTTTGGCCACCACTTCCGGCTTGGGCTGTGGCTTGGGTTGGGCATTCTGTTGCGGCTGAACCGGTGCCGGTGCGGCAGGGGTTGTCGCCGGCTGCGCACCGTTGCCCTGACCGGCGAGGGTCATGGGGTCAGCCACCTCTTCCACTTGCCACTGCTGGGCCGCAGAGGCCTGTTGCTGGCTGGCCAGATGATCGGCTGGCAGGCTGCTGGCCGCCGAGACCTGCAGCGCAGGCTTGGCAGGCTCCAGCTCGGGGCGCAGCGGGATCTTGGCAAAGGCCTCCTCCTTTTGTGCCAGCTTGTGACCATCCAGCAAGTCCGGCAGGAAAATAACAACCAGGGCCACCAGGATGACGGTGCCCACCAGACGGTTTTGAAACTTCGAGGCCAAGTTGAATCCTACCTTTACGTAACTCAATATGCGATTTGGCTCCCCGCCAAAGGGCTGGGGAGCCGGGGTGTGGCCTAGACGGCGACACCCGCCAGAATGTCGGCGACAGTGTAAAACGAACCAAACACAATGACCATATCGTCCGGACTCGATGCGGCCAACGCTGCCTGATAAGCGGCGCTGACATCATCAAACTCCCTGGCAGGCCCCTTGCCCTCTCCCAACGCCGCAGCCAGTTGCGCAGAGGTGGCGGCGCGCGGGCCGGTGAGGCTGGCCAGATACCACTCGCCAATCAAGCCATCGAGTTCGGTAAGGGAGCCCGCCATGTCCTTGTCTTTGAGCATGCCGACCACGGCGCGGCGTACACCCGAGCAGGGCATCTTGCGCAATTGCGCGGCCAGATAGGCCGCCGAATGGGGGTTGTGGGCTACATCGACGATCACCAGCGGCGCACTTTGCAACTGCTGCATCCGGCCAGCCAGCCGGGCATTGGCCAGCCCGTCACGAATGGCGGACTCAGGCAGCGGCAAGCCGAGGGATTCCAGCGCCGCCAGCACGGTCACCGCGTTCATCAGCGGCAGCGCCGGTTTTGGCAGATCCCGCCACTGGTTGAGGCCGTGATAATCCCAACCGCTCTCGTGCTCATCGCCACGAAAATCGATACCGACCTGACGCAGGTTGGCGCCAAGACGCACCGCTTCACTCGCGATAGTCGCAGGCGGATTGGGCTCACCGCTGATGGCGGGCTTGCCAGCGCGATAGACCCCAGCCTTCTCCACCGCCACAGCTTCGCGGGTATCACCCAGCCAGTCGCAGTGATCAAGGGCAATGGAGGTGATCATCGCCACATCGGACTCCACCACGTTGGTGGCGTCGAGCCGACCACCCAGCCCCACTTCCAGCAGCAGCACATCGGGGGCGGCGCGGCAGAAGAGCCACAAGCCAGCCAGGGTGGCGAACTCGAAGAAGGTAAGGGCAATCTCGCCGCGGGCCGCTTCCACCTCGGCAAAGGCGGCGCAGTGATCGCTGTCGGGCAGCTCTTGCCCGTTGACCCGCACCCGCTCGGTAAAGCGCAGCAGATGGGGCGAGGAGTAGACGCCGACCTTATAGCCTGCGGCCATCAGAATGCTGGCCGCCATGGCACAGCTGGAGCCCTTGCCGTTGGTGCCCGCCACCGTGATCACCTTGAACGGCAGTTGGGTAAGCCCCATACGCCGGGCGACAGCACCGACCCGATCCAGCCCCATGTCGATATTGACCGGATGGATCTCCTCCAAATAAGAAAGCCAGTCGACAAGCGACCGGCTTTGGGATTGTTGCATGTTTGAACTCATCTTCACTCTTCGATGACGTGAGTATTCAGCATTTTGGCGAGCAGGCTGGCCAGACGGTTACGCATTTCGCGGCGATCGATGATGATATCGATGGCACCCTTTTCCAGCAGGAACTCGGAGCGCTGGAAGCCTTCCGGCAGTTTCTCGCGCACGGTCTGCTCGATAACGCGCGGGCCGGCAAAGCCGATCAGCGCCTTGGGCTCGCCCACGTTGATGTCACCCAGCATCGCCAGACTGGCAGAGACGCCACCCATGGTGGGGTCGGTCAGCACGGAGATATAGGGCAAGCCCGCCTTGGTGAGTCGGTCCAGCGCTGCACTGGTCTTGGCCATCTGCATCAGGGAGAAGAGGGCTTCCTGCATGCGAGCACCACCAGAGGCGGAGAAGCAGACCAGACCACGGCCTTCCTTGATGCACTCCTCGACGGCGCGCACGAAGCGGGCACCGACTACGGAGGCCATGGAGCCACCCATGAAGGAGAATTCGAACGAACAGGCGACAACCGGTACCCCTTTGAGGGTCCCTTTCATCACCACCAGCGCATCTTTCTCCGCCGTCTCTTTCTGAGCGGCAGACAAACGATCCTTGTAGCGCTTGGAATCCTTGAATTTCAGTACATCCTGCGGCTCCAGCTCGGCACCGATCTCGGTACGACCCTGCTCATCGAGGAAGCTCTCGAGACGGGCACGGGCGCTGATGCGCATATGATGATCACACTTGGGGCACACTTCGAGGTTGCGCTCCAACTCTGCCCGGTAGAGCACCTGTTCACAAGCACTGCACTTGGTCCACACCCCTTCCGGAATGTTGTGACGACGAGGCGCAGTGATCTTGCTCTTGGGAAGAATCTTCTCAAGCCAGCTCATGGAATTCCTTAATGCTTTTGTGCCTGACAAAACGCATCGAGCCTAGATTGTTCAATGACTTAATAGCTCGATGGCAACAAATGACGGGTCATTAAACCACAATTTTTCGGGCGCAGTTACTAAAAACTGGTCGTACCCGGTGCCGAGTCTGGCAGCCACAGCGGGCCAAGCGGCAACTGCGGCAGAGCAAACTCGGCCGGGTAATCCACGTCGACCAGATAGAGGCCACCGGCCTTGGCGGTCGGCCCGGCCAGATTGCGATCCTTGGCAGCCAGCACCTCGGCAATCCACTCCACCGGTTTGAGCCCCTGCCCCACCAGCAGCAGGGAGCCGGTGATATTGCGCACCATGTGGTGCAGGAAGGCGTTGGCTTTGATGTCGAGCACGATGTAGGGGCCGGAGCGGCTGACACACAGATGGGTCACATTGCGCCACGGGGTGTTGGATTGGCAGGCGACGGCACGGAAGGTGCTGAAGTCGTGCTCCCCCAGCAGGCTCTGGCCCGCCTGGTGCATCAACTCCGCATCGATGGTCTCGTGGTAGTGGCTGACGCCACTGCCGAGGATCGCCGGCCGGTAGTTGTGGTTGTAGATGACATAGCGGTAGCGACGGGCGGTGGCGCTGAAGCGGGCGTGGAAGCTCTCGTCCACCTCCTTGACCCAGCGCACGGCGATATCCGGCGGCAGGTTGGAATTGAGCCCCAGGGTCCAGGCCCCTTCGGCACGGTTCGCCTCGGTATCGAAGTGGATCACCTGACCGGTCGCATGGACACCGGCATCGGTGCGCCCGGCACACTGGATGGAGACAGGGTGGTTGGCAATCCGGCTCAGCGCCGTCTCCAGTTCAGCCTGCACGCTGATCACTTCACGCTGACGCTGCCAGCCGAAATACCGGCTGCCGTCATATTCAATACCTAGGGCAATTCGCATGGATAAACTTGTCTTGTTGTGAAAACGCAGTGAAAGAAACGGGGCGGATTATACGCGCTCAGCCCGAAAAGTCCCACCACGCGCGCAATTGGCCTGGATGGTCAGCCTGCGCGGCCATGCTCACTCCATTGCAACTCGCCAAAAGAAGAGGGCAGCCTGCTGGCTGCCCCCCGTTTTGCTGATCCCGTGATGGGAAATGCTTTAGCCCAACCGCTTGAGCAACTTCTCGGCTTCGGCGCGCTGGTGATCGCTGCCCTGCTCCGCCGCCTCTTGCAGCAGCTCACGGGCGCTATCCTTGTCGTCAATCTCGAGGTAGGCACGGGCCAGATCCAGCTTGGCCCCCACACCGCCGTCGTCAGCATCCACGTCAAATCCGGTGGATTCCGGCAGCACCTCGGGGAAGCCATCGAGCCCCACATCCAGCGAGAAGCCCTGATACGGCTCCTGCTCCGGCGCAGTGGCATCCGCTTCAGCCAGCAGCTTGTCGATCTCGACGTAGCCACTCTCCTGTGCCTGCTCACGGGGCTGGAGATCTGCCGGATGTGATTCCACCTCGGCAAACGCATCTTCGAAATCGGAGAGCGCCAGCTCGTTGGGATCCCACTCCAGATCCAGCTCGGCTTCCTTCGCCTTGACAGGCTCAAGACCGAGCTCGGCCAGCATGGCATCCGCACTCTCGTCAGCGTCCTCTGCGGCACTGAGATCAATGGCGTTATCATCTTTGCCAGCAGCAGGCTCGTCGAGGGCACTGTCGAAATCGCCGAGATCGAAGCTGGCCAGATCGTCGTCAGCGGCGCCGACTTCGTCGATGGAGCTCAAATCGGGCTCGAGGTCGGCTGAGAGATCCGCATCCAGCTCGGCAAACAGGGCTGCCTGCAGCTCCTCTTCGCTCATGATCTCGTCAGCGGCCTTGGGCTTGGGGTTGAACTCGCTGGCCAGATCCATGGCGGGCTCGTTGGCCAGCGCGATGGGCTCATCCAGCGAAAGATCGAGATCCGGCACCAGGTCCGGGTCACGACTGGCTGGCTGGGCCGCCATCCGCTCGGGCTCAAAGCCCTGCAGCTCCATCTCGCCCTCGTCGCTGAACACCAAGTCGACATCCGGCTTGGCGGCTGGCTCGTCAGGCTCCATCGGCATAAAGCCATCCGGGGTGTTGAGATCCGGCACCGGGCGTACCGGCTCGTTGTCGGTCACATCGACGCTCAGCAGATCATCAAACTCGCTCTGCTCCTGATCCATCATCATGGCGGTGGATTCGGAGAGGCTCTTCTCCTGCTCTTCCAGTTCGCGGCGGGCACGGGCACGCAGCCACAGGGTCACCAGCGCCAATACCAGCAGCACCGGCAGCAGAATGATCATGGCGAGGTTGAGCGGTGAGGAGAGCAGATCCATCAACCAGTTTTTCTCAGGCTCCGGCTCGGCTGCCACCGGCGGGACCGGTTGGGCCTTGAGCTCGGCAATCTCTTTTTGCAGCGCGGTCTGATCCTGCAGCTGTGCCTTGAGGGTCTCCACCTCTTCGGTCAGGGATTGCAGACGCAGTTTGAGCCTGTGGTTCATCTCGGTCACCTGGCCGAGCTGGGCATTGGCATCTTCCAGTGCCAGCGCCATCTCGGTAGCCGGTTTGCCCACCGGTTTATCCAGATCGGAAGGCAGAGGCGCCGGGGTGGTGCCTTCTGCAGCGCTAGGAGCAGGTGCTACCGCCTCTTTCGGCGCAGGCTCGCTCACCTTGGCCACTTCTTTGGTTTCAGCCGCCGGTTGCGGTGCCACCACCGGGGCAGGAATGGGGGCGGCTTTCGCCACTGGTAGCGGCGCAGGCGAAGCCTTCACCGGCTCGGTCTTGGCGGCTTCCACCTTCGCGGGTTTGGCGGCAGCGGGTTTGGCGGTATGGGCCTGCTTGTCAGCCAGATATTTGGGGCTTAACCCCTTCCAGCTGGCGTTGTCGCTGCGGAACTTGGCGCGGGCCTGAGCATCAGTGATGACGCTCGCCTCGGCCGCGGTCGGCAGCAGAATGCGGGATCCCACCAGAATGTGGTTGATATTGCCATCGGCAAAACTGCGGGGGTTTTTCTCGTAAATCGCCACCATGGTCTGGTAGACGCTGACCCGATTGGAGGGGCGATATTTGCTCGCCAAGCTCCAGAGGGTATCGGTCGGACGAACAGGGCCATAGCTACCGGCATTGGCAGTGACTTGACGCACCACCGGCTGGGCGGTTGCACGCACCGGTTGTGCGACGGGTCTGGCGACCGGCTGCGCCAGCGGCTGGGAATTGACGGCGGGAGGTGCGGGTTCGTCAGGGCCTTTTAGCTCGACAAAAAAAGGCTCCCGCGCCGAGTCTTCAGCCTGGACGGTGCCCAGCAGACCCAATGCGAGTAGCGTTGCCAATGTTATGCGGGAATGTCCCATATTCGTTCCTTCGTATGACGGCCCTATCACATTGAAAAATCTGGATAGTTACCCCAAAACAGTCGGTTCAATATAAATCAGGCTCGCCTGGCAAGCCAGCAGTCCGACACATTTAGCACCCAACTTGACCCTGAGTGTAGGAAAAAACTTAATCAGTTGATATCGCAACAGAATCTTGAAGTGACGGAGTGCGGCATGGGTCACACCCCGGTTTGATCACAGGCCGGATGCGCAGCACTCCCTGCTGCGCATCGGTGGCATCTGACCAGCCTTACAGATAGTCGCGAACCAGCAGCTCGGCAATCTGTACACTGTTGGTTGCCGCGCCCTTACGAACGTTATCGGCCACGATCCACATATTGATACCACTCGGGTGAGAAATATCCTGGCGCACCCGACCCACCAGCACCTCATCCTTGCCGGTAGCGTCACGCACCGGGGTCGGATAGTCCACTTCGTCATCAAACAGGGTCACACCAGGCGCACTGCGCAGCAGATCCTTGACCTGTTCGGCATCGAGCGGCTGGTGCAGTTCGACGTGTACCGCCTCGGCATGGCCGTAGAAGACCGGCACCCGCACGCAGGTGGGGTTCACGGCAATGCTGGCATCGCCGAGGATCTTCTGGGTTTCCCACACCATCTTCATCTCTTCACGGGTGTAGCCGTTGTCAGTAAAGCTGTCGATCTGCGGGATCAGGTTAAAGGCGATCTGTTGCGGATAGAGGGTCGGTTCCACCGGACGGCCGTTGAGCAGATGAGCTGTCTGACCCGCCAACTCGCTGACCCCCTCTTTGCCGGAGCCTGATACGGATTGATAGGTGGCCACGTTGATGCGGGCAATGCCCACTTCGTCGTGCAGCGGCTTCAAAGCCACCAGCATCTGGATAGTGGAACAATTGGGGTTGGCGATGATGTTGCGATTGCGAAAATCGGCCAGCGCATCCGGGTTCACTTCCGGGATCACCAGCGGGATATCTTCGTCGTAACGGAAACAGGAGGTGTTGTCGATGACGATGCAGCCGTGTTCGGCAGCAATCGGCGCCCACTTGGCAGAGACCTCGGCACCGGCGGAGAAGAGTGCGATCTGCACCTGGCTCCAGTCAAACTCCTCCACATCGAGGATCTCGAGATTCTTGCCGCCAAAGCGCACGGTATCACCGGCACTGCGGCTGGAAGCCAGCGGATAGAGGGTCGCTACCGGAAATTCGCGCTCTTCCAGGATCTCGATCATCGCCTGACCCACGGCGCCGCTGGCACCCAATACCGCTACGTTAAACTGCTGGCTCATTCTGTTCTCCTCTGATAATGCTGCAATGGCGCCGGGTGGCGCCATGGTCGGCAGGCTCCCGCGCTGCGAGATGACGCTGCCAGATATGGCTGAGCCGGCGCAGTAGCATCTGAGCCTGCTCAGTAAAAAATGGGGGCGAGGTAGCCAGTAAGGCTCACCCCTTCCGGTTATCTTCCAACTCCTAGTCCCCGATTCAGGGGCGTGACAGCGCAAATCCCAGCTCGCCCAGCGCCTGGTCGGCAAACGCCCCCTCAACCTGCAGGGAGGATAGTTCACGGCGCTCGGGGTAGTGTTTGCGCTGCTCGTCAAAGCTGCCGGGCAAGCCGAGTCGGGCCCGGAAACGGGCATCATCGCGACGCACGTCATAAACCAGATGCACCAGCTGCTTGATCAACGCCTGATCCGGTGCGCGGCCCGGCACCACCGCCTGCACATCGGGGGCAGGCAGGAGCTGACTCAAATCCTGACGAGGCTGGCGTCCCAGCTGCTGGCAGAGCGCCTGATAGAGCATCCAGGTACCGCGCGCCTTCCCCTCCAGGCTGTAACCGGCGATATGGGGGGTGGCAATCTCGGTATGGGGCACCAGCGCTGCCAGTGGCTCGGGCTCGTTCTCCCACACATCCATCACCAGTCGCAACGGCTTATCGCTCAACTGGCGCGCCAGCAGGGCCCGGTTATCCCACACCTCGCCACGGGATGCGTTGATCAGGATCTGTCCGGCAGGGCGCGCGGCAATCTGTTCGGCATCGAGCAGATGGTAGGTGGCATCCAGCCCTTCACGGGTAATGGGCACATGGAAACTGACGATATCGGCACCAAGAGCGGTCTGATAATCGACAAAGCCCGCATCGGGGGTATTACGCGCCTTGGGTGGATCGCAGCGCAGCACCCGCATGCCGAGTGCTTGGGCCTTGCCAGCCACGCACTCGCCGGTATTGCCCGCGCCAATCACCGCCAAAGTCATGGCCGAGAGGTCGAGTTCATAGCGCTCCGCTAGCACCAGCAAAGCGGAGAGCACATAATCCCCCACCGAATACTTGTTGCAACCGGGAGCGCTGAAGAAGGGAATATTGCGGCTTGCCAGCAACGCCTTGTCCACATGGTCTGTACCTATGGTGGCGGTGCCGACAAACCCGAGTTTGGGGCTGGTCGCCAGCAAATCGCCGTTGACGCGGGTGACCGAACGCACCAGCAGCACATCGGCATCGAGCAGATCGCAGGCCTGCATCTGCCGTCCGGGCAAGGGGATCACCTCGCCAAATTCGGCAAACAGCTCCACGGCATGGGGCATATTCTCATCAACGACTATCTTCATCGGGCTCTCTTTGGTCACAACCGCCACGGGGGCGCCATTCTAGCGCAAAGCCGCCCGAGATTTCAGCCTGTGATGCAATCCGGCGCGAAACGGGACCACATTGCGCGGCAGCCGCTCCATCCGCCCGCTCAAACAGAGGATGTCGCCACAAATGTGTAAGCAGAGGTAACAAACGTGCTGCTCGGCTTTGTCCGGGCATATCACGGTGGCACAATGCCCCTCTTTTTCGCGATCGCCCATACCCACCATGCCGCCACACGCTTCGTCGCTCCCAACGTCAACCGCCTCACTCACCCGCAGCCAGGTGCTTGGCTTCACTGCCCTGTTGATCCTGCCCCTGTTACTGCTCGCCACCCTGCCCTGGCAGCCTTTTCTGACCGGCTCCCTGCAATCAGGTTGGTTATGGTGGTCATACGCCCTCACCCGCATGGTCGATCTTCCCGGGATCGGGGTCAGTGGCGCCCTCTTGCTGCTGCTGACTCGCTACAAACTGAGACTGGAGTGGGCCTCTTTCATTGCGCTGGGGTGTGCACTGGCGGCCCTGCTTGCCAGCGACTGGGGGCTCAAGAGCCTGATCAAGCACCTGACCGAAGAGCCCAGACCCTATCTGCTCTGGCTGGAGAGTCAGGCGCTGATCCCGGCCATCAAGCACTTCTACGCCAGTAGCGTCGATGTGCGCAGTGAACAGGTTCACGCCGCCAGCCAGCTGCTGGCCCTGCCAGAGTGGCTCGGCCACCACTGGCAAAAGGAGGTGAATTACGCCTTCCCTTCTGGCCACAGTATCGCCGCCATCAGCCTGGCCCAATTTTTTGGTCTGATCTGGCTGGCCCGCGCCCCCACTGGGGTCTGGCTGTTGCCACTGTGGGCCCTGGGGGTTGGCATGTCGCGCATGGTAATGGGGATGCACTGGCCAGTGGATGTGCTGGCCAGCGCCCTGCTGGGTACGCTCACGGCGCTGATCGCCGCCCGCTGGTGGCTGCACAGATATTGACTCCGGCGCCATCTTGGCGCGGCATCCTGCGTGGGATGGGAGGACAAGCCTGTGCTTTTTTGCCATAATGCCGCCTCATTTTATCCCGACCGAGATCCCATGACCGACGCAGTTCATACCCTCAAGGGCCGTTTCCGTGGTTTTTACCCCGTCGTCATCGATGTTGAAACAGCCGGGTTCAATGCCAAGACCGATGCCCTGCTCGAAATCGCCGCTTACACCCTGAAAATGGATGAGCAGGGCTGGCTCGTTCCCGATCAGGTATTCCACTTTCATGTCGAGCCCTTCGAAGGGGCCAACCTGGAAAAGGCCGCGCTGGAGTTCACCGGCATCGATCCCTACAACCCGTTGCGTGGCGCTGTCTCGGAAAAAGAGGCGCTGACCGAGATCTTCAAGGGAATCCGCAAGGGGATGAAGGAGCAGGATTGCGGCCGCGCCATCATAGTGGCCCACAACGCCACCTTTGATCACGGCTTCGTGATGGCTGCCGCCGAGCGCGCTGGCCTCAAGCGCAATCCGTTCCACCCGTTTGCCACCTTCGACACCGCTGCTCTCTCCGGATTGGCGCTGGGGCAGACCGTGCTGGCCAAAGCGTGCCAGAGCGCCCGCATTCCGTTTGACAATAAAGAGGCGCACTCTGCCCTCTATGACACCGAACGCACCACAGAGCTGTTCTGTCATATCGTTAACCGCTGGAAGAGCATGGGGGGTTGGCCGCCTGCGCATCCGGATGATGACACAACCGATGCCCCTACCGATGATGAGGGACAAGAATAAACGGATGAAGGCTGCCACTGGCAGCCTTCGCTTTTTGGGGAAGTGATTGATTGCACAGCGCACCGGAAATCGCTATCAAGGTCACTATCCACCGCTGAGCGCGGGATGCACGGAGACAAACAGGTCACAAACCCTCAGGTTGAGCAACCTTGTGCCACATGCTGCTGCAATATGAGGGGTTTGACTGATTTTTTTCTCGACATTTGTCACATTTTTCGCAAACTAACTCCCCTTCACATGACAGACAGCAATAACAAACTATAAGGAAATCAAATGAATCCAGTTGTTATCGCAGTCGGGCTGATGCTGGTGCTCAGTCTGCTGCGGATCAATGTGGTGGTCTCGCTGGCGCTGGGTGCCATTGCGGGCGGTCTGGTGGGCGGGTTGTCGTTGACAGATACCCTCACCACCTTCAGCGGTGGCCTGGGCGGTGGCGCCGAGATTGCCCTCTCCTACGCCATGCTGGGCGCCTTTGCAGTTGCCATCTCCCGCTCCGGGATCACCGACCTGCTGGCCCGCAAGGTGATCAGCCAGTTGGGCAAGGATGCCAGCTCGACCCGCATCATGTGGGTCAAAACCCTGCTGCTCTCTTCCGTGCTGGCCGTGGCTATCTCGTCCCAAAACCTGATCCCGGTTCACATCGCTTTTATTCCCATCCTGATCCCGCCGCTGCTGCATGTGATGGCGCAGATGCAGATCGACCGTCGTCAGGTGGCCTGTGTCATCACCTTTGGCCTGACAGCTACCTATATGGTGCTGCCGGTCGGCTTTGGTGGCATCTTCCTGAATAACATTCTGGCCAAGAACCTGATCGATAACGGCGTGCCCATCACCACCAGCCAGATCCCGCTGGCGATGGCCATTCCGGTTGCCGGTATGGTACTGGGCCTGCTGATTGCGGTATTCATCAGCTATCGCAAACCGCGCCAGTACGATCTGGCCAAGATCCTGGATGCCGAGCCCGAAGCGGTCGAGCTCAACCTCACCCACATCTGGGTGGCCCTGCTGGCCATTGGCGTAGCGCTGGGGCTGCAACTGATGACCAACAGCATCGTACTGGGTGCGCTAGCCGGTTTTGTCATCTTCACCTGCGGCGGCGTCATCAAGTTTCGCGAAAGCCAGGATGCCTTCACCCAGGGGGTGCGGATGATGTCGCTGATCGGCTTCATCATGATCTCCGCCGCCGGTTTTGCCGCCGTGATGAAGGCGACCCACGGGGTCGACTCTCTGGTCCAGGTGGTCGCCTCCGGCATCGGTCAGCACAAAGGGATCGCCGCCTTCCTGATGCTGCTGGTGGGTCTGCTGATCACCATGGGGATCGGCTCCTCCTTCTCCACCGTACCCATCATCGCCACCATCTATGTGCCGCTCTGTCTACAGCTCGGCTTCTCACCGATGGCGATCATCGCCCTGGTCGGTACCGCTGGCGCGCTAGGGGATGCGGGTTCACCGGCCTCCGACTCGACGCTGGGCCCCACCTCCGGCCTTAACGCCGACGGCCAGCACGACCATATCTGGGACAGCGTGGTGCCCACCTTTATTCACTACAACATCCCGCTGGTGATCTTCGGCTGGATTGCCGCCATGGTGCTCTGATAGCCCCTCGGGCTGCGAACTCTGCACGTCACAATGCACAACAAGAAGGCGACCAGATGGTCGCCTTCTTCATTGATGCCAACCAATTACCCCGCTCGATATGAATAATGGCTGCCTGCCAGACAAAGCCTCTGAGCGGCCACCTAGTCGCCACCCCTTGCGACCGCCGGAGTCAGCGGGCGCAATGCTGTCACTCCCCATCCAACCATCCGCCCAAGTGCACACGTCCCAACGCTTGCCAATACAAAGAAACGGCTGCCAGCTCAGACCTATGGCAGAACGGCGGATGATACCCGACCACGTCACAACCGCCTGTCGAGTAGAAAAGGTATTCTCTCTTTCCCCGACATCCAGTTATCAAATAGTGGCCATCATGCGCTCACCCATGTAACGGCTTATGCCGATCTGGCGTTCAGTAAGAACACAGGGTAAACCGCAGGCAGAAAAAAGGCCGCTCAATGAGCGGCCTTCTTCATAACGGGATCAGCAATCAGCTTTCGCGACGCTTGCCACCGAATTTGCGATCTTTGTTGAAGCCACCTTCACGGCGCTCACCGCTCTTGTTGAACGGACGGTCACCCTGGGGACGGCGATCCTTGTTAAAAGGACGGTCGCCGCGGAACGGACGATCACCACGGGGCGGGCGGCTGCTGGTGTTGCCACCGGCCGGCACTTCGGTGTAGCGGGTGATTTGCAGCGGACGCTGGCAAACACGGGCTTTCTTGATCACTTCCAGTACATCGGCGGTCATGCCTTTCGGCAGATCGACGGTGGAGAAGTCATCGGCGATGTCGATGTTGCCGATGAAGCGGCTCTCGATGTTCGCTTCGTTGGCGATGGCGCCCACGATCTGGCCCGGCTTGACACCGTGATGGGCACCCACGTCTACGCGATAGCGCTCCATCTCCACGTCCGGATTGTCTTTGAGCGGACGCGGCTCCAGGGACGGCATGCGACGGGCAGGACGATCGCCACGGTCACCGAAGTCACGACCACCACGGTCGTTGAAGTCACGGCGCTCGAAGCCACCACGATCGTTGCCAGCGTTCAGCAGCGGATCCGGAATGGAGTCATCCAGCAGCAGCGGTTGGTCACCCTGTACCAGCTTGGCCAATGCAGCAGCCAGCTCCAGCGGATCGGCAGAATCCTCTTCGATCAGCTCGTTTACCAGGTTGTGGTAGATCTCGAGCTCTTCACCCATCATGGTTTCGCGGATGCGCTCCTTGAACTTGGCCAGACGGTGCTGGTTGATGTCCTCGGTGCTCGGCATCTTCATCGGCTCGATGGCCTGACGAGTTGCGTGCTCGATGGCGCGCAGCATGCGGCGCTCGCGCGGAGCCACGAACAGGATGGCCTCGCCCTTGCGACCGGCACGACCGGTACGACCGATACGGTGAACGTAGGATTCGGTGTCGTACGGAATGTCGTAGTTCACTACGTGGGTGATACGCTCAACGTCCAGACCACGGGCAACCACGTCGGTGGCGATCAGGATGTCCAGCTGGCCCTGACGCAGCTTGTCAACGGTACGCTCACGCAGCTTCTGCGGGATGTCGCCGTGCAGCGCTTCACAGGCGTGGCCACGAGCGGCCAGCTTGCCAGCCAGCTCTTCAGCGGCGTTTTTGGTACGCACGAACACCAGCAGGGCTTCGTAGGATTCCACTTCCAGCAGACGGGTCATGGCGTCCAGCTTGTGCAGACCGGTTACCTGCCAGTAACGCTGGCGAATAGTGGTCGCGGTAGCAGTCTTGGAGGCAATTTTGATCTCTTTGGGCTGCTTCAGGTGCTTCTGGGCCACGCGACGGATCTGCTCCGGCATGGTGGCAGAGAACAGGGCAACCTGACGAGTGCTCGGGCACTGCTCCATGATCCAGTCAACGTCGTCGATGAAGCCCATACGCAGCATTTCATCAGCTTCGTCCAGTACCAGTGCTTTTAGGCCGGAGAGGTCCAGGTTCTTGCGACGGATCAGGTCCATCACGCGGCCTGGGGTACCGACGACAACCTGGGCACCGCGACGCAGGGCGCGGGTCTGGGTTTCGTAGGAGGCACCGCCGTAGATGGGCAGCACGTGGAAATCAGGCATGTGGTGGGCATAGCGTTGGCACGCTTCAGCCACTTGCAGCGCCAGTTCGCGGGTAGGCGCCAGCACCAGGATCTGGGTGTTGCGGTTACCAGCTTCCAGACGAGACAACAGAGGCAAGGCAAAAGCAGCGGTCTTCCCTGTACCGGTTTGCGCCTGCCCCAGCAGATCGTGTCCCGCCATCAGGTGGGGAATTGCTGCGGCCTGGATCGGTGACGGGCGCTCATAGCCCACGTCCTGCAGCGCTTTCAATACAGGCGCGGCCAGTCCAAGCTCACTAAAAAGGGGCAGTTGTTCGGTATCAGACATAGATTCTTCCAGATTAAGGCAGGCGGCTAACACCGCGGAATAGCAAAAAGGCGGCGATTATAGCGCCACTTTGTTCTGCTGTCTTGAAAAATGTGATAAGCCTCTCAAGACGTTGGCAATTATAGAGGGATCTGACGAGTATGGCTTGCTTATTTTGCACTCATAGTGCGTTATTGCAGATCACTCCTCGCTGGAGTCCTTGCCCCGCTTGTGTTTGAGCACCGCCATGGTCAGTCGGCTGGTGCACAATAAACGCTCACGTTCGTCCCGAATTTCAATCTGCCACACCTGGGTTGTTGCTCCCAGATGGAGCGGCGCGCAACGCCCGGTCACCACCCCTTCCCGCTTGGCTCGCAGATGGTTGGCATTTACCTCCAGCCCCACACAGTAGCTATCTGGCCCGACCGCCATATTGGCCGCCAGCGACCCAAGCGTCTCCGCCAGCACCACTGACGCGCCGCCATGGAGCATGCCAAGAGGCTGGTGGGTGCGGTGATCCACCGGCATAGTGGCCTCCAACCAGTCTGGGCCAAAAGCGGTATAGATGATATCGAGATGGGCCATCAGGGTGTTGCGAGAGGTGGCGTTGAGCCCCTCCAGACTCATGGGTTTACGCCAGATGGGCGCAATATCGTGACTCATTGCGAGCAGACTCCTTATGAAAGCGATGAATGCGTACCGATATGAGTGAAACGCCCTCCATCGGCAACATGGTTCGGTTATGTGAGTTGTTGGTTACCGGGTGACGTAGTAACAACGCAGCCCCGACCCGGCGCTGCGTGTTACACAATCATGCCCTTAAGCGGA
This sequence comes from Aeromonas sp. S13(2024), assembly GCF_041402405.1. Lineage (NCBI taxonomy): Bacteria > Pseudomonadati > Pseudomonadota > Gammaproteobacteria > Aeromonadales > Aeromonadaceae > Aeromonas > Aeromonas sp. S13(2024). The sequence continues at coordinate 522,671 of NZ_JBGLRA010000001.1, read as the reverse complement.
ATGTCACCAAGGGTAGGTAACGCCGGGCCACTCGGACCAAGGCACTTCTCGCCCCGGCAGACGGGGTTCTGGCCACTGCCACACCCTGGCGAGCCAGTCGCGCAGCTGAATCTCCAACTCCTCATCCGTGATAGGCGCCTCGGCCACCTTCCAGAAGAAGAGCTCCACCGCTACCTCAGGCAACACCGAGGGGTAGAGATAAACCCCGCCCCAAAATTGCGGCTCCCGATCCGGGCTCCAGAGGCCATAGGCAAAGGAGCGCTTGGCCAGAAACTCCGACTGCTGCCACTCCAGATCTCCTTCGTGCTGGCTCAGGCTGAAATTGGCCGAGGGCCAGATATCGTTCGGGCGAAACAGCTGATGGAGCTGCTCGCGCTCGCGCAACATGGCGACAAACTCCACCACCGCCTGAGCGGGAGTTGCGGGTAACAGCAAGAAACGTGGATGCCGATAGGCCTTCGGCACCCGAAACCGCTTGGGAAACGTCAGCATCAGAGCAGCTCCAGCAGGGCTTGCAATGGATGTTTGAGCTTTTCCCCCTCCATCCGTTTGACCTGACTGCGGCACGAATAACCGGTCACCAGACAGCGCGCTTTGGGTAGACGGGCGAGCGGGTCGGCCCAGCTCAACCCATAGATGCCCTTGGAGTTCTCCACCTGTTTGACATCGTGACCATAGGTGCCCGCCATACCGCAACACCCCACAGAGACCGGCTTCAAACTGGCCCCAAAGCGGCCAAACAGGGTGCTCCAGTCACCGTGAGTGGAGGGCTTGGCGGTCTTCTCGGTGCAGTGGGCAAACAGATACCAGGGCTCGCTCCCCTCCTCGCTCTTGGTCTTGTCGGTTCGAGCAGGCAACTGATCTACCGGCAGCGAGAGCAGCCACTCCTGCGGCAACAACACCTGAAAATCACCGCGGGCCGACCCCAGCGCCTTGGCATACTCGTCGCGATAGCAGAGCACCATGGCCGGATCCACCCCCACCATGGGAATGCCAAGCGCCGCTACCTTGTTGAGGAACTGGGCGCTGTTGGCGGCGGTGCGGGCAAAGGCACGCAGGAACCCCTTGATATGCTGGGGTTTACCGTTGGGTTTAAAGGGCAGCAAGTAGGGCTGGAAGCCGAGCTTGCTGGCGAGTTTCACCAGGTCGCGCACCACGGGGGCGTCGTAATAACTGGTGAAGGGGTCCTGCACGATGAGCACCACCTGCTTGCGTTGCTCGGCACTCATCCGCTCCAGTCCCGGCAGATCAAAATAGCGGGCACGGTTATCGTGCAGGCTCTCGGCCAAGGTCGGCACCGAGAGCAGCGGCACATCGACCATGCCGATACTCTTCTCGGTCGCCTTCTGGGCCCACTCTTTTTCGAGGAAGAAGTTGACCAGCTTCGGCGCCTTGGCGAGCAGCGGCGCATAGCTCTCCACCGTGCCGACGAAGTAATCCTTGGGGGTACGCAGGTAGCGGCCATGGTAAAGCTGCATAAAGCGGGCGCGAAAATCGGGCACATCCACCTTGATCGGGCACTGGCTGGTGCACGCCTTGCAGGCCAGACAGCCAGCCATCGCCTCCATCACCTCGTGGGAGAAATCATACTCGCCGCGCTGTTTGGCCCAGCTGTTGCGCACCTTGTCCACCAGCTGTTTGAAGCGCACACCACCGGATTGCAGCGCCACCTCTTCCGCCAACGGGTCGAAGCCCTGCTCTGCCAGCTGACGCAACCATTCACGCATCAGGCCCGCTCGCCCCTTGGGTGAGTGGCGGCGATCGCGGCTGATCTTGACCGAGGGGCACATGGGGGAGTCGGTCTCGAAGGTGAAGCACAGACCATTGCCGTTACAATCCATGGCACGGGTGTAGCTGGTTCGCACCGCGAGCGGGATCTGGCGGTCAAACTTGCCGCGCTTGGGCCCATCCACCGACACCAGCTCGGCATCGCTGCCATAGGGGATACAGATCTTGCCCGGGTTGATACGGTTGCCCGGGTCGAACGCGCCCTTGACCCGCTGCAGCTCTTCCCACAGCTCGCCAAAGAAGGCGGGGCTGTATTCGGAGCGAAAGCCCTTGCCATGCTCCCCCCACATCAGACCGCCATATTTGGCGGTGAGCGCCACCACCTGATCGGAGATACGGCGCAGCAGCACCTCCTGCTCGGGATCGCACAAATCCAGCGCCGGGCGCACGTGCAGCACACCGGCATCAACGTGGCCAAACATGCCGTAGTCGAGGCCGTGGGCGTCCAGCAGGGCACGAAACTCCATGATGAAATCGGCCAGTGACTCTGGCGGCACGGCGGTATCTTCAGTGAAGGCCACTGGCTTCTTGCGTCCTTCGGCGTTGCCAAGCAGCCCCACCGACTTCTTGCGCATAGTGTAGATGGTTTCGATGCTCGGCAGGTGGTCACACACCTGATAGCCGATAATCCCGGCCTCGCCCTTGGCCAGCAGCTCGTCGATACGACGGCACAGCTCTGCCACCTTGGCCTTGTGTTCTGCCTCGTCGGTATCGGCAAACTCGACGATGTTGAGCCCCTGCAGATCCTTGCCGAGCACATCCTGAATAAGATCTTTCACCGAATGCCAGATGATGTCGGCACGGGCCAGCCCGAGCACCCGGGAGTCCACCGTCTCCACCGATAGGGCCTGCGCCTGCACCATAAAGGGGGCGTTGCGCAGAGCCGAAGGAAAGCTGTCGTACTTGACGTTCACGAGCGTACGGTAGCGCGGGATGGGGGTGATATTGAGTTTGGCCTCGGTGATAAAGCCGAGAGACCCTTCCGAGCCGCACAGCACCCGGCTAACATCCAGCGTGTCGGTATCGGGTTGATAGAGGTGCTTGAGATCGTAGCCGGTCAGAAAACGGTTGAGCTTGGGGAAAGTCGCCTCGATGTCGGCGCGGCGCTCCTTGCCGATGCGATAGAGGGTGCGATAGATCTCTCCTTCGCGACTCTCCAGCGCCAGCTTGTCGGCAAGCCGTTCGCTACTTAGCGGCTCGGTCGCCATGATGTCACCATTCTCCAGCACGGCTTTGAGGCCGAGCACGTGATCCGAGGTTTTGCCGTAGACCAGCGACCCCTGCCCCGAGGCGTCGGTGTTGATCATGCCCCCTAAGGTGGCGCGGTTGGAGGTGGAAAGATCCGGCGAGAAGAAGTAGCCATGGGGCTTGAGATAGGCGTTGAGCTGGTCTTTCACCACCCCGGCCTGGGCACGCACCCACCCCTCCTCCAGATTAATTTCCATGATCTGGTTCATATAACGGGAGAGATCGACGATAATGCCGCCGCCCAATGACTGACCATTGGTGCCGGTACCGCCACCACGAGGGAAAAAGCTCAGGGAGGCGAACGCCGGCTCTGCGGCCAGCTTGAGCATTGCTGCTATGTCGTCCGCACTGCGCGGATAGAGAACCGCCTGAGGTACTACCTGATAGACGCTGTTATCCGTCGCCATCGCCAACCGACTTGCATAAGACTTTTCGATATCACCACGAAATGCGCTGCGCTCTAGCAACTCAAGAAACTGCAGGGTTGCGGGTGACAAACTGTCCTGGTAATCGAGTCTCGGGATCATGAATCCTTGTTCCCATCCTTTGCTTGATGCCGGCACGCCGGCGACAACGACTGGCCAGCCGCCTATCAATGGCAGTCAGGCCAGTCCGCTCACATGTGAGCGGGCAGTATATCAGCTAGAAAACCGCTTGCGCTTGGCAATATTCACTATTTGAAAGGAGGACTTTTATGGCTCACCACAGCCATGTTATCAGTACGCTGGTCACCACCGAAAAACAGGCGCTTACCCTGTCGCTGTTCGGTTGTATCACCTTTGCCATCTTCGGCATCGGCTACGGCCTCTTCGTCGGTTCCAACGCCATCATGCTCGATGGTATCTTCACCCTGTTCAGCATGGGTATGACGGGCCTTGGCCTCATCACTGCCTATCTCGTTACCCGCCCTTGCGATGCGCGCTTCCAGTATGGCTATGCCCACTTCGAGCCCATCACCAACGTCATCAATGGCGCTATTATCTTGCTGCTCTGTCTCGGCGCCCTCTATAGCGGCATCACCGCCCTGCTGGATGGCGGACGGGAGATCGATCTCGGCCACGCCCTTATCTATGCCGCCGTCTCCACCTTCTTCTGCGCCATCATCTATCGCATCGAAGCCCAGGTCGCCGAGCAGGTAGACTCCGAGCTGGTGCGGGTCGACTCCAAAGAGTGGCTGGTGGATACCCTGCTCAGCGCCACCCTGCTTATCGGTTTCGTGGTCGCCATTGGCCTTGATGCCATCGGCTACGGCCAATACAACCGCTACATAGACCCGGTGCTGGTCTCGCTGCTGGCCCTCTGCGCCACCCTCATTCCCATCAAGGTGCTCGGTCGCAACCTGCGGGAAGTGTTGAAGATCGCCCCCAAGGGGGATGTGCCACGGCAAGTCGAGCAGGAGATCGAGGCGCTGCGCCAGCGCCACGGCATCGAGTGCTACAGCCATCTGGCCAAAAGCGGTCGCCGCTTCGATCTGGAATTGAACATTCTGGTGGCGCCTGGTCAGGAGTGGCCTGTCGAACGTCAGGATGCCCTGCGCCAGGAGCTCTGGTCTCGCCTTGGCGACACCCTAGGCGATGCCTGGCTGTCGGTCTGTTTCACCCGCGAAAAGCGCTGGTTGTAACGACCGCACGGGGGAGCGCGGCTCGGCCGTCTCCCCTGTCACATCACAAGCCCATCACGCCACGCTGACACTGCTCTTGCCAAATTGGTGCCAGCCGCTATCATCAGGGCTCATTTTTCACCCGAGGTTTTATTGCCCATCATGGACAATCCCCGAAGTTGCCCTTCGTCTCTCTCTGTCAAAGCCTATCTTTTTCTGCTCAATCAGCGCCTCTGAATAACACCCTTGCCTTGCTGTTACTGCGGCCATCGTGCGCCGTGATTACTCTCTGCTCTGTCTGTTTTTATTGAGGTCATACAATGGAATTGCTGCTGGATCCCCATATCTGGATCGGTCTGTTTACCCTGATCATTCTGGAAATCGTGCTGGGGATCGACAACCTGGTCTTTATCGCCATTCTGGTGAAAAAACTGCCCCCCGCCCAACGGGACAAGGCCCGCGTCATCGGCCTGTCGCTGGCCCTGCTGATGCGACTAGGACTTCTGAGCGTCATGTCATGGCTGGTCACCCTGACCACCCCGATTTTGCACCTGTGGGATCACCCCTTCTCCGGTCGGGACCTGATCCTGATGGGGGGCGGCCTGTTCCTGCTGTTCAAGGCCACCTCCGAGCTGCATGAGCGGCTGGAAGCCAAACCCCAGGATGATGGCCCGGTCGGCGCCTACGCCAGCTTCGGCGTGGTGATCGCCCAAATTCTGGTGCTGGATGCGGTCTTCTCGCTCGACTCCATCATCACCGCCGTCGGCATGGTGGAACACCTTGGCGTGATGATGGCCGCCGTGACCATCGCCATGGTGGTGATGGTGCTCGCCTCCAAGCCGCTGACCCGCTTCGTCAACGCCCACCCCACCGTGGTGGTGCTCTGTCTGAGCTTCCTGCTGATGATCGGCTTCAGCCTGGTGGCGGAAGGCTTCGGCTTCCACATTCCGAAGGGCTACCTCTACGCAGCCATCGGCTTCTCGGTGCTGATCGAGTTTTTCAACCAGCTGGCGCAGCGCAGCGCCATGCGTCACGAATCCAAACAGCCCCTGCGCGAGCGCACCACCGCCGCCATCTTCAAATTGATGGGCAGCAAGGCCTATCAGGATCAGCCGGATGACGATCTGGATGCCCCGGCCGTAGCGCCGGTGAGCTTTGGCGAGGAGGAGCGCTATATGGTGACCGGGGTGCTGTCGCTGGCCGAGCGCTCCATTCGCACCATCATGACGCCTCGCTCCGAGATGGCCTGGATCGATATCAACGACTCCAGCGACGAGATCCGCGCCCTGCTGCAGCGCGAGCCCCACAGCCTGTTCCCGCTCTGTGACGGCGAACTGGACGAGGTGCTCGGGGTGGCCAAGGCGCGCGATCTGTTGTTTGCTCTCAATGAGGGGCAATCTTTGAGCGAACTGGCCAAGCAGAACGACCCCATTATCGTTCCGCAAACCATCAACGTGATCCGTCTGCTGGCGGAGCTGCGCAAAGCCAAGGGGAGCCTTATTCTGGTCTCCGACGAGTTTGGCGTGATCCAGGGACTGGTCACCACCCACGATCTGCTGGAGGCCATCGTCGGCGAGCTGCCGGACGAGGACGAAACCCCGGATATCGTACGCGATGGCGAAGGGTGGCTGATCAACGGCAGCACCAACATCCATCATGTGGAGCAGGTGCTGGAGCACGAGGGGCTGGTGAGCGAGAGCGATGAATACGTGACCCTGGCGGGCATGCTGCTCTCCCACTTCGGCACTCTGCCCACCCCGGGCCAGCAGTTGCAACTGCAGCAGCTCAACTTCGAGGTGATCGAGGTGAGCGAGCGGCGCATCGAGCGGGTGAAAGTGATGCCCGCCACGGCTTGAGCCTGCCACCAGCAGAATACAGAAGAGGGCCAGACGGCCCTCTTTTTTATGCTTCAACTTTATGCCTCAACGCCTCTTTCCCGACGGTTTGCGCTGATTGCTGCATCAAGTGCAATTCTCTTGTGCAATTACCCCTCTTTTTCACAACAAGATGGCGGCATAAAGTGGCCTCACTTCCACCATGAGGAACTCAAGATGAGCCACGATCACCTGTTCTGCCCGCTGCGCCTCGGCCAGCTGCACCTTGCCAACCGCATCGTCATGCCCCCCATGACCCGCTCCCGTGCCAGTCAGCCGGGTGATGTGGCCAACGCCATGATGGCGAGCTACTACGCCCAGCGCGCCGAGGCGGGCCTGATCATCAGCGAAGGCACCCAAATCGACCCCATGGGCAAGGGCTATGCCTGGACGCCGGGGATCTACAGCGCCGAGCAGATCGCTGGCTGGAAAGGGGTGTCCGATGCCGTGCACGCCAAGGGGGGCACCATCTTCGCCCAGCTCTGGCACGTGGGCCGCGTCACCCATCCGGATAACATCGGCGGCGCCCAGCCCATCTCCGCTTCAGCCCTGCCCGCAGTGGGCGTCAAGGTGTTCGTCGATAACGGCAGCGATGCGCCGGGCTTTGTCGAGACCGTCACTCCGCGCGCCATGACTCAAGCCGATATCCATGCGGTGGTAGGTCAGTTCCGTCAGGCGGCTCGCAACGCCATCAGCGCCGGTTTTGACGGCATCGAGCTGCACGCAGCCAACGGTTATCTCATCAACCAGTTCCTCGACTCCGAATCCAACGCCCGCACCGATAGTTATGGCGGATCGCTGGAAAACCGGCTGCGCTTTCTCAAAGAGGTGACCGAGGCGGTAAGTAGCGAAATCGGGGCCGAACGTGTCGGGGTGCGTCTTGCGCCGCTCACCACCCTCAACGGCACAGTCGATGCCAACCCGCAGGAGACCTATCTGGCGGCCGCCCGTCTGCTGGGCCAGCTCAACGTGGTCTACCTGCATATTGCCGAAGCGGACTGGGACGATGCCCCCCTGATGCCGGAGAACTTCAAGCAGGGTCTGCGGGATGCCTTCCCCAACACCCTGATCTACGCCGGTAAATATGATGGCGAGCGGGCACGTGCCGCCCTAGAAGCGGGCTGGGCCGACATGATTGGCTTTGGCCGCCCCTTCGTTGCCAACCCGGATCTGCCGAACCGGCTGCGCCACGGCTATCCGCTGGCCCCCCACGATCCGGCCACCCTGTTTGGCGGCGGCGAAAAAGGGCTGACCGACTACCCCGTCTATCAGGCCGATGACGCAGCGACCAGCCGCTGATTGCCAATGGCCAACCGGCCACGTAACGCAGGCCCCACTGGTTGGGGCCTGCTGTATTGTTGCCCATTCGCAGCAGTGGCGGTTTCACTGTCTTGCTGTTGCAATGATCTCGCTGTTATCTCCCCTCGCTTTCACAAGGAGTCATCATGAATCACACCCAAGCCTGGTGCTGGCATGCCCCCGGTGAACCGACCCAGCTTACCCTCGCCGATCTGCCCCTGGCACCGCTCGCCCCTGACGAGGTGCTGGTGACAAACCGGGTCATCGCCTTCAATCCGGTGGACTGGAAGCTGATCGAATATGGCCACTCCAACTGGCAGGATGGTCAGGTGCCCGGCGTCGATGGCATGGGCACTATCGTGGCCCTCGGCACCAACGTCAGCCACCTGCGTCTCGGCGCCCGGGTCGCCTATCACACCGACCTGCGCCACCACGGCAGCTTTGCCCGCCACACCCGGGTACCAGCCCGCGCCCTGCTGCCAGTGCCCGATGCCCTGAGTGACGAGGCGGCCGCCGCCCTGCCCTGTCCCGGCCTCACCGCCTGGCAGGCGCTGGCCAAGTTGCCGCGCCTGCACGGGGAAGCGCTGCTCATCACAGGTGCCGGCAGCAGCGTCGGCCGCTTTGCGGTGCAGCTCGCCCTCCAGCAAGGAGCGCGGGTCTTTGCCAGCGCCAGCTCACGCCACCATCACTGGCTCAAGCAGATAGGTGTGCAGGGGGTGGCCGATTATCGGGATCCCGACTGGCTGGCCACCTTGCAGACTGCCAACGGCAACGAGCCGTTCGAGGGGATCATCGATCTGGTCTCCAGCCAACAGGCAGAGAGCTTGCTGCCCGCGCTGGGCTACTACGGTCACATGGTGACTGTGCTCGGGCGCATCCCGCACAATCCGTTGCCCGCCTTTAGCCATTGCCACTCATTGCACGAGATTGCGCTGGGCGCCCAGCACGCCTTTGGCAGCGACAAGCAGTGGAGCCGACTGGTGGTCGCCGGTGTCGCCATGATGGATCAAATGGCGAGCGGCGAGCTGACCCTGCCGCCGCTGGTGGTCGGCGACTTTGAGGCGCTGCCCACCCTGCTCGAGCGCTTCAAGCGCGAAGGACAGGGTGAGAAGTTTCTGGTGCGAGTGGCATAAGGCTGACCTTCCCCGATAACCACACCGACCATTGAAACGAAAGAGGCCCGCCAGTGATGGCGGGCCTCTCTTTATATAGTGCATGTTATCTCGACTTCATTAGCGCCTGACTCAATGCAGGATCACCCCGTGAGTCGCGGCATAACTGCGGATCTCCCGGGTCAGGCGCGCCTTGTCGGCCAGAGAGAGCCAGCTCGCCTCAACGGCATTGAGCGACAAGCGGCAGAGCTGACTCATGGTCGCGCCAAGGCCATCGGCCAGCGCCACAAAGTTGGCATTCATATAGCCGCCAAAGTAGGCGGGGTCGTCCGAGTTGATGGTGACGCAGAGCCCCTGCTCCAGCAGCCGCAACACATTGTGCTGGGCCATATTGCCGAACACCTTGAGCCGGGTGTTGGAGAGGGGACAGACGGTAAGCGGCAGCCGGGTATCGGCCAGATAGCGCAGCAGCTCGGGATCGTCTGCCGAGCGTATCCCGTGATCGATGCGGCATACCTGCAGCTCGTTGATCGCCTGCCAGATGTAGTCGGCAGGCCCCTCTTCGCCGGCGTGGGCCACCACCGGCAGCCGCAGCTCGCGGCATTTGGCAAAGACCCTGGCAAACTTGGTCGGCGGATTGCCCCTCTCCCCCGAGTCGAGGCCGATGCCGTGAATGCGCGAAAGGAAGGGCATAGCCTCTGCCAACGTCGCGAACGCCTCCTCTTCACTGAGGTGGCGCAAGAAGCTCATGATCAGCCGCCAACTGATGCCAAACTCCTTCTCCCCGGTCTGCAGCGCCCGCTCGATGCCGCCCAGCACAGTAGCAAAGGGGACGCCGCGGGCGGTATGGGTCTGCGGGTCAAAGAAGATCTCCACATGCACCACCTTGTCGGCGGCACAACGCTCAAGATAGGCCCAGGTGAGGTCGAAGAAGTCCTGCTCGGTCACCAGCACGCTGGCGCCGCGATAGTAGAGGTCGAGAAAGGATTGCAGGCAGTCAAAGTCATAGGCGGCGCGCACGCTGGCCACATCGGGCCAGGGCAGTGGCACGCCGTTGCGGCGGCCCAGCTCAAACATCAGCTCGGGTTCGAGGCTGCCCTCGATATGCAGGTGCAGCTCCAGTTTCGGCAGTCCGGCGATAAATTGCGCGGCGGTGAGGTGTTCGGGTGTGACTGGCTTGGAAATCGGGGTGTCCATAGCGACGGCTCCATCAGCAAAGTGATCCGGCGTCAGCCCCTCCACCAGACTGACCCGACGGCAGCTTTATTGTGCACCGAAGTGACGAGACAGGGGAGACTTGTCATCAAACAGACTTATAATGGCGTCACAAAAATCATAAATGATTGAACATCTTAACGATTGGCGGCTCGCCTGCGCCCTGACAAGGAGTTTTCATGAAGAAGAACGTCATCTGCGATATCGACGGTGTCATCCTGCACAACAACGATCTCATCCCCGGTGCCGACCGTTTCGTCCATCGCCTGCTGGAGCAGGGCAGCAAGCTCTTGTTCCTCACCAACTACCCGGCCCAGACCCAGAAAGATCTGCAAAACCGCTTCCGCTCCGCCGGGATCGAAGTGCCGGAGGAGTGCTTCTATACCTCCGCCATGGGCACCGCCGACTTTCTCAAGCGTCAGGATGGCAAGAAGGCCTATGTGATCGGTGAAGGGGCGCTGACCCACGAGCTCTACAAGGCCGGTTTCACCATCACCGATATCGACCCGGACTTCGTGGTGGTGGGCGAGACCCGCAACTACAACTGGACCATGATGCAACAGGGGGCCAAGTTCGTCGATCAGGGGGCCCGCTTTATCGCCACCAACCCCGATACCCACGGTCCCATGATGCACCCGGCCTGCGGCGCCCTGTGCGCCCCCATCGAGCGGATGACCGGCAAGAAGCCGTTCTATGTCGGCAAGCCGAGCGCCTGGATCATCCGTGCGGCGCTCAACCGGATGGAGGCCCACTCCGACGACACCATCATCATCGGCGACAACCTGCGCACCGACATTCTGGCGGGCTTTCAGGCCGGTCTCGAGACGGTGCTGGTGCTCTCCGGGGTGAGCAAGGTCGCCGATATCGACCGCATGCCGTTCAGACCGAACCACATCTTCGACTCCGTGGTCGACATCGATATCGTCTAATCACCACCCAAGCGTTAAACAGGGCAGGTCTCTCCTGCCCTTGCAGGATCTGTTATGGAACCCATTCTGATCGCCGTGGCCTTTGGCTGCGGCATGGTAGTCAATCTGATTGGCCTGCCCCCCCTGCTCGGCTTTCTGGCCGCCGGTTTTATCCTCAACGGCATGGGATATGAAAATACCCCCGCCCTGAGCGAGGTGGCCGATCTCGGCGTCACCCTGCTGCTGTTCACCATCGGCCTCAAGCTCAATATCAAAACCCTGATGCGGCGCGATGTGTGGGGCACCACCAGCCTGCACCTGCTGCTCTCCACCCTGCTCTTTACCGTGGTACTGCTGGTCTGCAAGGGGCTGGGGCTCGAGCTTGCCCTCTCGCTGGACTGGAAACTGGCGCTGCTGCTGGGTTTTGCCCTCTCCTTCTCCAGCACCGTCTTCGCAGTCAAGGTATTGGAAGATCGCAGCGACATGAATGCCCTCTACGCCCGCATCGCCATCGGGGTGCTGGTGATGCAGGATGTGTTCGCCGTGGCGTTTCTGGCCTTCTCCAGCGGCAAGTGGCCCAGCATCTGGGCGCTCTGGGTGCTGGGATTACCGCTGCTGCGCCCGCTGCTGTTCAAGCTCTTGGAGCGGGCCGGTCACGGCGAGCTGCAGGTGCTGTTCGGAGTCTTTCTGGCGCTGGTGGTCGGGGCCGCCGGTTTTGAAGTAGTCGGCCTCAAGCCGGATCTGGGGGCCCTCATCATCGGCATGATGCTCGCCTCCCACCCAGCTGCGGCGGGGCTGGCCAAGGCGCTCTTCAACCTCAAAGACCTCTTTCTGGTCTGCTTCTTTCTCACCATCGGCCTCAACGGCCTGCCGACCCACGACACCATGTTGCTGGCACTGGCGCTGGTGCTGGCCCTGCCGCTCAAAAGTGTCCTCTACTATCTGGTCTACAGCGGCGCCCACCTGAGGGTGCGCACCGCCCTGCTCTCCACCCTGGCGCTCACCAACTTCTCGGAGTTTGGCCTGATCGTCGCGGCCATCGCCGCCAAGGCGGGCTGGCTCTCCCACGAGTGGCTGGTGGCAGTCTCGCTGGCACTGGCGGCGAGCTTTATGATCTCTGCCCCGCTCAATGCCCAGAGCGAGCGCATTTATCACCGCATCGGCCACTGGCTGCGGGGATTGCAAGCGAGCAACCTCCATCCGGAAGACAGGCCCATCGAGCTGGGCGATGCCGAGGTGATCATCCTCGGTATGGGGCGGATCGGTCAGGGGGCCTACTTCGAGCTGGAGAACAAATACGGCAACGTCATTCTCGGAGTGGAGAACGACAGCGAGAAGCTGCCTACCCTCCGTGCCCAGGGGATGAACGTCATCGAGGGGGATGCCACCGATACCGACTTCTGGGACAAGGTGCTGCTCTCCAATCAGGTCAATCTGGTGCTGCTGGCGATGCCCCACCACTCGGGTAACCTCTACGCCATCGAGAAGCTGCGCAGCCACGGGTTCAACGGCAAGATCGCCGCCATCGTCCGCTTCGAGGATGATATCGCCTCCTTGCAGGAGCAGGGGGTGGATGCGGTGTTCAACGTCTACAACGAAGCGGGCAGCGGCTTTGCCCGCCATGTGATCCGCCGTTTGCAGCCGCTCTGATCCTGCGGCCAGCGGCTCTTGGCAAGGGAATGCACATCGTTTAAGTTATGCACAACCTCGTTTAATAAAACGAACAATCGCGGGGCCGGGATGGCCCCGCTTTCCTATCTGCCGAAGCCAAGGAGGCACCATGAAGACCCTCAACGACTGGATTTTGCCGGGCCGCCACGAGACGGCCCCAACCCCGCTGATGCCCGCCACCGAGCGCATTAAAGCTGGCAACCCGGCGCAAACGGTGTGGAACCACTACTCAGATCCCAGCCAGCAGTTTCACGTGGGCTTCTGGGCTTGTGAGCCCGGCCGCTGGGCCATCCACTACACCGAGCACGAGTATTGCCAGCTGCTGGAGGGGGATGTGGTGATCCACGACAGCCAGGGCGGCCAGCTGACCCTCAAACCCGGCGATCAATTTGTCATTCCCGCCGGCTTTATCGGTGAGTGGGAGACCCTTACCCCCTGTCGCAAGGTCTATGTGATCTTCGAACCCGCATCGGCTTGACGTTCACGTCAGCCTGCCCCGTTTTAGCAATCCTTATCCTGTTGATCCGCTTGACGCTTACGGCATGATTTTCTGCGGTTTTCCCGCTTGCAAAAGGTTTTTCCGCTAGGCATTGTGTCTGACGAGGAATGTAAATGGAATTTCGAGCCCAAACGTGGGGGGCTCATATAAAAATCAAGAGGATTACCGCCAATGTGTTCAATTTTCGGCATTCTGGATATCAAGTCCGATGCAGTAGCCCTGCGCAAATCGGCGCTGGAGATGTCCAAGCGACTTCGTCACCGCGGGCCTGACTGGTCCGGCGTCTACAGCTCCGACAAAGCCATTCTGGTGCACGAGCGTCTGGCCATCGTCGACCCGGGCAATGGCGCCCAGCCGCTCTACAACCCCGAACGCACCCATGTGCTGGCGGTCAACGGCGAGATCTACAACCACAAAGAGCTGGAAAAGACCCTCAAGGTCGACTTCCAGTTTCAGACCAAATCCGACTGTGAAGTGCTGCTCGCCCTCTACAAGGAGAAGGGCCCGGCGTTTCTGGACGATCTCAACGGCATCTTTGCCTTCATTCTTTATGACGCCGAACAGGATGCCTACCTGATTGGTCGCGACCACATGGGGATCATCCCCCTCTATACCGGTCGCGACGAGCACGGCAACTTCTATGTCGCCTCCGAAATGAAGGCGTTGGTACCGGTCTGCAAGAGCGTCGAAACCTTCCTGCCGGGACACTACCTGTGGAGCAAGGATGGCGAGCTCAAACAGTGGTACAAGCGCGACTGGATGGAATACAGCTCGGTCGAGCACAACGTCAGCGACAAGGCGGAGCTGAAAGCGGCGCTGGAAGCTGCGGTCAAGCGCCAGCTGATGTGCGACGTGCCTTATGGCGTGCTGCTCTCCGGCGGGTTGGACTCCTCCGTTATCTCCGCCATCACCAAGCTCTATGCGGCGCGCCGCATCGAGGACGATGGCAAGAGCGAAGCCTGGTGGCCGCAACTGCACTCCTTCGCCGTCGGTCTGGAAGGGTCTCCGGATCTCGCCGCCGCCCGCAAGGTGGCTGATCACCTCGGCACCATCCACCACCAGATCCACTTCACCGTGCAGGAGGGTCTGGATGCCCTGCGCGACGTCATCTATCACCTCGAGACCTATGACGTCACCACCATCCGAGCCTCCACGCCCATGTACCTGATGGCTCGTTACATCAAGGCGATGGGGATCAAAATGGTGCTCTCCGGCGAAGGCTCCGACGAGCTGTTTGGTGGCTACCTCTACTTCCATAAGGCGCCCAACGCTCGCGAGTTCCACGAAGAGAACGTGCGCAAGCTCGCCTCTTTGCACCTCTATGACTGCCTGCGCGCCAACAAATCGATGGCCGCCTGGGGTGTCGAGGGTCGCGTGCCCTTCCTCGACAAGGAGTTCATGGACGTGGCGATGCGCCTGCAGCCGGCTGACAAGATGTGTGGCAAGGGCAAGATCGAGAAGCACATCCTGCGCGAAGCGTTCGAAGATCTGCTGCCCCACGAAGTGGCATGGCGCCAGAAAGAGCAGTTCTCCGACGGCGTGGGTTATTCATGGATCGACAGCCTGAAGGCGATGGTCGAGACCGAAGTGACGGATCAGATGTTCGAGGCGGCCGCATTCCGCTTCCCCATCAACACCCCGCTCACCAAAGAGGCCTACTTCTACCGCGCCATCTTCGACGAGCACTTCCCGCTGGAAGCCGCCGCCCGTACAGTGCCCTACGGCAAGTCGGTCGCCTGCTCCACTCCTACCGCGCTGGAGTGGGATGCCAAGTTCAAGGAGATGGCCGACCCGTCAGGCCGCGCCGTAATGGACGTGCACCAGCAGGGCTACTAAACCCGGACGGAGCAACCCAAGCGCATAACGTCAGATAGCAAAAAGCCCTTCACCATGGTGAAGGGCTTTTTTATGATTCAGCGCGACGTGCCGGGCCGGCAGCGCAAAAACTGCCCTCCTATACGGGCAGTGTTGAGCACCAGGACCCGACCGAATGCAATCCGTCCGCAATACGCTCATAAGTGGCCAACCAGGGTAAGGTAAAGCCAACCATTTTATGCACACTGGCCCGATGCCCCCATGACACCTCCTCATCACTGCGATGCCGGGTGTCGAGCTTCATCTTTTCCATTACCGCCAGTGCACTCATATTCAGATGACGGTAAAAACTGGCATTGAGCTGGGTCAGATGGAGCAAGGAGTGGCGCACCCGTTTGAATGTCTCGGCACATACGGGGCTCTGCTTGTGCCAGAAGGATTCCAGTGAGCCTGTGGTGGTAAGGCCGTCAATGTCATAGAGTGCACGCCCCATGCAGAAGGTAGGCACATCATGCAACAGCGCAGAGAGACCGACCGTACTGTTGATGGTGATAACCCCTTTGAGCAAGGGATACAGGGTTGGCAGCGGCAGTTCATAACCGTAAAAGACCCTCCCCTCCAGGCCAAGCACTGCGATGAGTCTGTTTATCTGGGCGCGATAACTGACATAGCCCCGATCCATGGGGTGATGCTTGAACAGCAACACATCTTCGGGTTTGGCATGCTGCGCAAAGGAGTTGATCACCTGCGCAACCATCTCCTCTACCCCGCTCAAGTCAGAGTGTTCCCTGATCTGAAAATCTTCGGTCACTTGCAGTGGCACAAAGAAGATCCGCCCGGCGTACTGCGGCAACGCTTTGAGCAAAGCGCGATCCTGGCGCAAGTTGCCGTATTTCACCATGGCGCCGCAGACCCACCCCATCGCCTCCTGCACCAGATTCCAGGGGCGATGATTGACAAAATGGGGATAACGCCACTGCATCAGCGCCTTGCTGATATGGTAACGACTGGCATTCCAGGCGCGCACAGCAAAGGTCTTACCCACCTTCAGCGAACTATCATAAGGCACAGGCCAGTCCAGCTCGGCAAGCTGATCACGACGCTCATACCAGGGGCTGAAGGCATTGACCCCCCCCTGTTCCAGCGTGACGTAATCGGGTCTGAGATAGCCCTCCTCCATCGCCCAAAATGGCAACTTCTTCAGCTTGCAGATACGGCCAGCAACCAGATGGTAGTAACGGCAATCTCCGTAGCAGATCACCGAATCGATAGCGTGATGCTTGAGCACCCGGCGGAAAAATGCATTCCAGCTCTCCGGTTTACCACAAAAGCGCAGATTTTCCCCCGCACAAGGCCAGCACTCATCCCCGCCATTGAAATGGATCTTCACCACCTGATGCCCCGCTTCGGTCAGCTGACGACTCAAGGCCTGAAAGAAAGGGCCAAGCGGTCCTTGTAGTAACAAAATCTTCATTGACGATGTATCTCAAAAACGGGGGAAGCGAAAACTCAACGGAGCCGGGCGCTGCATGAGCGTCTGGAACAAGTAACCGAGCTTGACCTGCCAGCGTTGCCAACGGCTGGCCTTTTGGGCCGATGAGTGCCCTTGCTTAGCCAGCTGGCGGATCAACTGCTCCGGGCTAATCCAGAGGCCGGTCTGCCAATCGATATAGAGCGGATAGGCAACCAGCGTCAGATAGACCAGAGCCGCCAGCGGCAGACTACGTTGACGGCGAGCAGGCGGATTGGCATCCGTGGTCAACCCCCAGCCACTGTAGAAGGGCTGGCCCCAGGTCGTCACTTTGACCCCCTGCACCAGCGCCTCAAAGCCGCTGAGCGATGTCATGGTATGCAGCTCATCCACATGGGGATAAAGGCTGGTGAGACCAATATCGAGCACCTGACTATCGACACACTCCGCCAGACAGGCCGCTGAAATCGCCCCGCCACGATTGCCCGCCACCACATCAGGATGAGGCTTGTAGAGAATATGGGCTTCGGGTTTAGCCGCCCGCACCGCCCACAGCAATTGCTCGTTACTGCGAATATGCGGGCTCCCGGTCAGAATGGAGGCATCACCATCTACCTGCCCGACCACCAGCACCAGCTCACGACCATCATCCGGCTTGGCGTAATGCTGCGGCTCGCCCACATTGTATTTGCTGACCCTGTGTTCACGTAGCAACGCAATCAGGGCGTCACCGCGCTTGACCTCCACCTCCGTCACCCTCTGGTAGTTGAGCAACTGCTCAAGCCCGCTGGGGGTACGGCTGTCGAAATAGATCCCGACCGGATCCAGTGATAGCGAGGAGGGGCGACAGAGATTGGATCCAAGCCCCCTGGAGCGAATAAAGCCATCCTCAACCCGGATCGCAGAGGCGAGATCAGGGTGACGACTACCCCACACCAATATCTGCTCGTCACCGGTCAACCGCTTGGGAGGCTTGCTAACAAAACAAAGCTCCTCGGCCAAGTGATGACAAAACGCCTGCATAAAGGCGCGCTTCCACAGCGAGAAACCGACCAGATAAAGCCTGCGCCAACGTGGAGCAGGCTTTATCTGGCGAGCAATGATGGCAACGACCTCTTCCACTTCACAACGTTGGCCAAGCACGGGGTCAAGATAGCGCGGGTAGCAGATTAAGGCTGCAGCAACCAGCTGGGGGAGCGACACTCTTACGTTGCGCCGTTCACACTGCTTGCTGTCATGGGTCAGCCCCCAACCGGCATAAAACGGCATACCGAAGCAATAGACCGGCTTGCCAAGCAACAGGCCCTCAAAACCAAGTTGGGATGACACCGTATAGACAGCATCCACCACCTTGAGTAGCGCATGGGGATGGCAGTGATCGGCAACAATCTCCACATCATCCAGGTTCAGACGGGCCAACACCCCACGCTTCTTGCCAAAGCGAGTATCGGGATGGGTGCGCAGCAACAGGCGCGCATCGGGATGATTACGGCGGGCCGCCTCCACCATCGCCACAAAATCCGCTTCACTGGCCAGGGCGCCCGGGATGGAGAGATCCCCTGCGACCTGATCGACCAGCAGGATCCTGGGTTTGGCGCTCTGCTGCAGACGTGTGGCAAGCCCTGATGGCAAGCCACCATAGTCCCCGACAGCAGAGAGGGCGGTCACGCTGCCGCTGACAATCGACTGACCGGGGGCAGTGGCATAACAGTTGTATTTGGTGACCCCGAGGCGTACCAGCTCACCAATCAGTCGTTCGGCCCGTACCAACATCTGTGGCTCGCACGGGGTGGCAATCAACTGCTCAAGCTGGCTAGGCTGGCGGGCATCGTAATAAATCCCCACCGGATCGGCGATCAGCGAGACCGCCTTGCCCCCCCTGGCGGGATGGCCGATATAACCGATAAAACCATCTTCAAGCTGCCAATAGGGCAAACTCAGGGTCTTGGCCTGCTCCTTGATCTGGTGGGTATTAGCCTTCTGGCCCCAGCCGATAAGCACATCACCCGACTTTACGGCATCAGGGGAAGCGAATCGCGCCAATGGCTGTCCCAGACAAGCGCTGATTTGAGTGCTGCGGGCCAGTATGCCGCTGGATTGTGTCCATAGAGTCATGCAAATTGCTCAGATAAAAAGTTCAGCGAGATGTGGGCTTAAACATATCTCTGAAAAAGGCCCGAGGATTGAGGTAGAGCTTGCGCAGCTTGCGCCACAGTGGCCGCTTGCGCTGCACACCCTCTTGCCAGCGCAACAGCCCCGGATATTCGCTCACCGGATAGCCCGCCTCCTCCTGCAAACGGATCATCCACTCGCGAAAATCCGGCAGTTCCTCGCCAAGGTCGTTACAGGGCACCACGGGCCCCTTCAACGGGCCTCGCTCTGCTTCGCTGCGAGCCAGCATCTGCTCAAGCAACTGATCATTGTTAGCCCGCCGTTTGTGGTAAGGGTGAGTCAGTGGGCGTGGATGCCACTGGTGAACCAGAAACCGGCCGGCAAACAGATGGGGCAGCGCATAATAGCTGAAATAGCGCCGAAACCCCTGATAATCTCCCGGATGCTGGGCCTTGATATTGAGGGCATAGTCATCCGGCCTTGGCCCGATGGGGTAGTGGCGGGTGAGCCGGTCAATCAGTTCAAGATCTTCGCCGCCATGGCCGACAAACTGCTCGTCAAAGCCCCCCAGCTGCAAAAACCACTCGCGATTCATCAGCAAGCAACTGCTGGCCAGGGCGATTCCCTCCACCCGGTGATTCTCCCCGCGCAGAAAGGATTCCAGGCAGCCCTGAAAATCCCCATCAAAGCGCTCTGTTTCCGCCTTGGTCAGATAGAGGCAGGGGTACATCTCAAAAGAGGGTTGCCCTGAATGAGCATACAGCTGGCAGCGGTCAGGAAGTTGTTTTGCCAGTTGCGGTGAGCAAAGGAGATCTGCATCCATGATAAAGAGCGTGCGTGCGGTACTGTGCTCAATACCATGGCTACGCGCCAGTCCAGGCGAGTAGATAGGAAAAGGCTGTGAGTCTTCCAAGATCCGGGCATCAAGCTGCCCTGCTAGCAGATTGCACTGGTTGGTCGGAATCAAAATATCCAGATTGCCTGCGATAAAAAGAGACTGGAGGCATGCCTCCAGTCTCTTCACCGCAGAATCCAGACTACCCCGCCCACTTTGCTGAAAGTGGAACGGTGTAATAACACTGAGATCTCGCGACATGGTGTCCTACGCTCAGTGTGCCAGCAGTTCTTCGAGATAGGCTCGCAGCGTGTCCGACAACTCGGGATGGCGCAGGCCATATTCAATGTTGGCTTTCATATGGCCCAGTTTGCTGCCGCAGTCATAGCGGATACCGTCAAACTCGTAAGCCATGACCTCTTGCTCCTTGAGCAAATCGGCAATGGCATCGGTCAACTGGATCTCGCCACCGGCCCCGCGCTGGGTCTGCTCAAGTAGCTCAAAAATGCGTGGCTGCAGTACATATCGGCCAACGATGGAGAGGTTGGATGGCGCCTCCTCACGGGGCGGTTTCTCCACGACGCCATTGAGTTTATACAGGCGTTCGCTCACCGCTTGTGGTGCAATGACACCATACTGGCTGACTTTTTCCATCGGCACAGCTTCCACAGCCACGACCGAGCAATGGCTCTCGCCAGCGAGGGCAATCATGGTGTCGAGGCAGGGAGTCTTGTCGCAGTGGATCATGTCGTCAGCCAGCAATACAGCAAACGGCTCGTTACCGACGATTTGCTTGGCACACAGTACGGCGTGGCCCAGTCCAAGGGCTTCAGTTTGACGAACATAGAAGCAGTTGACGCCGGCGGGAATGATGTTCTTGACGGTATCGAGCAACGCCTTCTTACCTGCTTGTTCGAGCTTGTACTCAAGCTCGAAGTTGCTATCGAAGTGATCTTCTATGGCACGTTTGGTCCAGGATGTAACAAAGATCAGGTCGGTAATACCGGCGGCAATGGCCTCCTCAACCGCATACTGGATCAACGGCTTGTCGACCACTGGTAACATCTCTTTCGGGCATGCCTTGGTGGCGGGAAGGAAGCGGGTACCCATACCCGCTACAGGGAAAATGGCTTTTTTAATACTCATTAAGTACCTCATTATTCAACCAAGTTATTTGATGATAGGTATGGCCCCATAAACTGCTTTGTTATTTGCGCATGCATCAAATTTTGATCGATTGTTTTTATACACTTAGACAGTAGACCTAGCTCAATTCCCGGATCTTTCAATGATGTATATACAACAACATTTTCACTAAACTGCGGCTTACTAAAGCGAAAACCTTTGTTTAATAGTTCTCTTGAGGTAAAACGTAAAACCGGGGAGCTTTGATTAAATTTATCTACATTTGTTATTGGTGCAAAAAATGCAAAATTATAACTTCTCGACTTCATTATTTCGTAACCAGCAAAACATCCCTTAGATGCTGTCACTATATAACAGTCAGATGGCAGTAAATTACTTTTTACTAAAATGGAATCAATAAGCGATATCAAGTTTTCAACGTTATCACTATCATCCTCATTAAGTAATAGACATGAACCATTTGCCCAAAAAAAGTCTACCATGTGAAGTCTATAGACGTCTTCTTTAAATAAAAAAGACCTCATTGACATCAATGCATATTGAGTATCTTCATCTATATTATTCCCCATGCCAGGGAGCGTTACAATTAGCTTTCTAGGTTGAGACTGGCTAGGATAATGGAAAAAATATTGCCCATTATAACAATCTAACTGTTCTGACATCAGTTTTTTTTCAAAAGACGTAGAGAGTCTATATTGCTCCAGATACGCCGCAGTTATATAGAATTCACCTACAGGATCAAGCTTGATTGAAATAATATCATTTGGAATGGGAATGTTTCTTATTGTACATTCACTGCCAGCTAGGAGGCCGTTAATATAATAAGCATTAGTGATTTTTTTACTCACACATACAAATTCAATGTGAACCCTATCCCAATTATTTATTCTAGCTTGTTGTGACCTAGAAACCCTCACGTTTATATATCGCTTGCCTTCAGGAATTGAATCAATTATCAACATTTAATAGACGCCTTAAACATTAATTATTAAAACTTAAAATGATCGATTCCCACTGCTTTCCCACAGAGAGTAGACTATAATCTTTGGCGCTATGAAAAGCTTGCTTACCAAAATTTTTCCTCTCTTCATCATTTTCAATTAATCGTATGAGTTCTTGACTCAACCTATCTACGTCCCCGCATGGAACTAGGATTCCATCATGGTTGTTTTTTATAATCTTTTTAGGACCATCACATTCGAAAGCAACACAAGGAACACCCTCAGCCATAGCTTCGATGATAACCATACCAAAAGATTCACTATTTGAAGACAGTGCATATATAGAAGAACGTCTTATCTCCTGTGAAACATTTTTGGTAGAGGGATATATGAAAATATTGTTGAACAGTCCACGCTGATGGATCATTTCTCTTATATTACTTTTGAGCTCACCATCACCAAATATTTTTAGTTTCCAATCAGGGTGTTTATCTACTACCTTCTCAAAAGCCAAAATAAGATTGTCAAACCCCTTATCCTCAACAAATCGTCCGATTGAGATAATCTGCTTTGTGTCGAGTGGAGAGGGTGCAGCCCCCAATCTTGTAGCATTAGGGATGTTGATAACTTTAGTTTTCTTACCTTTGAACAGCTCCGAATAATAGTTCGTTGCATTATCCGTTAGACAAGTCAGTGCATCTAGCTTGTCGTAATGCTTTTTTATCTTTGACTGAAGTCGGTCAGAATGGACATTATATTCTTTATGCTCTTGCCCAATTTTTATAACTTTAGAGCTGACTATTTTTGATGAAATCAAGTTAAAAGATGGTATTGTAGTTATCAGCACACCATCTTTTATCTTCTTGAGTCTTTTTATCAGTCGATAGTCAGTATAAAGAGAAAAGTTATGATAAAGATCTTCATCTTTATGAATAATTACACTTGGCAATTTAGATAAGGACTTTTTAAGGAGGGTGCCATAGGTACTTAAATTAGAATACTTATACTTCGCTCTTGAGTCAGATACAGTCCTAATTTTTATACGTTTATCGATAGGAAAGCTAGGATTATCACTTGTCCTCTTTATACTAATGATCTCAACCTTGAATCCGTTATCGGCAAGGTGATTAGCTGTATTGACGATAGTTTTGACTGTACCGCCAATACCAAAAATATTGTAAGCGAGAATAGATACGTTCAATTTCATTTCCCTTTTGCAGAGGTGGATATTTCTTCATACACTCTGTGACAATTCTTACTATCAATATTATTTATGAACATTTTTAATTTTGAAAGATGCCTGCTTTCAAATTTGCAATCTTTTTCGATCATGCTCTTTAAACATTCAGTAAAATTATCATATGAATAGCATATTTGTCCGGGAAGATTACTCTGAAAACTCACATATGCACCACGCTTTGCCAAGTATTCATTTACATCAAATTGGAAGAATAGTGTTGGCTTTTGCATAAAAAGAAAATCCCAAGCAACACTAGAATAATCCGTAACCATACCAGAACTCTCTCTAATAAGAGCCTGAACAGTCTCCTTAGATAGATCTGCAATTAATATATTTTTGCATGATGATGAGAAGTGGTGGATATATTTTTTATAAATTTCATTATGAGGTAGAACTTTAATTACATAATTGTTTTTTTGCAAAAATTCATCAAGAGCCTCATCAGAAAGTAACCGCTTGTAGTTTTTAAAAAACTCGGATTCGATAAACCCCTGCTCAGAGTTGACTAGCCAATCCCGCCATGTCGGCATAATAAAAATTTGCCGTTTAGGTTTTTCTGAATAACAATGTAAATCGTCAAATCTAGGTAAACCAGAAACAAGTATCTGGTCTGCCCTAAACTTTGAATCCCTTATCATTATTTTCTTTTCATTTTCTGAAGAAACTACAAACTTGGTAATTCTGTTATTGTATGATGCGCCACTCATGCCGATTCTTTTCATCGCAAGAACCCCATGCTGCAAATATACAATATCCTTGTCATTCCTGTATATTACAGGATGCTTAATTGATGGCAGAACATCACGAATCCCATGAGCCACTATTAGCTTTGATGCTAGATGATATAAAACCTTATGTTTAAATGAATCATATATTAGGACATTATTTTTAAATGGTATTAATTTGTGATAATGCACGCTTTCCTTTCTTATTACATAATAGACCTTCTCATTATTTAAGCTCAACACATGCTTAAAGAAGGCAAAGCCATTATCTTGTGCAACATCACCCAAGTTCTCACCAATCAACCAGATATCTTTATCTGTAATCCTCTTCACTGCAGCTGCAGTAAGCTTCGCAACAAAAAGAGAAAGCTTGCTTAAATTTCTCTCGTGCTCTCTTAGCGGCCTGATTTCAATACTAGCTAGACTTTTTTTACATACCACACAAGACAAATATGTATTTCCACTCAATGAGACTCGGTTCTTTTTAAAAGTTTTGAACTTATCCTTCACACTTGGAAAAACATTATTGATAATGACTTTTACATTATCTTTTATGTAGTGCAAGAAATAAGCATTGTCGCATGTAGGTAATTCACTAATATTAACAGTACTGATGTAGACACCATTTTGTCTCTCAAAATGTATAGTACTACCATCCTTACCTGAAATAGCAATCAAACTAATATTATGGTCTTTTAAGTCACCATCTAGGTGTATTTCAATTTTCTCTCGAAGAAAAATATTTTTTATCGCCAACTTGCATTCCTGATCTACAGAAAATAGCAAGTTATGAGCAGCATTAAAAAATGGCCGCAGGTTTATAGCGTTATTATCACACTCATAAGTAGCGGGGGGATATATTAGGACATCACAGCTTTTAACATGATCTTCATCAAGCATGTGACTTACAGGAAGACTGTGTACCTCACCATTTTTTAGTGTTAGCTCCCAATTAAATCCAACATTTCCTCTATTGCTAGCCGTCAAATTAACAAAGAGATCAAATGGCAAGTTAACTTCTAAGATACCATTCTTTTTTGATTTAACTGATATTGATATCTGCTCCCCTTCAGATGAAACCAATCTTGCCTTTATATTCTTGTATAAGCCTAGGTAACTTTCGCTGACCTTAACTTTAACTATAAAGCTCTTCTTTGTATAAATAATAGATTCTTGCTTTGAAAAAGTTGTTGTCAAATCACGAACATTGAGGCTTAACTGGCCATCTTGGGTTATATAAGGCTGAAATTTAAACAGCTTATTATCATAAAAACAATTAATATTATGCAGACAAAGATTTTCTACACACGCATTCAAACGAATAAAACTATCAATACCACACGATTCAACTTTTATATAGAAGTCCCAAATTCCAGATTTGGAAAAGCTATAGCGCTTCGGAAAGATAAATTTACACTCATCGTCATATCCGGGTTCGAGGGGAAGGCTATCCTCCTCAATGTTATTTATTCGATGACGAGCGCTAATACCCTTTACTTTGTAAGTGCTGGATAGATTACTTCTTATCGTTACATAGAGGTTATTTTCATCATCAGATATATTATCCACGATTACTTTTGACGTAAGGTTGCTTATTGGAGTAACCTCTAGCGATTGAGACTCTTGATTTAGTGATATAATACTTGTGTTACAGTGAAGTGTTGAAAGTATATTACTTCCCGTGAATGAAACATCAATAAGATTGCCCGCAGAAGATATCGCATTTAGTTGATAAATGCCCTTTTCTAATAACTCAACATTATTGAGGTTACACTTAGCCTTATTTTTCTTAAAAAAGAGTCTTCCTATTTCAAGTTGCTTATTATTTTTCGTGGCAAGAAGTTTCACACTTCGATTCTGCAAACCATCGTTCAAGCGAGCTGAAATAATAAAACCATTTGAATTATTTTGCTCAATATTATTAATAGATAACATAAAATTCCCGTTCAATAAAATTATTATTTATATTTCGAATTCACATTTATTTTTATATGTACTCTCCAAATAATATTTTATCCTTTCATTCCATTTATCATCACTATAACTACTACCACCATCGTTAATGCAAATAGTTTTCGCATCTTTATCTACAAGCTTTTTAATTTTAACTCTTTTTTTGTACCCTATATAACAGGCTGCAAGATGGCTAATACTGGACTGTTTTTTAATGTACGAATAATGATGGTATAAAAAAGATGGGATTGATATATCTGTCTTACTTCTGAATCGATTAAAGGTTGTTACAGAAACCGCTTCAGTATATATACTGCAAATCTCATTTAAAATATCTTTACGTAATGCGTATGGGGAGTGCTGATGAAGCTGTGTAGGTGTTATATTGAATTTATCAGCCAGCAATTTCTGCCCATTAATTGCGGCATTAATATAATCAGGGTTGTTTTTTGATATAACACCATTCACAACACCATATGGTTCTAAATTTGAAATTGAAACACCATTAGAAAGAAAAAAATCTTCTTTTTTCACATTGTTATAGAAAAAGAAATCGTCATTCAAATACAAAAAATAGTTTGATAGTCCTGCAATTTTATGTAGATTTGCCTCAATAGCATGAGAATTAAATGTAGGCAGGCTTTCTAAAGGCATAATCTCTTCATGCCTTACAATTCTAATCCTAGGGTTGTCAATATTAAGCCAACTAGGAAGACGACAATTTGTAACTATATATACATTATTAATCCATGGAGCATATAATTCTAAAGACCTCAACGAATACTTAAGTTCATCCCTGTTAAAAAAACGCCCTAATCTATTACTTTCCGAACTACTATTTTTTTGTTTATTTTTATATTCTACATATAATTTTCGCCATTCATCGTCTGCATGATCAACCCACGTATATACGGCATCAATTTTGAAATTGTAGTATTGTGAGAGTTTAGATGGAAATATTTTACTGAGATAAAAAACATTACCTTTTTTGAATGGCATTGTTCCGAATGATGATTTATATATTCGTTTAGCAATAACGTGATCGTTTATTGATTCATAGCAATCTTGTTTTTCAACCCAATAGCTTATATTTAACTTTATAACTCCAATTTTACAAGTCACTTCACCGTAAATATTAAGCTCTTTAATAAACTTATATATACCAAGTTTACCAATATTTATTGGAGATTGCTTTGTATAAAATAAAACGTGTAAGCCTTTCTGTTTATGCAAACACAATAGAAACTGATAAACTGTATGTGCAGTCCCTTTTAATATACCTATCTGAAGAGTTTTTTCTAAAAAACTCTCTTTAGTAACAACAATTGGCGTTATAGCTGAAAGGTCATTTTTTAATGATTCCAAACTAATATTTTTTTGGAAGTCATACCGTGGCCTCACAGAGGATAATGAAAGCTTTATAGTCTGATATGCTGGTGAATCATTAAAAAAAACATGAGGGTTTTTTAAAAGCTTACTGAATTTTGACATAACAAAGTCACTCTATTTTATATAGCCTGACGTTCCTAGATTATTTTGCACGTATAATGTAATGAATAGTGTAATGGTGATGAATATATTTTGGTATGAAATCTACTTATAAAGTATTAATAAACCAATAATATTTCATAAGTATTTTTATCTATGCACTATCCAAAAGATTGCATCTTATACATTCGTACCGGTCATCATAACTACTCAGTATTATTACTGGCAAGCTGTGATAGATAATATTATGCCTAGTGCTCTAGCTGATATCACAATCTGCTAGATAATCTTAGTAATTTTTTAATAACTTTCTTTCTACCTGCAACAAGACAAAGATCTCATAACTCGGAGTCACTTTTAGATTCCTATCTTCTATTTTAAGTTTAGCGCATAGGCAATGCACTACCTCGCGAGTCTGCTTTATTCTTGATCAATAGCCCCTTCCGTCTTCGGGGCTCAGTTAAACTCCCCCCAGCTCCAAAACTGCACCTACACGCGGTCACAGATCGCAATCGGGTAATCGGTAATCGGGATTGAATCCATCAAAAGATTCACGCAGATATTAGTAGAAAAATCCAAATACCAATAGTAGGTTCCCGAGTTTAGATATCATTAACTACTCAGCGAAAAGAATCCGCATCTTGGAATATTTCAAGTTCATCAGTTGACTGTAAGGAAAAGGTACAATCCAGAGCCGCAGACTCAGCGTGATGTTGAATCAAAGCATAACTGGGATAATCAACACCTGTATTCCTGTCAATCTTGATGTTCACGCAATGTAGCCAACCCCATCACTACCAATCCATAAAATAGACAGAGCAGCACACCAACTGTACTCAGGTTATAGAGGCGACGCGGATATTCAGCTTCTTCTGCCAATGTCGGACGCGTAACAACTAATAAGTGTTTAAGTTTGCGATAGGCTTCGACGCGGGTTTGCTCCAGGCTGATCAACCCAGTCTTGTAGAGATCGGCAGCCAAGGTAGCCTGGGTTTGCAGATCCATATATTGGGCAGTGATTTCGTTCATCGCCTCAGGTCCCACCTGATTGCTCACATTTGTACCATTGGTGGTCAATTTGGCCTTTTCCTGCAACAGTTGCTTGCCAAGGGCATTGACCCTTGCCTGTACCGATACCACCGCAGGGGCACTCTCTTTCATATAACTGTGCAACTGCTTGAGTTCTGCCTGCTGGCGCACCAGCTCGGCTTCAATTTCACTGACCACACCAAGGCGTGCAGTGCTGGTCGATTCCGGACTAATTAGCTGATGGCTATTTTGAAACGCCAGTACCTTGGCTTTCTCTGCCTGCAAGCGTTGATGAGAACGGTTGACCTCTTGTTCGACAAAGGCGAGCTGATCCATGGCGACCTGATGGCCCAGCTTGTTGATAAAGCCTTCCGCTTCTTTCAGCATCATGTTAACTACCTGCTGGCCATATACGGGATCAAAAGCCTGCAATTCGATAGTTAATACCCCGGAGAGTTCATCAAGACGCAAGGTCAAGTGATCACGGTAATATTCAAGAAACTCTTCGCGGGTCGCCTCCCCCGATAAACGGGAGAAGAAGTCGGCATCATGGCTTTGGTAGTGCGCTTTAAGCGCCAATTCGCGATCCAGCTTGGCCAGCAGATCCCAGGAGCGCAGGTACTCTTGTACCAGCAATACGTCCTGATGATTACTACCACCCAGCCCCAGCATAGACAGGGCATCGGGCAACATTTTGATTTGATCTGCCTGCTTGATAATGATGTCACTACGGCTGACATAACGCTCTGAAGCAATCCCGCCAAAATAGATCGATGCGACAACAAAACTGACCACCACCCATAAAAAACTGCCCAGCTTCAGGCTTTGCTGCCAGGAACGATGAGCCAGCTTGTAGCCGCTGGAGTCAATAAAAAAACGTTTTGGCTGATTACCCAATTTGCGTAATTTGCGCAATAGACGGGGTGGTTTGTTCGCAGGAATAGGATGAGTCATGGTTAGGCTTGCTTGTTACAAAGTTTGATAAATACGGATGGCGTCGTCGATATCGTCGAACACTTCCAGCTGACCATTGCGCAATAACATGCCCATGTCGCACTGCTGGCGCAGGTTCTTCATATCGTGCGACACCATAATAAGGCTGGCGGTTTCACGCTTTTTGTTAAATATGTCGATGCACTTCTGTTTAAAGCGGGCATCGCCCACCGAAGTGATCTCGTCAGTGAGATAAATGTCGAAATCAAAGGCCATACTGACGGCAAAGGAGAACTTTGATTTCATGCCGCTGGAGTAGGTTTTGATCGGCAGTTCAAAATGCTGACCAATCTCGGAGAACTCCTTGACCCACTCCTCAACCGCAGCCGTTTCGCGCACCCCATGAATACGGCAGACGAAACGGGTATTTTCACGCCCCGTCATACTGCCCTGAAAGCCCCCCCCTAGCGCCAGTGGCCAAGAAACCCGACAATGTCGGCTTACCTTGCCACGATTGGGCATATCCATGCCCCCGAGGAGTCGCAACAGAGTCGATTTTCCCGCCCCGTTGACCCCCAGAATGCCGATATTGCGATCCCGAGGCAGGGTGAGCGATACATCGCGCAGCACATAGTTACGACCAAATTTGGTCGGGTAGTACTTGGTAACAGAGTCAAGAACAATCATCGAGTTTCACTTTAACTGGCGATAAGGCGGCGATGGCTCAACCGATAGCAACTCATGGCAAAGGTGAGCAGTATCAGGGTGACAGCGCCCAGATAGCTCGAACTGACATAGGGGCTGCTATAGCCGGCAATCCAGCCACTGCGAATAAGCTCAAGGGCATGCACCAGCGGATTCCATAAAAACCAGTGCCGATATTGGGCCGGGATGGTGGCCAGCGGGAACATGACGCATGAGATAAACATCAATGGCATCATCAGCAAATTGAGAAATTTGTCGGCCTCTTGCATTAGATTGCAGATCACGCAAAAAACAATACCGAGGGAAAACGAGAATACCATCAGCAGCAGATAGATAAAGATCACCTGCAGCGGATCGGCGGGGATAGCATCAAAGCCAAACCAGATTAACCCCAACATCAATATCCCCCCCACCATCATCCCTACCATGGTTTCGAGCATAAAACGGGCAATAAAGGTTGAGAATGGGGTGACCTGACGGTAACAGAACAGTCCCATATTGGCGCTGACCGCAGATTGTAGCTTGCTGACCACATTTTTAAAAAAGATAAAGGGCAGATAGCCGGCGGTAATAAAAAGCGGTGCCGGCGCGCCGCCAAAGCCACTGTGGTTCCGCAGGCCAAAAATCAGGCTGAAAAAACCAATCATTAGCAGCGGATCCAGCAGAGCCCAGGCATAACCCAACCGGTAACTACCAAAGCGGGTTTTAAGCTCACGAATAAGCAGGCCAAAGACAACATCTCGCAACACCTGCAGGGACGTGCGCGGCGTTTGATTAAGAATCGGTTTATTCATTAGTTCGCTTTACCCATAGCAGACTCGCCCATTGGCGAGTCTGCTTTTTTACAGCAAGAAGCGGCTTACTTGATTGCTACGTTAGCAGCCACGGCGATCTGATAGATGATTTGAGTAATATCTTTGACCGATTGCATGGTTTTGTTATCAACCTTGGGCAGCACCAGGATCTGATCTCCCGGCTGAACACTCCCCTTATCTTTAAACTCTACCAGCCCGTTGGCATGAACCACAGCGATCCGCTTGTCATTGGCTCTTTCAGTGAATCCACCGGCCCATGCCACATAGTCATCAAGGTTGGCTTTCTCGTTGTAGACCACGGCTTGCGGCATCAACACTTCTCCACCGACCTGGATAAGATCCGTTTTGTTGGGAATGACAATCTGATCACCCTGTTCCAGCTGAATATTGGCAATGACGCCACGGTCGGCCACCACCACCTTACCCAGCGGCTGGATCTTGCGCGCTTTCTCGACAAACTGCATTACCAGTTCAGCCTCTTTGGCTCGAATCGTGGCTTCCCCATCCGAACTTGCAGGAGCGGTGAACACACTACGTTCCAGTCGATTGAGCGACTCATCCAGCATCTCTTTTTGCCGCGCCGCCACACTCTTGCGCATCAGATAGATCGATTGGTAATCGGCAAGCTGAGGATCAATAGGGATGTGGTTGAGCAGGTCGTGCAACTTGGTCTGCTTGCGCACGGTAAAGTAAGAGGGGCCCATATAGCTGCCAGAGACCTGCACATCATATACCTGTGCATGCATGTCATCGTTGAACAGCACTTTGTCACCATCTTTTAGCTGGATGTTGGCAAAGTCTTTGTACGGCAGATAGACAGAGAAGGGGCCGTTGACACGATCGCCAATCACACCAACGTGACTTACTTTGGCCAACGGCAACGCATAGTTGATGAGTTCCGCCCCCAAGGTGTTGCGCTGGGTCAATTCAAAGCGAAATGGATTACGGACCTTACCCGCAACATTGATCATCGGACCTTGCGGTTCCACCAAGATCACGTCCTGATCCTTGAAGGAGAGAATGGGCATTTTGCCCTGGCGCATAAATTCATAAAGGTCGACCTGCTGGATCACCCGATTCTGACGCAGCACCTTGATCTGGCGGTAGCTGCCCCGCTCGGAGTCAATCCCGCCAGCTCGTTTGAGGAAATAGAGCACGCTGTCTGACGATTGACCGGCATATTGACCAGGACGGATGACTGGGCCGGTGACATAAACACTAACAGGGGTCGTGGTAAGCAAATTGACGTAAACATTGACATTGTTGGTGAATACATCACCAATGCGGCTGGTTACCAGCCCGTTAACCTGACTGGCCGGCACATTCTTGACATTGATGGGGCCCACATCAGGGATGAAGATATTACCCTGATTATCCACC
This sequence comes from Aeromonas sp. S13(2024), assembly GCF_041402405.1. Taxonomy (NCBI): domain Bacteria; kingdom Pseudomonadati; phylum Pseudomonadota; class Gammaproteobacteria; order Aeromonadales; family Aeromonadaceae; genus Aeromonas; species Aeromonas sp. S13(2024). Next base: position 490,869 of record NZ_JBGLRA010000001.1, on the reverse strand, counting down.
GTCACCACATTGGAAAAATTGACTGCTCCCCAAATCCAGATATTGAGTTTGTCGCCAGCGGCAATCAGGTAATTGTCATTCAAGCCATCACTGCGCTCGGTTTCATAGCCACCGGCAAACAGGTTGGCACCGTAAGGAGGAGGCAATCCAGCTTCTGCTTGCGGCAACAATTTGCGTACATCAGCTTCCCCTGGCAACAACATTCCTTGCCGGTTCTGTTGGGCAAAGGTGCCGGTGGTCGAGTCGGTATTGGCTTGGCCACCTTGTGCAGAATGCAACCCTTTGTTGTTTGCCAGTTGATAGCCAAATGTCTGACCATCTGATTGGGCCAGATTGGGGGCACTGGCAGAGAGTACGGGGAAAGATGCAGTGATCAACCACAACATCAAACTCAAACGGCTACTTTTAATCTTCAAAACCTAACCCTTTCGCGTTGTTACCTGGCAAACAGATTGCCCAAAGATGCCTGATCCAATTGAGGAACCTGGTACCACTGCTCAGCACTCTTGCAAGCTGCACTGCGTTGCTGGTGCCCTTGCTGCTGACTGTAAATCAGCTCGACACACTCACGCCCAAGCGCCGAGACATAACGCTTCCCGAGCGTAATTGTGGTGTCGTGATGGGTGAACGCCGAGCCCTGAGGCAGCGTATTGAGCGCCTGTTGTACAGCGCTTGGCATAACTGGCTGAGCATTCATATCAACCGGGTTAACCAAGGGACGAGATGCCTCGACCTGCTTAGGTTGATATGCGCAGCCACCGAGTTGAATGGCGAAGATGGCCGCCAGGAGCGGAGTGACATTGTTCATGTATCAAGATTTTCCATTAGTTCGTATTGCGAGATGCGCAATAGTGTTCCGTAAATGCTTGGCGGAAGCGAGCTTTTGAGGAAATGAAACAAGAGAGGCAATCGCATTTCGCTCTGTTAGACCGAGATGACGCTCTGATTGGCAAGTTGAATTTGCCGCATACGATGCCTGTGTACGGGAGGCTTGGCTTAACTTGCGGCAACGAGCGCGAAGAAAAGCAAAGAGCAAGCAACGAACCCATGGTTTCCATGAAAATATGCATAGCTACCGCACGACAATTGCCACTAAAGTGAATAGACATAGCTACCGCACGGCAATGACACCTTCCCGGACAAAAAGCAGGCAAATTGAATGAGAAAAATAAAACGGGGGGGTAATAGCGAACAATGCCGGTTAAAAAACCAGCAACATAGATTGCGTAGTAAATATCCAACCCGTGCATTAAGCGTCATTATGTGACGCAAATCATGCTTGTATTTATTTTCGGCGCATCCTATCAATCAGTTACGATTGAGTCAAGACTCAATAAACCCTCGGCACAGATGTGCATAACGCATCAAATTAAAATTAACTCATTGTTATAAAAGGATTTATGCTCCTACACCCACATTGGTGACGGCTGAAAATGAATTATGTAATGACTTGTGACGAGACATCATTTGGTTTAGAGAGTTCTTATTTAGACTATTTATATATTATTTAATCCATTTTTGAGAGGAAGATCGCTTGCCATAAGAAAAGAAAAGATGTAGGCGATTTTCATTGAGGAATGGTAACACCATGAATACCTTTCAGATATACAAGTTAATCAAATGGCTAGTTTAATGAAGTTAAACGCCTTAGTTAGACCTCAGGTCTTCACAAAACTAGGTTGCTCAATTAACGAACAAAATGAGCGCTGCATCGAATATCCCCCCTACAGAAGCGAGATCACAACTAGACCATTAATTAGACAATATGTTTTTTTTTAGTTTTCTATCACGAATTGACAATGCTCTTGAACGTTGTCTATGCCTTAGATGTGTCCGATTGAATCGGTAGCACAGGGTCACAACGACATAGGAGGGGGCATGGACGCTAACACTCTTTCAAGGATCGGCCTTCTGGCAGCACTGTTTACCAGCCCTGCAGCAATGGCCAATAACAATATTTTTACCCTGCAACTGGGCAAGGCGTTCAGCGACGAAAAGTTTGACATTAAAATCGCCGACGCCAAGTTCCACCATATGTTTTGGCGTTGGGGAGACTCAGGCTGCCAATTTGGGCTGGGGGTACGTGGTGGTACCCTCAAGGTAGAAGATGAAGAGACCGCCAGACTGGGGGGCGGTGCCCGAATCGAATGTCAATGGGGTAACTGGGTGACCTGGCTCCCCGGCGAAATGGTCTGGCTCGATCAGTATCAATTTGGCACCCGTGGCCACGGCTATAAGGATTACAGTGGCCCCTTCCAGTTTGCTCTGGGTATCGGCCTCGGCTACGCCATCACCAAGAATTGGCTGATCGGCTATCAGTATGAGCACATGTCCAACGCTAATATGTATGACAAGAATCCGGGGCTGGACAGCCATACCCTCCATATCGAGTACCGTTTTTAGCCAGATAGGCTTCGTCGTGACCATCTGGACACTCTCTGCAAAAAAGCCTTCACTTCCGTGAAGGCTTTCCGTTATGTAGTCCTCTGATAGCCGGGGTGACAGTGAGAAGATCACCATACTCAGAAAATGGATGGCGAGACGCTCTGCCGCTTCACCACATCATGGGGGCGGCAATCAGTCCTTTTTCGCCTTGTTGGCGAAGAAGATATCGGCCTGAATATCCTGGGTGCGCACCGTGAAGATCTGGTTGGTCAGATCCTCGGTCAGCGTTTCGGCCTCCTGCATCACCCGCAGATTGAAGTCGTTGAGCATGCTGTTGGCGGCGGCCTTGTCGGTTTTGACCGTTTTCAGATAGCTGGCTTCCATCTCTTTCTGTTCTTTGGCGATCTTCGCCTCCCAGCTCTGGTACGCCTGCTTCACCATGGGGGCCAATTTTGGGTAGTCGGTCATTACCAGGGTCTGCAGCTTGCGATATTTCCAGTAGATGGAGTCGCTGTCGGCCTTGTCGCTACCTATGGCATAGTGCGCCGGATAGGCTTCCAGACCGCTGTAGTAGGGAACGAAGGCCGTCAAGTCCGCCATGCCTAGGCCCACATAGGTCACCTCCCCCACCTCGCGCGGCATCCAGGGGCGTACCTGCATCACGTGGGACTCGTAGGTGCGGAACACACTGACAGGGCGCCACGGCTCCTGACCGTTCAACCCCTTGCTGTAGGGATCGTGCTCGGTGCCGTCATAGTGATTGCGCAGCACCGCCTTGACCTCCTCCAGCGTCATCTTCTTCTCGGGGGAGAGGGTGACCGGGAACTGGCGACCGGCATCCACCGCCTGCTTGAGCGAGGGGTTGAACATCTGCTGGATAGTCCAGACTCGCGGATCGTTATAGGTGCGATCCCGCTCGTCATCGCGGGTATAGGCTTTCGAGAAGTTGAAAACCCCATCCTTTTGCGGATGGTAGAGCCCCTTCTCGGTGGCAAACTCAATCAGATTCTTCGATCCCATCATGTCGGCACTGGCTGGATCGTACTGCTGCAGGCGGCCCTGATTGCCGGTAGCGAAATAGTGATTTTTCGGCAGACGCTGCGCCATCCAGTGATGGCCGGTGGCAGTCTCCAGATACCAGAGCTCGTTATCATCCACCACGGCGACACCAAATCCCTCTCCCGCGCCTATGGTCTCGATGATGTTGCCAAGCAAGGCGATCGCCTCGTGGGCCGATGTGGACCGGGAGAGCAACACATCGGGAATGTCATCCTCGGTGATCCCCTTATCTTCCACATAGGGGTCAAAGGCGAGCGCTTCGGGTGAGGCAAAAATGGACTCGGTGCCGCTCACCCCGACTCCCTTCTCGTTAAACCCGGTGGCGCCGTGCAGCTGGGTCTTCCAGTTCGGTACCGTGGTATAGCGCAGGGAGTTTTTCGGCAAGGGATAGCTGAAATCATTGGCGCCGTTGTGGGCCTTGGAGCTGTGCATACCGCTCTGCCCCTGCTTGGCCGGATGGATCACGAAATACTGGGCTTTCAGGGCATCGCTGTCGGCGCTGCGGGCCACCATCATGGAGCCATCGGCGCTGGCTTCACTGCCGACCAGCAAGGTGGTACAGGCGAACGCCGACGAGAAGAGAGCAAGGTTGATGGAGAGTGCGACGACGCACTTTTTGAAGGAATGCATGAGATCTCCTTGTTGCACAGAGTGGTTGCAAATAAGCGGTGGCGCGCCAGTCAACCTGCTGCTGTCACAAGGGATCTGCGCGGTGACACGGGCCGGACAGTGCGGGCCATCAAACCGTAAACACGAAAAAGAGCAGTGCGAATAAACCATGGAAACCAGGGAGGTAGCCAAGGCCCCCTGATAGGCGACCTGTGCGCATTTCTGCTTTCCGCTGTCCCGCTGGCGTGGCGATACTAGGCCCAATCAACTGACTTGAGTGTGACTGACAGCCCAAAACACCAACAATAAAGACTCAATCGATGCAAAATGTTGATAAGTGTGACAAGTGCAGGATCCTTGGCGACATTCAGCCGTCAACACGAGGCACGCAAGGCGCATACAGAAGGGAAATAAAGAGATGAGGAGATATAACGCGCGGGATGGCGTGTTGACGCCATCCCGCGATTCAAGTCAGTAGGTCACTGCGCGTCCGGCTGGTTGGCGGGGGCGGCCTTGATAAAGGCTTGCAACTGTTCGCAGTTGGCGACGATGCGGCGGATAGTGGGGTAATCGTCCAGGGTCATGTCGTAGCGGCGGGCGTTGTAAACCTGGGGCACCAGCATGCAGTCGGCAAGAGTCACTTCGTTGCCAACACAGTAGACACCGGCGGTGGTCATCAACAGCTGTTCGAGGGCGGTGAAGGTCTCGTCAATCCAGTGGCGATACCAGAGGGCCTCCTGCTCATTGTTGGCCCTGAAGTGCTCTTCCAGATAGTTGAGCACCCGCAGATTGTTGAGCGGGTGAATATCACAGGCGATCATGTTGACGATCTGGCGCACCCGGGCCCGCGCGTCGGGGGAAGAGGGCATCAGGGAGTAGGCGGGATAGGTCTCGTCAAGGTACTCCATGATGGCGACCGACTGACCGATCTGCACATCGCCATCCACCAGAAACGGCACCAGCCCTTGCGGGTTGATCCGGCGATAGGCCTTCTCGCTCTGCTCGCCTTGCCGCAAATTGATGGGGTGCTGCTCGTAGGCGAGTCCCTTAAGCTGCAACACGATCCGTACCCGAAAACTTGCCGACGAACGCCAATAGCCAAACAACTGCAACATAATCTGTCCCTGCATCTTATCTGGGCCCGAAGCCCGGCAGGTGCTCACCACCTGCCTCCTTGTGTATCCGGCACCGGTTGAGGGCTCGTCGTGATCCGGACATATCCCGAATATCCTTGCCGCCAACCGGCGCTGGTCATCAACCTCCCTGACCGCTCGCTGGCACCACCTGTTGAGAGATGGTGCCAAACAGGTTTTGGCCAGAGCGATCCTCCATCGCGATCGACACTCTATCACCAAACTGCAAATAGGGGGTTATAGCTTGATCACAATCAAGAATTTCCAGCATGCGGCGCTCGGCGATGCAAGATGAACCGGCGCTGCGATCGTAGTTGGAGACGGTGCCCGAGCCAATGATGCAGCCCGCACCGAGCGGTCTGGTCTTGGCGGCGTGGGCAATCAGCTCGAAGAAGTTGAAGGTCATATCCACCCCGGCTTCGGGCGCACCAAACAGGGCACCGTTGAGGTGGGTCAGAAGCGGCAGATGCACTTTGCCATCACGCCAGTCATCGCCCAGCTCGTCCGGGGTGATGGCCACCGGTGAGAAGGCGCTGGACGGTTTGGACTGGAAGAAGCCAAATCCCTTGGCGAGCTCCCCCGGAATGAGGTTGCGCAGGCTCACGTCATTGACCAGCATCAGCAATTTGACGTGGCTGGCGGCCCCCTGCGGGCTCACCCCCATCGGCACGTCGTCGGTGATGATGGCGACTTCCGACTCGAAATCGATCCCCCACTCCTCCGAACCCATCACAATCGGCCCACGGGGAGCCAAAAAGCTGTCGGAGCCCCCCTGATACATCAGCGGATCGTGCCAGAAGCTCTCCGGCATCTCGGCACCGCGTGCCTTGCGCACCAGCTCCACATGGTTGACGTAGGCGCTGCCATCGGCCCACTGATAGGCACGCGGCAAGGGAGAGAGACAAGACGCTTCGTCAAAGGGGAACACCTCGGCCACGCGGCCCTCGTTAAGCTGCTGATAAACAGCCTCCAGCCTGGGGGAAACCTCGGCCCACTCGTCGAGGGCGGCCTGCAGGGTCGGGGCAATCTCGCTCACCCGTACAGCCCGGGTCAGATCCCGGCTCACCACCACCAAAGCGCCATCGCGCTTGCCATTGTTCAATGTTGCCAATTTCATAAGCGATTCCTTATTTGCCGGCAGCAGCGTCCGGGCGCTGCCAGCTGGAGACATACCGGGTGTTCTCGATCCCTTCGCACAGACTGCCAACGTTCAGCGCATCGCGGGTATCGAGCATCACCGCCACCTCGTCGGTGAACTTCTTGGCATAGGCCTGCCCTGCCGCAAACGCCTTGGGATGGGGGCCGTGGGTGAAACCGGCGGGATGGAAGGTGACCATGCCCCGCTCGATATTGTCCCGGCTAAAGAAATCCCCCGCGTGGTAAAAGAGCACCTCGTCGTAATCGTCATTGCTGTGATAGAAGGGCACCTTGAGGGCGCCGGGATCGCTCTCGATGGGGCGCGGCACGAAGGTACAGATCACGAAGCGACTCGCCACAAAGGTGGAGTGAGCCGACGGCGGCAGATGGTAGCGATGGCTCATCAGCGGGCGGATATCCCGCCAGTTTAGGCGCACCACGCACAAGTCGCCGTGCCACCCCTGCGCATCCAGCGGGTTGAAGGGCCAGGTGATGACCGACACCTGATCGTGGCGCTTCACCTGCAGCGACCAGGGATTCTCATCCTGCTGGGCCAAAAAGCGCTCGTTGATGGCGGGTACATCCAGCGCCGCCGGGTCGAAGATGGCGTGATTGCCCACCAGCCCCTTGTCCGGCAGCTGGTAGCTGTCGTTGGTCGCCTCGATCATCAGGATGAACAGGGGCGCCGTCGGCTCGATGCGCCACATGGTGCCACGGGGGATCACCACGTAGTCGCCATCGCGCAGAGTCAGGTGGCCGTAATCGCAGAAGAACTCGCCGCTCCCCTCGTGGATAAAGAGCAGCTCGTCGCCGTCGGCGTTGCGTACCAGAAACGGCATCGCCTCGGATAGCCGCCAGACTCGGTAGCGGCAATGGGGGTTGCTGAGAATATCCGGCATCACCCAGGGGGAGATCGAGCTCACCTCCTCCTGCAGGGCATTCAAGTCAAACAGCCGTGGCCGTAGCGGCCCCTCCCAACTGCTCCAGTCGGTGGGGGCATGCTTGTGGTGCATATGGGTAGCCGGGCCGAAAAAGCCGCTGCGCCCCAGCTCGCGCTCATAGATGGCCTGCTCCGGCAGGTCGGCATGGGCCTGCCGGGAGTGGGTTCCCTCCCGATGGGGGAAGTTAATCCAGTTACGCATCGCTCGCTCCCTCTTTGCGGGCACCCTTCTCATCCTCGCCGCCATCCAGCACGCCGCGGCGGATCTGGTCCAGCTCGATCGATTCAAACAGTGCCTTGAAATTGCCCTCACCAAACCCTTCGTTGCCCTTGCGCTGGATGATCTCGAAGAAAACCGGGCCAATCACGGTATCGGTAAAGATCTGCAGCAGGATGCCATCCTTGGTGGGGGAGCCGTCGATGAGGATGCGCAGCTCTTTGAGGGCCGCCAGATCCTCCTGATGCCCCTCAACCCGGCTGTTCACCTTCTCGTAGTAGGTATCGGGCGTCGGCATAAAGCCGGTACCACGGCTGCGCAGGGTGCGGATGGTGTGGTAGATATCGCTGGAGGCCATGGCGATATGCTGGATCCCCTCCCCCTTGTACTGGCGCAGGTACTCCTCAATCTGGGACTTGTCATCCGCCGACTCGTTGATGGGGATGCGGATCTTGCCGCAGGGGGCGGTCATGGCGCGTGAATGCAGCCCAGTCAGCTTGCCCTCGATATCGAAGTAGCGAATTTCACGGAAGTTGCCGATCCGCTCGTAGAAATTGGACCAGACATCCATATTACCGCGATGGACGTTGTGGGTCAGGTGATCGATCTCCATAAGACCGGCATCTACCTCTGCCATCCGGGACTGCCAGTCGGGGTAGAAGACAAAATCCACGTCATAGATGGAGCCCTTGTCGCCATAACGGTCAACAAAGGAGAGGGTGCTCTCGCCGATACCGTAGATGGCGGGAATATTGAGCTCCATCGGGCCAATCTTGCCGACAAAGGGCTTGGCCCCCTTGGCGATGGCGTACTGCTGGGCTTTGCCCGCATCGCTCACCCGAAATGCCATGCCGCAAACGCTCGGCCCGTGCAGGCTGGCAAACTGCTCCGCCTGGGAGTGGGGCTCGGCATTGACCACGAAGTTGATATCCCCCTGCCGGTAGAGCCAGCACTGCTTGTGTTTGTGCCTGGCGACCTCGGCAAACCCGAGCGAGACAAACAGGCTCTTGAGGGCGGCAATCCCTTTGGCATCGGGGGCCGTGTACTCGACAAACTCGAAACCGTCAGTGCCTAACGGATTGATGGTGTGGGTAGCGGAAGAGGTGGCATTCATCGGGCGCTCCTTGCTCTTGATTCGGTTAAAACGGATTGCGGCACCCAGCGGCGCAGCAAGTGTTAACAACTTGTTTCATTAGAGGCAGGGCGTAGCAGGAAGAGAAGAGGCAGGTTGCAGATAGTTTTTCGCAGCTGGCAGCAAAAGATGTAAATGGATTGTGACATTCAAGCCGCAGCCCTGCGGATCAAAGTGTGACGACCCGCATGGCTGTCAGCTTTGCCTTACAGTTGCCAGTTTTTGACCATCAGATGGGGCAAGCAGGCCCGGGCTTTTTGCAGTCGCGTGGGCGTTGGATTGATCAGCCACGCCTCTTTCCCCAACCCCAGCAGTGGCAGATCGTGCAGGCTGTCGCTAAGCGCCAGCTCGACATCGAGGGCGCAGATCTCCGGCAGCAGCTTGTGCTGGCCGTGGCAATAGAAGCGGGGCATCAGGCCGCCAAAACGGTAGTGCATCTGCGAGCCAATGATCCGGTGGGGCAACTGGCCGGGCAGTTGCTGATAGAGCTGGGCTCGCACCAGCGCGCAGGGACTGGCGGAGATCACCCAGCAGCGCGCCCCCTCGCTTTGCAGCAATTCGCGAGCCTGACGAAACAGTCCCGGCCTGATGCGGCAATAGGCGCGCACCAGCTTGCGCCAGCCCAAAGGGGAAAGCCCCAACGTGATGGCCCACCAGATAAGGGAGATACCGCGCCGCCGCTGGCTGGGAAGAAGATAGACCAAGCCACCCAGCGCAATCACTGGCAACAGCAGCAGCGGCCAGATCCGGCGCCGCAGGATATAGCGCAGCAGACCGGCGTGGCTGTCGCCGGGGGCCAGGGTGTCGTCAAAGTCGGCCAGGATCCAGCGCAGAGCCCGCCCGCACTCTCGATTCCCCCCACTCTCTTTCGGCACCACTGGTTCAGCTGGCGAGTGGCTTATCATCGGAGCCTCAAGGTGCAAGAGCGGCAATCGCGGCGCTCAGCTCGGGGGTGACAAACTCGGCCCCCTGCGTGGGCGGGCAGACAAAATCGAACGGCTCGCCCGCCAGGGTGAAATTGAGCCGCCAGGCGTGCAGATAGCCGCGATCGGCTGATGTACCGCCATAGCGCTCATCCCCGAGAATGGGGGCGCCGATACTTTTGAGGGCAACCCGGATCTGGTGGGTCTTGCCGGTCTGGGGCTTGATGCGATAGAGCCGCAGCCCCTCGCGTACCGACACCGAATCGAACCAGCTGATGGCAGGATTATCCAGCGTGCGCGCCAGCAGCCAGCTGCCGCCACGCCCCTTTTGCATATCCCCTTTCACCCAACCCTGCTTCTTCTTGGGTTTGCGATCGGAGAGCGCCAGATACAGTTTGCTCACCTCACGGGCCGCAAAAGCCATGCTCAGCTCACGGTTCGCCTCTGTGGTGCGGGCCAGCAGCACCAAGCCGGAGGTCATCTTGTCGAGCCGGTGCACCGGATAGAGAGTGAGCCCGGTATCGGCCTTCACCCGATTGACCAGTCCCGGATTGACCGACTCACCGTCGTCCTTCTCGTCATGCATGCCGATGCCGGGCTGCTTGTCGATAACCAGAAAAGCGGGATGCTCAAACAATATCCGGTACATAAAACCTCGGGAACTGGGGGATAAGGCACACAGCCAACGACTGGCGGCGCTCGGGAGTGCTGCATTCTCCCTGCTCATCCGCCATTTGGCAAACCGGGCGGGCAGAGGATGAAGATAAAAAATGGCCCCGCCTGCAACAGGCGGAGCCATTTTCGGCCATCTTGGCAGATCACACCTTACACATTGCGCGGACGCAGGTGGGCGTGCCAGCGCGCTTCCCACTTCTTGAACAGCCAGACGATGACAAAGGTGAGCAGCATATAGAGCAGCCCTGCGGTCAAAAACGCCTCGAACGGACTGTAGTAGCGAGAGTTGATGATCCGCGCAGCGCCGGTCAGATCGACGATGGTGATGATGCCCGCCACCGCCGAGCCTTGCAGCATGAAAATCACCTCGTTGCTGTAAGCTGGCAGCGCCCGACGAAACGAGTTGGGCAAAATGATCCGGGTCAGGGTCTGCCAGCGGGTCATGCCAAAGGCGTTGGCTGCCTCAATCTGGCCGCGCGGCATATTGTGTACCGCCCCGCGCACGATCTCGGCGGTATAGGCGGCGGTATTGAGGGTGAAAGCCAGCAGCGCACAGAACCAGGCTTCGGAGAAGAGCGACCAGGCGGCACTGTTCTTCAGCCACTCCCACTGGGCGGCGCCGTAGTAGATGATAAAGAGCTGCACCAGCAGCGGGGTGCCGCGAAAGAAGTAGATATAGGCCCAGATCGGCCCCTTGATCAGCCAGTTACGGCTATTGCGCAGGATGCCCATGGGCACCGCCAGCATCAGGCCGAGGATCAGAGAGAGAGCCACCAGCCAGACGGTGGTATAGAGCCCCTCCCAGTAGGTGGGCCACTCTTTGAGAATGATTGAGAAATCCATGGCTTACCTCGTCTTGATGGCGTAATGACGCTCGGCCCACTTGAGCGCCGAGGTGGAGACTGCGGTGAAGATCAGGAAGATCAGCGCCACCGCCATGTAGAAGGTGAAGGGTTGCTGGGTCGAGCCCGCCGCCAGCGAGGCTTTGCGCACCATGTCATCGAGGCCGATGATGGAGACCAGCGCGGTGGTTTTCAGCAGTACCAGCCAGTTGTTGCCAAACCCCGGCAGAGCGTGGCGCATCATCTGGGGGAAGAGGATCCGGACAAACACCTGGGTTGCACGCATGCCAAAGGCCCGTGCGGCCTCCAGCTCACCTTTGTCCACCGCCAGAATGGCGCCGCGAAAGGTCTCGGTCATGTAGGCGCCGAAGATAAAACCGATGGTCGCGACACCGGCCACAAAGGGGCTGATGTCGATATAGTCCGGGAGCAGGGAGACCCACTCCTGATTGGGATTACTCTCCAGTAACCAGCTGTTGTAAGTCTCGTTGACCCAGGTGCAGATGCCGTTGATCAGCACCTGGCCGCCAAAGAAGAGCAGCATCATCAGCACCAGATCGGGGATGCCGCGAATGATGGTGGTGTAGCCGGTGGCGATGGCCCTGGCCCACTTGTAGGGAGAGAGTTTGGCCAGCGCCCCCAGCATCCCCAGCAGCAACGCCAGCAGCAGGGAGGCCAGCGCCACTTCCAGGGTGACCCAGGCGCCCTCCAGCAGCGAGGCTTCGTATCCTTTCAAATCAAACATATGCAGCTCCATCGCCACTGAATCTTCACGCACCTGCTAACCAGAAGGCTCCATAGCAGTCCGAATGAAATATGTGCAGCTCCATTGCAATCAATGCGGGCCCGTAAACTCCCTCAGGGAGGTGACGGGCCCGATGACTACTGACGGGATCAACCTGTCGTTACTTGCCGTAGACGTCTTTGGACTTACTCGCCGTAAACGTCTCTTTGTTTTACTCTCCGTATACGTCGAACTCGAAGTACTTGTCGTTGATTTCCTTGTACTTGCCGTTGGCACGCAGCGCCAGAATGGCGGCGTTGAATTTCTCTTTCAGATCCTTGTCAGCCTTGCGCACCGCAATACCGGCACCCTCGCCAAACCACTTGGGATCGGTCAGTTTCGGGCCGACGAATTCGAAGGCATCCCCCCCCTCTTTCTTCAGCAGACCGTCGGTGATGGCGGCAGAGTCGGCCAGCACATAGTCCACACGACCGGATTTCAGATCGAGATAGGCTTCATCGGCGGTGCCGTAACGCTTGATGGTGGCATTGGGGAAGTTGTCGGTAATAAAGGTATCCATGGAGGTCGCACGCTGCACCGCGACGGACTTGCCTTCCATAAAGGCTTTGTCGAGCTGCACGTCGGTGCCCTTCTTGGCGGCAAAGCGGGCCGGAATGTGCTGGTACTTCTGGGTGAAGTCCACCTTCTTCTTGCGCTCTTCTGTGATGTCCATGGTGGCGATGATAGCGTCAAACTTGCGTGACAGCAGCGCCGGAATGATGCCGTCCCAGTCCTGCTTGACCAGGGTGCACTTCACTTTCATCTCTTCGCACAGGGCGTTGGCGATGTCGATATCAAAGCCTTTCACCTCGCCACTGGGCTCGGTCCAGGAGAAGGGGGGATAGGCACCCTCAACCCCGATCCGGACCTCTTTCCACTCCTTAGCCATCAGGCTACCGGACGCGAGGGCAGTGACTACGGCTGTCGCCAGCATCAGCTTGTTCATGTATCTCTCCTTGATAAAACAGTTGATTGGGTAACCAGGCATCCCGCCATCAGTAGATGGAGGAGATGAATTGCTTGAACCGCTCGGATTTGGGATGGGCGAAAATCTCCTTGGGGTTGCCCTCCTCTTCCACCCGCCCCTGATGCAGAAACATCACCTTGTTCGATACATCCCGGGCAAACGACATCTCGTGGGTCACCACCAACATGGTGCGCCCCTCTTCGGCCAGCTCGCGCATCAGGCCGAGCACCTCCCCCACCAGCTCGGGATCCAGCGCCGAGGTGGGTTCGTCAAACAGCATCACCTCGGGCTCTACCGCCAGCGCACGGGCGATGGCGGCCCGCTGCTGCTGACCACCGGAGAGGTGGCCGGGATAGTAGTCACGCCGCTCCCAGAGTCCAACCCGGTTGAGCAGTTGCTCTGCCTTGGCCAGTGCTTCGGCGCGAGGCACCTTTAGCACCTGGATTGGCACTTCGATGATGTTCTGCATGATGGTCATGTGTGACCAGAGATTGAAACTTTGAAACACCATGGCCAGCCGGCTGCGGATCCGCTCAACCTGACGCATATCCTCGGGCAACCGCTCGCCGGCGCGGCTGGTTTTCATCCGGATCAACTCGCCATGGAGCGAGACGGTGCCGGATGAGGGGGTTTCGAGCAGATTGATACAGCGAAGAAAGGTCGACTTCCCCGAGCCTGAGGAGCCGATAAGGGAGATCACATCCCCCTTGTGGGCGGTCATGTCGATGCCCTTGAGCACTTCGTGGGTGCCAAAATATTTGTGCAGATCACGTACTTCCAGTGCGGCAACGTCGCTCATCCATTACAACCTTGTCTGTCCCTAGACGCCGCAGGGGGCGTGACTCAACCATCGTCCATTTAACAAAAAGTTAACCGATGGCAACCTTCAGCGAAAATATCACCCGTATAGTGAAAAAACAATACAGAACGAGGGTCTTCAAGGGATTCGCTCTATTTTTATTCGCTCTTTGCGTATTTTTCAGCACTTTGTTTGCATAAACAGCCGTTTCAATGGCTATTCCGATACCGCCTTTTTATACCCCAATCATATCAGTGGCAAGAGAAAAGCGTGATGTGTGCCAAACCGGCACCAAAATGGCTTTATGCACCCCCTTGCCGAGTGAAATATCGGCCCCCCGATTGGATCAACTTGATTTCATTGGTGCACTCGGGCTCGCACAGAACCTTATCAAACAGAGAGGTTGTGGCAAAAAAGTAACAATCTGCCCCCAAAAGAGCTGTTTTCGGCCATGAAAGCGAGAGATATGTGACACAGAGCCAATAAGTAATGATAAGGTGGTGTTTTTATCAGTTTTTGTGATCGAGGCCTCGATGCTGCTCAATGTGTTGCTGATCCTGTTGCCACTGGCAATCGGCTATCTGATTCCCCTCTCCTCTGCCCGGCTGATCAAGCTGGTCAACCAGAGTCTGGGCAAGATGGTCTACCTCATTCTGTTTCTGATGGGGCTCGGGCTTGCCTATGTGGAGAACCTGGGCAGCAATCTGGCGGTGATCTTCAAGGTCGCCGGGGTGATGCTCACCGCGATCACGGTCTGCAACCTGCTGGCCCTCTGGTGGCTCGACAAGCGCACGCCGCCGACCCATGAGGCGAGCGATGCCAAGATGCCGGGCAAGTTGCATCTGTTGTGGGAATCCCTGCAGCTCTGCTTTGTGGTGCTCGGCGGTGTGCTGCTGGGTCTACTGGTGGATCTGCGCGCACTGCCCATCGACAAGTGGAGCGAGTGGGCACTGATGCTGCTGCTGTTTCTCATCGGGGTGCAGATGCGCAACTCCGGCATGCGGCTGCGCCAGATCCTGCTCAACCCCTGGGGGATGAAGATAGCCGCCACCGTCATCCTCAGCAGCTGGCTGGGCAGCCTGCTGGCGGCCCAGTGGCTGGGCATGCCCTTTACCCATGGTCTGGCGATGAGCTCGAGCTTCGGCTGGTATTCGCTCTCCGGCATTCTGGTGGCCGACAAACTGGGGCCGGTGCTCGGCTCTGCTGCCTTTATCAACGATCTTGGGCGTGAGCTTATCGCCATTCTGATCATCCCGGTCCTGATGCGACGCCACCCCTCGGCGGCCATCGGTTACGGCGGCGCCACGGCGCTGGACTTTACCCTGCCGGTCATCCAGAAATCAGGGGGCATTCAGGTGGTGCCGGTGGCCATTGTCTCCGGCTTTATCCTGAGCCTGCTCGGCCCCATCCTGATCCTCGGTTTTCTGGCGATCTAAGCCTGATTTCCACATTGCAGATAAAAAAGCCCGACCTTGTTGTCGGGCTTTTGCTGTTTGGAGCCACCACGCACTCGCACTGACTACGATATTACCCGCAGCCTTATTCGCGCCACTGGCCGCCACTCATCACCCGTTCGATAGCAAACGTCCGGTCGTGCACCAGCAGCAGATCCGCATCCTGCCCGACCCCGATACGCCCCTTGCTGCCGAGCCCCAGCGCCTGCGCCGGATTGCTTGTCACCGCGGCCAACGCCCTCTCCAGCGAGACACCGAGCCGGATCGCGCGCACGCACTGCAGCCACAGGCTGGCAATCTGACCGCAGCGCATCTCGATTAGCCGCCCTTCCCCATCAAAACGCGGCAGGCTGGCGTTGGCATCCGAGCTGAAGGTGATGCGCTCGGCAGGCACATTGGCGGCCAGCAGCTCGAGAAACGCATCGGCGGCAAGCCGCTCGCCATCCTCCAGCAGATCGGGAAAGCTCGAGGTGGTGAGATCAACCCAGCCTCCCGCCTTGCCCCACTCGATGGCCTCGGCAAAGAGCCAGGGGTTGCGGTTGCAGTGGGTGGGATAGAGCTGGCGCAGCGGAATGTCAGTCTCATCGCGCAGGGCCCGCAGGGGCGCCAATGCCCCCTTGCCATCCCCGACATGAAAGAAGCTGACCCCGCTCTTGCCCGCAAGTAGCCCGGCCACTCGCGCCTCGCTGGCAAGCCTGGCCAGCTCATCGTGGGTCGGCGCGCTGGATCTGTGGTCGCTGATGGCCACCTCCCCCACCCCCAATACCTCGGGGATCAGGATGATGTCCGACTCCACTGTGCCGGTCAGGGTCTTGACCGGTAGATGGTAGGAGCCGGTATACATAAAAGCGCTCACCCCGGCGGCGCGAAACTCGCGCACCTTGCCGAGCACCTGCGCGGGGGTGCGGGTCAGGCTGTCGGTGCCAAGCGCCGCCACCAGGGTAGTGACACCTGCCTTGAGCGCCTCGCTCGCCGCCAGCTCCGGGGTGCGAAAGGCAAAGCCCCCCTCACCGCCACCGCCAGTGATATGGGCCAGCGGATCCACCAGCCCGGGTACCAGATAGCGGCCACGACCATCGACCCGATGCAGCGGCCAGTTTGTGGGCACAGTCAGCCCCTTGCCCATCCAGGCGATACGGCCATCAGCCACCAGCAGATCCTGCTGGCCAAGGTGGGTAGGGCTGAAGATCTCGGCCCCCTCGATCAGGGTCAACATGGCGATCCTCCTTGCACGATTGTCGCTTGCCCAATGAAAAGAGAGGGAGCAAGCTCCCTCCCCCCGTCAACCACCATATATATCGTACTTGAAGTACTTCTGGTTGATCTGCTGATAGGTACCATTGGCACGCAGGGCCTTGATCGCCTCGTCCAGCTTGCCCTTGAGCTCCTTATCGCTCTTGCGCACGGCGATCCCCATGCCATCACCAAACCACTGGCGATCGGTCAGGGCGGGCCCCACATAATCGAACTTGTCGCCCCCCTCTTTGCCAAGGAGCCCCTGCTCGATGGCAGAGGCATCGGCCAGCAGGGCCAGCACCCGACCCGCCTTCAGATCGAGATAGGCCTCATCGGCATTGCCGTAACGGACGATGGTGACATTCGAGCCAAAATTGTCGGTCAGGTACTTATCGTGGGTGGTGGCCCGCTGCACCCCGATGCGCTTGCCCGCCATGCCTTCCGGGGTCAGCGTCAGCTCGGTCCCCTTGGCCGCCACAAAGCGATTGGGAATATGGGCATATTTCTCGGTGAAATCGACCTTCTGGCGCCGCTCGTCGGTGATCGACATGGCGGCGATGATGGCGTCGTATTTGCGCGACAGCAGGGCCGGGATCATGCCGTCCCAATCCTGCGCCACCAGCTCGCACTTGACCGCCATCTGCTTACAAAGGGCGTTGGCGAGATCGATATCAAACCCCTTGATCTCGCCCGACGCATCGGTCCAGGAGAAGGGCGGGTAGGCCCCCTCCACCCCGAAACGCACGGTTTTCCACTCCTTGGCCATAGCGGGGGTGGCCAGCAGGCTGGCAACAAACAGGGCTGAGAGGGTCAGTCTGATCTTCATCATGTGTACTCCATTACATAAAAAGCGCACAAGCGCGGACAAGGCACCGCAGGCGAATGCATGCGATGACCAAAAACGGCAAAATCTGGATGAGCGAGATCACGCCCGAGCGGGCGTCAGTGAACTGCTCCAGAGGTTCGATCTATTCGTCGAACCACTCGGAGAGATAGAAAGGCTTGAAGTAGAAGGCCAGAAAAAAGCCTCTGGCTTTGCGCATCATGGTGGTTTGTCGCGTCCTGTGACAAAGATGGCAATCACCTTAGCACGCCCGAATTTTGCCCGGCAAGAGGCAGCCACAGGGCAGTAGCAAAATCCCGATCATGGTCAAGGCAGGCGGGATCCGTTAGGCTCGAAGCACCTTGCCATCCCATAACAGACCCACAGCGACCGATGAATTTTCTGGCCCATCTCCATCTGGCTGCCCACACCCGAAGCTCTCTCACCGGCAATCTGCTCGGCGATTTCGTCAAAGGCACGCTGCCCACGGGGCTTGCCGCCCACTTCGATGAGGGGATCTGGCTACACCGCAAAATTGACGCTTTCACCGACAGCCACCCCGAGCACAAGGCGGCCGTCGCCAGTTTCGAGGCCCCCTGGCGCCGCTTTGGCGGCATAGTGGTGGATATGATCTACGACCACTGGCTGAGCCAGCACTGGGGACTGTTCAGCACCGAGCCCCTGCCCCGCTTCCTGCAACGCAGTTATGACCAGCTATTGGCGGATCACCCACGCCTGCCGGACGGACTGCCACTCCCCCTCAAACGGATGGCCGAGCAGAACTGGATCGCCTCCTACCGCCACAGGGAGGGGCTGGGGCAAGCGCTGAATGGCATCGGTCGCCGACTGCGCCGCCCGGTACAACTGGGAGAGGCGCTGTTGACCCTCGATGAGTCGCAGTGGCAAACATGCGAGGCGGGATTTCTGCGCTTCTATCCCCAGCTGATGGACTTTAGCCAGCAGCAGCTGGCCCAATATCGGGCAGCCCAAGGGGCACAGTGATCCCTCTGGATAGAGCTGCTTCCCCATAAAAAACGCCCCTTGCGGGGCGTTTGTCATCAGTTGGCTTCGTCTTTCTTTTTGCGAATGCTTAAGCCCAGCTCCCGACCACGCAGTCGGGCGTAATAGATGGTGCCGACAAAGGCGAGAGTGGTGAAGACCAGCTCCACCACCGCCAGCCACCGCTCCCCCTCATCCGTGGTGATCAGGGTGAGGGCGTGCAGGAAATAGGGCATCAACACGAAGTTGCCCCAGGCGTGGGTGTAGGGGTTGCCCTGCACGATTCCCTTGAGAGGGAAGAGCAGCGGCACCGTCCAGATCACCGGCAGCAGCCAGGGGTTGAGGTCCGGATGGGGTGATAGCCACAGATGCCAGAGGATGACCCAGCCCAGCAGACCGAAGAAGCCGACCAGAGTCAGCCAACGTGCGAAGCGGGTGCTCACTTGATGATCTCCAGCACCTGCTCCGGCGGGCGACCAATGCGGGCCTGGCCATTCTTGATGACAATGGGGCGCTCGATCAGCTTGGGATGCTGGTGCATGGCGCGAATAAGGGCATCACCGCTGACATCGGCCAATCCCAGCTCCTTGTAGAGCTCCTCCTTGGTACGCATCAGCTGGCGGGGATCGCTAAAACCGAGCAGAGAGAGCAGGTTGCGGATCTCATCTTCGCTTGGGGCCTGCTCCAGATAGAACACCACATCAGGGGCGATCCCGTGCTGTTCCAGCAGGGCCAGGGTTTCGCGACTCTTGGAGCAGCGCGGATTGTGGTAGATTTGGGTCTCGCTCATGGTAACTCCCTGATTAATCGCAAGATGGGACTAGAAACGGCGCTATTGTAGGGGAAAGTGATGGTCAGGGTAAGCGGCAGTGGAAAGGAATTGAAACGAATTTGTTGGCTGATTGTGGCTGGCCTGCTGGGCGCTTGCACGCCCGCCCCCGAATTTACCGATGCAACAGGGCAGTCGGTCAGCCTGCGCCACTTTGCCGGCAAGCCGCTGCTGGTCAACTACTTCGCCCCCTGGTGCACCCCCTGCCTGCGGGAGATGCCGCGCCTCAACGCGCTGGCGGCAGAAGGCCAGATCACAGTGGTGGCCATCAACTACGACCCGACCACGCCAGCGGAGCTGAACAAGCTGGCTGCGCAGTATCACATCAAGGTGCCGCTCCTTATTGCCAATGAAGATGCCAAACTCCCCTTCCCTCGCCCAAGCGGCCTGCCCACCAGCTATCTGCTCGATAGCGAGGGCAAGCTCAAGCAGACGCTGGTCGGCGAGCTCGACCAGCAGCAGATCGAGATGCTCGAGGCGACCGCCAGCAGCATGAGTCACTAGCCCATAGCTGCTATCACCGTCCCCCACATCAACGCCACCGCCATAAACAACAAGGGCGCACCAGAGTGCGCCCTTGTTTGATAGGTTTCGTTAGCCCTTGAGGCTGTCGAGATCCTTCTTGGCCCGCTCCAGCTCGGTGATGCGCGCCTCCAGACGAGCCAGGGTCATCCGATCGCTGGTGGTACCGCGTGCCACGATCAGCTCGTCGATGGCCGCCTGATAATCCCCGCGCAGTGCGAGCATCTCGGCCCGCGCCATATGCAGCTCGGTCATTCTACCCGCCTTGCGATAGGCATCGGCCAGCAGGTTCCAGGCCAGATTGTTCTCCTCATGGGCACGGGCATAGGGGTCAAGGATGGCGATGGACTTCTTGTAGTTGCCGCTCTCGAGATAGGCGTTGCCGAGGTTGACCACCACCACTTCGTTGTCCGGCATCCGGCTGCGGAACTTCTCGAGGCGCGCGATGGCCTGGGCACTGCGCCCCTTGGCCAGATCGATGTCGGTCTGGGCATCGACGATAAAGAGATCTTCCGGATGACGGGCCGCCAGCTCCTGCATCAGGGTATCAGCCTCGTCGGTGCGCTTGAGCTGGATCAGCGCCAGCGCCTTGCCATAGATGGCGGCATCCTTGAGCGGATAATCCCCCTTCTGGATCCGGCTATCGAAGTAGCTCAGCAGCCCCTGCGGGGTATCGGTACCAAAACGCACCTGAATCCGCACCTTGGCCAGCCAGAAGTCGAGACTGGGCGGCAAGTCGCGGCGACCATAGCTACCCGCCCGAGCGCGGGCCTCGCTGATCCGGGTCTCCGGCAGCGGGTGAGTGAGCAGCATCTCCGGCGGCTTGCTGGCGTAACGGTATTCGGCAGCCAGTTTCTGGAAGAAGTTGGCCATCCCCATGGGATCGAAACCGGCATCATAGAGGGTCTTCATGCCGATGCGATCCGCTTCATATTCGTTGTCGCGGGTGTAGTTGATGGCCGACTGCATGGAGAGGCCCAGCGTGGTCTGCAGCGCGGCGATACCGGCAGTCGGGTTGATCACTGCCAACGCGATGGAGCCCACCAGACCGGCCAGAGTCACCGCCGAGCTGCTCGCCTGCGCCTCCATGTAACGAGCGATATGGCGCTGGGTCACGTGGGTGATTTCGTGGGCCAGTACCGAGGCCAGCTCACTCTCGCTGTCGGCGTAGAGGAAGAGGCCAGTGTGCACCTTGACCCGCCCGCCGAGGAAGGCGGCCGCGTTGATGGTGGGATCATTGATGAGGAAGAAGGTAAACGGGAAACGTACCCCATCGGCGTTGGTCAGCAGTCGCTGACCCAGATCGTCAATGTACTGGCTCAGCACCGGATCATCGATGATCGGCAGACCCGCACGGGCAAAGCGCATAAAAGCGTTGCCGTAACGCACTTCCTGCTCGATGGGCAGGGCAGCAACCCCGGCCGTGCCGATGTCGGGAAGCTGATTGTTGGCCTCGGCATGAAACGTGGCGCCCATCAGGGAAGCCAGCAGGGGAAGCGATGCCATCAGGGGGGAAAAACGTGCCACGTTATCTCTATCTCCATCAGAAAGGGCCTCGGCAGAATACCCTTGCCCATCAAGGGCTACAAGCGTTGTTTCATGCTCTTATCACGGCCATAATAGCGGCCACCTGCCTGATGGAGCCCCCATGGAAGTTCTCGACCTGACCCCCTGGCGTTGCCCCGAGCCGCTGATCCGGCTCAAGCTCTGGTTAAGGGGGGCCAAAAGCGGTCAAACCGTCACCATCCGGCTGGCCGATGCGGGCTCCCGGCAGGATATTCCGGCCTATCTGCACCGTCAGGGCCACCATGTCGAGGTGCAGCAAGAAGCGGACAATACCCTCTCTTTGCAGTTGGTTGTCGGGGCGAAACAACCATCTTGAGCCCCAGTGATGTAAGGATGCCGTCATGTTAGAAGTATTGAAGCGCTGGTATCAGACCCGTTTTTCCGATCCCGATGCCGTTACCCTTTTCCTGTTGCTGGTGTTCTGCTTCACCATCATCTGGCTGTTTGGCGATCTGCTGGCCCCCCTGCTGGTGGCGCTGGTAATGGCCTATCTGCTGGAGTGGCCGGTCGCCCGGCTGCAAAAAACGGGGCTGTCGCGCACCCTGGCCACCAGCGTCATTCTGATCCTCTTTATTGCGGTAGCAGTCGCCTCCTTGCTGGGTCTTATCCCGACGCTGGTCAGTCAGGGGATCAATCTGGCCAAAGAGGCGCCGGCCATGCTGACCCACGCTCAGGATTATGTCCGCACCCTGCCGGACAAATACCCCGAGCTCATCGACGTCAGTCTGGTGGAGACCGTCATCGACAATATTCGCCAGCGCATCCTCAGTGGCGGCGAGCATCTGGTAAGCGCCTCCCTCAGTTCGCTGGTCAACGTGGTCGCCATCATGATCTACCTCATTCTGGTGCCGCTGATGGTCTTCTTTATGCTCAAGGACAAGCGGGTCTTGATGGGCAGCCTGCGCCGCTTCCTGCCGCGCAACCGCACCCTGGTCAACCGGGTGTGGGTCGAGATGAACAACCAGATCATCAACTACATCCGCGGCAAGGTGATCGAGATCCTCATCGTCGGCATCGCCACCTATGTCCCCTTCGCCCTGATGGGATTGCGCTACTCGGTGCTGCTGGCGGTCGCAGTCGGCTTCTCGGTGCTGATCCCCTATATCGGCGCCGCCGTGGTGACGGTTCCGGTCGCCATGGTAGCCCTGTTTCAGTGGGGGCTCACCCCCGAGTTCGCCTGGCTGATGGTGGCCTATCTGGTCATTCAGGCTCTCGATGGCAACCTGCTGGTGCCGGTGCTTTTCTCGGAAGCGGTCAACCTCCATCCGGTGGCCATCATCATCGCCGTGCTGGTCTTCGGCGGCTTGTGGGGATTCTGGGGTGTCTTCTTCGCCATTCCCCTCGCCACCCTGGTCAAGGCGGTGCTCAATGCCTGGCCAAAACGTGAAGAGATGCCCGGTGCCGCACAATAACCTACTTCCCCTGCAATCGTGACAACGGTGTGTCCATGACCTTTTTTCGTCAAATCAGAGCAGCAGGGCTGACGGCCCTGCTCCTCGCTGCCGCCCTGCCCGCCCGCGCCGATATCGACCTTGGTTCCATGGATCTGCTCACCAGCGACAGCCCTACCAGCCCGGTGCCACAGGGCTTTGTCGCCGGTGCGGCGCTCATCGGGGGACAGGCCCGTTATGAAGCGCAGGACAACGCCCTCTACGCCATCCCGGGCTTTATCTATTTTGGCGACCAGTTCATGTTTCTGGGGGATCGGGCCCGCTACTACTTCCACAAGGATGAGAACTTGGCCCTCTACGGCTATGGCCGGGTCCGTTTTGGCAATCTGGATCCCGAGGACTCGCCCGCTTTCAGTGGTATGGAGCAGCGAAAATGGCAGCTGGAAGGCGGGATCGGTGGCAACATCATCACCCCCTATGCCCTGCTGACCGTGCGGGCCAACAGCGATGTCACCGGCCGCAGCAAGGGGCAGGAGCTGCTGCTGTGGGCCGACTTCCCCATCCTGCGCGACAACCTGCTGATCATGCCGGGGATGGGGCTGATGCTGCGCAGCGACAAGATGGCCAACTACTACTTCGGCGGCATCTCCGAGAGCGAGGCAACCGCCCAGCGGCCCGCTTGGGATACCGGTACCACCCTCTCCCCGATGGCGGCCCTCATCACCAGCTACCGCTTCAGCCCCAACTGGATTGGCATGTTTGCCATGAACTACGAATGGTATGATCGGGACATCAAAAACAGCCCCATCGTCCAGCACGATGGCGAGCTCTATGCGGGTTTTGCGCTGGGCTATATCTGGTAACGGTTATGAGTCTTGAACCGTGAGACACGACCAAACAAAAGGGAGCCCTCGGCTCCCTTTTTCACGACCATCAGGCTGGTAGTACAGCCTGCTCAAGCTGCCAATTCAGGCTTACAGCGCCGCCAGAAACTCGGTCAGTTGCTGATTGACGAAGGCCGGATTTTCCAGCGACGAGATGTGGCCAGCCATCGGGATCTCCCTGAACGGGCAACCCAGCACCTCGGCCATCAGATAGCCCTCCAGCACCGGACGCGCCTTATCTTCGCAGCCGGTCATCACCAGTGCGGGAGTGGTGATCTCCTCCAGCCACTCGATACGATCTTCGCGGGTCACAAAGCTGCGGCCCACCGCCACCATGGCGGCAATCTTCTCGTTTGGCCAAGCGGCCAGACGCGCCTTGAAACCACTCAACAGCGCCTCATCAGGCTGGCTGGCAAAGAAGATCGGCGCTACCTGTTCGATGATGGGTGCAGGGACGGTGCCGAGCTGCTCGATCATCGCCAGCATGCCTAGGTAGCGCTCGCAGGTGATCTGGGGCTCGAGGCCGACAAAACTGTCCATCAGCACCAGACCCTTGAGGCGGTTTGGCACCATGCGCGCCAGCTCCACACCCCACATGCCACCGATGGAGAGGCCCACCAGCACGAACTCGTCAACCCCGAGAGCATCGAGCAGCGCCAGGTGATCCCGCGCCAGAGTCGCCAGGGTGCAGCCACCTTCGGGGAGCAGGTCGGAATCACCGTGGCCCCACAGCTCGGGAACGATGCAGCGATAGCTGCCCTTGAGCGCCTCGATTTGCGGCGCCCACATGGCGCTATCCCACAGATAGCTGTGACCAAACAGCAGTACCGGCCCTTGCCCTTCATCCAGATAGGCCATCCGGCGGCCCGCTATCTCCATAAAATGCTTCATGTTATCTCCTGTTGCCAGCGATGGGCGGGCAGTGTATCACGTCCCCCTTGGCAGGTGACGCCTCCCTGGTGCAAGCTGACAGTGACCCAAAGAAGTCACCCATGAAAGGATGCCAAAAGGAGAAGCCCATGGCGAAGGAGAAGAGCAAGAAGCGGCCGCGTCTGGACAAGAAGTGCTACGAGCACCACCTTGCCCATCTGCAGGAGGAGCTGGTCAAGCTGCAGGAGTGGGTCAAGCAGGAGGGGTTAAAGGTAGTGGTACTGTTCGAGGGACGGGACGCCGCCGGTAAAGGGGGCGTCATCAAGGCGATCACCGAGCCGCTAAACCCCCGGGTCTGCCGGGTCACGGCGCTGCCCGCCCCCTCCGATCGGGAGCGCTCCCAGTGGTACTTTCAGCGTTATGTGGCCCACCTGCCCGCCGCTGGCGAGATGGTGCTGTTTGACCGTTCCTGGTACAACCGGGCCGGAGTCGAGCGGGTGATGGGATTTTGCAGCGATGCCGAGTATCGCGAGTTTCTGCGCGCCTGCCCCGAGTTTGAGCGGATGCTGATCCGCTCCGGCATCACGGTGATCAAATACTGGTTCTCGGTCAGCGACGAGGAGCAGGAGAAGCGCTTTAAAGAGCGGATCAACACCCCCATCAAGCGCTGGAAATTCAGCCCGATGGATTTGCAGTCCCGCTCGCGCTGGGTGGAATACTCCCGCGCCAAGGATGACATGTTCACCTACACCGACACCGAGGATTGCCCCTGGTTCGTGGTGGAGGCTGACGACAAGCGCCGTGCTCGCCTCAACTGCATCGCCCATCTGCTGAGCAAGGTGCCCTACGAGGCGATCCACTACGAGCCTATCAAGCTCCCCCCCATCAAGACCGAAGGGTATGAGCGCCCGCCGCTGGCCAGCCAGACCTTTGTGCCCGATATTACCGCCGAACTCGAGGCCTGAACCGGGTTACCTTGCCTATCTGCATGTTCAAATCGCAGGCAATAAAAAGCCGGTCTGACGACCGGCAAAAAGGCATTGATTATTAAGAAAGGAAAACCAGCACAACAAAAAATCAGGTACGGATATATTTGGCGGTACGGGGGAACGCCTGCTCCTTGGCATCGAACAGGTAGCAGGCTTCGGCCGGGATACCCACGCTGTAGGTCTGACCGGTCGCCACATCCACATCCGAGGTGGCCTTGACGGTAAAGTCGTGACCATCCACATCCATATAAACGAAAGACTCGGCGCCCAGGTGCTCGGCCACCTGCACGATCCCGCTCACCTTGCTGTGCGCATGGGGGTGATCCAGCGGCATCAGGTGCTCGGGGCGAATGCCCAGCTCCACCTTGTCACCCACAGCGCCACTGCGGGCATCGACCCGGGCACGCACGGTATCGCCAGAGGTCAACTTGACCAGGCACTCCTGCTCGCCAATCTCCAGCAACTCGCCCGCCAGGAAGTTCATCTTGGGAGAGCCGATAAAGCCCGCCACGAACTTGTTGTCCGGGTTGTGGTAGAGATCCAGCGGTGAACCGAACTGTTCCAGGTTGGTGGCAGCTTCGGCCTTGAGCGGGCTCAGCACCACAATCTTGTCGGCCAGAGTCATCGCTTCCACCTGATCGTGGGTCACATAGATGATGGTGGAGTTGAGCTCCTTGTGCAGCTTGGCGATCTCGATCCGCATCTTGACCCGCAGCGCGGCATCCAGGTTGGAGAGCGGCTCGTCAAACAGGAACACCTGCGGCTGCTGCACGATGGAGCGACCGATGGCGACACGCTGACGCTGACCACCGGAGAGCGCCTTGGGCTTTCTGTCCAGCAGCGGCTCAAGACCCAGGATCTCGGCGGCGCGCATCACCCGCTTGTGGATGTTCTCTTTGTCCATCTTCTTGAGCTTCAGACCAAAGGCCATGTTCTCGTAGATGTTCATGTGTGGATAAAGGGCGTAGGACTGGAACACCATGCCGACGTTGCGCTCTACCGGCGGCACGTCGTTCATGTAGCGACCGCCGATGGTCAGCTCACCGCTGGTGATGTCTTCCAGACCCGCGATCATCCGCAGCAGGGTGGATTTACCGCAGCCTGACGGGCCGACGAAGACAATGAACTCCCCTTCCTTGATGGAGAGGTTGATGTTGCGCAGGGTGTCCTTGTGAACAGCCGGATCGTAATTTTTGCGAACGTTGTTGAGTACTACTTCAGCCATGACGAGCTCCGCTCTTGAATCTTTGCAAATCGTGATAGCGGGGGGAGTCAGCTCCCCCGGCCATAAACTTAACCTTTCACACCACCAGCAGTCAGACCGCCAACCAACCAGCGCTGTGCCAGCAGGAACACCACTGTGATGGGGAAACCGGAGAGCACTGCGGCCGCCGCGAAATCACCCCACAGATAGTTCTGCGGATAGAGGTACTGCTGGGCCCCGACCGCCAGGGTCAGATTGTTCACATCCTGCAGCAGGATGGAGGCCATGGGCACCTCGGTAATGGAACCGATAAAGGCCAGAATAAATACTACCGCCAGGATGGGCACCGACAGGGGCAACAGGATCAGACGGAATGCCTGCCACGGGGTCGCACCGTCGATGGCCGCCGCCTCCTCCAGGGAGGAGTCGATGGTCTCGAAGTAGCCCTTGATGGTCCAGACGTGGAGGGCAATCCCCCCCATGTACGCCAGGATCAGGCCACCGTGGGTGTTGAGACCGAGCCAGGGGATGTAGTCACCAATCTTGTTAAAGAGCGCGTAGATGGCTACCAGTGCCAGCACCGCCGGGAACATCTGGAAAATCAGCATGCCCTGCAGGATGGTGGACTTGCCACGAAAACGCAGGCGGGCAAAGGCGTAAGCACAAGTGGTGGAGAGCGTCACGATCATCAGGGCAGTGATGCCGGCGATCTTGATGGAGTTCCACAACCAGGTCAGCACCGGGAACGGCGGCGGCGTGATGCTGCCGTCGGCGTTGGTGATGGACATGCCCAGCGCCAGCTTCCAGTGATCCAGCGTCGGATTGGAGGGGATGATCTCCCCTACCGCGAAGTTACCGTTACGGAACGAGATGGCGATAACCATGATCAACGGGAAGATGATCAGCGCCAGGAAGCCCCACATGACCAGGTGGGTTGCCCACACCCGGTATTTGACTGATTTGGGTTGTACGATTGCCATGTTGAAGCCTCCTTACAGCTGCTTGTCGGCTTTGGACAATTTCAGGTTGAGCAGCGCCAGCGCACCTACGATGAGGAAGATAGCTGTGGCGATGGCACTGGCCAGACCGTAGTCCTGACCACCCGATCCCTGGAACGCAATCCGGTAGGTATAACTCACCAGCAAGTCGGTGGTACCGGCCGGGGTGCTGGCGCCGATGATGTCGGGCGCACCGTTGGTCAACAACTGGATAAGCACGAAGTTGTTGAAGTTGAAGGCAAACGAGGCAATCAACAGCGGTGTCAGCGGCTTCATCAGCAGCGGCACGGTGATCTTGAAGAAGTTCTGCACCGGACCGGCACCGTCCATGGCTGACGCTTCATAGAGATCTTCCGGAATGGCTTTGAGCAGGCCCATGCAGAGGATCATCATGTAGGGGTAGCCGAGCCAGGTGTTGACTATCAGGATCATCACCTTGGCCAGGAAGGGGTTGGTATACCAGTCCGGTTTGATGCCAAACGCCGCTTCCAGGAACATGTTGATCTCACCGAAGTTCTGGTTGAACAACCCCTTGAACACCAGGATGGAGATAAACGCCGGGATCGCATAGGGCAGGATCAACATGACCCGATAGAAACCGCGCCCCTTGAGCTCTTCCCACTGCACCAGACAGGCCAGCACCATGCCGATGGCCAGGGTGAAGGCGACAGAACAGGTTGAGAAGATCACGGTCCAGATGAAGATCTGCAGGAAGGGTGACTGGATGCCCGGATCGGTGACGATGCGCGCGAAGTTCTTCCAACCGACGCTCACCACAAAGCCCGGAGCAATCCCCTTGCCGACAAACTGACCCTGTTCGTCGATGTACTGATAGAAGCCGGTCTCGCCATTGGGCAGCATCAGTTCGCCATTCTGGGTATCACGCAGCAGGTTGCTGTCTTTGATCACCACGCCGGACTTGAGCACGGCACCATCCATCAGACGGGTGTAGTGCTGCTTCTGGGCGGCAAACTTGCGCAGGCTGCTCAGGGTCAGGTGGGTACCGCCATCCGGCAGCACCAGATCAAGGTCACTCAGGTGAGTACGATGCTCAACAATGGCGCGGATCGGTGCGGCCTTGCTGGCCGCTTCGCCAGTGAAGGGCTGCAGTTCGACCACTTGCTGGGTGTTCTGCACACGGCCCTCGCGGGACGCCAGCTCACGGGCCTTGTTGGTCATCAGGGAAACAGGTTGGCTGATAAAGGATTGATCATCCTGTGTCAGCAGCAGCTGGAACTGGCCGTTGTCGCCATCCAGCAGGGTAAAATCGAATTCACCGCCCGCCACCTTGTAGGTTTTCTTCAGGTGGTAGTCCCGCGCCTGCTCCACGGAGAGCAAGTTGGACCCCGAATAGTTGGTGAAGGCAATGCCAATGGTGTAGGCAAGAGGGAAGATGATAAACACAACCATGCCCGCAACACCCGGAAAGATGTAGCGATGGGCATAGGTCTTCTTGTTCATGAAGACATACAGACCGACGGAAACCACCACCAGATCCAGCAGCGCGAATACCCACTCGCCACTGGCGTACATCATCACGGCTGCGTAGCCGTTGAGGATGGCAACCAGGGCCGCTATGGTCCACTTAAGCCAGGTGTGCTTATCCTTCGGACCGGCATAGGACTCAACAGAAGGTACTACTTCCATGCCAATTAACCTTTATAACGCCAAGAGAGATTTGAGAGAGTGGGAGGCCATGACGGCCTCCCGGGTAGTGCGTGCTTACTGAACGATACGCTTGGCAGCGGTATCCAGAGCTTCGTCAACACCCTGACGACCGGAGGTCACGTTCTTGAGGGCAGTTTCGAAGGAAGACCAGAAACGGCTCATCTCGGGAACGGATGGCATCGGCTCGCCAGCCTGGGCGTTCAGCATGGTGGCCTTGATGTGCGGATCGGATTCCAGGGTCTTCTGGAAGGATTTCAGCGCAACGGCACCCAGCGGCTTGTCGGCGTTAACCGGCGCCAGACCGGCATCGGTCAGCAGGTAGTTTTCCAGGAACTCGATAGCCAGATCCTTGTTCGGGCTGGCGGCGTTGATGGTGGCACCCAGTACACCAACGAAGGCTTTGGCCGGCTTGCCGTTCAGGGTCGGCAGCGGCGCTACGCCGTACTTGATGCCGCTCTTGTCCAGGTTGCTCCAGGCCCAGGGACCGTTGATCATCATGGCCACTTCGCCCTTGTTGAACTTGGCGTCCATCACACCGTAGTCGATGCCTTTTTCCAGGTGACCGGACTTGATCATCTCGGAGATGTAGCCCACGCCCATCTTGGCACCTGCGTTGTTCACGCCGGTATCTTTGACGTCATAACCGGTAGCGGTTTTCTTGAAGGCGTAACCACCGTTGGCAGCCACCAGCGGATAGCTGAAGTAGGGGGTGTCATAAGCCCACATGATGGCGCGCTTGCCGTTTTTCTTCAGAGTCTCGTCAATCTTGGCGATCTCTTCGAAGGTTTTCGGCGGCTCGGGCAGCAGGTCTTTGTTATAGATCAGGCTGACAGCTTCCATGGCAACCGGGTAGCCATAGGTTTTGCCATCAACAGTCATGGCATCCCATGCCAGCTGTTCAAATTTGCCTTTGGTGGCAGCGTTCGGAGTTACCGGAACCAGCAAACCGGCTTTGACCCACTCACCGTAACGGTCGTGAGCCCAGAAGAAGATGTCCGGGCCGTTGCCAGTGGCGGCGGCTTGCTGGAATTTGACTTCAACCTGATCCGGGTGAGCCACAGTAACCTTGATGCCGGTTTCTGCTTCAAACTTCTTACCCACTTCAGCCAGACCGTTGTATCCCTTGTCACCGTTGATCCAGATGGTCAGCTGGCCTTCATCGATGGCAGCAGTAGCAGAGCAAGCGACGCCAAGAGTGGCCAGACCGATCAGGGATGACAGCAATTTCTTTTTCATGAGCCTTTCCTTGTATTAGTTCCGCGCTGTAAGAGCATTGTGTGCGAGATGAATATTATCCCAAGCGGCAAACGGCTCACATGACGCAACTCGCATTTTTGAAATGCAATTACGTATTTCCTTCCAGAAAGTTTTGAAAACATTTTCTTATTTCAGGGAATTACGGCCATTTATCGGCTTAATTCCAGACAACCACAGAATAATAATTACCAAAATGAAATAAAATTTCATGAATGAAAGGGTTTTCACCTCAATGAAAACCCTTTCAGGTGGTTTATTTTGTTTGATTTGTTAACAAAGTACCGCGCCAGTTTCGAGGTCTGCCCGGGCGCGATAAAAAAAGAGACCCCGCCGGGGCGGAGTCTCTTTTTGCGAGAAATGACGAGTTGATCACACTCGGGAGCATGACTACGACTGGCGCAGCAGCTGATCCTTGAGATTGGGCGGCACACCCTTGATGGTCAGGGTGTCGGTCTGGGGATCGTAAAAGATCCGGCTGTTCAACAGCTTCTGCTCAAAGCTCAGAGTCAGGCCGCCACCGGAGCCGACAAACTTGGTCAAACCACGCAAGGTAGAGCGATCCGCCGGGAAACGCTCTTCCAGCTCATACTCCTGACCGATAAAGCTGTAAAAATCGAGGTCACCGTCGCTAGGCAATTCTGCAGACAACTCCTTGATTTCGATCTCTTCACCGGCACTCGCCTGTTCGGTGCAATATTTGAAGACCTGCTTTTTATAGTCATTGCGCTCGGTCGGCTCGAGCTGACGACTGTCGCAATAATCTTCGACCGCCTGCAGCAAGCCTTTATTTTGTACCTTGGCATCCATGCCCTCGCGGGCACCCAGCAGATCCATAAAGAAGTCGCCCAGTTTGCGACCAATGCGCCCCTTGCTGAAGGTGATATAGCGGCGCGAATCCGGTTGGGTTTTCCATTCGGTCAAATCAATACGGGCCACCAGATTGAGTTTGCCGATATCCAGATACTGGATATGGCGTAATTCCAGCGCTTCGCTGACGGTGACGCTCTCCTTACCCTCCAGCAGAGCAATCAGCAGATAATCGACCCCGACGTAGTTATATTTGGCAAACAGCAGCACCCCCTGCTCATCGAGGGCGTGCTCCACCAGCTGCTTGACCAGCATCTGGGTCACGGTGACCGAGAAGGGGACGAATTCGGTCTGCTCGTCGAGCAGCTGTTCGAGGGCGATACGAAATGCGGGTGAAGGCTGCTTGGGAGCATCGATGCCGTCGGCCAGCTCGGCGACGGCGGCCTCGGGGTCGGCAAAGAAGCCAAAGCCCTTGCCGCCCTTGCCGTTGTAGATCCGATGCAGTTCCGCCATCAGTCCCTGTACCGCCTCATCAGGGGGCAGGGTCTGGCTGCGGGTATCGGCGTGGGGTTGACCATCGCCGCCCTGGCGCAAGGAGTGAAGAATGATCTTGTCGATATCGAGACTCATGTCACAAAGCCATAGTGTTAGCCGAAAGGGTGAAGTATTATAAGGCGCTTTGAACCGAGATGAACTGAAGATTATGCCTATCGTATCAAAGTACAATAACGAGCAATTTGACGCCCTGATGAACGACCTGATCACCGCGCTGGAAAAGCATAAAGCGCCGGTGGATCTCAGTCTGATGGTGCTCGGCAACCTGACTACCAATATCATCAACGGTATGGCTCCGGCCCAGCGTCAGGCCATCACCGAAAAGTTTGTCCAGGCCCTGACCGCATCGGTCGATAACCGCCACGACACGCACTGAGTCCCCGACTCTGTTGATTTGACGTTTCTCAACGCAGATGGATCACTATGGTCGAAACCGGTAACCCCTATCGTGATAATGTCTCTCGCCTGATCACCTGGGGGCATTGGTTCTCCTTCTTCAACATTATTCTGGCCATGCTCATCGCCACCCGTTATCTGGGAGCCATCAGCTGGCCATCGACCACGCTTGGCGTGATCTACCTCGTTGTAAGCTGGATTGGCCACTTCTCGTTTCTGAGTTTTGTCACCTACCTGTTGACGATCTTCCCGCTCAGCTTCGTGCTGCCCAAGGAGAAGTCGTTGCGGTTCATCTCCGCCATCATCGCCACCCTGGCGCTGGTGCTGCTGCTGATCGACACCCAGGTATTCCGGCTGTTCAAGTTCCACCTCAACAGTCAGGTATGGCAGTTGCTGCTGGATCAGGCGCAGACCGAGGAGGGCTCGATCTGGAGCATCATCTTCGTCGCCGTGCCGACCATATTCCTGTTGCAACTGCTGCTGTCGGCCTATGTCTGGCGCAAGATCAACAAGCGCAAGCGCCGCCAGTACGGCAATCAGGTAGGGCTGGCCCTGCTGGTCTGCTTTATCCTGACCCACGTGGTCAACAGCTGGGCGGATGCGACCCTCTATCAGCCCATCACCATGCAGAGAGCCAACTTCCCCCTCTCCTACCCTATGACGGCCCGATCCTTCCTGGCCAAACATGGCTGGCTGGATCTGGATCAGTACGAGAAGCAGGCGGCCTCCCAGGGGGATAACAGCGACAGCCGGATGCACTATCCGCTGCGCCCGCTCAACGTCAACGCGCCCCTGACCCATAACAATCTGCTGATTGTGGTGGTCGACTCATTGCGCTTTGACATGCTCAACAACATCAACATGCCCAATCTGCAGCGCTATGCGGATCAGCATCTGACGTTCCGTAATCACCTGAGTGGCGGCAACGACGACCTGATGGGCATGTTCAGCCTCTTCTACGGGTTGCCCGGTCACTACTACAAGGACATCAGCAGCGACAAGCGTCCGCCGGTGCTGTTCGACGAGATGCTGCGCCAGGATTACCAGTTCGGGCTGTTCGGCGCGATGGAAGATGCCCAGAAGTATCGCAAGAGCATCCTCGCCGGTCTGCGCAAACAGGTGTTTGTCTCCGAACAGAGTGACGATGGCAAGCTGCTGACCGACTGGCAACAGTGGCTGGAGAAGCGCTCTCCCGAGCGTCCCTGGTTCTCGCTGGTCTATCTCTCGAGCCCCGGTGACTACCAATTGCCCGCCACCATGAAGGGGCCGTTCCAACCGGAGCTTGCCAACTTCAATCCGGCGACCGCCTATCGGGCGGAGAACCTGCAAAAACTGGAAAACCGCTACAAGAACTCGGTCTTCTATACCGACCAGTTGCTTGAGCAGATGCTGACCAAATTGCAGTCGCAGGGGATGGACAGCAACACCATCGTCGTCATCACCTCCAACCACGGTCAGGAGTTCAACGACACCCGCAGCAACAGCTGGGGCGCAGGCAGCAACTACTCACCCTATCAGGTGCAGGTACCGCTGGTACTGGCCTGGCCGGGGCGCGGCAGTGACGTTCGGGAACAACCAAGCAGCCATTTCGATCTGGCGCCGACCCTGATGCAGGGGATGCTGGGCGTGCGCAATCCGGCGCGCGATTACAGCATTGGCCGCTCGCTGTTTGATACCAGCCCGCGCAACTGGCTGCTGGCTGGGGATCAGAACGACTTCGCCATCTATGAAGGGGAGACCATCACCCACTTCAACAAGCAGGGTGACTTCGAACTGCTGGAGCGCAACAGCTATCGCCCGATCAAGCACGGTACCCCGGATATGGGCGCCATGATCCAGGTGATGAACGAGCTGAACCGCTTCTATCGCAACCAGTGAAGCGCCCGTTGATGGCTTGATACCATAAAAAACGCCCCGAATTCGGGGCGTTTTTCGTTGTATAGCCGGGCCACGTTCACGACTGTTAGCCACCCCACCCTTGCGGGTACTTGTAGCCAACGAAACGCTTGGCTGCATAGGCTTTGAAAGCCGCCGAGTTGTAGGCCGCCGCCACATCTTTGGCAAACGGCTGCTCCGCATCTGCGCTTTTCACCACCACCCAATTGATAAAATCGTAGCTGCGCTCCAGAAACAGTCCTTCACTGAACGGGATTCCGCTGGAGGCGGCAAAATTACCGTTGATCACCGAGAAGTCCACATCCTCCCGCGAGCGGGGCAACTGCGCGGCTTCCAGCAGTACCAGCTTGAGATTGTGCGGATTGTTCACCACATCAAACTCGCTCGCCTTGAGCGGGTTGATCCCCTCCTTGAGGGTCAGCCAACCGAGATCCTGCAACATCAGCAGAGCCCGCGCCTGATTGGTGGGATCGTTGGGGATGGCCACCGAGCTCCCCTCTTTCACCTTGTCGAGTGCCGCCAGCTTGCCGGAGTAGAGCCCCATAGGGCCAGTTGGCACCTGGGTAATGGGCGCCAGCGACAAGCCGCGATCTTTGGCAAAACTCTCCAGATAAGGTTTGTGCTGGAAGCAGTTCACATCCAGTGATCCGTCAGCCAGAGCAATATTGGGGGTCACATAGTCGGTGAACTCCACCAGCTTGACCTTATACCCCTTGGCCTCCAGCTGCGGCTTGATGGAGTCGGTCACCATGTCGGCAAAATCCCCCACCGTAGTACCAATCACGATCTCCTGTTTGGTCGGCAAGGACGCATCGGCGGCAACCGCGGAAAAAGAGAGGCTCCCGACCGCCATCGCGGCAATAAAGGTGCTGGCGCCAGCAGTGGCGCGCAAGGAAGCAGTCAAAGGAGAAGATAAGAAGGAACGAAACGGCATAGGGACTCCCTGTCAGGTACGCATCAAGCTATGGGACTGCGGCGGGGTGGCTCTCAGAGATTAGGCCCCTCAAACCGCAGCAATCTAGCCATCCAAACGGCTATTCAAATTACCATAACAGAGCCATCCACCGCCGCCAAGCAATAAACCGCTGGTTCCACCTCATCACCCTTGCTGTCACCCCCGAATGCATAGCTGCACTCACGTTGGCACACACAACCATGCCACTCACGTTCAAGAGCGCACGAGCTCCCCTCGGGATTGCCCCGAATCGAGTTGGCTGCGGCGAAGGAGAGTCACGAGAGAGTGAATTACAGATAAAAAGATCAGTAGTGAGCAGTGAGAACCATTCTCAATAGAACACATAGCCAGCGTCATTGGAATACCTACCATAAACCAGATCAGATTTCTTTGAACCTCATTGCGTTTTTTGAAAATGGCTCTTTTTGAACCCCTACCACCCGTGTATAGATTTCCGTCGCACTCAGGATGGTGCGATCCAAGATGGAGTTAAAAAAATAATGAAGCAAACATCGTTAGCACTAGCGATCACAGCACTGCTGTCGACCCTGCCCAGTGCGCTCGTTCAGGCAAATGAAGGTTGTGCGCCGCTCACCGGCAAGGAGAGCGGCATGGATATCGGACGCAGCAGCACCGAGCGCTGCCTGCCAGGTGCCAATCCCCTGCAGGATCAGCAGTGGTATCTGCTCAACAGCGGCCAGGATGGATTCAGCGCCCGTGGCGGTATAGCGGGCAATGATCTCAACCTCTGGTGGGCTCATCGCACCGGCGTGCTGGGCCAGGGAGTCAATGTGGCCGTGGTGGATGATGGTCTGGCCATCGCCCACCCGGATCTGGCGGAGAACGTGCGTCCGGGTTCGAAAAACGTGGTAACCGGCAGCGATGACCCGACACCGACCGATCCGGATACGGCCCACGGCACCTCGGTCTCCGGCATTATTGCGGCGGTAGACAACGCCATCGGTACCAAGGGAATTGCCCCGCGAGCCCAGCTGCAGGGGTTCAACCTGCTGGATGACAACAGCCAGCAGTTGCAGAAAGATTGGCTCTACGCCCTTGGCGACAGCGATGCCAGCCGCGACAACCGGGTGTTCAACCAGAGCTACGGCATGAGTGTGGTGGATCCCCGCTCAGCCAACTCTCTGGATCAATCCCAGCTTGATCGCCTGTTTGAACAGCAGACCCTCAAGGCGCAGGGTGCGGCTTATATCAAGGCCGCCGGCAACGGCTTCAACAAGATAGCGGCGGGCGGCTATGTGCTTAACCGCACCGGCAATGGTCCCAAATTGCCGTTTGAAAACAGCAACCTCGATCCCTCCAACAGCAACTTCTGGAACCTGGTGGTGAGCGCGCTCAACGCCGATGGCGTCAGATCCTCCTACTCCAGCGTCGGCAGCAACATCTTCCTGAGCGCGACCGGCGGCGAGTACGGTACCGACGCTCCGGCGATGGTGACCACGGATCTGCCCGGCTGCGACATGGGTTACAACCGCACCGACGATCCCAGCACCAACCGGCTGCACGGCAACCCGCAACTGGATGCCAGCTGCGACTACAACGGTGTGATGAACGGCACCTCCTCCGCCACCCCCAGCACTTCCGGCGCCATGGCGCTGCTGATGTCCGCCTACCCGGATCTGTCGGTACGTGACCTGCGAGACCTGCTGGCGCGCAGCGCAACCCGGGTCGATGCCACACAGAAACCTGTGATGGTCAGCTACACCAGCAGCACCGGCAAGGTGCGTGATGTGAAAGGGCTGGAAGGGTGGGAGCGCAATGCCGCTGGCATGTGGTTCAGCCCGACTTACGGTTTTGGTCTGATCGACGTCAACAAGGCCCTTGAGCTGGCAGCCAATCACCAGCCCCTGCCCCCGCTGGTGCAACTGCCATGGCAGAAGATCAATGTCACTGGCAGTGCCGCCGCCATCCCGGATGTGGGCAACAGCCCAACCAGCTCGACAACCCGCATCGCGACACCATTGACGATAGAAGCGGTTCAGGTGATGGTGAGTCTGGATCATCAGCGTCTGCCCGATCTGCTGATCGAACTGGTCTCCCCCGCCGGCACCCGCAGCATCCTGCTGAGCCCCTTCAACAGCTTGGTCGGCCAATCTCTCGACCAGCAGCAACTGGGCTTTGTGGGAACCAAGGGATTGCGCGACATGCGGATGCTGTCCAACAAGTTTTACGGTGAATCGGCCGAAGGCCAGTGGCGACTGGAAGTAACCGATGTTGCCAACAGTACCCGTCAGGTCTCTCTGCTCAATCGCGAGACCCGTGAGCGTACCACCCTGACCGAGCGCAACAATCGCCAACCGGGCAAGCTGATCTCATGGTCCCTGCGGGTCCTGGGTCACGATGCCAACCGCAGCTAACACGCTAGGAGTATTACCATGAACAAACCTGTTACCTTGCTTCTGGCAACCCTGCTGGCCCCCCTCTCGGGACAGCTCTGCGCCCAGGAGTCCGTCACCATGGATGGCAAGCAGTACAGCACCATAGAGGTGAACGGCCAGACCTACCTCATTCCCGACAACGGCAGCAAGAAGCGGGTCGCCCGTAGCCTTGACAGCAAGGTCCCGCAACAGACCCTGTGCCGCGGTGACGTGTTGATGCAAGGGGCCGCCAGCCCCGAGCTGACTGTAAGCGGCACCCTGCTGGTGGAAGCTGACGATACCAGCGCCAAGGCGCTGGCGACTAGCCACGGCCTGAACTTCAAACAGAGCAGTGGTGGTATCGCCCTGCTGGAGGCCAAATCGGGCACCGATCTCAACGCCATCGCCACCAAGCTCAAGAGCGAAGGGGTTAATGTGCAGATCGAGCTGTCGGGGGCCGAACAGCAGCCGAAATAGGTCGCGACAGACAAATAACAAAGGGGGCCATTATGGCTAATGCCAGTCAGTTAAGCCTGACTGGCATTGTTTTTATTGGCTTTTTGCACTGCATACTTTTGTGGTCTTGGCTTCACGCAGCGGGGGTAACTCCGCTCCCTTCGTTCCGGCAGCACAAACTGGCCCGCTTGTTTCTCCAGGTCAGCCACCCGCTTCGGGATACTCCCCGGTGACAGGTACGGCATGCAGCTCAGTTCATGGATGAGGTACACTGATGCCATGTGAAAACTCAGCTGGCTCGCCGTGTATCCCTTCAGACTCGCTGCCATCTTTACCATCTGGCTACTCAACAGGTTGTACGCCAGCAGCACGCCCCACAGCTCTTGTCGTACCCCCGCTGCCTTCTTGCTGCACAGGGTCAGCCGGCGGGCTTCCACTGTATCCGGCAGGTGCGGCCACTTCTTCCTCGCCTGTGGACTGGTTTTGAGACGCACCAGCACATCCTGACGCCCCAGCTTGCGCACCACCTCGTATTGCGTGCCCTTTTTGAGTGGCAGCAGCCAGTGCCGCTCGCTGCCAGTGGTTTGCCAGGCGTGGAGCAGACTGAGAGAGTGAAACCCCTTGTCGAACAGGGTCAGCGAGTGGTCCGGCGTGCGCGCGACCAGCCGCTCGGCCAACACCATCTCGTTGACGGCGCAGCTCTCCATGACGGCCTGTGTGAGCAGGTGGCTGGTCAGCTCCATCTGACAGAGCATGCGCACCTGCGGATAGATGGTCTCGCCATGCTGGGTGCCAGGTTTGGCAAAGGCAGCGGCATTGTCCGG
Organism: Aeromonas sp. S13(2024); assembly: GCF_041402405.1. Classification (NCBI taxonomy): domain Bacteria; kingdom Pseudomonadati; phylum Pseudomonadota; class Gammaproteobacteria; order Aeromonadales; family Aeromonadaceae; genus Aeromonas; species Aeromonas sp. S13(2024). The sequence continues at coordinate 452,313 of NZ_JBGLRA010000001.1, read as the reverse complement.
GGTATCGGGTGTGCGCCACATCACGCCATCGACGGCGAGCAGTTGCAGCCCGGCCCAGCCGGGATGATTGGCCTGCTGGTGCCAGCGCGAAGCGGTCTCGTGAAACAGGCGTTCGATGCTCTTGCCCCCCAGTTTTTGGCGAGCTTGCAGGAAGGCGCTGGGGGCAACGAAGGGGCGGTCGCCGGGCAACAGGATATCGAGCTGATTGACGAGCTGGGTCATCGGGACGTGGCGGAAGATAGCCATGCCGATGATGGCCCAGACCAGACGCTCCATGGGCATACGGCGGCGACGCAGGGTCACGACATCCTCTTCGGCGAGCAGCGTTGTGATGAGCTCGGGAGCAATGAGGTCAGAGAGTGACTCAAACTGAGCGGCCTTGCTGGCGTGTAGGAAGTCGAGAGCGTGAGCGATACGCATAAAAAATCCGAAACCAATCAACAGGTTTCGGATTTTCACACAACAGAAGGATCGGTCAATGGATCCCTAACTGATCGGCATTACCCTATCGGGGCCATTTCCAGCATTTAATTCAAGACAATGGGAAGGCAGGGTGAACAAATCCCTGGTAACCATCGATATGCAACTTGGAAAGCAGTTCCACTTGATGTTGATCTTCGACTCGGGTTGCAATAGTCGTCACACCGGCATTGTGCGCAGCGCGACACACTGCAGCCAGGAATGAGGTGTCAGCCCCCGGCTCCATGACCTGACTGGTATAACCGTGATCAACCTTGACATAAGCCGGCGACAACTCCTCCAGATAGCCCAGAGACTGGAAGTGACGACCATAGTGGTCAACCCCCCACTGGAAACCATGAGCTTGCAAGGTGCCCACCAACGCAGCCACGTTGTCTTTATGTTTCATGATGGCAGCTTCAGGTATTTCAAATAACAACCGCTCTTTCAGCTCAACATGCTCGGTCAGATAGCGCGTCAGCCAGGTTAAAAATTCATCCGAGCAGAGCGAGCCAGCAGTGATGTTGATCGCCAGTACCAGATCAGACTGTTTTTGCAGTAATGGAACGCAAGCATCAAGCACCGCCTGGTCAAACTCGCCACCCAATTTGAACTGTTCAATCGCGGGCAAGAACTGACCTGCAAAATAATCTGTGCCATCCCGAGAGATAGAAGCAAACAGCTCGGCATGCAACCTTGCTCCATTATCAAACCGGCAAGCTGGTTGTGCTTTGAAGCGCCAAAGTTGTCGTGAAATTGCATCTTGTACCAGATCTCGCCAGGCCAAACGCCCCATCAAACCTTGCTCGGTCCCCCCTTCCATCACCACAGCACCACGGCGTTCATTGCGCGCCTTGCCAAGCGCATTATCGGCTTTGGTCAACAAGGCAGAGAGATCATCATTGCCATCACGACCGGCAATACCGATGACGGAGAGCGCATCCCCTTCGCCCATTGGATTCACCACCAGATCGGCAATGCGGCTATTAATCACTTCAGCCAACTCTTTTAGCTGAGTCAGATCGTCAGTTGGACAGAGCAGCGCATATTCCGTCGCGGAGATCCGTGCCAAGGCTGCGCCATCCCACCCTTTTAATTGCTCTTTCAAAGCCTGAGCTATCGATTTGACCATGTTGTCACGGGCAGCAAAGCCTTCATCGCGATAGATATCATCCAGCATGTCGACCGCAACCAGCATGACGCCACCTTGGCCAGCCTCCGCTATCCATGCGTTTACCTGACCCACAAAATAGGCTCGGTTGCCAAGCCCCGACACGGCATCGACATAAACCCGCTCACGCAATTTCTCGGCCTCATCGGCTTGCTCTTTAAATTGCAACGCCAACTTGCTTGAGAGGGTGTTGATCGCCTGAACGACCTGCTTCAATTCATGGGTTTTAGGCTCCGGGATCGTATGACCGAAATGGTGCAGCTCGATCTCGACGGCTTGATCACAGATCTGTTTGAGTGGCTTGAGCAAGTAGTTGAGTGCTCTCATCAACAAAATGGTGGTGCTCAAAAAGCCGACCAGAAACCAGCTCGCCAGCTCACTCATCCCCCGCCACAACTCGTAATAAGCCTGGCCGGGGTGACCCACTACTTTTAATTTTCCAAGCTGCAACCAGCCAGATGTCAGAATTGACTCGTTGGATACCTCAGGAAACAGTCCCAAATTTACAAACCACCGCGGTACCCCCTGAATATTGTTGGTATTTTCCTGCTCGATGACATCCTTTGAGGCCAGCAGATCAAGGCGAACCAGTCGATAATAGCCGCCATCAAAAATAGCCTGGATCACCGACTCGGCACCGACCTTGTCACCGTTTTCCAGATAGGGGGTGAGCGCAAGCCCCAGCGAGGTTGCCGTATTGATGACCGTTGTTTCCTGTTGCTGCGCCAGATAAGTGCGGGTTGAATTGAATTGCACCCAGTATGTGGCCGCAAATAACAATCCAAACAGCAGCAGCATGGTGGCTAATAACTGTCGATAGAGCGTCATAGGTTAATCATCCAAATTCACCACTGGCCGAGCCAATCGCCCCGAGGTCATGCGATTGCGTAAATCATTCCATAATCCCAAGCGGGATGATTGACCAGCCAGTTCCCCTTGGCCTCGTGCCTTCATCAACCACAAGTGACTACCGTTAAAACTGTAAATAGGCACCAGATCACGCCGCTGTGTGGCAGGGCGAATCGAGCCTATCAAATTATCCAAAATAACCGGAACGGAAGAGGGTGTCTCATAATATGCCACCACCATGTGAAACTGGTTGTAATCAAGAGCCTTTACGTACACCATCCGCATTTTATCATCCGGGATCCCAAGCTCGAGCAGCGTAGAGTATTTGGCGATACTGAAATCTTCACAGTCTCCCCCGGCGGCCCCCAAAAATTCCAGCGGGGTTGCCCAATAATCCTTTTTGCGCCATAACTTGATATCGTCAATAAAACGCATCCGATTGAAAAAATTATTAACCCGCTCAAGCTTTTTTTCTTCGCTCAGGGCCCTGCCCTTCGTCTCCATGACCAACATACGCCAACTGGTTACGCGCTTGCCGGCTCTGGCGCCATAGGTCTGCTCCGCCCGTTTGATCAAGTTGAGATCTTCCTGTGGCAGAGGCTGACTGGCACAGAGCAGAAGTGAGAAGGGTAACAGCAGGATCCATAAGGAGTGGCGCAAAGCGCGTAGCGATCGGTATCTCCATTCATTGAGAAGATAACACCATCTGCTACCGGTACCACGCTGGAGTGTCACTTCATATTCCTGCTGCATTATTGCTGCTGCACTCCTCAAAGCCCGTGCAACCATCTGCTTTAGCCAAACATGGTGACTGCCAGCAGCAGTCACCATATTGGCGTTCATGATCCCAGCGGGATCATGGGCAAACGGTTATTGCCTGGCCTGCCATTCAGCGGGTTGTTTGACGCTAAATGCATTGAGCAGGCTGCCTGTCGCGTTGAGAATGCGATAGTCCGCCAGCAGTGCATCATACTCGGCAGTGATATAGCTGCGACGCGCCTCAAACAGTTCGTTCTCGGTGTTCAATACGTCCAGCAATGTCCGTTGACCCAACCCAAACTGCTTCTTGTATGCCTGTACGGTGTCATAGCTGGCGTCAACATGCTCTTTCAGGAAGGTCTTCTGCTTGGCCAGCGACTCTTTCGCGTTCCAGGCCAGACGAGTGCCTTCCTCCACCTGGCGGAACGCATTCAAATGAATGTCTTTCGCCTGAGAGTAGAGCGCCGATGTTGCATTGCTCTCTGCCACATCAGAACCGCCACGGAACAGGTTGTAACGCATCCGCACCATGGCGGTCAGATCATCGTTGCGCCCTTTGACCGCATCGATATCCTCATTCCAGTTCTGATCGACCTCGAATGTCACATTGGGGTAGAAACCGGATTTGGCACCTTCATGTTGATACTTGGCCGCTTCGATATCCTGCAGGGAAGAGAGCAAAGTCGGGTGGACTTCGGTCGCTGTTTTCAGCGCACTATCGAGGCTGGTCGGGATAAGCTCGGTATTGGGAACCGGCTGTACCAGATCTTTGGGAACCTCGTTCACGACACGAATAAATTCACTCTCTGCGTCGCGATAGTTGTTTTCAGCAGCGGCCTGATTTGAATAGGCCCGGGCAACACGACCTTCAATCTGGGTCTGATCCGCAGTAGAACCAAGCCCTGAATCAGTCCGCTTGCTGATGTCGCTGCGGATTTGTTCGTGGGTTTCCAGGTTCTGTTTGGAGAGTTCCAAAATCTCCTGCTGACGCAGCATATTGAGGTAGACCTCAGCTACTCGCAGCGCGGTATTTTCAGCTTCGGAGATCATCGCCAGACGCTGGGCATTGGCTTCAGCTTCGGTTCTGGAGACGTTGTTGCTGACATCAAAGCCATCAAACAACATTTGCCGCAGACTGAGTCCAGCCTCTTTGCGAGTCATGGAATCATCAATATTGCTGTTGGCGCTGGCAGCGCGGGTAGAAGGGCTGTCAGTTTTTTCATAGCCTACGCCGCCACGCAGATCGATCGTAGGATAATAGCCACCCTTGGCTCCATCATGCTGATAGAGTCGTGCCTGATACAGATCAAACGCTTCCTTTATCTTGGGATGCGTAGCAAGTGTCTGTGCCACCGACTCTTCCAGAGTCTGGGCCTGACCCAAACTCGGGATCAGGATGCAGCCACTGACCAGCATGGCAACAATCGTTTTTTTCATGTTATCTCCAGTCATGTTTTGTTTTTAGATTGTTGGCTTATCGTTCTCTCAGTGCCGACTGCTTTGCCCGTAAAATCGGCTTAAGCAAATAGTCTAGGACACTTTTTTTACCAGTAATGATATCAGCACTGGCTAACATACCGGGGATGATGGGAAGTGCGTTAAGCTCATCGCCCAAGTAACTCTTCTCTGTTCGAACCCGAACCAGATAAAAGGAGTTCCCCTCCTCATCCTGGATCGAATCAGCACTTATCTGTTCAACCTTGCCATGCAATCCTCCATAGATTGTAAAGTCGTAGGCAGTGATTTTGACGATGGCATCCAGCCCCGGTCGCAGGAAGGCGATATCTTTCGGTGACACCTTGGCTTCTACCAGCAAGGTATCCTCCAACGGCACAATCTCCATCAAATCCATGCCGGGCTGAACCACGCCGCCCAAGGTGTTGATCTTGAGTTTCTTGATGGTGCCCTTGAGCGGAGCAATCACGCTGGTCCGGTCAACCCTGTCTCGCAAGCCAACCTGCCCTTCTGACAACTGGCCAAGCCGCCCCTGTTTCTCATTCAGTTCAGTCTGGGAGTCTGCTCTGAACTTCAGCGCAATATCATTACGCTTGGAGATGGTCTCACGCAGTACCGAATTGAGTTTTGGTATCAGCAGACGGTTGCTCTCCAGCTCCCCCTGCATCTCGTTGACCTGCCGCTCAAGCTTGATTAGCTCCACTTGAGGCACTATACCCTCTTTAGCCAACGGACGGCTAATATTCAGTTCCTGTCTGGCCAGATCCACACTGCGATTCACGGTGCGAATTTTGGCATTCAGTTCAATCAGCTCCTGCTCTTTCTGTTCGATTTGCTGACCAAGAATATAGAGCTGGTTCTTCAGGTTATTGAGGCGATCCCGCTGTACAGACCGCTCACGGTGTGCGTATTCGGCAAAGACGGTTTCATAACCATCGGGGAACTGGATTGGCGCTTCTCCTACCACAACCTGCTCACGCCACCCCAGTGCCGGGTCGTTTTTCACCTCGACGCTGGCCATCTCAGCGCGCAGACGGGCCACATCCCCCTTGAGGGTGACCACCTCTTGCTCCCGTTCTCTAAAGTCGGAGCGGAAACGGGTGTCATCAATGCGCAGCAGCGGCTGCCCCTTTTCAACGATATCCCCCTCTTTGACGAATATCTCTTTGACGATCCCCCCTTCCAGGTTCTGGATCACCTGCAGCTGACGGGATGGAATAACTTTGCCCTGACCCACGGTGACTTCATCCAGTTCGGCCCAGGCCGCCCAGACGATGGCACTCATGAAAAAGAGGAAACAGCACCATAGCAGGATACGAGCTCCGGTCGGCGTGGTCAGCAGTACAGCTGCCGCGCCGTCATCGACAAACTCCAGATGCTCGGGTGCTGGCAATACCTCGCCGGAAGGCGTCTTTTTGCTGCGCTTGAACCAGTCCATGAGCCCCTTAACCATGGGACACCTCCTGCACACGCACCTTGCCTTCCTTCAACTGCTGCAACACCACCTCTTTGGGGCCATCAGCAACGATCTGCCCCTGCTCGATAACGATCACTCGCGATGCCACATCCAGCATCGAGGTTTTGTGAGTGATGAGGATCAATGTGGTTTCCGGGCCCAGTCTGGCGAGCTCTTGCTTAACCTGCATCTCGGACTGGTTGTCCATGTTGGAGGTCGGCTCATCCATCACCAGAATGGGGGGATCATTGAGCAGGGCACGTGCCAGCAGGATCGACTGACGCTGGCCACCGGAGAGCTGACGGCCACCCTCGCCTATCTGCCGATCCAGCCCATTGGGATCCCGGTTGGTAAAGTTGGTGACACCCGCCCGCTTGGCGGCGCGCAAGACTCTCACATCATCCACCAGCGGATTACCCAGCATGATGTTGTCCCGCACCGAGCCAAAGAAAAGAATGACATCTTGCGGGACACAACCAATATTGCGGCGGATCACCGCAGGCGGCAGTTGATCAAGTTCAAAACCATCGATACGTACCGAACCATCGGTCGGTCGATACAGTCCCATCAACAGCTTCTCCAGGGTCGTTTTACCCGCCCCAATCCGGCCGATAATCGCCACCTTTTCGCCCGGCTGAATGCGCAAATTGATATTGTGCAGGGTGCTGGTTTCCATGCCGGGATATTTGAAGGAGACATTCTCGAATTCAATTCGACCGGCAATCACCGGATGATGGATATATTGCTTGCCCTCCTCCTGCTCCCCCGGGGTTTGCATGATTTTTTCCAGAATATCCAGTGCTGACTTGGCCTGGTTATAACGGGTCGACAACACGGAGAGTTGCACCATGGGCGCAATGGCGCGGCTGGATAGCATCACGGCGGCAATCATCCCCCCCATGGTGACCAAACCTTCGGAGATCTGGTAAACACCGACGATTACCAGACCGACCGTCACCACCTGCTGGATATAACTGGCCAGCGAGGACATGGAGTTGGTAATGCGGCGGGTCTGTACGCCCCAGGTGGAAATATGGGAAACGGCCTGTTCCCAGCGATGCTGGAACATACTCTCGGCGCCGAAAATCTTGACGGTTTCCAGCCCGGAAATACTTTCAATCAGGTTGGCGTTCTTCTGGGACGCAAGGCGCGACCCCTCTTCGATGGACTGCTTGAGAGGCTCCTGAATATAGAAGCTGTAGGCGATGAGGATCAGCATGGCGACGATGGGAACCACCACCATTACGCCTGCAAACATCCAGATAATAAAAAGAAAGAAGACGGCAAAGGGGAGATCGATAAGAGTAGAAACCGTTGCGGAGGTGAAAAACTCCCGCACCGACTCAAATTCCTGCAGATGTTTGGCGAAAGCACCGGTGGAAGCGGGACGAGATTCCATCCGCATACCCATCACCTTGGCGAAAATTTTGGCGGACAGCAGCACATCTGACTTTTTACCGGCAATGTCGATAAAGTAACTGCGCAACTGCCGCATCACAAAATCGAAGGTAAAGACCACCATGGCCCCGACAGCCAGCACCCAGAGCGAATCAAACGCCAGATTGGGCACAATCTTGTCATAGACGTTCATGGTGAAAAGAGGGCTGGCGATGGCAAACAGGTTGATCAGAATGGAGGCGATCAGCACATCGCGATAGATGCCGCGGGATTCGAACAAGGTGCTCCAGAACCAGTGTCCATCACGGGTTTCAAGCACCTTGGGCGAGCGTTCGTCAAACTTGAACTGCTTCTTTACATAGAAGAGGCGCCCCAGATACTCATCACCCAACTGGGCTGCGGTCAGCCATTGCGCGGCATCACCGGCCTGCGGGAAAATCACTTTCCCCTGGCTGCGATCTTCGTTCCACTCCAGCAATATACAGGCGCCACCACTGCGCATCTGCAATACACAAGGCAGCAGCAAGGGAGAGATATCAGCCAGTGGCTGGATCACTTCACGGGCGGATAACCCGCCCCGCTCGGCAGCACGGCAAAAGAGTGCGGTAGTCAGGCGTCCGGAGACCAGTGGCAACCCGGTCGTCAGGGCATCCTGACTGTTGGGCACACCATAAAAACGGGTCAAGAAGACCAGACACTCCAATAACTCATCAATACGACTTGTTTCTGCTTGCATAGCATCCTGTCACTGCATAAATGAGGTAGATAAGAGCGTTCATCGCTCATATTTCCCTGCTATAGCCACGCTAAAACCGAGTGGCCTTCCCGCTGATGAGACTGATCAGGGGATAAACCTGTCCAGATAGATCGCGACACTCATCGCCAATTTCCCGGCACAGCAGCAATGGCGGCATGATTCGTTATTGGTAAAAATAATCGGCTCATCAACACCATGCTAACACTGCAATCAGGGTGAATGTCGGAGTTAATTGATAATGACATTTATTATGGCGCACCACTATATCAACCGGCACGTACCAAAACTATAGTTTAGGGTATGAAGTTTTTTATATAACCCTATGTTTTACGTGAAAATAATAATCTGGTGCTCAATTATAGGTCAGGAAGTATGAAGGGTCTGCCCAACGCGTGACCTTGCGGGCCATTCAATGAGAGTGCTTTGGCAATGTCCGCCATGGCCGTCCAGCGATTTTCACACCAGGCTGGCGCCAACAGGGTTGGACGGCGCGCGGAGGCCGAAATCCGGTGATACACCACCTCGGGCGGCGTGTGCTGGATCATGGCAACGGCCGCCTCCACATACTGCTCCAGCGTCAATACCTCAAGGCGCCCCGCCTGCCATGCCTTGCCAAGAGTACTACCCTCAACCACATGAAGCGGATGCAACTTGATCCCCTCAACACCGGTCTCAACGATGCGATGCAGGGTATCGAGGCTGTCCATCGGCACTTCGCCCGGCAGGCCGACGATCAGATGAGCACATACCTTGATGCCGCGCTGATGGGCACGTCTTACCGCATCCTCATAGGCGGCATAACCGTGGCCGCGGTTGATCCGTTGCAGGGTCTTGTCGTTGGCACTTTGCAGCCCGAGCTCCAGCCACACCTCGTAGCCCCGGGCCTGATAGCCCGCCAACAGATCCAGCACCGCATCCGGTACGCAATCGGGGCGAGTGCCCACGCAGAGCCCCACCATATCGCTCACTGACAGCGCCTCTTCATATATCCGCTGAAGATATTCGACCTCGGCATAGGTGCTGGTATAGGCCTGAAAATAGGCAAGATAGCGCTTGGCACGGGTGACTTCGTCCCGGCGAGCCAGCAGTTGTTGCACCACGGAGAGTTGCTGAGCCGACTCGTCAGCAAAAGAGGATACGTTGCAGAAGGTGCAGCCACCACGGCCCAGGGTGCCGTCACGGTTCGGGCAGGTGAAGGCCCCGTGGATGGAGAGTTTGTGGATCTTCTGACCATGACGCTGCTTGAGATCCTGACCGAATGTATTGACGAGTTCGTGTAACTGCATGACACCTCCGCTAAAGGAGCGCCATTGTACGAGCTTGCGCAAAACAGGGGCTGAGCTGGATCAAGCTAGCGGAGAGGGTAAAACATATAAATACCCGACCAATTTTGAATAAATATAGAGGAAAAGCGCAAAAAAAGGATTTTTACAGTTCTTTGACGATTCAAACAGTAAACATCCATATGAAAATGAGACCTGATAACCCACTGTTGAACAATGAAAAATTCAAAGAGACCCGACAGCACACAATTGCAAGCATGGGATATTGAAAATGTGATCCCTTCCGCTGTCGGCCACATCGGGTTGGTAAAATTACTACATTCGCCCATCGTCGCCGAGCGCACCATTGAGCCCGTCAATGGCGATATATTTAACCAACAAAATCAAACCACACAGAATAAACACTCCATAACTGCGAGCTAATCCCCCTAACCCGACATTTTGTTATGCGAATGTAACCATGAAGACAAACCTGACCTGCGATTGACCTCGCCAGAAAATCCCATTAGTTTGGAGATTCGCCACGTCAGGCAGACGGAACCACAAGAGCCAATCGCAATTTATGCAGTCAGGTGATGACTGTGCGATACAAGGCCGAGCAAGGGAGAAATGCAATGTCACTATATGATCCAAAGCTGGAGAGGGATAACTGTGGCTTCGGCCTGTTGGCCCACATGGAAGGGGAAGCCAGCCACAAGCTTGTCCGTCTCGCGATGTCAGCATTGGCTCGCATGCAGCACCGCGGCGGGATCTCCGCCGATGGCAAGACCGGCGATGGTTGCGGTCTGCTGCTGCAAAAACCGGACAGCTTCTTCAGAGCTGTCGCCGAGGAGAAGGGATGGCACCTTGGCCGCAACTATGCGGTCGGCATGCTGTTTCTCAACCCTGACCCCGTATTGGCCCAGCAGACCCGCGACATCATCGACGAAGAGCTGGAAAAAGAGACCCTGAGTCTGGTCGGCTGGCGCAAGGTGCCCGTCGATACCAACGTACTGGGTACCATCGCCAAAGCCTCCCTGCCCAGCATTGAACAGGTCTTTGTCAACGCCCCGCCCGGCTGGGTCGACAAGGATCTCGAGCGCCGTCTCTATATCGTGCGTCGCCGCATCGAAAAGCGCGTCAACGACGACTACTTCTACGTGGTCAGCCTCTCCAACCTGGTCACCGTCTATAAAGGGCTGTGCATGCCGGTGGACTTGCCGCGCTTCTATCTGGATCTCGCCGACATCCGTATGCAGGCGGCCATCTGCGTCTTCCACCAGCGTTTCTCCACCAACACCAGCCCGCGCTGGCCGCTGGCCCAGCCGTTCCGCTATCTGGCCCACAACGGCGAGATCAACACCATCGCCGGCAACCGCCAGTGGGCCAAGGCGCGCAGCTACAAGTTTGCGACGCCGCTGATCCCCGATTTGCAGGAAGCGGCCCCCTTCGTCAACACCACCGGCTCTGACTCCTCCAGTCTCGACAACATGCTGGATCTCTTCCTCGCCGGTGGCATGGACCTGTTCCGCGCCATGCGCCTGTTGATCCCGCCAGCATGGCAAAAGCACCCGAACATGGATGACGACCTGCGCGCCTTCTACGACTTCAACTCCATGCACATGGAGCCGTGGGATGGCCCCGCCGGTATCGTCATGACCGATGGTCGCTACGCCACCTGCGCACTTGATCGCAACGGTCTGCGTCCGGCCCGCTACGTCATCACCAAGGACAAGTTCATCACCCTCGCCTCCGAGGTCGGCACCTGGGACTATACCCCGGACGAAGTGCTGGAGAAGGGCCGGGTCGGCCCGGGCGAGCTGTTCGTGGTGGATACCAGCAACGGCAAGGTGTGGACCAGCTTCGAGATCGATGACGACCTCAAGAACCGTCACACCTACAAGCAGTGGATGGATAAACATTGCCGCCGACTGGTCCCCTTCGAGCAGATGGACGACAGCCAGACCGGTAGCCGCGAGTTCTCCGATGACCAGCTGAAAACCTATCAGAAGTTGTTTGGCTACTCCTTCGAGGAGCTGGATCAGATCATCCGGGTTCTCGGTGAAAACGGTCAGGAAGCGGTGGGCTCCATGGGGGATGACACCCCGATGGCGGTGCTCTCCTCCGGCCCGCGTACCCTCTATGACTACTTCCGCCAGATGTTTGCCCAGGTGACCAACCCGCCCATCGACCCGCTGCGGGAAAACCACGTCATGTCTCTCGCCACCTGTATCGGTCGCGAGCAGAACGTCTTCAACGAGACCTTCGGCCACGCCCACCGGGTGCTGTTCCAGTCGCCGATCCTGCTCTACTCCGACTTCCACCAGCTGCTGGCACTGGAAGGTGAGTACTACCGTCATCAGGTGATCAGCCTCAACTTCAAGCCCGAAGAGGGACTGGAAGCGGCCATCGAGCGCATCTGCGAGGAGGCCAAAACCGCCGCCAGGAGCGGTACCGTACTGCTGGTGCTGTCGGATCGCGATATCAGCGCCGACACCCTGCCGATCCCGGCAGCCATGGCGGTGGGTGCGGTACAGCGCACCCTGGTGGACAACAACCTGCGCTGCGACGCCAACATTCTGGTGGAGACCGCAAGCTGCCGCGATCCGCACCACTTCTCGGTGCTGCTGGGCTTTGGCGCGACCGCCATCTACCCCTATCTGGCCTACGAAACCCTGGCCAAACAGGTTGAAGAGGGCGTGCTCACCATGTCCCTGCGCCAGGCCATGGTCAACTACCGCAACGGCATCAACAAGGGGCTCTACAAGGTGATGTCCAAGATGGGCATCAGCACGGTCGCCAGCTACCGCTGCTCCCAGCTGTTCGAAGCGGTAGGCCTCGCCAAGTCGGTGGTCGATACCTGCTTCCGCGGCGTTTCCAGCCGTATTCAGGGTGCCGACTTTGCCGACATCCAGCAGGATCAGCACAATCTGGCCCGTCAGGCCTGGCTGGTGCGCAAGCCCCTCGCCCACGGCGGCCTGCTCAAGTTCGTCCACGGCGGCGAGTACCACACCTACAACCCGGATGTGGTGCAGACCCTGCAAACCGCGGTGCGCTCCGGCAACTATGCCGATTACAAGGAGTACGCCCGTCTGGTGAACGAGCGCCCGGTTGCCACCCTGCGCGATCTGCTGGCGCTGAAGAAGGTCGACAATCCGGTCGCTCTGGATAAAGTGGAGCCGGCCGACAAGCTTTTCCCCCGCTTCGACTCCGCCGCCATGTCCATCGGCGCCCTCGGTCCTGAGGCTCACGAGGCGCTGGCTGTTGCCATGAACCGCCTCGGCGGTCAAAGCAACTCCGGCGAAGGGGGCGAAGATCCCAAGCGTTTCGGTACCGAAAAGAACTCCCGCATCAAGCAGGTGGCTTCCGGCCGATTCGGTGTCACCCCCCACTACCTGATGAACGCCGATGTGGTGCAGATCAAGGTGGCGCAGGGTGCCAAGCCCGGCGAAGGTGGCCAACTGCCCGGTGACAAGGTCACCGCCCAGATCGCCCAGCTGCGTTATTCCGTGCCCGGCGTGACCCTGATCTCGCCGCCGCCGCACCACGACATCTACTCCATCGAGGATCTGGCCCAGCTCATCTTCGACATCAAGCAGATCAACCCGAGCTGTCTGGTGTCGGTGAAACTGGTCTCCGAGCCTGGCGTCGGCACCATTGCCTGCGGCGTGGCCAAGGCCTATGCCGACTTCATCACCATCTCCGGTTATGACGGCGGCACTGGCGCGAGCCCCCTCACCTCGGTCAAATATGCCGGTTCCCCGTGGGAACTGGGTCTGGCCGAGACCCAACAGGCGCTGGTCGCCAACGGTCTGCGCCACAAGGTGCGGCTGCAGGTGGATGGCGGTCTCAAGACAGGCCTCGACATCATCAAGGCGGCCATCCTCGGCGCCGAGAGCTTCGGTTTTGGCACCGGCCCCATGGTGGCGCTCGGTTGCAAATACCTGCGTATTTGCCACCTGAACAACTGCGCCACCGGCGTTGCCACTCAGGATGAGAAGCTGCGTCGCGAGCACTTCACCGGCCTGCCGGAGATGGTGATGAACTACTTCAAGTTCATCGCCGAGGAGACCCGCGAGCTGATGGCCCAGCTCGGCGTCACCCAGCTGACCGACCTGATTGGCCGCACCGATCTGCTGGAAGCCCTGCCCGGCCTCACCGCCCGTCAGGCCAAGCTGGATCTTTCCGGCATACTGGCCCGTCCGGTGGCACCGGCAGGCTCCAGCCTGTTCAGCCAGCAGCACAACCCCACCTTCGACAAGGGGCCGCTCAACCTGAAAATGGTGGAAGATCTGCTGGAAGCGGTGGAAACCTCAAGCGGCGGCGAGTTCCGCTATGACATTCGCAACACCGACCGCTCCGTGGGTGCACGCCTCTCGGGCGAAATCGTCAAACGCCACGGCAACCAGGGGATGGCGGCAGATCCGGTCAAGGTGCACTTCAACGGTACCGCAGGCCAGAGCTTCGGCGTCTGGAACGCAGGCGGCCTTGAGATGATCCTCACCGGGGACGCCAACGACTACGTGGGCAAGGGGATGACCGGCGGCAAGCTGGTGATCAAGCCCCATGTCGGCGTGGCGTTCAAATCCCACGAAGCAGCCATCATCGGCAACACCTGCCTCTACGGCGCCACCGGCGGCAAACTCTACGCCGCGGGCACTGCCGGCGAGCGTTTCGCGGTGCGCAACTCCGGTGCCCTGGCGGTAGTCGAGGGAATTGGCGACAACGGTTGTGAATATATGACCGGTGGTATCGTCACCGTACTCGGTCAGACCGGCGTCAACTTCGCGGCGGGTATGACCGGCGGCTTTGCCTACGTGCTCGACGAATGCGGCAACTTCGCCAAGCGCACCAACCCCGAGCTGGTGGAACTGCTGGACGTGGCGGATCTCGCCATCCATCAGGAGCACCTGCGCGGCATCATCACGGCGCACCTCAATGAGACCGGCAGCTCGCGCGCCGAGGAGATCCTGGCCAACTTCGACTCCTATGTGCCCAAGTTCAGGCTGATCAAACCCAAGTCCAGCGACGTGAAATCGCTGCTGGGTCACACCAGCCGTTCCAGTGCAGAACTCAGAATCCAGGCGCAATAAGGAGGGAACCCTATGAGCCAGAACGTATTTCAGTTTATCGATGTCCAGCGGGTCGACCCGCCCAAGAAGCCGCTCAAGATCCGCAAAATCCAGTTTGTGGAGATCTACGAGTCCTTCAATCAGCCGCAGGTACAGATGCAGGCGGATCGCTGCCTCGAGTGCGGCAACCCCTACTGCGAGTGGAAGTGTCCGGTCCACAACTACATCCCCAACTGGCTGAAGCTGGCCAAAGAGGGGCGCATTCTGGAGGCGGTGGAGCTCTCCCACCAGACCAACAGCCTGCCGGAGGTGTGTGGCCGGGTCTGCCCGCAGGATCGCCTCTGTGAGGGCTCCTGCACCCTCAACGATCGCTTCGGCGCGGTGACCATCGGCAACATCGAAAAATACATCACCGACAAGGCGTTCGAGATGGGCTGGAAGCCCGATCTCTCGAACGTGGTCAAGACCGGCAAGCGGGTCGCCGTCATCGGCGCCGGCCCTGCGGGTCTTGCCTGCGCCGACGTGCTGGCACGCAATGGCGTCACCCCGGTGGTGTTTGACAAGTATCCGGAGATCGGTGGCCTGCTCACCTTCGGCATCCCCTCCTTCAAGCTGGAAAAAGAGGTGATGCAGCGTCGCCGCGAGATCTTCCAGGGGATGGGCGTGGAGTTTCGTCTCGAAACCGAGGTGGGCAAGGACATCACTTTCGCCGATCTGCTCGGCGAGTTCGATGCGGTCTTCCTCGGGGTAGGCACCTACAAGTACATGAAGGGCGGCTTTGCCAACGAAGAGGCGCCGGGCGTCTATGATGCCCTGCCCTACCTCATCGCCAACGCCAACCGGTTGCTGGGGTTCGAGAAGGCGCAAGCCGACTATATCGACTTCGCCGGCAAGCAGGTGGTGGTGCTGGGCGGTGGCGATACCGCCATGGACTGTGTACGTACCGCCATCCGTCAGGGGGCCGCCAAGGTGATCTGTGCCTATCGCCGCGACGAGGAGAACATGCCGGGCTCCAAGCGGGAGGTGAAAAACGCCCGCGAGGAGGGGGTTGAATTCATGTTCAACCTGCAACCGGTAGCTGTCGAGCTGGATGCCAGCGGTCGCACCGTCGGCATCAAGGTGGTGAGCACCGAGCTGGGTGAACCCGACGCCAATGGCCGCCGCAATCCGGTGGTTATCGAGGGCTCCGAGCAGGTGCTGGCTGCCGATGCGGTGGTGATGGCGTTTGGCTTCCAGCCCAACCCCCAGCCCTGGATGGCGGAGTTCGGCATCGAGCTCGACAACCGGGATCGCATCAAGGCCCGCGAGCAGGCGGAATACGCCTTCCAGACCAGCAACCCCAAGGTGTTCGCCGGTGGCGATGCGGTACGTGGCTCCGATCTGGTGGTGACCGCCATCTACGAAGGGCGCAAAGCGGCCGAAGGGATCATGGACTATCTGGCGGTCTGATCCGACCGACCAAGACCCTGATGCGCTTTCACAATCAGCCCCGCCAATGCGGGGCTGATTTCTTTGACATGCCGCCAGTGAATAGCGATGGCTAACTCTTTGGCATCGGACAAACCCAAGAACTGCGCCATTCTGGCGCGGCATACTCATCGGGCCAATACTCGGTCTGCTGTTGAATTTTACCTTCCGCAACATGGTGAAATGTGATGGCGCGAGCATTTACGACCCCATCGCTGACCAGCACCTCACTGACCACCTCACTCCCTTGTGCCAGAAGACGGACAATCTCGAAGCGCCACAGGCCAGCTGCGGGGTAGCGACGATTGATCTCAATAAAATTCTCTCGCCCCACAATCCGTTCTCCCGATTGGGGCCAGTCACAGAAAAAATCATCTCCCAGCCAGCTTGCCGCCTTCGCAAAGTCATTGCTCTGCATCTCCTGCCAATAGGCCTCTACCACTGCTTTTGGCTCCATGGTGTTCAATTCCATACTCACTCTCCCTACACACGCACCACCAGCCACTCCCCCTTGCCGACCGGCACCAGCGAGGTGGCAAAGGCCGGATCCTGCCCGACCTCGTTCATCCACTCCACCATCTCGCTGCGATGGGAGATGGCGTTATCGACCACCAGCAGGCCACGGGGTGCCAGCAGGCGGCGGATCTGTGGCCACCATGCCCGGTAGTGCTGACGATCCGAATCGAGGAAGATGAGTTGATAACCGCCTTGCGGCAAGGTCGGTAACAGCTCACTCGCATCCCCTGCCAGCAAGGTTACCCAAGGGGCCAGCCCTGCCCGCTGAAAGTTGTCATGGGCCAGCACGCGCTTATCCTCATCCAGCTCAATGGTGGTAACGTGCCCCTCCAGCCGACGCACCGCTTCTGCCAGCCAGAGTGTGGAGTAACCATTGGAGGTGCCGATCTCCAGCACCGCCTGCGCCCCACGGGTCTGCACCAGCACTGACAGCAACTCCCCCGTGTCGCGGGTGATATTGAGCAGCTTGCGGTGGCGTGCCTGCTGCATGCTGTCATTGCGCTCGCCCAGCTGCTCCAGCTGGCGTTTTAACTGTTCCAGTTCCATTGATATCCCTCTCGTCCTTGCCCAAAACCGTTAGCCCACACCTCCAAGCTTGGCATTTGGGAGTCAAATGATTGCTTTCAACCGCCATTCACACCACAAAGGATGAGAAAAGGACAACCATTTGAGGCAGAATTTGTGACGTCTATCTGTTACACTTCGCGCCCGCCATTTTCCGGCTCACTCTCTGACTTGATGTCAGGCGCAGCCGTCGGTGGTTACAACCTCCGTCTCGCTCATGCCGAGCTAACCAAGCCAAACACAGCCCAGCTGGAACACAGGAACCCATTATGAGATTTGAATCGTTCGATTTTGCCCCCGAGATTTTGCGTGCTGTCTCAGATTGCGGTTATCAGGAGATGACCCCTGTGCAGCAACAGGCGATCCCGGCCATTCGCCGTGGCCGCGATGTGCTGGCCAGCGCCCAGACCGGTACCGGCAAGACCGCCGCCTTCGCCCTGCCCATCTTGCAGCGTCTGGTAGACAATCCGGCTCCGGTCCAGCCTTCCAACGCCCGTGTGCTGATCCTGACCCCGACTCGCGAGCTGGCGGCTCAGGTGGCAAGCAACATCAATGACTTCGCCAAGTATCTCGATATCACCACCATCACCATCGTCGGCGGTGGCAAGCAGGACGTGCAGGCCAAGAAGCTCAAAGCGGGCGCTCACATCATTGTGGCCACCCCGGGCCGTCTGCTTGAGCACCTCACCGCCTGCAACCTCAGCCTCTCCGGCGTCGAGTGTCTGGTGATGGATGAAGCGGATCGCATCCTCGACATGGGCTTCAGTGCCGATGTGCAGAAGATCCTGCAAGCGGTCAACAAGACCCGTCAAAACCTGCTCTTCTCCGCCACCTTCTCCGACGCGGTGAAGAAGCTGGCCAACCTGATGCTGGACAGACCGCAGATCGTCAGCGTCAACAAGCAGAATTCCACCGCCGACACCGTCAGCCACACCGTCTATCCGGTCGAGCAGAAGCGCAAGCGCGAGCTGCTCTCAGAGCTGATTGGCAAGCAGAACTGGCAGCAGGTGCTGGTGTTCGCCAGTACCCGCGAGAGCTGTGATGTGCTGGTCGAGGAGCTGAACCTCGACGGCATCAAGTCCGCCGTGGTCCATGGCGAGAAGGCCCAGGGCAACCGTCGCCGCGCCCTGCGCGAATTCATGGAAGGCAAGGTACGGGTACTGGTCGCCACCGAAGTGGCCGCCCGTGGTCTGGACATTCCGAGCCTGGAATACGTGGTCAACTATGATCTGCCGTTCCTGGCGGAAGATTACGTGCACCGCATCGGCCGTACCGGTCGTGCCGGCAAGCGCGGCATGGCCATCTCCTTCGTCAGCCGTGAAGAGGAGCGCACCCTACTGGAGATCGAGGCCCTGATCGGCCAGAAGATCCGCCGCATCATGGTGCCGGGCTATGAGGTGAGCAGCCGTGACGAGCTGATCAAGCAGTTGCAGGAGCGTCGCCGCTTCGGCAAGCGCCCGCAGCGTGAAGATAACGCCGTAGCCCAGGTGATGGCCGAAGCCAAGCTGCAGGGTCAGCGCCTCAAGCGTCTGGCCGCCGCCAAGAAGCCCCGTCAGCCGAAATAAGGCGGGCAGTTGCTCTATTGAACCGCAAAGGCGCCACTGGCGCCTTTGCCATCTCTGTCATCGGTGTTGGCCCCTGGTGGTCAACTCAAGGATTGTTTATGACCTCTCCGACCTACAATCAGGCCCTGCTCGAGATGGCCACTCAAAGCCTGGCCGAACTGGCCCGCACCGCCGAGCAAAAGGCGGGCAAGCGCACTCCGGCGCAAGAGAGCCACTTTCTCTGCACCTGGATGGCCGACTCCCTCAAGGAGAAGCGCTTCTCCCGTATGGTGATGGAAGATTTGAAAGCTTGGGTGCAGCTTGGCCGCACTCTGGGTGCGGGCGCCGATCTCAAGGGATTGCTGGAGCGCATCGCCTTCCAATACCAGTGCGCCATGACCAATCCGCAGCAATTGGGAGCCAAGCTGGCTGCCCTGCTGGAGGAGCTCTCAGCGGCAGGCTGGCTGGTGCTGACCGAGAGCGAGGTGAACGCCAAGCTGCGCCTGCAATCGGGCGGTCAGGCGAGCTTGGTGGTAAGCCATAGCGAATATGAAGGCCATATCGAGGACGGTGAGCTTGTCAAACCCCTCACCCTCTATGTGCGCGGTGACGAGAAGGTGCTGGCCGAGGCAGCCTTCAACCACGGCCTGCTGCTGAGCCAGGGCAACAAGAAAACCACCCTGGTCAAACACCACAAGGCCTACCGGCTGATGCCGGACAACGCCCAACCGGCGCTGGCACTGCTGAGCGAGGCTCGCCAGAGCGCCTGATCCCGCCATGTTGCAGCAATAAAAACGGCAGACCCTTGAGCAGGATCTGCCGTTTTTTATTGTTCGATGTTTGATGATGAGGTTGGGTAGTCGTTTAGCGGATCTTGATGCCAATCTGGCCCGCGTCACACCACTCGAACATCACCTCCTCGCTCTTGCCGCAGCAACTGCCACCACAGACCCGACTCTCGCGCTTGATGACCCGCCCCTTGCGCATCCAGACGCCGAGCATGGCCTCCACCGCATCTTCCGAGGTGTGGAAGTGGCGAGCCAGATCACGCCGGCTCACCTTCTGCTGCGCGGCGAGGTAATCCCCCAGCTCGCGCAGGATCATAAGGTCACCACCTTGCGGGCGACGATATCACCGTGACGGCGACCGGCCCACCAGAGCAGTACCAGAGAGAGGCCGTAGCTGGCGATCCAGAACAAGCTCTGTTCCGGGTGAGCGGCGAAGGTGGCCACCTGATAGAAGAGGGTGGCGCACATAAAGGCCATGTAGTTGCACCATACCGCCGTCATCAGCGCCCACTGACGACCGGTTTCCCGCACCAGCGCGCCCATGGCTGCGGCGCAAGGCATGTAGAGCAGCACGAACAAGAGATAGGCAAAGGCACCGGCCGCCCCGTCGAAGTGGGTCTGCATATTGCCGTAGGTGGAGACATCGACCTCCTGCGCCTCGGCGGCAGCTTTCTGGTCGTCGAGGTTGCCAACATCAAGCCCCATGGGGTCGCTCGGGTTGATCTCCGCCAGATTGGCCGCCACGGCATCGATCGCCTCGTGGAAGCTGGCCACCAGCGAGAACTCGCTCTCCTCCTCTGCATCGCCACCACCGGCGTAGAGGCTGTTGAGGGTCCCGACCACCGCCTCTTTGGCGAAGATACCGGTGACGATACCGACCGTGGCCTGCCAGTTGTCATCGCGTACACCGATGGGGTGCAGCACCGGGGTCACCGCCTGGCTGATCTTGCTCAGCACCGAGCTCTCCTGCTCCTGATGGCCAAAGCTGCCATCGGTACCCAGGGAGTTAAGCACGCTCAGCACGGCGACCACCAGCACGATGGTTTTACCTGCGCCAAAGACGAAAGATTTGAGCTTCTGCCAGGTCTTGATGGCAACGTTGACCGGCCGCGGCCACTCGTAGTCTGGCATCTCCATCAGCATGGAGTCGCTCTTGCCCGGCAGCAGGGTGCTGCGCAGCAACAGGCCGGTGAGCACCGCCACCAGAATGCCGATGAGGTAGAGACCGAACACTAGGTTCTGACCTGACTCGGGGAAGAATGCCACCGCAAACAGGGCGTAAACCGGCAGACGGGCACCGCACGACATGAAGGGGGCCATGGCGGAGGTCATCAGCCGCTCCCGCTCGGAGTTGAGGGTACGGGTCGCCATCACCGAGGGGACGGTACAACCAAAGCCCATCAGCATCGGCACGAACGCCTTGCCCGGCAGGCCGAGACGGCGCATCAGGGCATCCACCACGAAGGCGGCACGGGCCAGATAGCCGGAGCTCTCCAGCACCGCGAGGAACAGATAGAGGCAGCCAATCACCGGAATAAAGGTGGCCACGGTCTGCAAGCCAACGCCAAAGCCGTCCGCCAGAATGGCGCCCAGCCACTCGGGGGCATTGACCAGCCCCAGCAGGTGGTGCACCCCATCGACAAACAGGGCGCCGCCCATGATGTCGAAGAAGTCGATAAAGGCGCTGCCAACGTTGATGGCAAACAGGAACATCAGGTACATGACAAACAGAAAGAAGGGGATGCCAATCCAGCGATTGAGCAGCACCCGATCCAGCCACTCGCTCTGGGCCTCGGTGAGCTTGCCCTTCTGCTGACGAGCCTGTTGTACCCACTGGTGGATATGGCCGTAGCGAATATCCGCCAGTTGCAGGTCGATATCCTGTCCCTGATGGGCGCGAGCCACTACATTGGCGGCGGCCGCCTGCTGACCGGGCAGCAGGGTCTCCTGCATCACCGCATCCTCTTCCAGCAGGCGCAGGGCGCGGCCACGGGTAGTGAGGTGATGCGGGGCGAGCAGGGTCTCCAGCTCCGCCAGATCGGTTTCAAGCGCGTGGCCGTAATCGAGCTGCAAGGCGGCTTGCGGCTGACCGATAAACTGCCGGATCTGCTGCTTGAAGGCGGCAACCTGCTTGCTGTTGTGGGCAGAGAGGGCCACCACCGGGCAACCGAGGGATTTGCCGAGCTTGCTCTCGTCGATGACGATGCGGCGCTTTTGCAGGATATCCAGCTTGTTGAGCACCACCACCATGGGCAGGCCCAGTTCGCGCAGTTGCAGCGTGAGGTAGAGGGAGCGCTCCAGATTGGCGGCGTCGATGACGTTGAGCAGCAGGTCGGGTTGTTGGCCCTGGGCAAAGCGGCTGGCGATCTGCTCGTCCAGACTGCCATCCTGACTGGCCAGGCTATAGATGCCGGGCAGATCCATCAGCTTGAAGTGATGCTCACCCGCGCTGAACTCACCCATCTTCTTGTCGACGGTGACACCACTCCAGTTGCCTACCTGCTGGCGGGCGCCGGTCAGGGCGTTGAACAGGGAGGTCTTGCCGCTATTGGGGTTACCTACCGTTACCAGGGAATAATTCATACCAGCTCTACCTCTATTTTCTTCTGAACCCGCCGCGTGTGTGGCAAAACGCTTTGCAGGTTCGACTTCTTGTCTCTGAACCGCTCCCGGTGACTTTCTTGACCGGAGCGGTAGCCGAGCAGCGGGTTATACCGGCTCGACTTCTATTTGCTGGGCCAGACTCTTTTGCATGGAGAGACAGATCCCCTGGCACTGGATCTGGAGCGGGTCCCCAAGGGGGGCGGAGCGCAGATAGATGACTTCAGTCTGGGGCAACAGGCCCATCACCATCAGTTTGCGGCGCAGCGGCCGGGCGAGCTGATTCATATTCTTGATGCGAGCACTCTGTCCCGGTGACAACTGCGTGAGTACCATGACTGACTCCTGAAGTTAAACAATAATAATTCGCTTTTACTTGGGGCATTATAAGCTGTGTCTTCAACTTTTATTTGAGTAAAATCAAACTCCGCTTAGCTAACCCATAAAGTATTGCCATGAGTCACGACAACAACAGCCGCCTCGTTTACAGCACAGATGGCGGCATGATCAAGGAGCAGAGCGCTCCCCAATCCGCCTCCCCCTTCCCCACCGACGGCACCGTGCGCATTCGCCGCGAGACCAAGGGGCGCAAGGGCGCCGGGGTGCTCACCATTCATGGCGTACCCGCCGATCAGCAAAAATCCCTGGCCACCCTGCTCAAGAAAAAGTGCGGCACCGGTGGCGGTATCAAGGAGGGGGTAATCGAAATCCAGGGGGATAAACGGGACCTGATCAAAACCGAGCTGGAGAAAGCCGGTTTCAGCGTCAAGCTGGTGGGTGGCTGATCCCCTTGTCACTCATGCGGTTTTTCCCTAGAATGCCCGCTCCCATCGAGGGGGAGTAGTCTCGCACGCCGGTGCCATCCATTGCATGAATACCGGTTTGCGACCCTGATCAACATACTTGGTGCCAAATCACCATGGTCAGGGTGATCCATGCCAGCCATGGATTTGACAAGACCTTTGACGGGCCAGTGCCAATACCGGGGACGGATGGCGCAGGCTTGTCTTTGGTTTATAACAATTCCGTCCCCCGGTCATTTTTATGGAAGCCTTGTTAACCTCAACCCTCAGCGTCGCCATTGCCGAAATCGGCGATAAAACCCAGCTGTTGGCGTTGCTGCTCATCTGCCGTTTTCGCAAGCCCTGGCCCATCATCGCCGGCATGCTGGCGGCTACCCTGCTCAACCATGCGGGCGCCGCCTGGATTGGCGAGTTCATCAGCCGCTGGCTCGATCCCAAGATAATGACCTGGCTGGTCGCCATCGCCTTTATCGCCATGGCTATCTGGATTTTGGTGCCGGACAAGATGGATGACGAGGAGAGCCCGCTGGATAAATACGGCCCCTTTATGGCGACCTTCGTGCTCTTCTTCATCGCCGAGATCGGTGACAAGACCCAGATTGCCACCGTGCTGCTGGCCGCCAAGTATGACTCGCTGGTGCAGGTCATTACCGGGACCACCCTCGGCATGATGCTGGCCAACGTGCCGGTGGTGCTGATCGGCAAGCTGGGGGCAGACAAGCTGCCGCTCAAGGGGATCCGCATCGCCTGCGCCATCCTCTTCGTCGGCCTCGGGGTGAGCACTCTGATCTTTGCCTGATCGCCTTTTCCGCTGACCAAGCCCTCCCCTGTGGAGGGCTTTTTGTTTACTGCTGTGTCTATTGCGTAATCCGCTGTCGCAACCACCAGCCGCAGAGCCAAGGGGCAGTGCACGGTTGCGGGTGCCTCATGCCATAATGGGGCAAACCTCGTGGAGTCCCCCCATGCACAACGTATCAAGAGAGACACTTCTCGAATGGGTCAAACAGGGACGGCTGGCGCCAGAGAAGCTGGCGGACGCCCTGACCCTCGCCGATCTTCCCCCCCATCCGGCGCGCTGGCAGTGGCTGTTTGACCGGCTGCTGCTCTGGCTCGGCGCCCTCTGTATCGGGGCTGGCCTCATCTTCTTCGTCGCCTTCAACTGGCAAGAGCTGGGCCGGGTCTCCCGCCTCGCCCTGCTGGAGGCACCGCTGCTCGCCATGCTGCTTCTGCTGTGGCGCAAACCGCTGGGGGATACCCCCCGTCAGGCACTGCTGCTCGCTATCGCCCTCAATATCGGCGCCCTGCTGGCGCTGGTGGGTCAGACCTACCAGACCGGCGCCGATCCCTGGCAGCTGTTCGCCACCTGGGCGCTGATGCTGGTGCCGCTGGCGGCATTTGGCCAAAGCCCCCTGCTCTGGACCTTGAGCTGGCTGCTCGGCCAGCTGACGCTGGTGCTCTACTGGCGGCTCGGTTTGTTCACGTTCTTCTTTACCTTCGATGAAGAGGGATTGGGCTGGTGCCTTACCCTGCTCAACGCCGCCCTCTGGGGTCTGCTTCTGCTGGCACCAAACCGCTGGCGCCTGATGCCAAGCTGGCTGGCGGGTCTGGCCGCGGGTCTGGGGACCACCCTGCTCACCCTGCTGGCGCTCTTCGATGCCGCCTCCCCGCTGGTGTGGCCGCTCTGGCTTGGCTGGCTCGCTGCGGCCTATGCCCTTTGGCACCACAGATTTATCGCCGGACTCGCCATGGGGTGCCTCAGCCTGATTGCCGTCATCCTCGCGGCACTGGGCAAGTGGATGGAGCCCGACATCAACGGCTTTTTGCTGCTGAGCCTGATTGCCATCGGCCTTTCTGTCATCGCCGCCCGCTGGCTGCAACAACAACGGAGGTCTCATGAGTGATCTGACCCTTTGGCAAAAGCTGCAACAGGCCAATCTGGTGGAAGGGGAGATGCCCCGTGACACCCAGCCCCACTGGTCGAGCCGCTTTCTGCTCGGGCTGGTGGGCTGGATTGCTGCCCTGTTCCTGCTCTTTTTCCTGTTTCTCACCTTCGAGCAGCTGACCCGCGAGGCCAACAGCGCCCTGCTGCTGGGGGCCGTGCTGCTTGCGGGGGCCTATGCCCTCAATCGCAGCCAGCGCGGCGATCTCTGGGATCAGTTCGTGCTGGCACTCACCCTGGCGGCCGATGCCTGGCTGCTCTATGGCCTGCTCGATCAGCTGGATCTCCATCACGCCCTGCTCTGGTTTGGGTTGTGCCTGCTCTCCCTTGCCATCGCCGTGCTGTTCGATCACTGGCTGGTGCGGCTGTTTCACAGCGTGGCGGCGGCCCTGCTGCTCACCCTTGGTCTCGCCTGCCTCGGGCTGCAACTGCTGGCGCTGCCGCTGGTGATGGCAGCCATCACCTTCTGCTGGCTGCGGGCAGATAGGGACCCAGATCACCACCAGCTCTACCACTCCATCACGCTGGGGCTGGCCCTCTCCCTGCTGGTGCTGGGCCGTCTGCACCACCCGCTGTGGGATGGCGGCAGCAGCGTGCTGGACGAACTGGGGCTGTCCCGCCTGCCGCTCTGGCTCAATCCCCTGCTCTGCGCCGCCCTGCTGCTGGCGGTGATGGTGAAGCTGAGGCTCCCCCTGCTGTTTGGCTTGCCGCTGGTGCTGATCAGCGCCGTTATCCCCGGCATGGGGGCGGGCGCACTGGTGCTGATCCTCGGGTTTTATGCCGGCAGTCTGGGGCTGATGACCCTCTCGGCCCTGCTGCTGCTCGGCTATGGCTCGCTCTATTACTACGATCTTGGGCTCACCCTGATGACCAAATCCTGGCTGCTGCTGGGCTCCGGCATCCTGCTGCTGGGTGCCCGCCAGCTGCTCACCACCTTTGCGGCAAGGAGCGACTCATGAAACCCGTCACCCGACAACTCGCTCTGTTGCTGAGCGGCCTCGCCATCCTGGCGGGCATCAATGCCACCGTCTGGCGCTATGAGTACGCCATGAGCAGCGGCGAAGTGGTGCTGCTGCGGCTCGCTCCGGTCGATCCCCGCTCCCTGATGCAGGGGGATTACATGCGGCTCAACTATGAAATTGCCCGCGAGCTGACCAGCCGCGACGCCCGTGCGACTCAAGACAAGGGCAGCGACACCCTGGTGATCCGCCTCGATGCCCATCAGGTGGCCACTCTGGTGGCCGATGGCAAACCGGATCGGCTCGCCAGCGATGAGCGGCTATTGCAGGTGCACCAGAGCGAGCGGCAGTGGCAGATCGGCCCCGATGCCTACTTCTTTGAAGAGGGCACGGGGGAACAGTACGAAGCGGCCCGCTACGGCGAGTTCCGGTTGCAAGCGGATGGCAAGACCCTGCTGGTGGGGCTGCGGGACGAGGCCTACCAGCCCATCGGGCAGATCCGCGCCCGCTGGTAACGGCAGTGAGTGGCTATTTACTCTGTTCATGGTCACACTCAAGGGAAGGTTGATCGCTAAGGATGTTCCCAATGAGGATATGGCTGATCTGTCATCTGTTGCTGCTCTGCTGGGCCTCGACGGCCCGGGCTGATCTGGGCAAGCTCGAGTACCTCACCGAAGAGTACCCCCCCTACAACTTCAGCGATCCGCAAGGCCAGCCCACCGGCCTTGCGGTCGATCTGCTGCAGATGATCTGGCAACACAGCAGCGTGACACCCCAGCCGGTGCGCATCCTGCCCTGGGCGCGGGGTTATTACTTGCTAACCCAGAAGCCCAACGTGGTGCTCTTCTCCACCGCCCGCACCCAGGCACGGGAAGACCTCTTCAAGTGGGTATGCCCCATCGGCTACTCGGAGTACATACTGCTGGGCCGCAAAGCGCAGAACATCACCCTGACCGCCTTCGATCAGATGAGCCAGTACAAGATCAGCGCGGTGCGCTCGGACGCCGCCGAGCAGCTGCTGCTCAACAACGGCATGGATGACAACAACATCATCCCGGCCAACCGCCTGTCGCAGGGGTTGAAGATGCTGCTCTCCGGCCGCGCAGACCTGCTCGCCACCAGCAAGCTGGCGGGATATGACGCCATCCGCGAACTGAAGCTGAGCAGCGACGACTTCAACGTGGCCATGGTGCTGAGCGCCGAGCAGCTCTGCTACGCCTTCAGCCGTCAGGTGCCCGACAGTGAGATCACCCTGTTTCAGCAGGGCCTGACCCGCGCCCTCGCCTCTGAGGAGTTTCGCAAATTGCAGGCCAAATACCTGCCGGTGCGCTGAGCACTCACTCACCCGCTGGGCAGCAGTTCGCTGCCCATTTTATTGATGAAAGATGCAATAGAGGTGGCTAGCTATTCCCGCCGCAAGCAGTCAAACTGGGCTACATAGTTGATTGTGAAGGATCTTTCCCGTGCGGACATGGCACCTACCTCATCTGCTACTGCTCTTGTGGGCCACCTTCGCGCAGGCCGATCCGGGCAAACTCGAGTATCTGAGCGAAATCTCTCCCCCGTTTAATTTCAGCGACCAGCAAGGGATGCCGACCGGATTGTCGGTGGAGCTGATGCAGCTTATCTGGAAAGCGCGGGGCGTGTCGCCCCAGCCAATCCGCATTATGCCCTGGGCCCGAGGCTACAACCTGCTGCAACAAAAACCCAATGTGGTGCTGTTTGCCACCGCCCGTACCCCACAGCGGGAAGCACTCTTCAAGTGGGCCTGCCCCATCGATCACTCGGAGTTTGTGCTGCTGGGGCGCAAGGCGGACAACATCACCCTAGGCTCCGTGGCCGAGATCAGCCGCTACAAGGTCGGCGTAGTGCGCTCTACCGTCTCAAAACAGCTGCTGCTCGAGCGCGGTATCGATGAGCGCCAGCTGATGCTGGCCAACCGCCTCACCCAGGCGGCCAAAATGCTCACCTCAGGTCGCGCCGATCTGTTTGCGACCAACAAGCTGGCGGGCTATCAAACCCTGCAACAACTGGGCTTCAAGCCGGATGACTTTCATGTCGCCTTCGTGCTGGATGCCAGACCGCTCTGCTACGCCTTCAGCCGTCAAGTGCCCGACAGCGAGGTCGCCCTCTTTCAGCAGGCGCTGACCCAGGTCGTCACCTCGGCGGATTTCTCGGCCCTGCAAGCCAAATACCTGCCGCTGCGCTAACGCCCAGATCGCCGCCGACATTGGGCGCGGGATGGGACTGTGCACCCGCGCTTTTTTGCCAAACATGCTCCATCGCCTTGGCGAAATCGGCCAGCTTGGTCACACTTGAGCAGATATTCCCTTGATCAGGATGGCAAAAATGAAACCATGGATTGGATTGGCCGGGGCGCTGCTGGCCACCCTCGCACAGGCGAGTCCTGAGCTCGGCAAACTGCACTACATCACCGAAGAGTACAAACCCTACAACTACGCCGATGCCAGCGGCGCCCCCACCGGCCTCGCGGTCGAGCTGCTGCAACTGGTATGGAAAAAGACCAATACACCGGCGCAGCCCATCACCATCATGCCATGGGCGCGCGGTTACTACCTGCTGACCCAAAAGCCCAATGCGGTGCTCTTCTCCACCGCCCGCACCCAAGCGCGGGATCCCCTGTTCAAGTGGGCCTGCCCTATCGGGTATGCCGAGATCGTGCTGGTGGGGCTGGCCGATCGCAATATCACCATCACCAAGCTCGACGATGCCAAGGCGTTCAATATCGGGGCGGTGCGGGCCGATGTGGGGGAGCAACTGCTGCTCAACAACGGCTTTGACGAGACCAAACTGATGGCCGCCAACCGGCTGGCACAGGCGCTCAAGATGCTCACCTCCGGCCGGGTCGATCTGGTCTCCACCAACAAGACCGCCATGGAGCAGCTGATCGTCGAGCAAAAACTCGACCCCGCCCGCTTCAAGGAGCAGTGGGTGCTGAGCTCGGAGCAGTTCTGCTTCGCCTTCAGCCATCCGGTGAGCGACGAGCTGGTCAAGGAGTTCCAGACCGGCTTGACCCAAGTGCTGGCGAGCAGCGAATACCCGCTGCTGCACAGCAAATACTTCCCTACCCCCGCCGCCAAATAGCGGCGCCGCATCGAGCGCCAACAACAAGGGGCCCACCGCGGGCCCCTTCACTTTTTTCCGTTTGCACTCTCCTTCTTTACCGTTTGCGCTCCTCTCGCGGCGTCACCCCACCGCCCTGCCACTGCCAAGCCCCGACAACCATCAACTAATCACTAATTAATAAAAGTTTGTGCCAGCGCAAAAAATCACTCTTTTCTGATAGTTAGCTCATCAAAACCATAGATAAGACCACTCTGGCTCCGTAATATGGCGACGGGCGTCTGTTGACCCCTTTCCGAGATCAATGGTCAACGGCGCAATCTGGTAGCGAGAGTCAGGGGCGGTAGCCACTTTAGCGTAGGGTCGATTAGCGAAGCGTAATCGTCCGCGGTAACTGTCCCCTCTCCCCTTGCGGGAGAGGGCTAGGGTGAGGGGTCGGTAACATCATTGCTTGGCGAAATATCGCCGTCTAATTGGCATGGTTTCGCCATGCAGGACGCGAGGACTCCGTCCTCGACGGGGTTTCGCCGCCGCTGCGCGGCTTGGCGAGTGACTTTTCTTTGCGTGGCCAAAGAAAAGTCACCAAAAGAAAGGCCACCCCCACTTGTTCGCCCTCCTACGGCGGGTTCCCTCGGTTCAGGCAAAAGGTTGGCGGAACGACGCAGACGGTACATCCCTGTACCGCCTGCGTCTGCGCCGTCGTCCATGACGGCGCTCCTGACCTTGTGCCCTCACCTCGGCGAACAACAGGGGGCAACACCCAACCCGCCGCCCCGAGGCAAGTTAACAGCCCCCTACCTATTCGGGGCAATGATCGGGAGGGTTGTTATCTCTGATCCGGCCCTTCGCCCACCCCGTGGCGAGATCAGATTGCCTCACCTGCGCAACAGACATGAGCGACATGGTTGCACAGGTGAAAAAATCATGGTGAGTACCACGGCAAGCGGTACACATACCTATCGGGGAGTGGCTTTATATTGACGTTCCGATAGTCAGTAGTTAGCGATAAAGCTAATTATTTATCGAGTATCAAATTACACCACCAAAAATAAATATCTTATTTAGTGAAATGAAAATATGTACCATAAAATGGTCGCCAATAAAATTGTTATCATCGTGGACATCAAATGAAGATTCTTGTAATTAGTGATCTCCATACCGGAACAGGTGCGATAGCAACTGACTTTTCCACTGGGGAATCAAGTAATGCAGTGAAAGAAGGTTATATGCAAGAGTTAAAATCTCTTGTTGAGAAAGAAAAACTATCTGCTGATTATCTAATTATACCTGGTGATATAAGTAATCACTCTGAGTATTCTGAATTTGACTTGGCATCTAAAAGATTAACTGAACTATCTGCTTATTTCGGAATTTCTGAAAGCAAGATTTTTTTCGTTCCAGGAAATCATGATGGAAACTGGGATGATGAAAAAGCGTCAAAAGAAAAAAGTGAGCCTGTAGAACTTTCTATTAAAAAGAAATATAGTAACATTCAGAACAATAGTTTCTTTGACTCAATTATAAGAAATGCCGTAAAAGGATGTTTCTATTCCAAGCCATACTATGTCCATTGGCAAGATGAAAATGTAAATGTTCTTGGTATAAATAGTGCAGCCTATGACTCTTATGACAAACCACTGCATCATGGCAGCTTGGATAAAAATGACTTAAGACTGCTATCTGAATATATGGATGAGTTAATTACAAAGTATCCTAATAGAGTGAATATTCTCGTCCTTCATCATCATCCGATACAACATCCAGACCTCCCTTTTTCTGATCCAGACCATAGCATACTTCACAATGCAGCGCTGCTTATGGAATTAGCGACAAAAAATTGTTTCAATTTCATAATTCACGGTCACAAACACATACCGAGATTAGAACTTCACATGGATAGTTATCAACACCCAGTAAATGTTGTATGTTCTGGTAGTTTTTCAGCTAGATTAGATGAACGCTGGTTTCAAGGTACGCCAAACTGTATTCATCTCATTGAAATTGATTCAATGTGCCCCCAAAATAATACACCGAGAGGAATACTCACAACATGGTATCATTATTCAGGCCATGGTTGGATTTCAAATAACCCTGTAAACGGAATTCCTCATAAAGAATTTTTCGGCAATCATATGGCTAGAAGCTTTCTATCTAGCACAGTAAAAGGGATCATAGAGCAACACTTTACTAAGCATTCACATATTACATGGAATGATTTGATCAATGAGAATCAAGATCTTAAGTATACATCCAGAAAATTACTAAGCGTTATTTTGAAGGAATTATCACAAGAAATTGGATTTGATATTTTCTCAAGAGAAGATAATGAGCAATCATTTGTGATAATTAAGAGATAGGGTGGCAACAGTGAAAAATAAAATCACTTTTGGAAACATTTTTGAACATTCAAATGCAAGATATTTCAATTCAACCCAACTAGCTAATGAGTTTGTATGGACACACTCATTTGAAAAATTAATATCAAACAAGAACCATATTATTTTAGGTTCAAGAGGGTCAGGAAAAACAGCATTAATAAAAATGTTATCTCATGAATGCCTTTCTAAACTGGAACATGAGAAAGCAACAGATATAATTAATAGCCGTTCGTTTATTGCAACATATATACCATTGAAAGTTGAATGGGTAAATTCGATAAAAGAAATAGAATATGACGACCACTCATTTTTTAAGTGGTGTTTAAATTTATCTTCATGCGCAAGATTTATTGATACAGTTAAAAGTTGTTTATCAACCTATATTTTAGATGAAATTGAAAGAGCGTATAAAGAGAAAGAAATTGCTATCGAGCTATCCAAGCTATGGCTAACGGCCATCTATTATACACTGTCAGATATTATGCAAGAATTGGAGCGTATCGAATACAATAAAAATATTGCGTTTAACAAAGCAAAACTTGGAATAGCACTTACGGATGAAGATAAGCTAATTGGAATAAAATTCAATTCCGAACTTTTCAAACCATTTAGCATGGCAACATCTGTTATCAAAAAAATAATCGACATACCATCTGATGCTACATGGTGCATTTGTATAGACGAAGCTGAGTTCCTAACAAAAGAGCATCATAGAATTCTAAACTCGTACATGCGCTCTTATAATGACATTATTTTTAAAATAACTACCATGCCATATCGTCATTATACACTAGAGACTACAGTAGGCCGCCCAATAAATATCGGTCATGACTTTGAGTATGTATATATTGATAAGTTAGGCTTTAACGATGATAACCAATCTGCAAACCAGAAATTCTTCGAGTCATTTGCTGAGAAATTATTCTCAAAAAGAATAAAAGGCACTTATCTCGATAAAGATTTTGTAACACTTAAGAAGCTACTTGGCGAATCGCCATTATTTGACTCCAATAAAGAAATTGACGCTGATTTACTTGGGGAACACCTTGATGACGCCACCCTAGAAAGAGCGATTTTATTAAAGAATACCAATCCTGATTTATATCAGAGTTCAATACTAAGAAAGGTCAAAGGCGCATTAATCCTCCGTGAATCATTTCGCAAATACAAAGGTAACGCTTCTCCATCCATATATTCAGGTTTATCCCTAGCGATAAGATGTTCCGATGGAAACCCTAGGCGTCTTTTGAGGCTATTTAACTACCTCCTGTCAGATAAACTGCAAAGCCAAGTATTATTTGACTTCATATCAGATAAAGAGCAAGGGAGGAAAATAAAAGATTTCTCTTACTCTGAACTTGATAGTTTAAATTTAGAAGTCGACGGGAAAGAGACTTTTGAGTTATTTAACACTGTAGGTAAGTTTTTTAAAGACCGCCTTCACACACAAAAAATCGGCACAAGAATTGTCAGTTCATTTGACTTTGACCTAACAGAGACAGAATGGCGTCATATCGAAAGAGCCGTAGACTTGGGATTAATATACCCCGAGTTTGGTGCAAGTGAAAACGACAATAAAATGCCGAATAGAAATGGGCGATTTAATTTTGCTTACTGCCTAGCACCATATTTCTTCTTACTTCCTAGAAAAGGTGCCGCCATCAAGTTGTCGACCATAATAAACAATAAGAATTTTTCTCAAAAAAGAATACTTTCTGATTACAGCCAAGTAGAACAGATTGATTTTGACTTCGGAGATGACTGTGAATAATTTACATATTGAAGACTTGTCTCGAGGAACATTTTTAGAACAAGAATATGATCTTGCAATATTCTCTTGCGGATATGAAGAACGATGTATTGATGTCCCATCATTAATAAATCCAGAAAAATTAAAATGTACGAGCATAATTCATTTTGATCAACACCATAATGATCCACAACGTAAGATTTGCGAGGAATTTTTCAATGAAAAGTACAAATACGCCCATCATTTATCTATCAACCAAACTAACATAGCGTTACTGCACTCACATGTATCACAGCTCGTCAACATGATACAACTGGAGAAAAATGCTCCACTAAGAATCTTAATTGACTACACATCCATGTCTCGTGCATGGTATGCTGCACTATTAACATTCTTCATGAAATTTTACGGGAAAAACATTGTTATTGACCTGACCTATACAAATGGCGTATATCACGAAACTGACCTAAATGTTGAACTAGGAGACTTAAAAGTAATTCCTGGATGCGAAGGTAACTCTCTAACAAAAAGAAATAACGCTGCAATTTTCATGCTTGGTTTTGACAGTTATGGTCCATTAAGACTTTATAATCTATTAAACCCCAATCGATGTTTCGGTGTTTTAGCGTCACCAGCCTCCATACAAAAGTATGAAGACACATGTATAGAAAAAAACAAAGACTTCATTACACATCATCTGGGTGGCATTGAAAATATCATTAAACTGCCAATTAATAGTTTGGCCACATGCTACGAACACATGAGTCAGATACTAATACCATTGCAACAAGAATATAACGTCTCCATAATACCATTTGGACCAAAACCTCATATAATTACATCTATATTATGCAGTTTAAACTTCAATAATGTAA
Organism: Aeromonas sp. S13(2024); assembly: GCF_041402405.1. Classification (NCBI taxonomy): domain Bacteria; kingdom Pseudomonadati; phylum Pseudomonadota; class Gammaproteobacteria; order Aeromonadales; family Aeromonadaceae; genus Aeromonas; species Aeromonas sp. S13(2024). The sequence goes on along the minus strand of NZ_JBGLRA010000001.1, from coordinate 418,407 downwards.
CGTGCATGTATTCTGAATACAGACGTAATCGGACGGCGATTGTTCAATCGACTGGAGATATTACGGCATCTAGAGTTATTTTTGAGCCAGAATAACTTTCATCCATAATCCATTTAATAATGGAATAACCACAGAGAATCAATGATTCCTTCGTTATTTAAAATATCATTACCTTTAGCTAGCATTATTAGCTCTATTTTCAAATCTAACGTTGCACCCCATTTAACCAGCTCCTCACACTGCTTAGCTCCGGATATGGGGGCTGTCAGCATTACAGCTGAAGCCACGGGCGAAACGAGGGAACCCGCGAAGCGGGTGGTTTGCCGGGGAGAAGACTTTTGGTCTTATTTGCCAAAGAGAGCGGTCTTTCAAAAGTCACTCGCCAAGCCGCGTAGCGGCGGCGAAACCTCTTCGAGGGCAGCGCCCTCGCATCCTGCATGGCGAAGCCATGCCATTCAGGAGAGAGGGAAGGTGTCAGCCCTCCGGCAGACCACAAAAAAACCGCAGCCCTAGCGCTGCGGTTTTTTTATTGGCTCAACCTGTTGGCACCAGACGCCAACAAGGCCAACCGACTTTAGGCACGGCGCCAGCTGGTCTTGCCGGCGCTGTCTTCCAGCACAATGCCCATCTCGGTGAGACGGTTGCGGGCGGCATCGGCAGCAGCCCAGTTCTTGTCGGCACGGGCCTGATTGCGCTCGGCGATCAGACGTTCGATCTCGGCAACCTCTTCGTCCGCTTCATCACCCTTCAAGAAAGCCTCGGGGTCTTGCTGCAGGATGCCGAGCACGGCGCCCAGTTCGCGCAGACGGGCACCCAGCGCGGCGGCAACGGCCATATCTTCACCCTTCTGGCGGTTGATCTCGCGTACCAGATCGAACAGGGCGGAGTAGGCTTCCGGGGTGTTGAAGTCGTCGTCCATCGCCTCTTTGAAGCGAGCCACCTGCTCGTCGCCACCGGCAGCCGCGGCGACCGGCAGATCGCGCAGGGCGGTGTACATGCGCTCCAGCGCGGCGCGGGCTTGCTTGAGGTTATCTTCCGAGTAGTTGAGCTGGCTGCGGTAGTGGCCAGACATCAGGAAGTAACGGACGGTTTCGGCGTCGTAGTGGGCCAGCACGTCGCGGATGGTGAAGAAGTTGCCAAGGGATTTGGACATCTTCTCTTTATCCACCATCACCATGCCGCTGTGCATCCAGGTGTTGACGTAGTCGCCACCGTGGGCGCAGCAGGACTGAGCGATCTCGTTCTCGTGGTGCGGGAACTGCAGATCGGAGCCGCCGCCGTGGATGTCGAAGTGGTTGCCAAGGTGCTTGGAGTTCATGGCGGAGCACTCGATGTGCCAGCCAGGACGACCCGGGCCCCAGGGGCTTTCCCAGGTCGGCTCGCCGGGCTTCGACATCTTCCACAGCACGAAGTCGAGCGGGTTGCGCTTGGCATCCACCACGTCAACGCGGGCACCGGCTTGCAGCTGCTCCAGATCCTGGCCGGAGAGCTTGCCGTAGTCGGCGTAGGATTCGACGATAAACATCACGTCGCCGTTATCCGCCACGTAGGCGTGCTCTTTTTCCAGCAGGGATTGCACCAGCTCGATGATCTCTTCGATGTGCTGGGTGGCGCGCGGTTCGATATCCGGGCGCACCATGCCGAGGGCGTCGAAGTCGGCGTGCATGTCGCCAATCAGACGCTCGGTCAGCTCGTCGCAGGTGACGCGGGTTTCAGCGGCGCGCTTGATGATCTTGTCATCCACGTCGGTGATGTTGCGCACATAGGTGAGGTCGTAACCGGCGTAACGCAGGTAGCGAGCGACCACATCAAAGGCGACGAAGGTGCGGCCGTGGCCGATATGACAGTGATCGTAGATGGTGACACCACACACATACATGCCCACCTTGCCCGGGTGGATAGGTTTGAATTCTTCTTTTTGACGAGTGAGTGTGTTGTATATCTTCAGCATCTTCTAACCACTGCCTGTGAGTAAAATGGTTGGTCATAATACCCCGTTCAGGGGCAGAAAACGAGGCAGAAAAGCGGGCCAATCCCGCCTGCCAGCACGGTTACGGCGCCAGAGAGACTATGCCGCCAGCCCCTGATGGGCTAGAATTGCCACCACTTTATGCCATACACCTGCGGGCACTTCGTCGTCCGCATCAAATGAAAGGACATATCATGGTCACTCTGCACACCAATCACGGCGACATCACCCTCACCCTGAACGCTGAAAAAGCCCCGGAAACCGTGGCCAACTTCCTGCAATACTGCCGTGACGGTCACTACGACAACACCATTTTCCACCGCGTCATCGACGGCTTCATGATCCAGGGCGGCGGCTATGCCCCGGGCTTTGAAGAGAAAGACACCCGCGCTCCCATCAAGAACGAAGCGGCCAATGGCCTCTCCAACAAGATCGGCACCATCGCCATGGCCCGCACCATGGAGCCGCACTCTGCCAGCGCCCAGTTCTTCATCAACGTGAACAACAACGACTTCCTCGACTTCAAATCCGCCACTACCCAGGGCTTCGGCTACTGCGTATTTGGTGAAGTGACCGCCGGTATGGACGTGGTCAACAAGATCAAGGGCGTCAAGACCGGTAACTACGGCCGCATCCATCAGGATGTGCCGGTAGAAGACGTGGTGATCACCAAGGTGACCCTTGCTGACTGATCTCTGCCGACTCGGCACTGACAAAACTGCGGCCCCGGCCGCAGTTTTTCCATCTGCCTCCCCCACTGCCAGCCCAAACTGGCGCCGCCTCGACTATCTGGCCCACGGCAACCCGCGCCAGCGCTCGGCCCATGCCCTGCTCACCGCCGGTGTGTGGGATGAGCTGGCCGCGCAGTGCGCCGATCTGGCGCTGGTGAGCACGCTCGCCATCGGCCTCGATCGGCCCGGCAGCGATCTCGATATTCTCTGCCAGCATCCAGATCCCGCCGAGTTTGCCGCGACGCTCGAGGCTCAAGGTTGGCAAGCAAGCGCCAAGGGCGACAATATCTGGCTGCTGGAGCGCACCTTTGCCTGCCTCGACCAGAGCTGTGCTAATAGCGGTTCTGACAAGAGCGAGGCCAGCTGGCCGCTGGAGCTCTATGTCACCCCCGCCCCCATCGAGATGCAGAACGGCTGGCGCCACCTCACCTTGATGGCGGCCCTGCTAGAGCGTTTTGGTGATGCCTTCTACCGCGACGTACTACGTCTGCGCCTTGAAGAGGGACTAAAAGGGGAGGCGGCCATGTGCCGGTTGCTGGGTCTGGCGGGCGATCCTTATGAAGCGCTGCTGATGCTGGAGGAACGAAATCTGGCCGAGCTGTCATGGCAGCCGCCATCCCGTGACGATATCCATACCTCAACTGGCGCGATGGCGCCCGCAGCGCACTATTCATCCCCCGTTGTTTCTACTATCTCTGCCACCCCCGTTTGCCCTGTTTCGACCGAGAGCCCGACCCCCACATCATGAACACCCTCTTTATCAGTGACATTCACCTCTCTGCCCAGCGGCCCGATATGACCGCGGCACTGGTGCGCTTTCTCGAGCACGACGCCCCCGGCGCCGATGCCCTCTATGTGCTGGGGGATCTCTTCGAATTCTGGATTGGCGACGATGACCCCAATCCGCTTCATCAACAGATGGCCGATGCCTTCTTGGCCCTGAGCCAGCAGAACGTGCCCATCTACTTTATCCACGGCAACCGTGACTTTCTGCTGGGGCAACAGTTTGCCAAGCGCGCTGGGATGACATTGCTGGGTGACCCTTGCGTTATCGACCTCTATGGGGAGCGGGTAGTGCTGAGCCACGGCGATCTGCTCTGCACCCTGGATGAGGGGTATCAGAAGTTTCGTCGCATCACCCAGCTCAAATGGCTGCGCTGGCTCTTTTTACGGCTGCCGCTCGCCCGCCGTCAGGCCATCGCCTGCAAGATGCGCGGCCAAAGCCAGATGGAAAATGCCCACAAGAGCCAGATCATCATGGATGTAACGCCCGCGGCGGTTGACGACACCCTGCGCGCCCACGACTGCCGAATGATGATCCACGGCCACACCCACAGACCCGCCATCCACGACTTCACCCTCGATGGCCACCCCGCGCGGCGCATCGTGCTGGGAGACTGGTTCGAGCAAGGCTCGGTGCTGGTCTGCCGCCCCGGCGAGCAGCGGCTGGAAATGCGGGCGCTGGCAGAGGCTTGATAGCCCGCCAGTCCGGTTGACCACCAAGCGCCGGCCCCCATCACTTCCCATCGTTCGCGCCGTCCGGTTCACTGCCCATCAGGCGCGAGCGAATAAGTGGTGATCGCTCACAGATCAGCAAAGCAAACCTGCACTCCTCCTTCAGGCCCCGGGTTGTGTGAACCCCGTCACCTTGCCCCTTGCCAATTGAGAGGATGATGGCGCTCAGGCAGAAACATCTTTCTCGCCAGCTATTTCAACAAGTTGAGGTTTATATGCCTGACAGCAATGCGGTCGCTCACCCGTTCGATGCCAAGAAGATCAATGTCAACGATCCCTATGAGATGAAGCAGTGGATCAAAATGTTCGAGTGCACCGAAGTCCAGCTGAAACGGGCGGTCAAGGCAGTCGGCACCTCAGGCAAGGCGATCAGAAAATACCTCAAGAAGTGAGGGGGCAACCCCGTCACAAACCCGGCCCCGCTCGCGGGGCTTTTCTCATCTTGGCCTTTACGTGGGCCATCCCCGCCCCTGTTTGGCGGCGCACATACCGCCATTCAGCCGCTCATAACGGACTGTGCAGCCCGACCAGCGCCGGCCGCCGTCCGACAGCTTGTGACCAGCCAGCGCCATCCGGCCCTTCGCATCCCGGCATCCCTGCCTATAATGCGGGCTCAAACACACAGAGAGGATTAATCCATGGGCTTTATCACCTGGATCGTATTGGGACTGTTGGTGGGTATTCTGGCGAAGTGGATCATGCCGGGCCGCGACGGTGGTGGTTTCTTCATGACCGCCCTGCTGGGGATTGTCGGTGCCATGGTTGGCGGCTATGTGGGAACCCTGCTGGGGCTGGGCTCGGTGACCGGTTTCAATATCCCGAGCATTGCGCTGGCGACCGTGGGTGCCCTTATCGTCCTGTTTGTCTTCAACAAGATCCGCAGCTGACCCCCAACGCCATCTATGTGTAGATAAACAGGGCACCGAGAGGTGCCCTCTCTTTTTTTATCGCCCTCACGATATTGCCAACGGCAAGATCAGCCTCACCAGCAAGCCCCCCAGCTGGGTGCTCGGCAGCAGCACAACTTCGCCGTGGTGGTAGTGGGCGATATCGCGCACCAGCGCCAGACCAAGCCCCGCTCCCGGCTGTTCGCTGCCCTGCTCGAGGCGCTGGAACGGCTGCCAGACCCGTTCCGCCAGCTCGGGGGCGATGCCGGGACCACTATCCTCCACCTCCAGCCAGATCTGCCCGTTGCTTCGCACCACCCGCGCCGTCACGGTGCCGTGGGGTGGGGTGTATTTGATGGCGTTGTCGAGCAGGTTGGCACAGAGCTCCCCGAGCAGCAGCGGCTCCCCCGCCACCATGATGGCGGACTCCTCCCCCTCGTAACCGAGATCGATCCCCTTGCTGCGGGCCTGCGCCAGCCGTGACAGACAGGCCTGCTGCACCAGCGCCGTCAACTCCATGGGCTCACGCTGGCGCAGCCCGGAGCACTCGTCCGATTTGAGTCGCGCCAGCAGCAGGAGCCGTTCGGTCAGGGCGATGGTGTGATCGAGCCGCACGGCCATGGCATCGAGACTTTCGCTCATCAGAGCCGGATCGCCACTGCCGCGCGCCACCTCCACTTGTGTTTTCAAAATGGTGAGCGGGGTGCGCAGCTGATGGGCGGCATCGGCGCTAAAGCGCTCCTGCCGGGCCACCAGCTGGCGCAATCGGGCCAGCTGGCGGTTGAACGCCTGCACCAGCGGCCGGGTCTCCTGCCAGGGGAGCAGGTCGGGTAAGGCGGCAAGATTGGCGGCATCGCGGCGCAGGATCTCCCGCGACAGACGGCGCATCGGGGTGAGCAGCTGTTTGAGCAACAGATAAGCGAGCAGCAGGGTGAGCACCACCAGCGCCCCCTGGGTCAGCAGGGCCGACCAGAGCAGTTGTTCCGCCAGCTGCTGGCGACCGAGCAGGGTTTCCGCCACCGTGATGCGGGCCATGCCGTTGACGCCCCCCTCACCCACCGGTTGCAGCAGCATCACGGCGCGGATCGGCGCCTCCTGATAAAGCCCGTCATAGAAGTAGGCGAGCGCCGGATAGCGGTCGGTCAGTGGCGTACCGTCCGGCATGGGGGGCAAGTCGTCAAAGCCGGAGATGACCCTATCGTCGATACCGCGCACCTGATAGAAGAGGCGATCGCGCATGTTGCGCTCGAAGCTGTCGAGCACCACATAGGGCACATCCACCCTGAGGCTGCCTTCGGCTGCCGTCAGCCGCTCGGCAACGGTACGGGCCGAGGCGAGCAGAGTGCGATCATAGGCCGAGGTGGCCGCCGCCAACGCGCCGTAGTAGCTGTACCAGGCCGAGGCGGCCCAGAGGATCAGCAGGGGGCCCCCCAGAAACAGCAGCAGTTGATGGAGCAGGGAGCGACTAATGGGAGGCCTCCGGCGCCGCTTCCAGCAGATAGCCGAGACCGCGCAGGGTGGTGATCGCCACCCCGCTGCCTACCAGCTTTTTGCGCAGCCGGTGGATATAGAGATCGATGCTGTCGAGCCCTACCTCGTCATCGAGGTTGAACACCTGCTCGAACAGCTGCCCCTTGGCGACGGGCCGCCCGTGGCGATACATCAGCGCTGTCAGCAGCGCCAGTTCGCGCGGAGTCAGGGCCAGCCGGGCATCGGCCAGCAGAAAATAGCCGTCGGGGTGCAGGGTCAGGCGACCCAGCCGCAGCTCGGCACCGCCACTTTCGCTGCGCCGCAGCAGGGCTCGCAGCCGGGCATCCAGCTCCCCCAGATCGAACGGCTTGGCCAGATAGTCATCGGCTCCGGCATTGAGACCGCAGATCCGCTCCTCCACCGCGCCGCGGGCGGTGAGCAGCAGCACCGGCACTCCCTGCCCCCTACTGCGCAATCGGCCGAGTACCGCCAGCCCGTCGAGCTTGGGCATCTCGATATCGAGCACCGCCAGCGCGTACTGTTCGTGGCGCAGCAGGTGATCAGCCTGAGCCCCGTCAGCCACCCAATCCACCGCGAAACCGGCGCTGGTGAGTGCCCGCGACAGCCAGTGGGCCAGTTCGTGATTATCTTCTGCCAACAGCAAGCGCATCCCTCTCCCCTTGTTCCTAACCACGGCATTCAGCCGCACTGCTTCAACTGCATCCCTTCATCACTGCTATTGCGGGAGAAGGTGCGATCAGGGTCACACTCCCGGCTCTTGGTCAGCGATTGAAAGGTGAATGAAAGGTTGTTGTTTTAACAATTTCGCATCACTTCGTCTATCGACGGAGTCACACCCAGGAAAAACAACGACAAGATGGAGCACACAACCATGAAGCAACGCACACGTCATGCCCTCGCCCTGCTGACCCTGCTCGGCGCCCTGCCACTGCAGGCGGCCGAAAGTGCCGCGACCCCGAGCCGTACCGAATGCATCGCACCGGCCAAACCGGGCGGTGGTTTCGATCTCACCTGCAAGCTGCTGCAGGTGAGCCTGCAGGAGACCGGCACCATCGACAAGCCGATGCGGGTCACCTATATGCCGGGCGGGGTCGGCGCCGTGGCCTACAACGCCATCGTGGCCCAGCGCCCCGCCGAGGCGGGGACCGTGGTCGCCTTCTCCGGTGGCTCCCTGCTCAACCTCTCCCAGGGCAAATTTGGCCGTTACGGGGTGGATGATGTGCGCTGGCTGGCGGCGGTGGGCACCGATTACGGCATGATCGCGGTGCGCCACGATGCCCCCTATCAGAACCTCAAGGAGCTGGTGAGCGCCATGGAGCGCGATCCCAACAGTGTGGTGATCGGCGCGGGTGCCTCCATCGGCAGTCAGGACTGGATGAAGACGGCGCTGCTGGCCAAACAGGCCGGGGTTGACCCCCACAAGATGCGCTACGTCGCCTTTGAAGGGGGTGGCGAGCCGGTCACCGCGCTGCTTGGCAACCATGTGCAGGCGGTCTCCGGCGATTTGAGCGAGATGGTGCCCTATATCGGCGGCGACAAGCTGCGTGTGCTGGCGGTGTTCTCTGCCGAGCGGCTGCCCGGCAAGCTGGCCACCATCCCCACCGCCAAAGAGCAGGGTTATGACCTGGTGTGGCCGGTGATCCGCGGCTTCTATGTCGGCCCCAAGGTAAGCGACAGCGAATACCAGTGGTGGAAGCAGACCTTCGATCAGCTGGTGAAGACCGACACCTTCAAGGCGCAGCGGGATCTGCGCGGCCTGTTCGAGTTTGACCTCACCGGCGAGGCGCTCGACAGCTACGTCAAGGAGCAGGTGGCGCAATATCGCGAACAGGCCAAAGCCTTCGGTCTGGCCAAATAGGAGCCGCAGCCATGAGCGATCGCATCTTCGCCGCCATCTGGCTGCTGCTCTGTCTGGCAGGCGCCGCCATCGCCTGGCAGATCCAGAGCGAATACAGCTATGAGCCGCTGGGGCCACGCCCCTTCCCCCTCGGCATCATTGGCCTGATGGCGCTCTGCGCCCTGTTGCTGCTGCGCCGCCAGCCGGACACCGTCAGCTGGCCGCCACTGCGTACCCTGCGCCACCTCGCCATCATGGTGGTGGCGATGGCCGGGTACGGTGCCAGCTTCGAGTGGCTGGGCTTTCCGCTGGCCACCACCCTGCTCACCTTTGTACTGGGGCGCCTGTTTGGCGCCTCTACTAAAGCCGCCCTGCTCTCCGGCGTTGTCGGCGGTCTGGTGCTCTATCTCGCCTTCGACCGGCTGCTGGATGTCACCCTGCCCCTCGGCGTCTGGTTCTCTTAAGGAGTCAATATGGATACCTGGATGTACCTCTCCCAGGGCTTTGCGGTGGCACTCACCCCGGAGAATCTGGTGATTGCCCTGATCGGCTGCTTTGTCGGCACCGTAGTCGGTCTGCTGCCGGGCCTTGGCCCCATCAACGGGGTCGCCATCCTGTTGCCGCTGGCTTTTGCCCTGAAACTGCCCCCCGAATCGGCGCTCATTCTGCTCGCCACCGTCTATATCGGTTGTGAGTATGGCGGGCGGATCTCCTCGATCCTGCTCAACGTGCCGGGGGATGCCGCCGCCATCATGACCGCGCTGGATGGCTACCCCATGGCCCAGCAGGGCAAGGCGGGAGTTGCCCTCTCCATCTCGGCGGTCAGCTCCTTTGTCGGCTCCCTGCTCGCCATCGGCGGGATCATTCTGTTCGCTCCGGCGCTGGCGCGCTGGTCACTGGCCTTCGGCCCGGCGGAGTATTTCGCCCTGATGGTGTTCGCCATCGCCTGCCTTGGCAGCATGATGAGCCAGAACCCGCTCAAATCCTTTATGGCGGCGCTGATTGGGCTGGGGCTCGCCACCGTCGGGGTGGATGCCAACACCGGCGTCTATCGCTTCACCTTCGACAGCGTTCACCTCTCGGACGGGGTGCAGTTTATCGTGGTGGTGATCGGCCTCTTCTCGGTGAGCGAAATCCTGCTGATGCTGGAGCACACCAGCGGTGGCGGCAAGCTGGTGCGCACCACCGGACGGATGCTGTTCAACTTCAAGGAGCTGGTCCATTGCACCGGCACCATGTTGCGCTCCTCCACCATCGGCTTCTTCGTCGGCATTCTGCCCGGCGCCGGTGCCACCATTGCGAGCGCCATCACCTACATGAGCGAGAAACGGCTGGCGGGGCCCAATGCCAAATTCGGCGAAGGGGATATTCGCGGTGTGGCCGCGCCAGAGGCGGCCAACAATGCCTCCGCCTGTGGCTCCTTTATCCCCATGCTCACCCTGGGGGTGCCGGGGTCGGGCACCACGGCGGTCATGATGGGGGCGCTGACCCTCTACAACATCACCCCGGGCCCCACCATGTTCACCGAACAACCCGATGTGGTGTGGGGACTGATCGCCGCCCTCTTGCTGGCCAACGTCATGTTGCTGGTGATGAACATCCCCATGGTGGGACTCTTTACCCGCATGCTCTCCATCCCGCTCTGGTTTCTGGTACCCGCCATCGCCAGCGTCTCGGCAGTGGGAGTCTATGCGGTGCACAGCACCACCTTCGACCTGTTGCTGATGGTGGCCCTCGGGGTCTTTGGCTACCTGCTGCGCAAGATGCACTTCCCCATGTCACCGCTCATTCTGGGCTTCGTGCTGGGTGAAATGCTGGAGCAGAACCTGCGCCGCGCCCTCTCCATCAGCAATGGCGACACCGCAATCCTGTGGAGCAGCGGCATCAGCCAGACCCTGCTGGTACTGGCCATTGCAGTGATCACCCTGCCCCCGCTGGTACGCCTGCTGCGCCGCCGCAAAGCCGATCCGCTGATTCCGGACGCCCGCCCGGAGCAGGGTGCCTGACCTGATAAGACAGAGATGACGGGTTTATTGATACAAAAGGGCGAGATCTGAACGATCTCGCCCTTTTTACAGACCGCATCCATCTGTCACTAACGGTATAAAAACACCCAATATATCAACGCTAATCGCCCCGCGTTCCCTGACACTTCAAGAGCCTCAAACTGACGTCATTCAGCAGGTCTTATGAGCAAGCCGCTACGTGACAAGGAAATATTCAGACTGGCCGCTGTATCCCTTGTTCTCGATCTGTATTCCCCACCGAGTCAGGGGGTGGCAAGCCTGATAGTGAGCTTGAACTGGCAATTAAACGCCGGAGGCTCTACCGGACAACACCTGTTTGGATCAAATGTGGATTCGGAGGAAAAATAAAAAGGCCACTATTTCTAGTGGCCTTTCGTAACTCTTTGATTGCTTAAATTAATAACTGGTGCCCGAGGCCGGAATCGAACCGGCACGACGCGAACGTCGAGGGATTTTAAATCCCTTGTGTCTACCGATTTCACCACTCGGGCACCGCAATCGGTATCAAGCTCGCGTGGCGGGCTTGTCAATATGGAGGCACGTTCCGGAGTCGAACCGGACTAAACGGATTTGCAATCCGCTGCATAACCGCTTTGCTAACGCGCCATGCAAAAGAGAGTTGGCTCTCTATTGTCTGAATTTGGAGCGGGAAACGAGACTCGAACTCGCGACCCCGACCTTGGCAAGGTCGTGCTCTACCAACTGAGCTATTCCCGCATTGGTCTGGCTGACTGCCTGACTACGAGGACGCATTCTAGCGATGTTCCTCGCCCAGTCAACCAGAAATATTTAATTACCTGATCGTTCGGGCATTTTTTACCCTTTTTGAACAGTTTTAGCGCCTTTGGCCGTTTCCTGCCTCAAATCAGCGGAAACCTCACCTTGCAGCGCGGGTGACTCACAAGTTGGCGTGGTGGGTCAGATCGCCCCAGGCGGCCTTCATGTACTGGAACATCGACCAGAAGGTGAGCACGGTGGCGACATAGAGCATCACATAGGCGAGCCACACCATCCAGACGTTGTATTGCCAGATAAGACCGGTGAGCGACACCATCTGGATCATGGTCTTCCACTTGCCAATCCAGCTGACAGCCACCGAGGAGCGTTTGCCGAGCTCGGCCATCCACTCACGCAGGGCGGAGATGATGATCTCGCGGCCAATCATGGTCATGGCGGGGATGGTCACCCAGATGGTGTTGTAGTGTTCGACGATGACCACCAGCGCGGCGGCGACCATGATCTTGTCGGCAACGGGGTCAAGGAAGGCGCCAAAGGCGGTGGACTGATTGAGCTTGCGAGCCAGATAGCCATCAAACCAGTCGGTGGCAGCGGCCAGAATAAAGATGATGGCGGCAGCCAGATAGGACCATTGATAAGGCAGATAGAACAGGATGACGAAGACGGGAATGAGCAAAATCCGGAAAAACGTCAACAGGTTAGGTATGTTTGTCATTATTTTCAGCCACTTCTTGTACGTCGCTACATAGTGCGCCAAAGCCGATTTGCGATGCAACCGCACTGGCGCCCGTCTTGGTCTTTTTAATCCATCAATCTTCTCAAAATGCGAGGGCCATTATGGCATTTACGGCCCCCCCGCGTCACGGCTCTTGTGCATCAAGGAGTTAGCGATTTTGCCATGCCACTAACCCTGCTCAGGCGCTGTGCAAGCCATCGTGGATGGTCTGGGCCAGCTCCTGACTGATGCCGGGTACCTTGGCCAGTTCATCCACGCTCGCCTTTTTGACCTCCTGCAGGCCGCCCAGATATTTGAGCAGTGCCTGCCGCCGCTTTGGCCCCACCCCCGGAATATCCTCCAGACTGCTGCTGGTGCGGGCCTTGGCCCGTCTGGCACGGTGGCCGGTAATGGCAAAACGGTGGGATTCATCGCGAATATGTTGAATAAGGTGCAAAGCGGGCATATCTGCCGGCAAATGCAACTCTTCGTGGCTCTCCCCCATGATGAGAGTTTCCAACCCGGCCTTGCGGGTGACCCCCTTGGCAATCCCCACCAGCAGCGGATATTTGCCGCCGAGGAACTCCAGCTGACGGGCCAGGATCTCTTCGGCGCGGCGCAACTGGCCGAGGCCACCGTCGATAAACAGCACGTCCGGCACCTTGTCCGGCTCCTGCTGCTTGCCAAAGCGGCGCTCCAGCGCCTGCTCCATCGCCGCGTAGTCATCACCGCCGGTGATGCCGTCGATATTGAAGCGACGATATTCCGATGAGAGCGGCCCCTCCCGGTTGAACACCACGCAAGAGGCCACCGTGCGCTCCCCCATGGTGTGGGAGATATCGAAACACTCCATGCGGGCGATGGGGCGCTCCAGCTCCAGCAGCTCTTCCAGCTGATCGTAGCGAGCAGTAATGGTGCTCTTGTGAGCAAGCCGCGAGCGCAGCGCCGTCTCGGCATTGATGGAGGCAAGCTTGATAAAACGGGCCCGCTCGGCGCGAGTTCGGCTCACCACCCGCACCTTGTAACCGGCGGTCTGGCTCAGGGTCTCGGCGATGACGCTCTCGTCCTCCAACGCCACGTCGAGCAGCACCTCGCTCGGGATTTGCCGTCCCCCCTGCCCCGACAGATAGAACTGCAGCAGGAAGGATTGCACCACCTCGTCGAGCGGGGTGTCAGCCGGCACTTTCGGGAAGTAGCTGCGCGAGCCGAGCACCTTGCCCTGACGGATAAAGAGCACGTGGATGCAGGCCGCACCTTGCTGGAAGGCGACCCCCACCACATCCAGCTCGTCCAGCACGTTGCCGCTCACCGACTGCTGTTCGGTAACCCGGCGCAGCGCCAGGATCTGATCCCGATAGCGGGCTGCCTCTTCAAAGCGCAGATCGCCGCTGGCGGACTCCATCTTGCCCACCAGCTCGCCAATCACCTGCTGGTTCTTGCCCGCCAGAAACAGCTTGGCCAGCTCCACCTGCTGGGCATATTCGGCTTCGCTCACCAGTCCAGGAACACAAGGGCCAGCGCAACGCTTGAGCTGGTAGAGCAGGCAGGGACGGGTGCGGTTGGCATAGACCGCATCCTCGCACTGGCGTACCGGAAATATTTTCTGCATCAGGTGCAAACTCTCGCGCACCGCGCCACCAGAGGGGTACGGGCCGAAGTACTCCCCCTTCACCTTGCGGGCACCGCGATGGACGCCGATGCGTGGATGCTGGTGCGCAGTGATGATGATCCAGGGGTAGGATTTGTCGTCCCGCAGCAGCACGTTATAACGGGGCTGGTACTGCTTGATGAGATTGTGCTCGAGGATCAGCGCCTCAGTCTCGGTGTGGGTGACGGTGACCTGGATATCGGCGATCTGGCGCACCAGGGTGCGAGTCTTGATGCTGTCGACGTTGGTGCGAAAGTAGGAGGCGAGCCGCTTTTTCAGATCCTTGGCCTTGCCCACGTAGATCACGGTGCCACCGCTGTCATACATGCGGTAGACGCCACTTTGATGGGTGACGGCGCTCAGAAACGCCTTGCTGTCGAAGAGAGGTTCGGGAGAGAGGGTCATCAGCTACTCGGCTCACACAAAGGCAAAAATTGACGGGCAGAGCATACTGCCCCCGCCGCCTGAAAAGCAAAAGGGCAGAAAAGCAAAAAGGCGGCACGCGCCGCCTTTGTGACCACACGCCACCCGATTAGAGGGTATCGGCATCCAGCATGCCATAGCGAATGGCCAGATGGGTCAGTTCCACGTCACCGTTGATCCCCAGCTTGCTAAACAGACGATAGCGGTAGCTGTTGACCGTCTTCGGGCTCAGATTGAGCTGCTCGGAGATATCGGTCACCTTCTGCCCCTTGGTGATCATCATCATGATCTGCAGCTCGCGCTCGGAGAGGGACTTGAAGGGATTCTCGTCAGCGGAGGCAAACTGGCTGAGGGCCATCTGCTGGGCAATCTCCGGGGAGATGTAACGCTGACCGGAGTGCACCAGCCGGATCGCCTGGATCATCTCGTCGGGAGCAGCCCCCTTGGTCAGGTAACCGGCGGCGCCTGCCTGCATCACCTTGGTGGGGAACGGATTTTCTGAATGAATGGTCAGCACTATGATGCGCACATCGGGGCGGATCCGCAGAATTTTGCGGGTCGCTTCCAGACCGCCAATACCCGGCATGTTCATGTCCATCAGGATCACGTCCGGATGGTGTTGGCGACAGAACGTAACTGCTGTCTCGCCGCTCTGTGCCTCACCCACCACCTTGATCCCGCGCACATCTTCAAGAATGCGTCTTATCCCTGTACGCACCAGCTCATGATCATCGACCAGGAATACATTTATCACCCAAACACCCCGTTTTATCTCGTTTTAGCCGCCCGGTTAGGGTTAACAGGGCGTCTTGCATCATAACCAAACTCGTCGCTTTGGCAAACCATGCACGCCAAAAGTTTGAGAAAACCCATATTTAGCGTTTAAAATCAAATAATTATATAAATTTTCAAAACAAAAAACGGTGCCTTGCGACACCGTTTTTCATGACGTTAGTGCTGTGGCCATCACTTGGCCAAAAAGGCGCGCACCTTCTCCAGATCGGCCTGGGTATCCACCCCGACCGGCGGCGCTTCAAGGGCCTGGGCGACGTGGATCTTCTCCCCGTACCAGAGCACCCGCAGCTGCTCCAGTGCCTCGACCTGCTCCAGCACGCTCGGTGCCCAGTCTACGTAACGCTGGATAAAGCCGGCGCGATAGGCGTAGATGCCGATATGGCGCTGGTAGTGGTCACCAATCTGCTCATGGCTCTTGGCAAAGCGATCCCGATCCCAAGGAATGCTGGCGCGACTGAAGTAGAGGGCGTAGCCATCCTTGTCAGTCACCACTTTCACTGCGTTCGGATTGAACGCCTCTTCGGCATCCTTGATCGGCACCGACAAGGTCGCCATCGGCGCCGTGGCGGCGGCCAGATTATCCGCTACCTGACGAATGATGGTGGGCGGAATGAGCGGCTCATCCCCCTGCACATTGACGATGATGGTATCGGCGGCAAAGCCGTAGTGACGGCACACCTCGGCCAGACGCTCGGTGCCGGACTGGTGATCCGGTGAGGTCATGCACACCTCGACGCCGGTGCTCTGCAGTGCCTGCTGTACCCGCTCGTCATCGGTGGCAACGATCACCCGATCGGCACCCGATTGCAGGGCTTTCTCCACTACGTGTTGCACCATGGGCTTGCCATGGATATCAGCCAGCGGCTTGCCCGGCAGGCGGGTTGACGCATAGCGGGCCGGAATGACGACGACGAAACTCATGACGGCAGCTCATCGCTGTTGAGCGGACGGGCACGGTTCTCCAGCAGCACCGGGATGCCCTCTTCCAGCGGATAGGCCAGCTTGTCGAAGCGGCAGACCAGCTCATGAACTGCTTTGTTGTAGTGCAGCTTACCCTTGCAGACCGGGCAGGCGATGATGTCGAGCAACTTGATGTCCAAAGCCAAAACGATACTCCTTCAACGATGTCGCGCTGGCGGCTTCATCACGCCAGCGATGGATGTCGAGCAACCAGCTATTCCATACGGGGCATATCAACCCCCTGCTCCCCCACTGAGGCGAGAGAGATTAATCTTGTGCCTTGGTCGCGCCCTTTGCCTTCGCCCCCAGCTTGTGCAGCAGGGCATCGAGCAAGGAGGCGGGCAACTCGGCGCTGACCGGCAGATACCACCAGTTATCGAGGGCAAACGGACGACACTTGACCGCATCCTTCTCGGTCATCAGCAGCGGCTTGCTGGCAAAGCGGCCCACCAGCTCATCCCGATCGAAGGGGTGATGATCGCCGTAGGCGGCCTGCTGATCCAGCTGATAGCCGAGCCCTTCCAGGGTGGCAAAGAAGCGGGGCGGATGACCGATCCCCGCCAGCGCATCAACCGGCCCCGACAAGGGGGCGGCCATCGGTGCATCGTCGCGCACCCGGCGCGGGGTGTCGGCGACCAGTTGCATGGGGTACTCCCCCTTGCCCGGCTCACCGCCATTGCAGATGATGGCGTCCACCCGTTTGAGACGAGTGACCGGCTCGCGCAGCGGCCCCATGGGCAGCAGGCAGGCGTTGCCAAAACGGCGCGCTCCGTCCACCACCACCAGCTCGATGTCGCGGGCCAGCGCGTAGTGCTGCAGACCGTCGTCGGTGATGATGATATCCACCTCACCGCTCTGCTCCAGCAGTCGTACCGCATCGGCCCGTTTCGGGGCAACCACCACCGGGCAGCCGCAGCGACGGGCAATCAGCACCGGCTCATCTCCGGCCTGCGCCGTGGTGCTGGTTTCATCCAGCCGATAGGGGTAATGGGGCGCCTTGCCACCATAACCACGGCTCACCACCCCGGGGCGATAGCCGCGGGCTTGCAACTGCTCCACCAGCCAGACCACCACCGGCGTCTTGCCGTTGCCCCCCACCGAAATATTGCCCACCACGATCACCGGCAAGGAGGCGCGATACCCCCTGCGCCAGCCGTGACGATAGGCGTAGCGGCGGGTGCCGCTGATGATGGCAAACAGCAGGGCAAAGGGGGCCAGCAACCAGCGCCAGCCACTTTTGCGATACCAGAGCCGTTCCAGCATCAGGCCTTGCTTCCCGCGTTGCCAAACTGAATGGCGCGCAGCTGGGCATAGGTGCCGCGCTGCTCCATCAATGCTTCGTGGTTACCGCGCTCGACGATATGACCTTCGTCGATGACCAGGATCTCGTCCGCCTTCTCGATGGTGGAGAGACGGTGGGCGATCACCAGCGAGGTACGCGCCTTGCAAAGCTCGTCGATAGCCGCCTGAATATGGCGCTCGGACTCGGTATCGAGGGCCGAGGTGGCCTCATCCAGCAGCAGAACCGGCGCATCGCGCAGCAAAGCCCGTGCAATGGCAACACGCTGGCGCTGACCACCGGAGAGGGATGCACCGTTCTCGCCAACCACAGTGTCATACCCGTTGCTCATCTTGCTGACGAACTCGTCGGCATGAGCGATACGGGCGGCCTGCACGATCTGGTCGCGGCTGTATTTGTCTTCTGCCGCGTAGGCGATGTTGTTGGCCACCGAGTCGTTGAACAGGTGGACATGCTGTGAGACCAGCGCGTACTGCTTGCGCAGCTCGCTCAACTTGTATTCGCGGATGTTGATGCCGTCCAGCAGGATCTCGCCCTGATCGATGTCGTAGAAGCGGGTCAGCAGGCTGGCAATGGTACTCTTGCCAGAGCCGGAACGGCCCACCAGCGCCACCGACTTACCCGCCTCCACCTTGAAGCTGACGTTGTGCAGCGCCGGGGTGTCCTTGGTCGGGTAGGTGAAGGTGACGTTGCGAAATTCGATCTCGCCGCGAGCACGCTCCAGAGTGCGGGTGCCGGTATCCTGCTCCGGCTCGGTGTCGAGCAGACCAAACAGGCTGTGGCAGGCAGTGATGGCGCGCTGGAACTGGTTATTGACGTCGGTCAGGCTTTTCAGCGGCTTGAGCAGCATCATCATGGAGGTGATCATGACGGTAAACGTACCGGCAGTCAGCTCGCTGCGCACACTATCGATGGTAGCTACATAGAGGAAGGCAGCCAGCGCGATGGAGGCCACCATCTGCACCACAGGGCTGCCGATGGCATCGGCGGCGACCATCTTCATGGTCTGCTGGCGCATGTTGTTGCTGACCTGGAAGAAGCGTTTCTCTTCCACCTTCTGGCCACCAAACATCAGCACCTCTTTGTGCCCTTTGAGCATCTGCTCGGTGGAGGTGGTGATATCCCCTACCGCCTGCTGAATGTGACGGCTGATCTGACGGAAACGGCGGCTGATAAGGCCAATGATGACCCCCACCAGTGGGCCAACCACCAGGAAAATCACCGACAGCTGCCAGGAGTGCCAGAACATCAGGCCGAGCAGACCGACCACGGTCGCCCCTTCCCGCACCAGGGTCACCAGCGTGGTGCTCGCCGCCGAGGAGACCTGACTGGCGTCATAGGTCACCTTGGAGAGCAGATGACCGGTGTTCTGGCGGTCGAAGAAGCTCATCGGCATTGCAACCATGTGATTGAACACCTGCTGTTGCAGACGCATCACAACGTGGTTGCCGACCCAGGCCATGCAGTAGTTGGAGAGAAAGTTGGCGACACCGCGCAGGGCCACGATGCCGAGGACGAAGAAGGGCATCCATTTCAAAACGGTGCTGTCGTTGCCATTGATGCCCTGATCGATCAGCGGCTTGATGGAGTAGACAAAGGTGGTATCCACGGCGGCGTAGCCCAGCATCCCGATGATGCCACCGACCAGGCCCAGCTTGCGATCACGGACATAACCGAGCAGGCGTTTGAATACTGGCCAGCTCTCTTGTGAGGTTTCTTGTTGCATGAATAGCCGTTAGTAATGGAAATGACGGGCTATTCTAGCCAAAGCGCAGGCTTACACCAAGCGCCGCCACCTATATCGCATTCCTCCACGGCAGAAATGGCCGATTATTGCTCAAACCACACTCGCGGTCGCCACCACTCGCCACTGCGTCGGTACCAGGGGCCCAGATCTCGCTCGGCAGTGACGCGCAAGCCCGCTGCGGTGGGTTCCACCAGCATCGCCCCTTGCTGACCGGTGATCCACTGGCGGGCATCCCGATAGCGGGCCACCACATCGGGACGGGGAAAGCCCCACTGATTCATAAAGCCGGCGCAGTGGATCACATCCTTTGCCGCCACCGCCGCGACAAACGGGGGCGTGGAGGAGGTGCGACTGCCATGATGGGGGCTCACCAGCAAGGTGCTGGCCAACCCCTCTCCCTCCAGCGCCACCAGCCTCTGCTCGGCTTGCCGCTCGATATCTGCACTGAGCAGCACGCTGCGCTGCCCATCGCTGATACGCACCACGCAGCCATCGTTATTGCGCCCGCCACCGGGGCGTTCTGGCCAGAGCACTGCAAACGAGAGCCCCTGCCAGCGCCACTGTTGCCCACGCTGGCAGAGCGTCGTTCCCTCACTGAAGGGATAAGAGGAGAGTTCGTGGCGCACCGGCATGGCGCTGAGCAGTCGCTTGCGATTGCCGGCATGATCCCGATCCTTGTGGCTGATGATGAGGCGATCGATGACCCGGATCCCCAGATGGCTCAGCTGGGGCAGGATCACCGCGTCCGCCATGTTGTAGCCTCCGGGATAACGATCGCCGGTGTCATAGAGGATGGCACGCTCCCCCTTGCTGATCAGCACCGCCAGCCCCTGCCCCACATCCAGCACCCGCAGTTGCCAGCGGGCAGGCGTTGGCCAGCACACCAACACCAGCGCAAGGGCACCCGGTAACCAGAGCCAGCGTGCCGGGCGCCACTGTGCGGCGAACCAGAGCAGCAACAGCAGGGTGCAAAGCGGTAGCCACCAGCCGGGCAGTGGCCACCACAGTTGCAGTTGATCGGCCAGCCAGTTCAGGATCGTCAGCACCCACCCGAGCCCCAGATCCGCCAGCCAGAACAGGCCGTAGGCGAGCGAGGTGGAGAGCGGCGCCAACAGCACACCGATCAGGGCCAGCGGGATGATGGCGATACAAAAGAGCGGCACCGCCAACAGGTTGATCATCATGGCAAGGGGCGCTATCCCCTCGAACAACGCCAGCTGCAGCGGCAGCAGACCGAGCAGCAGCCAGAGCTGGATCTGCCAGAGCCCCGGCTTGTCGTGGACATATCCCACCAGCAGCAGGATGGCCACCGCCAGAAACGAAAGCCAGAAGCCGGCCGAATAGAGGGCGAAGGGATCCCAGAGGGTCAATACCACAAAGGCCCACAGCCAGATGCGCCAGGCCGGCCACTCTCGCCGGCTCCAGCGCAGCACACTCCACACCAGCACCATGATCAGGGCCCGCTCGGTGGCCACCGCAAACCCCGCCAACGCGCTGTAGACGGCGGCAAACAGCAGGGAGGTGATGATGGCGCCACGCAGGCCAAACAGCCTGCCTAACCACCACCCAAGCACCGCCACCAGCGCGATGTGTTGCCCTGAGATGGCGATGATATGGGTCAGGCCGCTGCCGCGAAACAGCTCCCACTGGGCATCCGTGATACCGCTCTGCTCGCCAAAAGTGAGCGCCGCCAGCAAGGGGGCATGATCAAGTGGGCGCCAACTCTCGGTCGCGGCCCCCAACCAACGTTCACGCCACCCCACAGGTGCCTGTTGAATATCTATCACCCGACGCAGATTGCCGGTGGCGGTGATCCCCTTGCCCAGCAGCAGACGCCGCCCATCCAGCCCCACCTCGTTGGCAAGACCGTGAGCCGGTTTCAACGAGGTCACCAGGGTGATCCGGCTGCCTACCGTCATGGCGGGTAATGCCTGATAGGCATTGACCCGGATCAGGGGCTCAGGTGTCACCGGTTGCTCGTCGAGGGTGCTCACCCGCAGCAGCAGCCGGACAAATTTATCCCCCTCGGGCTCTGCACTTTGCAGCTCTGCGGTTATCATGTGGCTCGTCTGATCGCCCAACCGCTCCAGCCAGGCCAGCCGATAGGCAAGATTGGCCTGCATCCAGAGGATGCCGAGCAGGAGAAACAGCCACCGCCAGGTACGGCAATATGCAAGGGGGATCAGCAGGGACAGCAACAGGCCCCCCCATGCGAGTGAAGGTAACCATGGCCAGAGCAGTGAGGAGCTTGCCCCCAAGGCAAACGACAACAGACGCAGATCCATGGAGCAAGTATTTAGCAAGGTTTCAATATGCCCAAACGACTCATTAAACGCTGGATGCCCGATCAGCAAACCCTGAAAGAACACAAGCACCTGCGGCTGTTCGGCAAACTGCTGCTCGATGCCAACCTCTGGCACCTCAACCGCCGCTCGGCAGCCGGGGCATTTGCGGTGGGCCTCTTCATGGCCTGGGTGCCGCTCCCCTGCCAGATGCTGCTGGCCGCCGGTGGCGCCATCCTGTGCCGGGTCAATCTGCCGCTCTCGGTGGCGCTGGTCTGGCTCTCCAACCCCTTTACCATGCCGCCCCTGCTCTATGGCGCCTATCTGGTGGGTTGCCAGCTCATGGGACATTCCGCGCAGCAGATAGAGATTGAATTCACCTGGGAGTGGCTGGTCTCGGTACTGGGCACAGTGGCACCGCCGCTGTTGCTGGGCTCGCTGATCCTGGCCCTGCTCAGTTCCCTTATCGGCTACACCCTGATCCGCACCTTCTGGCGGATCAGCACGGTACGCCAGTGGCAAAAACGCAAGATGGCCCGCCCATGCTGAGTCGCTGGTTTGCCCGCTTCAAGCTAGATCCCGATACCCTGCGCCAGCAGAAGTGGTTTGCCCTGTTTGGTGAGCGACTGCTTGCCCCATCCCTCTGGCAAGGGGGCACTCGCGCCCTGAGTGGCGCGGTGGCGGCCGGGATCTTCGCCTGCTGGTTCCCCATCCCGATGCACTCGCTCATCGCAGTCGGTCTGGCGCTGGCATTCAGCCTCAACCTGCCGCTGGCACTGCTGGCGGTCTGGTTCAACAATCCGCTGACTTTGCCGTTCATGTACCTCTACGCCTATCGCACCGGTTGTCTGGTACTGCACCAGACGCCGGAGCCTTTCCACCTCAGCTGGACCCTGCACTGGCTGGAGCAGGAGGCGGCCACTCTGGTGCCTCCCTTCCTGCTCGGCAGCCTGCTGCTGGCGGTACTCACCGCCCTGAGCGGCGGCGCCCTGACCGCGCTGCTGTTGCAACTGCGCAAGCTGTGGCAAGGTGCCCGCCACCAGTGAGTCCCCCTTCCCATTGTTTGACTGTTTGACGATCAAAAAAGCCCGTCACCAAGGTGACGGGCTTTTTCATGGCATAGTGCTGCATAGTGCCAGAGCATCAGGCGATGCGATTACAGCACCTTGGCAATGGCCTCGCACAGGGGATCGATATTGGCGCGGGTAATACCGGCGACGCTGATCCGGCCTGAGCCGACGATGTAGATGGCAAATTCGCTCTTGAGGCGCTCCACCTGATCCTTGGTGAGACCGGAGAAGGAGAACATGCCGTTCTGCTCGCGGATAAAGCTGAAATCCTGGCTCACGCCGAGGGCAGCCAGCTTCTCGACCAGCAGCTCGCGCATCTCGCGAATACGCACCCGCATGGCAGCCACTTCTTCGACCCACTCGGCATAGAGAGCCGGATCGCTCACCACGGCGGTGACCACAGCGGCGCCGTGTGACGGCGGGTTGGAGTAGTTGGCACGAATGACGGTCTTGACCTGAGTGAAGGCCACATCGGCGATCTCCTTGGTCGCGCTCACCAGCGTGAAGGCGCCGACCCGCTCGTTGTAGAGGCCGAAGTTCTTGGAGAAAGAGCTCGCCACCAGCAGCTCGTCATGGCACTCGGCGAAGATGCGCAGGCCTTCGGCATCCTCTTCAATACCACGGGCAAAACCCTGATAGGCGAAGTCAAACAGCGGCAACCAGCCGGCGGCAGCACTCTGCTTGGCCAGCGCGCGCCACTGATCGCTAGTGGGGTCGATACCGGTCGGGTTGTGGCAGCAGCCGTGCAGCAGCACCAGCTCACCCGGCTGCACTTCGGCCAGCGAGGCCTGCATGGCAGCAAAGTCGAGCCCCTTGGTGGCGGCGTCGTAGTACTTGTACCACTTGACGGTCAGGCCCGCGGCCTGGAACACGCTGACGTGGTTGGCCCAGGTGGGATCGGAGATCCAGATGGTCTTGGCCAGACCGTTGCGCACCACGAATTCGGCCGCGATACGCAGGGCGCCGGTGCCGCCCGGTGCTTGCGCGGTCTTGGCGCGGCCGCTGGCAACCAGCGCAGAGTGCTGCCCGAACAGCAGTTGCTGCACGATGCGGCCATATTCGATATTGCCTTCAATACCGAGGTAGTTCTTGGTCTTCTCGTCGGTCAGCAGCTTCTGCTCGGCTTTCTTGACGCAGTGAAGAATGGGGGTGGCACCGGACTCGTCCTTGTAGATCCCTACGCCCAGATTGATCTTGTGGCTGCGAGAGTCAGCGCGGAAGGCTTCGGTCAGGCCCAGGATCGGATCCGCTGGGGCGGCAACAACCTTTTCAAACATGGTATTCCCTGTATTCCGTTGAGTTCGTTGGGTGGCAAAGCGGCTTGATAAACAAAAGCGCTCATCTGGCGAGCGCTTCGTCAACTCTTTATATCACCGCGTTCAATGGGGGAAAACCGCTTTTTGGCTCGCTTTCAGACCAATTTCAACCAACGGCATGCCACGCTGGCGCCAGTGCGCATACCTCGGCCGACAAGCCACCATTGGACTCAACCAAACCGCTACAAACTGCTAACAATGACTTGGGGAGCCGGCTCGGTTCCCAGGGCCTAGCCTCAGTCAAAGGTTGGGCATACGCGCTGAGGATGGGGGCCAGATCACGGGGCAACCACCAGCTGGCCGGACGACCCAGCCGCTGGGCCAGTGCCTGCAGCCGATCTACCCCGGCAGGGTCGAGGGCGGTGAGATGACTCCACAGCACATTGGGGGGCAAGGCGGCCACCACCTGCTGCAAGGCTAGAGGAGCCGATGGGGGAGCCCACACCAGCAAGGTGCCAGCATCAAGGGGCATTTCGGCAAAGGCGCCGACGCTGTCTGTGGTGATCACCCGCTCGATACTCCCCTCCCCCCACAGGATCTTGCCAAGACCCGCCAGGGTGCGCTCGGGCAGCGCCACCTCCCCCAGCGCCTGCAACCAGGGGGCTGCGTCGATCAGGGTGCCGCCGCTAAAAAAGAGGCTGAACGGCTGGGCGGCGCGCAAGCGCAACAGCTGATCGGCGCAGAGCCGGATCCCCTTGTCCTCGAAATCGATCTGCTCGTTGGGGGTGAAGTTCACCTCTGACTTGCGATAGAGCGCCGCCAACACTCGATCGTTGACCAGCTCCCCCAATTGCCAGCCCTGAGCATGCAACCACTCCTCGGGCTCGGGGGGGGCAGTTGCGATCTCGGCCAGCATCAGCTCGCGGGTGAGATAGCGCCGTCCGGCCGGGGTGAGCTCATAGCTGTGGCTGCCATGGGCGAGCAGCAGCTGGTTATCCTTGAGCAGCCCCACAAGCGGTTGCCACTGGCGGCCACGGATCACCACAGGTGAGTGGCTCAGCAACTGCTGCGCCAGCGCCCGCCATTCGGGGTGACTAAAGTCGATCAATTACAATCCATCCCTGTCAGTGCTCAATCGGATAAACAGCCTGAAAAGGTACCGTTACAGACCGATGACGCCAAGCCTCCCGCACCAATTACGTGACTTCGCTCCCTGCAATTTTCCCCAAACAGAAGAGCCCACTGTGGGGTGGGCTCTTCCTTGGATAACACTCGACGCTTATTCGACGTTGAGGCGCAGTTCGGCATCGTGCCAACCCAGTGGCAGGGTCAACAGCTGATCGATCAGCTCCCGGCGATCGGATTTCTCCAGATAGGCGAGATAGAGCGGGCGGCTCAGCGGCTGGCCCCCCTCCACCAGATGGAGCCCCCCCTTCTCGAGGAAGGGGCTGACCATCCGCCGTGGAAGGTAGGCAGCACCACCGTTGGCCAGCACGAACTGCAACGCCATGCTGGCGGAGCTGGAGTGCAGCACCGGGGTCTTTTGCAGGCTCTGCAAGCGGCTGGGTTGCGGCTCGAAGCTGGTGCCCCAGTCGAGGTGGATGTGCGGCATCTGCATAAGGTTGTCGGCATTGGCGGCCGGATCCCGGCTCACCAGCTCGAACACCAGCTCACCTATGGGATGCAGGGCAATCTCGTCGATCTTGGTGGGCTCGGAGAGCAGGGCCAGATCGAGGGAGCGCTCCAGCAACTGGCGGCAGAGGTGCTCGCGGGAGGCTGTTTCCAGCCGCACCGCCAAACCGGGCGCCAGCGCATAGATGTGATTGAGCCAGTCGTTGAAATCGAGCTCCCAGAACACCGCGGGCGCGCCGATGGCCAACTGCTGGCTGAATCCTGGCGAGAGCGCCACATCCTGCTTGGCGCGACCAAGGGTGTGCAAGATGGCGTCTGCGTAGGGCAGCAGACGCTCACCGGAGGCGGTCAGGCGGATGTTGTTGCGATGACGGGCAAACAGACTGACACCCAGTTGCTGCTCTAGCTGGCGGATCCGGAAACTCACCGCCGACTGGGTCAGGTAGAGATTTTCAGCAGCCCGGCCAAAGTGCCGGGTCTTGCTCACCTCGATAAAGGTCCGAAGCAGCTCGGTATCCATTAATCGATGGACTCGTCACTGCCACCACCGCTGCCACCACCGACATCAAAGCTGCCGCCACCGCTGCTCTCTTCGCTGGCGCCGCCAACGACGGTGCAGAGGCGATGAACGCGCTTGGGACCGATCACCTTGAGGTACTTGAACCACACCTTGGCATGGGGGTTGGCACCGGCTTCGCCGGATTTGACCTGTTCGACGAAGGCGGACTCGACATCGTCACGGGGTGCCAGGTTGCCCTGGTAGAGTGCCAGCATGGCGGTACCATACTTTTCCAGACTGTCCGCTTCGGCCACAGTGAATTCGCCACTGCGACGCAGGCCACGGGGAAAATGTTTGAAGTCGTTGAAACGCTTGTCTGATTCGAAGCTCATAGTGCTCTTTTTTCTGGTTAGTTTGACCTTTGCGGGCAAGTATCATCAGGCCATCGCCGAGTGCAAAATCAATTTTCTCACTATGTTAATAAATATCTTTTATCGAAGTCACTTTGCCCCATAGCTGACGCCGATTTTGTGGCATAACACACAAAAAACGTTGATAAATAATAAACTTATGTAAACGTGCAGCCAATTTGCACGTCACTTTTTGGACTGTGCAGGCAAAAATAAAGCGCCATACGGCGCTTTATTTATCACATCAGGTGAACCAGCTGAACCTTTGGTTCAAACATGCTTACTCAATCATGGCCGGTTGGGCCAGGTTGTCGGCACGCCACAGACGGTAGCGCACTTCATACTCCTGCGGCACGTAGATCACGAACGGCAGTTTTGAGTTGTAGTTCACGAAGAAGCCCTGACCGTAGATCTGGACGAAGGTCTCTTTCTGCTGGTTATCCGGGCACATCATCAGGGTGCTGATGGGGTCGGAGACTTTGCCCAGTTTCAGGTAGTTGTAGCCCCAGCCTTTGACGCTGTGCTGTTCAAGGTTGCCTGCAAAACGCGGTACGTTGCAATCAACCATCATCTTTTTGCCGACCTGCAGCTCGACCATCATGTCGGCCTCTTTCTCGACTTCAGGCAGGCGGATCACCACACGTTCCTGATTCACGTCAGCGGCTGGGAACATGCTGATATCAAATTTTTTCGGCTCGGCGGCGAAGGCATGGCCACCCAGCAACAAGGCGCCCAGCAGGCTAAAACGCAATACGGTTTTCATCTGTACCTCATGGGGTTGGTTCAACGCCGCTAGACTAACCGCTCTGCCGATTTCATGCCAGCGATCTGCTACGTAAAAACTGCGTAAAATGATGCAGATCCGGCACACCATGACGTGATCTGGCTATTTTCTGACAGGGCGCACACTCCCGTTGCGGGAACCTGAAACAAAAAGCGAGGCTAATTAGCCTCGCTTTGCATTCAAATGGCGCCAGAGTGCTATTTGGTCGCCTCTTGATGGGCCTTGATGACGGCGACCGCCTTGTCGGGGAAGTCGCTGAACACCCCATCCACATCGGCCTGATAGAGGAAGATGTTAAGGAGATCGGTGAAGTCCTTGGCATAGGCCGGGATCTGCCCCTCATCCTGACGGAAGGTATAGGGGTGAACTTTCAGGCCCGCCGCATGGGCTTCTTTTACCATGCCGGTGAAGACCGGTTTGCCCAAAGTGCCCGGCTCGGTGACGATCATCGGTTTCCACGGGCCAATCCCTTCGGCATAGCTGGCGATGGTTTTCATCGCTCCCGGCTTGAACATCCAGTCATAGTTGTAGGGGGTCGCCTTACCCTTGGCGTCGTAGACCATGGTCTCGTTCCAGTCGGTCTCGGCCATCAGCTGCACCAGTTTCAGATCCATACCCATGGCGGGCATCAGCTCACTGTTGATGCGCTTGAGTTCATCGGCATCGAAGCACTGCAGATAGACCTTGTCATCCTTCCCGGTGTAGCCGTACTCCTTGAGCACCTTCAGCACTGCTTTGGAGATATCCTTGCCTTCGTGGCGGAACAACCAGGGCGCCTTGATCTCCGGGTAGATGCCGATGTTCTTGCCGGTGCTCTTGTTGAGCCCCAGGATCATCTCGATCTCCTCCTGGAAGGTGTGGATCTTGAAGTCTGACTTCCAGAGCGGGAAGCGGGCCGGATAGACCGGCACCTGCTTGCCATCCACCAGCTGGAATGGCTCGGTCATACGCAGGGAACGCACCTCGTCCAGGGTAAAATCCACCACATAATAACGACCGTCCGGACGGGCACGACCAGGGAAGCGCGCTGCCACATCGGTGATACCATCGAGGAAGTGATCGTGCATCACCACCAGCTGGTCATCCTTGGTCATCACCAGATCCTGCTCCAGATAGTCGGCCCCCATGCCATAGGCCAGCGCCTTGGACTCCAGGGTATGCTCGGGCAGGTAGCCGGAAGCGCCACGGTGGGCGATCACCACCTTGCCTTCATCGGCAGCCAACACGGGTAATGAGAGGGATGCCCCAAGGCTCAAGGCGATGAGGGAAACGGCGAGTTTTTTCATATGTGATGCTCTTTATTATTGTGTGTAGGTAATTGTTCTATCAGAGGTTTGTTGCATATTTACGGTGGAAAGCGGTGGACAGCAGCGCACTGCCCACCGTCACTCATCAGCTCGCCTTGCGCAGAGCCTGATGGTATTGGTCGAGCCAGACCTGCAGCATCTGCTGCTCTGAGTCGTTCAGGCGCAGCCCCAGCTTGCTGCGGCGCCAGAGGATATCGTCCAGTGAACAGGCCCACTCCCGCTCGATGAGATAACGCACTTCCGACTCGTAGAGGCCGCCACCGAAGTGAATGCCGCGATCCTCTTTCAGCCAGAGACGGGCATGGGCGCCATAGGCTTCGGCAATGCGCAAGGCGCTGCGATCGTCGAGCCAGTCAAACTCCAGCGCAAAAGCGCGGGCCAGCTCGCGCACCGAGCAGTCAAACTCGCCGCCGGGCAGCCGGCTGGTCGCAGTCCAGTCATCCCCCATCTGGCTGAACCAGGGCTTGAGCTTGTTGCAGGCGGCCTGCGCCAGCTTGCGATAGGTGGTGAGTTTGCCGCCAAACACCGACAAGAGCGGCGCACCATCCGATTCGCCAGAGAGCTCGAGGGTGTAGTCGCGGGTCACCGCCTGCGGCGAGTCTGACTCGTCATCACAGAGCGGGCGCACCCCGGCATAGGTCCAGATCACATCTTGCGGCGCAATCTGGCGAGTGAAGTGGGCGTTGACCACCTTGCACAGGTAGGTAATTTCGGCCTCGCTGATCTTCGCTTCCCGCGGGCTGCCGTGGTGCTCCACATCGGTGGTGCCGATGAGTGAGTAGTCCTGCTGATAAGGGATGACGAAGACGATGCGATTGTCTTCGTTTTGCAGGATATAAGCCTCTTCGCGCTCATGGATGCGCGGCACTATCATGTGACTGCCTTTAATAAGGCGAATGCCGCGGGGGGATTTCTCGTGCAGGCTCTCGTCATAGAAGGTCTTGACCCAGGGGCCCGCCGCATTGACCAGACCACGGCAGGTGACGGTGAACTGCTCGCCCCCTTCCCGCTCCAAAGTGAGCGTCCAGTGTTTGGAACCGCGCACCGCCTTGATGCAACGGGTGCGGGTCTGCACGTCGGCCCCCTTGTCACGGGCCATTATGGCATTGAGCACCACCAGCCGGGCGTCGTCGACCCAGGCGTCCGAGTATTCAAATCCCTTGTTGATCCCAGCGGTCAAGCCATCTTGCGGCAGAAAGCGCACGCCGCAGCTCCCCTTGAGCTTGTCGCGCTTGGCCAGATTGTCATAGAGGAACAGACCGGCTCGGATCATCCAGGCCGGACGCAGGTGTGGACGATGCGGCAAGCGAAAGCGCATGGGACGGGCGATGTGGGGCGCCATACCGAGCAGCACCTCACGCTCCGCCAACGCCTCTTTGACCAGCCGGAATTCGTAATGCTCGAGATAGCGCAAACCGCCGTGGATCAGCTTGCTGGAGTTGGACGAGGTGGCAGAGGCGAGATCTTGCGCCTCAAACAGGGCAACCTTCAGACCCCGTCCTGCCGCATCGGCTGCGATGCCGACCCCGTTGATGCCGCCACCGACGACGACCAGATCATAATGTTCGCTCATGTTCACCTACTTTCATTTTTATGATTGCTATAACAGCAATGATTGATTTCGCTCATTTTAGAACATGAAAATACAACAAACGAACATTTTATGGTGAAAGTGTGATCGCCACAGCCCGCCAGAGGTGGCAAAGGGGACAGGTCAGCTGAGCAAATGGCGTCGGGCCGAAATCAGCGGGTTACTAGCCAAAAAAACCAGATTGAATAGTGGTTTTGGCAATACCCAGAAAGGGGTGATATGGGTGCGGGGCTAGGGGAGAGAAAGAGAAAGGAGGCCGCCCTAACGGGCGACCGGCACAGCCTTGACGTGTTTCGCCGTCAGCAGATGTGGCAGGCAATCTGGTGTTGCGCCATCAATCGCGTCAGCTTTTCCGGTGGTTCCTGATCGGTAAAGAGGGCGTGGATCTGGCTGAGATTGCCCAGATTGACCATGGCATTGCGACCGAACTTGGTGTGGTCGGCGGCCAGAAAGACCTGACGGGAGTGGGCGATGATCGCCTGGGCGATCTTCACCTCGTGATAGTCGAAATCGAGCAGGGAGCCGTCGTTGTCGATCCCCGAAATCCCGATGACACCATAGTCCATGCGAAACTGACCGATAAAGTCGCGGGTCGCCTCCCCCACGATGCCGCCATCGCGGTTGCGGATCTCGCCGCCGGCAATGATGACGGTGAAGTCATCCTTGGCCGTCAGAATGCTGGCCACGTTGAGGTTGTTGGTGACGATGCGCAGCTCGCGGTGATCGAGCAGGGCACGGGCAATGGCTTCGGTGGTGGTGCCTATGTCGATAAAGAGCGATGAGCCGTCGGGAATATTGGCCGCGACCTCGCGGGCGATGCGCTCTTTCTCCTTGAGTTGCATCACTTTACGGGCGCTGTAGGCGGTATTGACGGTACTCGAATGCAGGGAGGCACCGCCATGATGGCGCCGGATCTTGTTCTGTTCGGCGAGATCGTTCAGATCCCGGCGAATGGTCTGGGGGCTGACGTCAAAGTGGGTCACCAGATCGTCGGTCGAGACAAATCCCTGCCGCGTCAGGACGTCCAGGATCTCCAGATGTCGTTGGGTTTGCTTCACGCTTGCACTCCGATGATGAGACAAAAAAAGGCCCCGGCAGATGCGGGGCCTTTTGGCAGTTTACCTGATCCCCTTTGGGATCAATAAGCTGAGGATCACGTTTTATGCCTTATGGGCAGCCGCTTTCTTGGCCGCAACGGCAATGTTCTCATGCTTGAGGGTCATCGCCAGCAGGATGATGGAGAGCACACAGGAGACGGTCAGCACCATGAAGCCGCCATCCCAACCGAAGTGGTCAACGGTATAACCCAGCATGGCGTTGGCTGCCACGGCGCCGCCCAGATAACCGAACAGACCGGTGAAACCTGCCGCAGTACCGGCTGCTTTCTTCGGTGCCAGCTCAAGAGCATAGAGGCCGATCAGCATGACAGGACCGTAGATCAGGAAGCCGATTGCCACCAGCGCCATCATGTCGATGGTCGGGTTGCCGGCCGGGTTGAACCAGTAAACCAGTACAGCCAGGGTCACCAGCACCATGAACAGGATACCGGCCGGTGCACGGCGGCCCTGGAACATCTTGTCAGAGATCCAGCCACACAGCAGGGTGCCCGGAATACCGGCCCACTCGTAGAGGAAGTAAGCCCAGGAGGAGTTGTCGACGGTGAAGTGCTTGGCCTCTTTCAGGTAGGTTGGCGCCCAGTCCAGCACACCGTAACGAATGAGGTAAACGAAAGCGTTGGCGATCGCGATGTACCACAGCAGTTTGTTGTGCAGCACGTACTTGACGAAGATCTCCTTGGCGGAGAACTCCTGCTCGTGGCTCTCGTTGTAATCCTTCGGATAGTCGTTCTTGTACTCCTCGATAGGAGGCAGACCGACCGATTGCGGGGTATCACGCATCACGAAGAAGGCGATCACCGCGATGGCGGCCGCCGCTGCCGCAGGCACATAAAAGGCGCTGCGCCAGTCGTTGAACCAGCCCATCCCGAGGATAAACAGCGGGCCAATCATGCCGCCGCCCACGTTGTGCGCCACGTTCCAGACCGCAACCACTTCGCCGCGCTCTTTCTGTGACCACCAGTGCACCATGGTGCGACCGCAGGGCGGCCAGCCCATGCCCTGTGCCCAACCGTTCAGGAACAACAGCACAAACATGATGGCAATGCTGGAGGTGGCCCAGTGCATGGTACCCATCATGAACATGATGGCAGCCGAGAGCAGCAGACCGGCGGAGAGGAAGTAACGGGCGTTGGAACGGTCAGAGACGTTCCCCATCAGGAACTTGGACAAACCGTAAGCGATGGAGACCCCGGAGAGCGCGAAACCGAGATCACCACGGGAGAAGCCCTGCTCGATCAGATAGGGCATCGCCAGACTGAAGTTTTTCCGTACCAGATAGTAGCCGGCGTAACCGAAGAAGATCCCGAAAAACACCTGCCAACGCATGCGTTTGTAGAAGGGGTCGACCTTGTCAGCCGGGAGCCTGTCGATGTGCGCCGCAGGCCTGAAGAGACTAAGCATGTTCTGCTTCCTTATTGTTGTTATGGGCGGTTGAGGATGCCCTGACCATTCCGACGAATCATGTGAGTCCACTGATTCGTAAGCGAGCCTATTGTGCTCATATGCGCTCATTTAATCTGTGATGCATGCTCAAATATTGCAGTTTTATTACAAATAAAAGCTCCAAATGAGAAATCACTCAGCAAGCGCCATCCCTTGTGTGGCAAGGGCTGCAAGCTACCCCCTAAGTGGTAACTGGCGGTTATCAAGATGCTTTACGTCACATTTTCTTAGCAATGAGTGGGATCTTGTCCACATTTCCTATGGAGGGGGGATGGTGAAATTATTGGGAAGGGTTATTTTCTGTCACGACCGATAACGAGCGCAAACGAGCATAACGTTTGCGCAAGACGCAAAAACAACAAGGAAACGTTTTCGGCGGCAACGGATAGACACAAAAAGATAAAACGGAACATCAAACCTCTACGGGTGGATATAAGGAACAAAAGTATGAGCATACAAAGACCCAATACCCTGCTTGGCGAGTGCATCGCCGAGTTTATCGGAACCGGCCTGCTGATATTTTTCGGCGTCGGATGTGTGGCGGCACTGGTGCTGGCAGGCGCCAACTTCGGGCAGTGGGAAATCTCCATTACCTGGGGTCTGGGTGTGGCCATCGCCATCTATGTGACCGGCGGCATTTCAGGTGCCCACTTGAACCCGGCTGTAACCCTGGCGCTGATGACCTTCTGCGGTTTCGACAAGCGCAAGGTGGTGCCCTACATCATCGCCCAGATGGCCGGTGCCTTCTGCTTCGCCGCCCTTGTCTACTTCCTTTATGGTAACCTTTTCACCCAGTGGGAAGTGACCCATAACGTGGTGCGCGGCAGCGTCGAGAGCCTCGGCACCGCCGGGATCTTCTCCACCTACCCCAATGCCCTGCTGACCAATATGCAAGCTTTTGCCGTCGAGCTGGTGATCACCGCCGTCCTGATGCTGGGCATCATGGCGCTGGGTGACAACAACAACGGCGCTCCCAAAGGTTTCGCAGCCGCTCTGCTGATCGGTATCCTGATCGCGGTGATCGGTGCCTCCCTTGGCCCGTTAACCGGTTTTGCCATGAACCCGGCCCGTGACTTTGGTCCGAAACTGTTCGCATTCTTTGCTGGCTGGGGTGATGTTGCCCTGACCGGTGGTCGTGACAACCCCTACTTCTGGGTTCCGATCCTTGGCCCCATCGTTGGCGCCCAGATTGGTACCGCTCTGTATGTCAAAGTGCTGGCTCCCTGCGTCCCGGGCAACCGTGTCGTCACCACCGAGCAAGCGACCCAAACCGCCAAAGAAGAGGCTGCCGCATAAGAGCGGCCCCCTCCAACGTATAAAAACGTGGAAAATAGAAACGTGGAGAACATCATGTCTGCTGAAAAGAAATATGTCGTCGCTCTGGACCAGGGAACCACCTCTTCCCGCGCCATCGTGTTTGATCAGGATGCCAACATTGTCGGTACCTCCCAGCGCGAGTTCACCCAGCACTACCCGAAAGCGGGCTGGGTAGAGCACGACCCGATGGAGATCTGGGCGACCCAATCCTCCGTCTTTACCGAAGTGCTGGCCAAGACCGGCCTGCGCAGCGAAGAGATCGCCGCCATCGGTATCACCAACCAGCGTGAAACCACCGTTGTCTGGGAAAAGGCCACCGGCAAGCCCATCTACAACGCCATCGTCTGGCAGTGCCGCCGCACCGCCGCCATCTGCGAGGAGCTGAAAGCTCGCGGTCTGGAAGAGTACGTTCGCGAGAACACCGGTCTGGTGCTGGATGCCTACTTCTCCGGTACCAAGGTGAAGTGGATCCTCGATAACGTGGAAGGGGCCCGCGAGAAGGCGATGAACGGCGAGCTGCTATTCGGCACCATCGATACCTGGCTGGTCTGGAAGATGACCAATGGCGAAGTGCACGTCACTGACCCGACCAACGCCTCCCGTACCATGCTCTACAACATCCGTGAGCTGAAGTGGGACGAGAAGATGCTGGACGAGCTGGGCATCCCCATGTCCATGCTGCCGGAAGTGAAACCCTCTTCCGAAGTGTACGGCTACACCACCCGTGGCGGCGGCTCCCGCATCCCCATCGCCGGTATCGCCGGTGACCAGCAATCTGCCCTGTTCGGCCAGCTCTGCTTTGAAAAAGGGATGGCCAAGAACACCTACGGCACCGGCTGCTTCATGCTGATGAACACCGGCACCGAGCCGGTTCGCTCCAGCAACGGCCTGCTAACTACCGTTGCCATCGGCCCGAAAGGGGAAGTGAACTACGCGCTGGAAGGTGCAGTGTTTATGGGCGGCGCCACCATCCAGTGGCTGCGTGACGAGCTGAAGATCATTCACGATGCCCGCGATACCGACTACTTCGCCTCCAAGGTGGGTGACACCAACGGCGTCTATCTGGTGCCGGCCTTCGTCGGTCTGGGCGCACCCTACTGGGATCCGTATGCTCGCGGCACCATGGTCGGTCTGACCCGTGGCGCCAACCGCAACCACATCATCCGTGCCGCGCTGGAATCCATCGCCTATCAGAGCCGCGATGTGCTGGATGCGATGCAGCAGGACTCAGGTATCAAGCTGGCAGCGCTGAAAGTAGACGGCGGCGCCGTAGCCAACGACTTCCTGATGCAGTTCCAGGCTGACATGATGCACACCCCGGTGGTACGTCCGACCCGCATCGAGACTACCGCCATGGGCGCCGCCTTCCTGGCAGGTCTGGCAGTCGGCTTCTGGAAGAGCTCGGACGAGCTGGAAGACAAGTTCAGCGTGGACCGCGAGTTCATCCCGCAGATGGACAGAGACGATCGCGCCAAACGTTACAGCGGCTGGCAAAAAGCAGTTGAGCGTTCACGCCGTTGGGCTGAAGAGGATTGATCGGGCACCCGACATTCCGTTGAGATAAACACCAAAGAGGCCGACCGCAATGTCGGCCTCTCTTTTTATGCTTTCCCTTGCCGCTTTCTGCCCACTTCCCCGCTCATTGCTCACTCCTGTTTTTCTGCCGCCCTCTGTTGTTACCATCCACCACAACGTAATTGAGTTCTCTATCTATAATCATCATCTGGGTCGCATATGCGACCTTATTTATGAGGAGAGCGATATGGAGAGGGCGATACACCGTTTTACACTGCACTCACTCTGGTCAGGGCTCGGGATCCGCACCCGGATCCTCGCTGGCGTGGCGATACTGATGGCCATCGCCATCAGCTGCATCACCTTGATCCTCGAGCAGATATCCCACAGTCAGGCCCAGCAGCGGGTCGAACGCTACGAGCTGCCAAGCAGCGTGGATCGCATTGCCAACCAGCTGACAGCGCAGCTTATCCAGCACCTGACCGAAGCGCAGGCGCTGGCCAGCAACCGTTTTGTCATCGACTGGCTGACCGCTGGCATGCCAGAGCAAGAGTGGCCCGCCATGGAGCGTTACTTTCAGGATCTGCAACGGCGGATCGGCGGCAACGTCTTTATCGCCCCCCGCCAGAGCAACACCCTGATCAACTTCAGCGGCGGCCCCACCGCCCAGAAATCGCTGAGCGAATCAGACCCGAAAGATGGGTGGTTTTACGGCTTTCTCAAACGCAGCAAACCCTATGAGCTGAACCTCGACATCTCGGATTTTGACAAGCGCGCCTCCCTCTATATCAACACCGCCGTCACCCACGAGGGCAAGACCCTGGCGGTGGCAGGCACCTCCATCGATATGAGCGCCCTGAGCAAGCTCATCAGCGGCTACCGGATCGGCAAGAGTGGTCAGGTCTATCTGGCGGACATGGAGGGCAATATCGAGATCCACCCCGAGCAGGAGGTGGAGGGGGCCGCCCACCACCAGCAATCCTTTCTCGATACCGTCAAACGGCTTATTCCCAATGCCCGGGAACAGGTGGCCGTAGAGGCGCTAACACTGGAGGGGCAAACCTACCTCATCGCGGTGCGTTACATCCCCACCCTCAACCGGCTGCTGATTGGCGAGATCAACAGCGCCGAGCTGGAAGAGGGCTTGCAGGAATCCCGCCAGCTCATCATCATGGTGTCGCTCGCCATCGGCGGGATCGCCATGCTGGCCTCCGCCTGGCTGGCTCACTCCATCAGTCGCCCGATTCGTCAGGCAGCCGATGGCATGCACCACATCACCGCCGATCGGGATCTGGCAACCCGCCTCGACTTCTCTGACGAGTCGGAGCTGGGCATGATGGCCCAAAGTTTCAATCAGCTGATCCAGAGCCTGAACCAGAGCTTCTCCCGCTTCCAGCAGTCAGGCAGCGCCCTCTCCGCGCAGTCGTCCCAATCCATGCAACAGGCCCAGGCACTGGCAGGAGAAGCATGCCAGCAGGCCCAGAGCATTCAGGAGCTGACCACTGTGGTCACCACCATCGGTGACAACGCCGAGCAGATCGCCAGCCGCTCTGAAGGGGTCAACGACGTGACCCAACGCATCGCCAACCATATGCTCAGCATCGAGCAGGATGTGACCCAGAGCGCCGCGCAACTCGACACCTTGCGCAGCAGCATCGGCAGCTCCTCGGCCCTGCTCGATGAGGTGGTGAAAGACAGCAACAACATCACCCAGATCATGAACCTCATCCGCGATGTCTCAAACCAGACCAACCTGCTGGCCCTCAATGCGGCCATCGAAGCGGCCCGGGCAGGGGATATGGGACGGGGATTTGCGGTGGTGGCCGACGAGGTACGTCAGCTGGCGGTGCGTACCCAGACCGCCACCAAGGATGTGCAGGATCTCATCTTGCGCCTGCAGGAGGGAACCCGGCAGGCCAGCAGCTCGATGGCAGACTCCCGCAACTTGAGCGAAGAGGGATACAACCGGATGAATCAGGCCAGAGAGGTGCTGGTTGATGCCACCAGCCAGATCAACCAGACCGCCCTCGAGATCAACGAGATCAGCGCGCTGGCGCAGGCGCAGAATCAACAGATGGGGCAAGCCAGAACGACGCTTGACGAGCTGGCCATGGTGGCCGAACACCAGCGGGAACACGCGCAGGAGAGCAATGCCGCCAGCCGCGAACTGTTCGAACTGGCCAAGGCCATCGACGAGCAGATCCGCCAATACCGGATTGGCTAGGCCCGGCGCTTCCCCCTCTCCCTCTCAATAACCAAGACGCCACCGCAGGGTGGCGTTTTCATTTTGCAAATCATTTTGCCTGCGCTCTCGAAACGGGAATGACGACAAGACTCGCAAGCCATTGATAATTAACATGAAAAAATGTGGAATGGCCATTGCTTAGTGATATCAGACTCAACAGAGGGATATCGCCATGAAACCGACCACCAATCAAGCGCCCGTAGCCCACGTCGCCACTCAAAAAGAGACACTGACCCCCCGCGAAGGCACCTTCCTGATGATGGTGGCCCAACTGGTGGTGCTCACCTGCATCGTACTGGCCGCCACTGTCGGCGGCCTCTCCTGGCAGTGGACCCTGCTGCTGGCCATTCCGCCGGTGATCGGCGGCGCCCTGCTCAGCCGGGTATGGGGCAAACTGCCCCGCTAACTGCGCTTCACCTCACATACCTTCCCGAACCGGCGGCCGACCCTCAAGTCGGCCGTCTGTTTATCTGCCACCAGGCTAATGCTGATTGGCCGCAACGAAGGCGCGGCTTGTTCTTCGCTAAGCAAACCGCAGCGACGAACCGTTCAAACAAACCGTACAAACCAACCTGCACTACAGGGTATGGCTGCCAAGCTGCTCTTTAAGAAAGTCGAGCCAGACCCGCAGTCGGATATCCCGCTGGGCATCGGAGTAGAAGACTGCATTGATGGGGCGCGAGGCGCCGCTGTTACTGCGGGCCAGCACCTCCACCAGCGCGCCGCTCTCCCGATCCGGCCCGGTCATGAAATCCGACAGACAGACAATCCCCTGCCCCGCCAGCGCCAGCTGACGCAAGGTTTCGCCGCTGCTGGCTCGCAGGCTGGGGGTGATGGCAAAGCGATCCCCCTGCTCGGCACTGAGCAGCGGCCAGTGGTTAAGGTGATCGGGATGCACAAAACCGAGCAGATCGTGCCCATTCAGCAGATCTACCGGCTGGCGCGGGGTACCGCGCTCGCTCAAATAGGCGGGTGAGGCCAGCAGCCGCAGCCGCGAACGGCCCAGCGGCAGTGCGCGCAGGGAAGAATCTGTCAACTCGCCGATGCGAATGGCCATGTCCACCCGCCGCTCCATCAGATTGATAAAGCCCTCCGAGCTGTGTAGTTGCAGCTCGATGGCGGGGTAGCAGCGGCGGAACTTGCCGATAATCGGCACCAACCGGTGCAGAATAAAAGGGGTGGCCGCATCGATCCGCAAGATCCCCTCTGGCTGCTCCCGGCGCATCAGCAGATGCCCCTCGGCCTCGCTCATCTCGGACAGGATCTTCACGGCTCGCTGATAGAACCAGCCCCCCTCCTCGGTCAGGCTGACCCGCCTCGTGGTGCGATTGAGCAGCACCGTGGAGAGTTTCTCCTCCAGCCGCTTGATGCCACGGCTCACCACCGAATTGTCCATGCCGAGGTTCTCCGCCGCCTGGCGAAAACTGCCCGCCTCCACCACCGCCACAAACAGGGTCAGTTCATCAGAATGGGTCTTCATTGCTGTTATCCGGACAAGAGTAATGGGCCTTTATAGGCGCAGCCGCTGTGGATTGGCAAGCGTGCGGTGAGGCCAGTTCTTTTTTTCTACAGAGAAAGAACGTGACCGCGAGCCCACATCATGCCCGCGATTTGTCAGTACAATGCAGCCTGAAAAGCACCGTATGGCACCACTTGTTTCACAAGGATGAATACCATGACATTTGAAGAACGGCTGGCCGCCGCCCATCAGGAACTGGCAAGCAAAGGGGTATGGCACGCCAACTACAATCCCCCGCTGTGCAGGCTGCTGCGCAGGTTCGGTTATCCAGTTAAACCGCCTCACTATGAGGGCTGGCTAACCAATGTTCTGGCATTCGGTATCAGCGTTGGTCTTGTCTGGGGCATGATGATGTGGTTTTTCAGCTGGCACCCCATGGGGATAGATCCGCTATTTGCCCTACGCCAAACAGCCCTGTTTGCGGGATTCTTCGGCCTGATCATGGCATCTTGGCTCTGGCTACGGCGCAAGCAGCTTAAACTGACCCCGTGGGAGCAACTTGCTGAACCCACCGATGCTGATGATCGGGGGAGAAAAACGGCATTAACATCCATGAAAAACTGAACTATGTGGAGTTTTCTGCGCGGGATCTTGCGGCGACTAGGCTGTGCCCCTAGTGTAATTAAAATATCAACTTAAAAACTTAAATTTTTCAAAGGTTTAACGCCAGCACAGTGTCCGGATTTAGTTGGCAACTACAAATTGACCAATACACCATGAGGACTCATCGTCCCCCCCCTTATTTCTACCTCACCGCATAAGCGATGAGGAATGAAAAGCTGGCGGGAAGTGTTGCTGCATTTATCCAGCTGACTTTCTGCATTCATTACCTATAGAAACTATTGGTAGACAGAAAACCAGCATTTTGCGAACGCAGCCTAGGGGTCTCTATCGCATCAACCAAGCGACGCTGGCGCTGGGTCGATGGCGATACAAGAAAGGGGCCGTCAATTGACGGCCCCTTTCTATTGATGATGGCGATGGGAGTGATGGCTTGGTGGGCTCAGGGATAGATGCTCACTTCTATCAGGTTCTGGTCAGGGTCGAGGAAGTAGATGGATTCTATCGGCCCGCAGGCACCGCTTTTGGTCACCGGCCCCTCGACAATATCCACCCCGTGGCAGGCAAGCTGGGCCATCACCTGCTCCAGCGGCCAGCGGGTGATAAGGCAGACATCCCCCGACCCCACCTGCGCCCGGTTGCGCGGCTCCTGCCCCAGCAGTTGCAGATTGATCTTCTGGTTGCCAAACCCCACCGCCCGGCGCCCTGCACCGAAGGTGATGGCCTCCATATTGAGCACCGAGCTGTAAAACGCCACGGCCCGCTCGATATCACTTACCGTCAATACCAGATGGTCGATATGGCTGATCATGATTCCCTCCTGGTGCTGATGCGCTAATACTTCAATTCCAGATATAGAACCATATCTGATAGCCAAATACTGCTATTGCCATCTCCTTTTTAGGAAATAGTGCTGGCACGTTAAAATCTGTTAGAAATTTATTTTCAATGATGCAACAAGGCCATTTTAGCCACATATTCAAGAGAGCCGGAGCATTCCATGTTTGCAACGAGATTTTCGTCCTCATCATAATGAAAAGATATCAACTCATATGAATCATCATCTTCATTGTTAAAGATGACAGTTCCTTTGGTTACATTGCCACTGATTAACCACGTTTGATAAATCCAATCAGCCGACAATCCTATCATGGGATAAAGCCGGTTCAATTTATCAATCCAAAGCGCCTCTGTCATATATCCTCTTTTGTCATCTATGGTCACACCAGCATTTCAATATCATACCATTCCCTATAGGATATAAATAATAATAAAGAATACTTACCTTATGATTCCAATCATGCTTTTAGATATATGAAAACATTAAAAACAAACGTTCTTTATTAGTGATTTTATTTACTCCAAATCATGCTAAAAATTCTAACTCCACTCCTCCAGCAATTTCACAATGACTTGCACCACTGGTCAGCCACCAGCTGATAACCAGGGTCAATCGTTCAGGATCATGTCTCAAGCGCCCTTTCAGAGCACACTCCCAGATCGTCAAACGGCGGATCCCCAGCTGTTCAAGCTCGGCCAGGTGACGAGCATCACGCGCACGATTGCTGGCAATCTTGGTCTGCCAGAAGTCGGTTCTGGTCGATGGGAGTTTGAAGAGATGGCAGTCATGTCCGTGCCAGAAACAACCATTCACCTCGATCACCGCACGGTAGCGCGCAAGCCAAAGGTCAGGCTTACCCGGCAAGGCTGCATTGTGCAGACGGTAGCGAAATCCGGCATGATGCAGCAACTGGCGAATCTGTATCTCCGGCTTGGTATTGGCATTCTTAATCCCGGACATAAACCGGCTTCTGGTCTCTGGATTCACTATGTCAGGCATACAGATACTCGTTTGAAAGCGAATGATTGATACTGTATTTTTTTACAGTCTCGGGCGTTCTCTCTGGGTTAAATGAGTGATAAGATTCCGCGCAACTGCAACACGCCCAGATTTTGATATGACATACTCAACCACCTCTGCACACAACACACCTGAAGAAGATCAGGCATTCTCCAGCAAACGCCAAGCTGAAGATCGCCATCTGATGGATAAAGTCCTGGAAATCTACGACCAAAAGCAAGTCGCTGAAAAGTTGCGTGCATTGGGCGATGCCGACTGGACTCGTGAATCCCTGAACCGCTGGCTCAATGGCAAGATCGAACAAAAGCCGCTGACTCATCTCGAAACAGAGATGCTGAAAAGTCTCATCCCTTCGCCCCCCGAGCATCATGGCCATTACGATTTCAAATTTATTGACCTGTTTGCGGGTATTGGTGGCATTCGGAAAGGCTTTGAGGATATTGGTGGGCAATGTGTCTTTACCAGTGAATGGAACGAACAGGCTGTCAGAACTTACAAAGCCAACTGGTACTGTGACGAAACTGCACACAAATTCAATTCCGACATCCGTGAAATCACCATGCCGGACAATGACGATCGTGATTTTGTCTATGCCCACATAGATAAAGAAATTCCAGATCATGACGTACTGCTTGCCGGATTCCCGTGTCAGCCCTTCTCATTGGCAGGTGTATCCAAAAAGAACTCTCTTGGACGCGCTCATGGATTT
Source organism: Aeromonas sp. S13(2024) (assembly GCF_041402405.1). Lineage (NCBI taxonomy): Bacteria > Pseudomonadati > Pseudomonadota > Gammaproteobacteria > Aeromonadales > Aeromonadaceae > Aeromonas > Aeromonas sp. S13(2024). The sequence continues at coordinate 376,505 of NZ_JBGLRA010000001.1, read as the reverse complement.
GAGTGCGAAGCTCAGGGAACCTTGTTCTTTGATGTAGCTCGTATCATTGATGCCAAAAGGCCAACAGCTTTTGTGCTTGAGAATGTAAAAAACCTGAAAAGTCATGACAAAGGCAACACATTCAGGGTAATCAAGGAAGCATTGACCGAGTTGGGATATTGGGTTGCAGACCTGGATATCAACGGTTCAGATGATCCCAAAATCATCGATGGCAAACACTTCATCCCTCAGCACCGGGAACGTATTGTACTTGTCGGTTTCAGAAAAGATCTGAACCTGCATGAAGGTTTTACGCTAAAAGATGTTTCAACATTATTTCCTGAAAGCAGGATTACTTTCGCAGATCTGCTTGAGCCAGTTGAAAAACTCGACTCAAAATATATTCTGACCCCCAAGCTGTGGTCTTATCTATATCAATATGCGAAAAAGCATCAGGCTAAAGGAAATGGCTTTGGCTATGGTCTTGTAGACCCCAAAAACCCGGCAACTGTCGCCAGGACTTTGTCCGCGCGTTATCACAAAGATGGCTCTGAGATTCTGATTGATCGTGGTTGGGATATGACTCTAGCGGAGACTGATTTCAATAATGAGCAAAATCAGCAAAACAGACCACGACGTCTTACTCCCAGAGAGTGTGCACGACTGATGGGATTCGAACAACCGGGTGAATATAAATTCAGAATTCCTGTTTCAGATACTCAAGCGTATCGTCAGTTTGGTAACTCTGTCGTAGTCCCGGTATTTGCTGCCGTAGCCAAGTTGATGAAGCCATACATAATGAAAACAAAGAAAAAATAACCAAAAGCCCGCCATAGACTCTATGGCGGGCTCAATTTACTATTAACAACCTTTTACCTCATTAATAAAATCTCGAAATGACATTAATTGATGTTGCTGCTCAGGTAAATACGTTTGCTGAATAGTTGTAGGTACAACAAGTTGTAGGTTATTTGCTTGCATTTGCTCTGTCTGATTTTCACTGATTGCAGGCTCCATAGTAATCAGATGCTTACGTTCGATCCTCGCTGCCTCTGCCAAGACTTGACGCCATCTATCCTTACAAGTGGTTTTAGCACCCAATATTCTAAGTTTTTCGGAAGGGAAATTTTTGTCCGCATAGCAAGCAGAACTTGGAAATATGAAATCCGGTTTCTGACGTGCTTCAGTTAAACCACCACGTTCGAAATCAACACCCGACTTGTTTAAAATAAATTCAATGTGATTTTCAAAAGCATGGCCACTACGAGATTTACGCCGATTCTGCACGCTCAGCGAAAAGCGAACAAACTCATCAACATCATCACCATTCTCTCCAAAACCAGCTAACAGCGTCTTTTTTACAATGTGCCTTTCCAATTGGCGGAATGCAGATTCCTCTACCTCCATCCACTCAATCAGTGCACTATCTGGCTCTTCAACAGGACAAATATCTTTTCCCAATGTTCTGGTAAATGCAGAGAACTCCTTTGTTTTAGGAAATGCCGCACCAAACCTGTCCAAAATAATGTCAAGATAATCTGGGCCGTCATGACCAATTTCTATGCCGTAACGAGCAAGCATTAACCTAATTGGAACAGCCAATCCCTTTCCAATATTTAATCGTGTCAGTCCCTTTTCATTGGCTTCTACACTCCTCGCACCGAATAGTGACCTGATTTGCAATTCAAAATCACTATGTGGAGGACAAAATATCATCAGGAGAGAACCTTCCCGAGTCAGGGCAATAAGGAAAAAATCTCCAGGTTTGAAACGATTGCTGACGTCATTTGATTTGTAATAAAGCCGCCACTCAGGCCCTCGATCCTCTTTTTGATACCGAGCATCATACCAAGTAACGATATCTTCCGAGACCAGAGGTTCATCATAGCTTTCGCTCAAATAGACCATCGTCGCCCGGATCGTGATCTGACTCCCATCGTCAGGCATCCCCAGCTCACGACCAATACCGGCATTAACAAGGCCGCCGATTTCATGCTGGTGAGAACTTTTGGGATCTGCATCAACGACAGACAAATACTTGAATGCGGCAGAAGAAAAAACGTCAGCAAGCTGTTCAAACATGTTCATTGCTCTGGCTTGGGGCGAGGGGCTACTAGAGTAACTTGGCTGATTGCTTTATGCATCAATATGTTATGTGTATGTAACTCTATCTGGGAACTCGATATCCAAAGTGTGCGAGCATTCACATCCCCCAAAAATCAGCAAACTATTCTGCTACGCGTATGGGCAGGCCGAAAAACATCCAGGACTCTCGTGATCCACGCAGATATTGGCCATTTGACTAATAACCATGCGGCCTTGCGGTTGTTTAACGTGCCCTAACATCAGATAATGTTGCGGCCTTCAAACCGGATACCCGACCTTCGATGACTGAATACCTGCTTTTATTGATCGGCACAGTGCTGGTTAACAACTTCGTGCTGGTGAAATTCCTCGGCCTCTGCCCCTTTATGGGGGTCTCGGGCAAGCTGGAAACCGCTATCGGCATGGGGCTCGCCACCACCTTCGTGATGACCCTGGCAAGTGCCTGCTCCTATCTGGTGGAGCACTACATTCTGGTGCCGCTGGAGATCGCCTATCTGCGCACCCTCGCCTTTATTCTGGTGATCGCCGTGGTGGTGCAGTTTACCGAGATGGTGGTGCGCAAGAGCAGCCCGACCCTCTACCGCCTGCTGGGGATCTTCCTGCCCCTCATCACCACCAACTGCGCGGTGCTCGGGGTGGCGCTGCTGAGCATCAACGAGCGTCATGACTTCGTGCAGAGCGTGATCTACGGCTTTGGCGCCGCCACCGGCTTCTCGCTGGTGCTGATCCTGTTTGCCGCCATGCGCGAGCGACTGGTCGCCGCCGATGTGCCCGCACCGTTTCGCGGGGTCTCCATTGCCATGATCACCGCCGGTCTGATGTCTCTGGCCTTTATGGGCTTTACCGGCCTCATCAAGATATAACCATGATCCATATTCTTTTTGCCATTCTGGTGCTGACCCTGCTGGCGCTGGCGTTCGGGATTATCCTGGGCTTTGCCGCCGTCAAGTTTCATGTGGAAGCAGACCCCATCGTCGATCAGCTTGATGCCCTGCTGCCCCAGACCCAGTGTGGCCAGTGCGGCTATCCCGGCTGCAAACCCTACGCCGAGGCGGTTGCCAACGGCGATCAGATCAACAAGTGCGTACCCGGTGGCGAAGCCACCATGCGCAAGATTGCCGACCTGATGGGGGTCGAACCCCAGCCGCTGGGCGGCAGTGACGAGGCCGCAGTGCCGGTCAAAAAGGTCGCCTTTATCCACGAAGATCAGTGCATCGGTTGCACCAAGTGCATTCAGGCCTGCCCGGTGGACGCCATCGTCGGCGCCACCAAGGCGATGCATACCGTGATTGCCAGCGAGTGCACCGGTTGCGATCTCTGTGTCGATCCCTGCCCGACCGACTGCATCGAGATGATCCCGGTGCCCACCACGGTCGATAACTGGAAGTGGGATCTAAATAACGTGCATGTTCCGGGCAAGATTCCGGTCAAGATAGTGGAATAAACAGCGGAGCAACCATGCATTCCTTACTCGAACGTATCAAAGCCGGCACGCTCTGGGACTTTCACGGTGGCATTCACCCCGCCGACAACAAGCTGCAATCAAGCCAGAGCCCGGTGGTAGACGCCGGTCTGCCGCCACGCCTCATTATTCCGCTGCGCCAGCACGCAGGCCCCGCCGGCGATCTGCTGGTGCAGGTGGGCGACAAGGTCAAAAAAGGGCAGCCGCTGACCCGTTATGCCAAGGGGCGGGTCGTCCCTGTCCATGCCTCCACCTCCGGCACCATCACCGAGATTGGCAACCACACGGTTGCCCACCCCTCCGGACTCGGCGATCTCTGTGTCATTCTCACCCCGGATGGGGTGGATGAGTGGGGCGAACGCAATGGCAAAGCCGATTACTGGAATCTGGAGCGGGGCGAGCTGCTCGAGCGCATTCAGCAGGCGGGGGTAGCGGGCCTTGGCGGCGCCGTGTTCCCGACCCACAGCAAGCTCGATGGCCGCGGCCAGCTGACCGAGATCCTGATCGTCAACGGGCTGGAGTGCGAACCCTATATCACCACCGACGATCGGTTGATGCAGCAGTACGCCGACGAGATCATGGATGGCATCCGGGTGCTCAAGCATCTGCTCAAGCCCAAGCTGACCCTGATCGGGGTGGAAGACAACAAGCCCGAGGCAATCGAGCAGCTGACCCGTCACGCCACCGACGAAGATGTGCTGGTCAAGACGGTGCCGACCAAGTACCCCTCTGGCGGTGCCAAACAGACCATCGAGCTGCTGACCGGCCGTCAGGTCCCCAAGGGGGGCCGCGCGGTCGATATCGGCATCATGGTGCTCAACGTCGCCACCGTGTTTGCCATCAAACGCGCCATTATCGACGGCGAGCCGCTGATCGAGCGGATCGTTACCCTCACCGGCGACAGCTTCAAAAAGCCCGGCAACGCCTGGGTGCGCCTCGGTACGCCGGTACGCTGGTTGTTGCAGCGTTTCGAACTGCAACCGGAAGCGGAGCAGCGGGTGATCATGGGTGGCCCCATGATGGGCTTTACCCTGCCCCACGCCATGGTGCCTGTGGTCAAGGCCACCAACTGCCTGCTGGCGCCGACGCAGGCCGAACTGCCTGCCCCCGGCCCGGAGCAGCCCTGCATCCGTTGCAGCGCCTGCGCCGATGCCTGCCCGGCCACTCTGCTGCCGCAAGAGCTCTACTGGTACAGCCGGGCCAAGGAGTATGACAAGGCCGAGAAGCTCAACCTGATGGACTGCATCGAGTGTGGCGCCTGCGCCTGGGTCTGCCCCAGCGAGATCCCACTGGTGCAGTACTACAAGATCGCCAAAGACGACATTCGCGAAGCCCGCGCCGAGGCCGAAAAAGCCGAGCGCGCCAAGCAACGTTTCGAGGCCAAGCAGGCCCGCTTCGAGCGGGAGAAAGCGGCCCGCGAAGCGCGCCATGCCGAAGCCGCCGCCCAGCGCCGTCAGACCATGACGGCCGCAGGCGGGGAAGATCCGGTGGCAGCGGCACTGGCCCGCATCAAGGCCAAGCAGGATGCCCCCATCACCGCCATTGCCGCCACCGCCGAGGGCTTGCCTGACAACAGCGCAGTGATTGCCGCCCGCGAAGCCCGCAAACGGGAAGCGGAAGCGCGCCGCGCCGCCAAGCTGGCGGAGAGCGCAAACAGCGAAACAGCCGCTGCGGCGCAACCCGCCGAGGCGGTTGACCCCGCCAGCGATCCCAAGAAAGCAGCCATCGCTGCCGCACTGGCGCGCGCCAAGGCCAAGAAAGCCGCTCAGGCTGGCGATAGCGCCGAGCCTGTGGCAGCCGAAGCCGTTGCTGCCCCTGCGGTAGATGCTGATCAGCAAAAAGCAGAGGTTGATCCGAAAAAGGCAGCAATTGCCGCCGCCATTGCCCGAGCCAAGGCCAAAAAGGCCAAAGCGAGTGGCGAACCGGTAAGCGCAGATAACAGCGCGGTAGCCGACGCAGGCTCGCAAGGCGATGCACCATCTGCTGCCAGCGAAGCAGTTGATCCCAAGAAAGCGGCTATCGCTGCTGCCATCGCCCGAGCCAAAGCCAAAAAGGCCGCCCAGCAGGGTGACAGCGCTGAGGGCGATATGACTGCAACCGCAGGCACCAGCGAATCTGCTGCAACCCAAAGTGATGCGCCATCTGCGGCCAGCGAAGCGGTTGATCCCAAGAAAGCCGCTATCGCTGCTGCCATTGCCCGCGCCAAGGCCAAAAAGCTGGCCCAGCAGGGCGAAAGTGGCGGTGTTGAGGATGCGAAGAGTGAGCCTACTGCTAGCGCACAGACCCGCGACATGACGGTAGCCAAGAGCGAAGTAACCACCAGCCACAGCGATACGGCTGCAAGTGAAGCGGTCGATCCCAAGAAGGCCGCTATCGCCGCTGCCATCGCCCGGGCCAAGGCCAAAAAGCTGGCCCAGCAGAGCACAAGTACCAGTGCTGAGGTAGAAAGCGCTGGTACTCAGGTAGAGAGTGCCGGAACTGAGGGTGAGCGCGCACCGGCCGAGCCGATGCAAACCGATGCAGCCAGCTGTGAGCAACCACTTGCCGTCACTGCCGCGCCTGAAGCGAGCGCACCTGCGGCTGATGCCCCGGTTGATCCGAAAAAAGCGGCCATTGCAGCCGCCGTGGCCCGCGCCAAGGCGAAGAAGCTGGCGGCCGAGGCGGCCAGAGCCGCAGAGAGTGCTGCTGAAGATGTCCCGTCAGCCGACCGAACAACCACAAGGTAATCGACAGACTCATGTTCAATATTGCGACTGCGCCGTTTGCCCATAACCGCAAACAGACCCGAACCCTGATGCTGCTGGTGATCCTGGCCTGCGTGCCGGGCTTGCTGGCCCAGACCTGGTTCTTCGGCTGGGGCTCCTTTATCCAGATCCTGCTGGCGCTGGTCACTGCGCTGCTGTGCGAGGCGCTGGTGCTCAAGCTCCGTGGCCGCGCCATCAAGCCTGCCCTGATGGATGGCAGTGCGGCGCTCACCGCCGTGCTGATTGGTCTCTCCCTGCCGCCGCTGCTGCCGTGGTGGATACTGGTGGTGGGCACGGCTTTTGCCATCATCGTCGCCAAGCACCTTTACGGCGGACTAGGCCAGAACCTGTTCAACCCGGCCATGGTGGCCTATGTGCTGCTGCTGGTCTCCTTCCCGGTGCAGATGACCAGCTGGCTGCCGCCGGAGAGCGTGCGCGCCTACAGCCTCGGCTTTGGTGATGCGGCGTCGGTGATCTTCACCGGCTTTAGCCTCGACGGCTACAGCATGGCCCAGCTCAAGCAGGGGGTGGATGGTCTCACCATGGCGACTCCCCTCGATACCCTGAAAACCGGCCTGACTCAGGGGCTCACCACCGGCGAGATCCTGAGCGGCCCGCTGTTTGAGGGTTGGGGCGGCATCGGCTGGAGCTGGGTCAACCTCGGCTATCTGCTGGGCGGCCTGTTCCTGCTGCAACAGAAGGTGATCAACTGGCGCATTCCGACCGCGATTCTGGGTGCCCTGCTGGCGGCCTCCACCATCGGCTATCTGGTGAGCCCGGATGCGACTGCCACGCCCATGTTCCATCTCTTTAGCGGCGCGACCATGCTGGGGGCCTTCTTTATCGCCACCGATCCGGTCAGTGCCTGCACCACGCCGCGCGGCCGACTGGTCTATGGCGTGCTGATCGGAATGCTGGTCTACATCATTCGCCGCTTTGGCGGCTATCCCGATGCGTTCGCCTTTGCCGTGCTGCTGGCCAACCTTTGTGTGCCGTTTATCGACAGCCTGACTCGTCCGAAGGTATACGGAGCCCGTCGCCAATGACCAAGACGATAACGCCGAAACGTATCGAGTGCTGCTGGACAACCTCTGCGTTGCCCATTTTTATCGACACGCTGACTCGCCCGAAAGTGTATGGAGCCCGTCGCCAATGATGTTTCTGCCCTTTTCCACCATCACAGCTGACGGAGCCCGGACATGTTAAAGAGCATGCGCAAGAACGGCCTTATTCTGGCGATGTTCGCGCTGGGCTGTACCGCGCTGGTGGTACTGACCAACGAGCTGACCAAGGATAAAATCGCCCACCAGCAGCAGCTGGAGAAGCAGCAGACCCTCTCGGTATTGCTGCCAGAGGGGAGCTATGACAACGATCTGGTGGCCAGCTGCAAGCAAGTCACCAGCAGGAAGTATCTCGGCAGCGATCAGCCGCAGGCTCTCTATACCGCCAGCAAGAATGGCGTGGTGACCGGCTATGCGCTGGAGGCGATCGCGCCGGATGGTTACAGCGGGGCTATCCGCATCGTGGCGGGCTTTGATGCCAAGGGCACCATCACCGCCGTGCGCGTGCTCGCTCACAACGAGACCCCGGGCCTGGGTGACAAGATCGAGCTGAAGAAATCGGACTGGATCAACAGCTTTGCCGGAAAATTCCTGACCCATGACAACGAGCCCCAGTGGGCGGTGAAGAAAGATGGCGGCGAGTTCGATGCCTTTACCGGCGCCACCATCACCCCGCGAGCCGTGGTCAAGGCGGTGAAAAACCTGCTTAAACTGCAGCAGGAGCAACCCGAACTGCTCAGCAACGCCCCGGCTTGTCCGGCGGCGAACTAACGGAGTCGAGCCATCATGAACCAGATGGAACAGATTGAAACGGGCGCAGCCCCGATTGCCGAGCTGGAAAGCCGCAAGGGCGAGCTCAAGGAGCTGATGAGTCAGGGGCTGTGGAAGAACAACCCCTCGCTGGTGCAGGTGCTGGGGCTCTGCCCTACCCTCGCCGTCTCCTCCACCTTTACCAATGCGCTGGGGCTGGGCCTTGCCACCATGGCGGTGCTGGTCTGCTCCAACCTCGCCGTCTCGCTGGTGCGCAACTGGGTGCCGAAGGATATTCGCATCCCGGTCTATGTGATGATCATCGCCTCGCTGGTGACCAGCGTACAGCTGCTGATGAACGCCTACACCTATGGCCTCTATCAGGCGCTCGGCATCTTTATCGCCCTGATCGTCACCAACTGCGTCATTATCGGCCGCGCCGAGGCCTATGCCTCCAAGAACCCGCCGCTGCTGGCGGCCCTCGATGGCCTGATGATGGGCCTTGGCTTTACCCTGGTGCTGCTGGTACTGGGCGGCATGCGCGAGATCATCGGCATGGGCACCCTGTTTGATGGCGCCGAGCTGCTGCTGGGCGAGTGGGCCAAATCCCTGCGCGTCGAGCTGTTCCACGCCGATGCCAGCCTGCTGCTGGCGATTTTGCCGCCGGGCGGCTTTATCGGGCTGGGGCTGCTGATCGCCGCCAAGAATGCCATCAACGACTGGCGGGACCGCAAACAGGCCGCTACCGTAGCCCACTGCAACGTTGCCCCGGCTCGCGTCCGGGCGACCGAACTATGATCGGACGCCTAGCATGAACAACCAGAAACGCAGAGAGATCCTGGAGCGACTGCGGGAAAATAACCCCCACCCCACCACAGAGCTCAACTTCAGTTCGCCGTTTGAACTCCTGATCGCAGTGCTGCTCTCGGCGCAGGCGACCGATGTCAGCGTCAACAAGGCGACCGACAAGCTCTATCCGGTGGCCAACACCCCGCAAGCGATGCTGGATCTCGGGGTGGACGGGCTCAAGGAGTACATCAAGACCATTGGCCTGTTCAACACCAAGGCCGAGAACGTCATCAAGACCTGCGCCATCTTGCTGGAGCGCCACGGCGGCGAGGTGCCGGAGAACCGCGAAGCGCTGGAAGCCCTGCCGGGCGTCGGTCGCAAGACCGCCAACGTGGTGCTCAACACCGCCTTTGGCTGGCCCACCATCGCCGTCGATACCCATATATTCCGGGTATCCAACCGCACCGGCTTTGCGGTGGGCAAGAACGTGGATCAGGTGGAGGAGAAGCTGCTTAAAGTGGTGCCCGCCGAGTTCAAGCTGGATGTCCACCACTGGCTGATCCTGCACGGGCGTTACACCTGTCTGGCTCGCAAGCCCCGTTGTGGTTCCTGTATCATCGAGGACTTGTGCGAATACAAAGAGAAGGTCTATCCAGAAAGCTGATGGCCTCACAACCGAGATTGAAAGCAGTACACATCACCAACCCGGAGAACTGAGCAATGAGAATTCTGCATACCATGCTGCGTGTCGGCGATCTGCAACGCTCCATCGACTTCTACACCCGCGTCCTTGGCATGAAGCTGCTGCGCAAGAGCGAGAACAGCGAGTACAAGTACACCCTGGCCTTCGTCGGTTACGGTGACGAGAAAGATGAAGCGGTGATCGAGCTGACCTACAACTGGGGGGTGAGCGAGTACGAACTGGGCTCAGCCTACGGCCACATCGCGCTGGAAGCGGACGACATCTATGCCACTTGCGATGCCTTGCGCGCCGCCGGTGCCAAGATCACCCGCGAGCCGGGCCCGGTCAAGGGCGGTACCACCGTGATCGCCTTCGTCGAAGATCCGGACGGTTACAAGATTGAACTGATCGCCAAGAAAGATGCCGGTACCGGCCTGGGTGACAGCTTCTAAGCTACCCGACTCCCGCTGCTGGATGGCAGGATCAAAAAAGAGCGCATCTGCGCTCTTTTTTATGCTCGTCTGATTGGACTGCCGGGCTAGATCTCGCCATTGCGCCCCATGCTGATCACCACTCGCCGGTTCTTGGCACGACCCTGTTCGGTTTCGTTGGAGGCGACGTGCTGCTTCTCGCCATGCCCCTCCACCGAGATCTTGCCGGGATCTATCCCCAGATCGACAAACACCTTCTTGATGGCATCGGCCCGCTTCTCGGAGAGTTTCAGGTTCGGCCAGCGGCCGCCATAGCTGTCGCTGTAGGCATCGATCACCACCACGTCGATGCTCTTGTCCGCCTTGATAAACTCGCTAATCATCGCCAGCCGCCGCTTGGAGGGGATGGAGAGCTGATCGCTATTTTTGTCGTAGGTGAGCACGCTAAAGGCGATGTCGTTGAAGCTGTAGGGCAAGAGCCCGCTCAGGCAGTCGATAAAGGCCTGATATTTGACCCGAAAGTTGACAGACGAAAGCGATACTCGCACCGCACGGTTTTGGCGATACCAGTCCCGATACTGGAAAGTGGGCATTCGTCCCCCCTCCAGCTCATCGAGCATGGTCCAGGCGGTTTGCCCCTCCACCAGCCCATCGAACTGCTGATAGAAGCGCAGTTGACTCACTTCTCGCCCGGCTATCCCCGGGCGCCATACCGGCGGCATGATGCCAAGACTCACCGTCTGGGTCTGGGCCTGCGGCCGCTTGCCCTTGAGCTCAAAGTCGAGGTTTATCTTGCGACCAGCACGGCTGACAAAGGCCCCCGTTCCCCAGTTGGGAATAGGGTGCTCGAGGCGACACTCAATCTGGGTATCGGAGGTCAAACGCCAGACGGATTGATCCAGACCGGCACCAAATTCGGTGACCCCAGCCTGTAACTGCATACTCACGGATATGCTGACCAACCCCAACACCCAAGCGTTCAATTGCTTGTCCTCCACACGATCTCACAAGAGATATCGGCGGCAAGAGGCCAAGCTTTAGCGACAAACTGCAAAGGCGTGCCGTTGGTGTGGCAAAGGCTTGCCCCCAAGCGGCAACCGACCGCAAGCTGCGCTTATTCCCCCCCTCTTAGCTCCGTGCCAACCGGCGGGAAGCTCGCTACAGTAAAACCAGGGCAATCAGACGCCGCTTATCGGGAACCAAACTCATGCACCGCTCTTGCTCCTCTTTATTGCAGATGTTGTTGCCAATGCTGCTGGCGCTATCCGGCAGCACCGTCAAGGCCGCAACACAGGATCAGGAGTGGGCACAGGAGCGCGCCAATGCGGTGCTCTCGCTGATGACCTTCACCGTGGTGCCCGACATCACCGCCAGCAACCTCGATATCGGAAGCGGCACCAATCAATCTGCCGCCCTCAACATGACCCAGATCGGTGGCGGCGCCACCATGAGCGAAGCCGTGCCCATCTATCTGGAAGGGGCGATCGGCTTTAGCCGCTACGATCCCCAGTTTGTGGTGAGCAACGGCACAGAGAGCCGCACCCTCCCGACCAAATGGAACAGCCTGACCGCCTCTGGCGGGATCGGCTGGGATATCGCCCTCCATGAAGACCCGCGCGGTGGCCACTGGGTGCTGCGCCCCATCGCCAACGTCTCGCTCGGTACCATGGCCAGCGATCTGCGGATCGGCAACTGGCTGCTGGAGCGCACCAAGGGCTACTCGCTGGATTTTCTCGATGGTGGGCAGCTCAATATGTACGGACTGGGAGGCTCGCTGATGCTCGACTACGAGCTCTTTTCAAAGGCGCAGGATATCGATGTCGAAGTGCGCTACTCCTACCAGCACCTGCAGAGCTTTGGCGGCACCTCGACCAGCGTCCGTGGTCACGCCGAGGCGGAGAACCTCGGTCTCTATCTGCGCCGCCGGGCCCCGCTGTTTGACTGGACCCTGCTCGACAGACCGGTGCGCTATGTACTGGAGGGGGCCCATACCGCATATCTGGGGGAGCAGCGGGGGTTGCTTGGCTTTGACTCCCTCAACTCTATCGGCGCGGGTCTGGAGCTGGACAGCAGCAAGTACGACATCATAGTCACCCGTACCCGACTGGTTGCCCGCTATATGTTCAGCCACAACACCAGCGGTTATTCCATCGGGTTGGCCATGAGTTTCTAAGTCGTTATATTTTCCTGCCACGAGTGGGCAATCCTCAGGAAAAGTACATTAACAATCCAGATAATCATGCCTCTATTGATGGAGGGTTTATTTATCCTGACCCTTTCATATGCCTCACCACCCAGTCATATCAGGTAAAAATATCCACCTGCTGGCAGGCTAATTCCCCACCTCGCACACCGAATATTGGAGTTTTTGTCTGTGTATTTACGGTGCGCAATGGCTGATTGGCCATTGATATCGCCAACCTGTGCCCGCTTGCAACAGAAAAAATACCAAACGCCCAACATCATAGACCGATGGCCAACTTTATCGATGCCCATAAGGAACCAACTCGGAGACCCCCCATCATTTGCACAGTGACCAAAAACCAACCTAACCCATTGTTTTAAATGGTTTATAGTTTTTCATATTTTATGAATCCAATTAATCCTGTTTTATTTTACTTACATCACCAGACTGCTAAATTTGGCGTCATCCCGGCAGGACGAGGCGCACTGAAACGACTGACTGCGGGCTACCGATAACAGGTGTGCAATGAGCACAGAAATAACGTTCAGGCATAGCAACCGTTATTTTGACGACATCACACTTGCTGAACCTTGTTGATTTGAGGTTATCTGATGAAAAAAACGCTGCTTGCTCTCTCTGTATTAGTCATGACCGGAACCGCATATGCAGGGGTGCCTGATTTATCCGCCAGCTGTCCTGGACATATTAATCTTCGCGTCGAAGATGGCACGGCTTATATCAATAACCAGCAAGTTCCACTTAAAAAAGTGAATTCAAATTTCTACGAGGCGAGCAAGGGGCGCACCACCCTCTCCATGGTGAAAAATGGCGACTGGGGCATCACCTATTTTGTCAAAAATGGCGACAGCGGCGCCTGCCAGCTCAATGACGATGAGAACGATGACGACGGCGATGATGAGAGCGCCAACAGCAGTGCCTACAACGGCAGCACTGCGCAAACCAAGGTTGCCGAGAACGCCTGCATGAACGCCGTCGCCAGAAAAGCGGGCGTCAGCCGCAGCAAACTGACCCTCGACTATGTGGCCGACTCCCAGGCGGGGATGATGATTGATATCAAAGGGCCCCATGACCGGCTCTGGCACTGCCTCACCGACGCCCGCGGCCATATTTCTGGCATCAATCAGGACTGATTTCGAGCCACGGCTCAACGGGGCCCACACCGACCGTGGGGGCTCCACCCCTTATCCATTGCAATTATTTGATACAGGTAAATGAAGATGAAATCCAAACAGACTCTGCTCAATGTCACCCTCGGTTGCCTGCTGGCGGTCGGTATCTCCGGCTGCGCCTTGGCCAAAACCCATCACGGCCACAAGACCCATGCCCAAGCGCACGCTCAGGAAGGGGCCGTGCAGTATGGCGACGAGAGCCCGTGGGCTGGCAACTATAAAGCGGTTACTGACGATGGCCGCACCGTGGCAGAAATTCACGTCGATACCACAGGGGAGACCTATATCGACGGCAATCAGGTCAAACCAAGCCACAGCGGCAGCGACTACCTGAAATTCAAGCAGGAGACCATCACTTACACCCTGCGCAAAAGCGGTGCCAGCTGGAAAGACAGCGATGCCGGCACCAGCGGCCGCATCCTGTTCGATTGATAATCCCGACACCGGCCTTGCCAGACACCAAGCCCCGCCAAGGGGCTTTTTTGCACCTGCAAAATACTATCAGCCTCTGCATGATCACCAACGAGAAAGTAGCACGTCGCAAACTCAGCCTGCTAGAGCTTGCCAAGGAGCTCAATAACGTCAGCAAAGCCTGCAAGCTCATCGGCTACAGCCGTCAGCAGTTCTACGAAATTCGCCGTAATTACCAGACCTATGGCGCCGAGTGATTGCTCGACAAATTGCCTGGCTGTAAAGGGGCTCATCCCAATCGGGTCGCTCCCGAGATTGAACAGGCCATCCTCGATTACTCCCTCACCAGACCAACTCAAGGCCCGCTGCGGGTCGCGCAAGAACTGGCTCTGCAAGGCATCAATGTCAGTGCGGGCGGTGTGCGTGGCGTGTGGCAACGGCACGACTTGCTCTCTAAACACGACCGCTTGCTGCGCCTTGAGAAAACTCACTGTGAGCAGACCATTGAGCTCAATGACGAGCAAATTCGCCTGTTAGAGCGATTCAGTCCCGAGTTCCGCGAACGCCAGATTGAGGTTCACTACACCGGAGAACTGGTGGCGGTCGACACCTTCTTCGTCGGCGCGCTCAAGGGGGTTGGCAAGGTGTATCTACAAACCGTGCTGGACTGCTACAGTCGCCACGCCTGGGGAAGGCTCTACACCAGCAAGCTGCCCATCACCTCGGTACATGTGCTCAACGAAACGGTGCTGCCATTCTTTGAAACCCACGAGGCACGGGTCTACACCATCCTATCGGATAACGGACGTGAGTTCTGTGGGCGCCCAGACCATCATCCCTACGAGCTGTTTCTGCAACTGGAGGGGATTGGGCACCGGACAACCAAGGTACGTAGGCCGCAAAGCAACGGCTTTATCGAGCGGCTGCATCGCACACTGCTGGATGAACACTTCCGAATCAAGGGGAGGACGACCTGGTATTAGTCGGTAGAGCAGATGCAGACAGACTTGGATAGCTATCTGGTGCACTACAACACCCAGCGGCCACATCAGGGCAGGATGATGGAGTGTCAAACCCCCTACAGCATGTTCAAGAAGGGTCTGAAATTGATACCGAAGGAAGTGCGCTCTAAAGTAGCGTAAACAAGACACCGGTTTGAGGCCGGTGTCAGGTGATAACTAGATCTGTACAAATTAACCGAGACCGGCAATTTGCCAACTATCACTAGAAATTACAATCCGGCGATTCACCAGAACTCAGTTACGCAATAGCAATGCAGCCAAAAAGAAAATGGCCGAGATATCATCTCGGCCATTCGTAGCTTGGTCAAAGACTCAAGCCTGGATATTACTCATGTGCAACTTATTAGAAGTTGTACTGCAGAGCAACAGTCCACTCGTCGTCATGCTTCTCGATACCCTGGATCTTGTACTCGGTGTAAGCTTTCAGCTTCGGAGTGAAAGCGTACTGAACACCCAGCAGGGTCTCGTCAACCAGATCCTTGTAAGTAGAACCGGCAGCTTGAGCGTTGGCCTTGCCTTCTTTGAAGTTGTAGCCAGCCAGGAAGGTCCAAGCATCTACGTTGTAAGAAGCAGCCAGCTCGTAACCACGGCCGTCATCTTTCAGACCCAAGCTCTTGTTCTTCACTTCGCCTTCAGTGTAAACACCAGCGAAGTAGAAACCATTGATAGCGTAGTGCGCGCCAACAGCCCACTCGTCTTTCTTACCAGTCTGACCGTTAACTTTGTTTTGCAGGTCGGAGTAGGCATAACCGGCGTTGAAGCCCAGGCCGAAGTCAAAATCGTAACCGGCGGCAACGGCATAAGCTTTCTTACGCTTAACGTCGGAACCAAAGATGGCATCTTCTTTGACCTTCTGACCAACGTCAGTGATCTTGACCGCTACGTCGTCATTGGTTTGGTAGGAAACTTTACCTTTGAAACCACCGAAGGTGTTGGAGTAGATAACCTGGCCTTCCTGACGACCGTCATAGAAGTTACCCGCATCGCCCCACTCGTTGAAAATATCGGTCGGCTCGAGTACGTCGTAGAAAGCAGTGTCGGTCTGACCGAAGATGATTTTACCGTACTGGGTGCCGTCAAAGCCTGCATAGATATGACGAGCATCGAACTTGCTAGACTTACCGTCACTGCCCTTGTCGGAGTTTTCAGCAGCAACTTGCCACTCGGTCTTGGCGATACCGGACCAGGTGTTGTTCAGAGCAACTTTACCGGACCAGCCCAGACGGGAAGAACCAATCAGCTCGCCATCGGTATCATCGTGCTCACCGTAGTAGTTAGCCTGTACACGGCCGTATACGTCGAAAGTGGTACCGTCTTTGTCATAGATCACCGCGGCGTTAGCGGCGGATGCAAACAGAGCCGGAATGGCAATAGCCAGAATTGTCTTTTTCATAGTTTCCAATGCCTACTGTAATTAAACACTAAGTTGTTGTTATTCCCTGTGTTAGCGATGTTCTTTGCATCACTATGCCGCCGAGACTAGCACCGGATTTTTTGAACCGCAATGAAAAAACTTGGAACTTTTTACGCAAACCATAGTCATGGAGGCAAAAATGTGAGCCAAGTCTCACCTGACGGCAAGGTAAAAGGAAAACGTTTACAATGAATCCTGCTGATTATTTGGACTCAAATAGTCTATTTTGCATGCAAATGACGCTAACTACCTGATAAACAACCAAAGTGGTCTGATCAGCGTAAAACTCCGTGATAATGGCTGTTGCCTCGACCTCACCGAGGGGTTGCGGGTATCCTTGTCCTTCGATTAACCCCTAACTGGCCTTCTCTTCATGCTCTCTACTCGCCTCAAAGCAACCATTCGTCAAACCTATCGCCAGATTTCGGATGGATTACCCGGTTTTGTGCCGCGCAAAGAGCAGAACTTTCTGGTGGCCGAGATAGCCAAAACCCTGACCGGCGAGTACGACAAACAACGCCGTATTCTGGTTGCCGAAGCGGGTACCGGTATCGGCAAATCCCTCTCCTATGCGCAGGGCGCCATTCCGGTGGCGCGACTCACCCAGAAGAAGCTGGTGATCTCCACCGCCACAGTGGCCCTGCAAGAGCAGCTGATCCACAAAGACCTTCCTTTTTACCACCGCCACAGCGAGCTGCCGTTTCGCTTTATGCTGGTCAAGGGGCGTCAGCGCTACTGCTGCGAGCATCTGCTGGAGCAGGCAGCCAGTGGCGCCGAGATGGCCAACTTCGAGCTCGACTTTGGCAGTCTGAGCAAATCCAAACCATCGGACAGCGACAAGGATCGCTACCAGGCGCTGTGGCAGGCCTACACCAATGGCAAGTGGGACGGGGATCGGGACAACTGGCCGGAGCCCATTCCCGACACTTGCTGGGATCGCATCGCCGCAGACCGCCACACCTGCAACAAGGCGCTAAGCCATCACCAGCACTGCCCCTTTCATCGCGCCCGCAACGACATGGAGAGCGCCGATGTGCTGGTCGTCAACCATGCACTCCTGCTCTCCGATCTCACCATGGGCGGCGGCATCATTCTGCCGCCCCCTGATGAGTGCATTTATGTGCTGGATGAGGCCCATCACCTGCCCACCATCGCCCGGGATCACGGCGCGGCATCGGCCAGCGTCAAAGGCTCGCGCCGCTGGCTGGAGAAGCTGGTACAAAGTGCAGGCAAGCTGGCGCGGACGCTTAATAAGGAAAGCCTGCTCGACCCCCAACTCAAACTGCAGGATGCGCTGGCCTCCATCCAGCCCGACCTGAAGGCGGTCGAGCAGTGGCTCAGCGCCAACGATCGGCTGTTTGGCACGGAACCCCACTACCGCTTCGTCGAAGGGGTATTGCCGGATCCCCTGCCCATGCTGGCGGAGAATCTCAAGGAGTCGAGCAAGAAGGCGCTGCGGGCGCTGGATCGGATGCAGGGGGCCATAGGTGAAGCGCTGAAAGATGGCGAGATCCGCCGCCAGGAGGCCGAACCCCTGCTGGCCGAGAGCGGTTTTCATCTGCAACGGCTGGAGAGTTTCTGCGCCCTGTGGGAGATGCTGGGGCGCCATGTGCCGACCGGCAAAACCCCGCTCGCCCGCTGGATGGCCAAGAGCGATGACGGCGATATCTGGCTGCACGCTTCACCGATAGAGGTGGGCTATCTGCTGGAGGAGTGGCTCTGGTCGAAATGTTTGGGGGCCGTGCTGGTCTCCGCGACCCTCACCGCCCTCTCTTCCTTTAGCTATTTTCGCCATCAGGTGGGGCTCAAGGAGCACGACGGTACCCGCTATCTGCGCCTGCGCTCCCCCTTTGACTACCAGAAAGCCGAGCTCTATCTGCCCAAGATGGAGCACGAACCCAACTCACCAGCCTTTACCAATGAACTCATCAGCGTGCTGCCACGTATTCTGGCGGGCAAGGAGGCTAGTCTGGTGCTCTTCTCCTCCTACCGCCAGATGAATGAGGTGGCTGTTGGCTTGCGAGCCAAGGGACTGTCACTGCTGGTACAGGGGGAAGCCTCCCGCAATGCCCTGCTCACCCTGCACAAACAAAAATGCGATGGCGGTCAGGCCAGCATCCTGTTTGGTACCGGCAGCTTCTCGGAGGGGCTGGATCTGCCGGGTCACTATCTCACCAATCTGGTGATCACCAAACTCCCCTTTGCGGTACCCAACTCACCGGTCGAGGAGGCCACCGCCGAGTGGGTGGAGCAGCGAGGAGGCAACCCCTTTCTGCAACTGACGGTGCCGGAGGCATCGCGCAAACTGATCCAGGCCTGTGGCCGCCTCATCCGCAAAGAGGCCGATCGGGGGCGGGTCACCATTCTCGACCGGCGTCTGCTGACCAAGCGTTATGGCAAGGGGTTGCTCGACGCTCTCCCCCCGTTTACACGGCGGATCGAATAAATAAGTCGGTCGCTATTGACAAATAAACTGACAGCAGCGCGAACATCGACCACCAGAAAGAGCCATTGCCGCAGTAGGCCAAACCTGTAAAAATGAGCCCCTGTTTTCAGTGGGCAATCGCCTGACTGTTCAAGGAGATGAAATGAAACTGACTGTTCTGGTACCGGCGCTGGCTGGTCTGTTGTGGGCCGGTAGCGCCCTTGCTGATGCCCAATTGGAAGTGACCACCCCGTATGTCGTCCAGCTGATCGATGGTCAATCCATCAACCCCAAGCTGCTCGACAAAACCAGCACCTTCCCCCTCTCTGCCGGCAAACACCAGTTGGTCGTCGCCTTTGAAGGCAACTACTCCAGCCGTAACGAAATCAAGCTGGTGACCGCCGAGCCGCTGGTGCTGAACTTCACCGCCGCCGACAATCAGCAGCTGGTGCTGGACTATAAAAAGCCCCGCAACGAAGCCGAAGCCAAGCAGTTTGTCAAAGAGCAGAAAGTGGCGCTGAAAGACAAGGTCAGTGGTCAGCAAGTGAGTAGCGAACAGTTCGTGATGCCGAAAGTAGAAGGCTTCCAGCTGACACGTGACTATCAGCAAGAGCTGATCAACATGGGGAAAGCCTTCAACCAGCCCAAAGCAGTGGCAGTCTCTTCTGCTGCCGTAATGGCTGCCGCCAGCGCACCGGTTCAGGTTGCCCCCAGCAAGGCTCAAAGCAATCCGGAAGCGCTGACCCAGTTGCAAAACTGGTACAACAAGGCCGATGCGGAAACCCGCAAAGCCTTCCAAATCTGGGTTATCCAGCAGCAATAAACCGAGCTGAAATATTGACTGAAAGGGGAGCCAAGCTCCCCTTTACCATATCCTGCGGTCTCACTCACGACGCGTCTTGATTTATACGCTGCCACTTCCCCTTTATATAGGGAGTGTATATATGGATTCATCTGCTGATTTCATATATAGAAAGCGCCACCTTGCTAGGGAGAATGGCACCATGTCGTTGCGCATTTTCTATCACCCTCTCTACTCCTCCCTGACGCTACCCGAGCGCCATCGCTTCCCGCTGGCCAAGTATCAAGGGCTGTTTGAACGCCTGCAGGTGCAGGGTTACCCCCTGGGCGAAGCGCCGTCGGCCACCCGGGAGCAAATCTGTCGCATTCACGATGCCGATTATGTCGCGGCGGCCCTGAACGGCCAGCTGGCAGATCGCGCCATCCGCAAGATCGGTTTTCCCTGGTCACCCATGCTGATGGAGCGCACCTTGCGCTCGGTGGGTGCCACCGTTGCCGCCAGCCGCCATGCTCTTGAGCAGGGCTGCGGCTTGCAGATCTCCGGTGGCTACCACCACGCCCATCGGGATCACGGCAGCGGTTTTTGTCTGTTCAACGATCTGGTGATTGCCGCGCAGGTTTGCCTCGACGAGGGGCACTGTGAACAGGTGCTGA
The DNA here is from genome assembly GCF_041402405.1 of Aeromonas sp. S13(2024). NCBI lineage: Bacteria > Pseudomonadati > Pseudomonadota > Gammaproteobacteria > Aeromonadales > Aeromonadaceae > Aeromonas > Aeromonas sp. S13(2024). Next base: position 356,399 of record NZ_JBGLRA010000001.1, on the reverse strand, counting down.
TCGTCGATCTCGATGTGCATCAGGGAGATGGCAGTGCGACCCTGTGCGCCGGACGGCGCGATATCATCACCCTCTCCCTCCATGGGGAGCACAACTTCCCCCACCACAAAACCACCTCTCACCTCGACTTTCCGCTGCCAAGCGGCATGACGGACGATGCTTATCTCACCACACTGCAACAGGCACTCTCACTGGCACTGCGCCTCTATTCGCCGGATCTCATCTTCTATCAGGCAGGCGTCGATGTGCATCATGCCGACGAGCTTGGTTATCTCTCCCTGAGCGATGAAGGGGTTCGCCTGCGCGATGCCATGGTTTTTGACTGTGCAATCAAGCATGGGTTGCCTGTCGCTGCTGTACCCGGTGGCGGCTATCGCCGCGACTGGCAGCAGCTGATCCCGCTTCATATGTCGCTGTTTGAGACGGCGCACCACCGTTTTGGTTGATGACATGCCTTTATATGTCGGGCATTTCACCAGATAAAACAGAAGAGGCGCCCCTGGGGTCGCCTCTTCGTGTTTCGTCATCGCGGTCACACAAGCTCGCTCATTGTCAGGCAAGCTCGGGACACCTGAGGATAACTATTTCTGACGCTTGCGAGCGTACTTGCGACGGGCGCGGGCCTGACGCTCCTCTTCCCGCTCGGCCTTCTCTTTGGCTTTTTGCTCGGCTTCTGCGGCGGCTTCGACAATCTCAACGCTCACCATCTCTGGCGTCTCCAGCGAGATGCGGCCAAGCAAGCCGGAGCGGAACTCGTTGATCAGGATCTCGGACGCCTTGTGCAGGTCGGCCAGCCCCCCTTTGCGCATAAAGGCCCGCTGGCGGGCGATCATCTCCAGCAGCTCGATCTCGGTCTCGGGCAGCTCGTCAATCTGGTAGCGCGCCTTGATCCGCTCCGGATAGGCCTTGATGAAGTAGTCAGCGGCGAACATGGCGATATCGGCATAGTCGAACACTGTGTCCTTGATGGCAGCTGTGATGGCCAGACGATAACCACAGGAGGGCGGGTTGAGCTTGGGCCAGAGGAAACCCGGGGTATCGGTCAGGATGACGTTGTTATCCAGCTTGATCCGCTGCTGGGACTTGGTCACCCCCGCCTCGTTGCCGGTACGGGCGATGATGCGCCCCGCCAGGGTATTGATCAGAGTGGACTTGCCCACGTTGGGGATCCCCATGATCATCGCCCGCACGCCGCGCAGCTCAAAATTGCGCTCCGGCAGCATCTCGTGGCAGAGAGTCAGCAGTTGCTTGATCTTCTCCGGCTCTTGTTGTGTCAACGGCAGCGCCTTGATCCCCTTCTCTTTTTCCATGTGCGCCACCCACAGATCGGTGATCGCCGGATCGGCGAGGTCCGCTTTGTTCAGCACCTTGATCACCGGGGTATCACCACGCAGCTCGGGCACCAGCGGGTTTTCGCTGGAGAAGGGGATGCGGGCATCGAGCATCTCGATGATCACATCGACCTGGGGCATGACCTCGGCAATCTCCTTGCGGGCCTTGTGCATGTGACCGGGGAACCAGTTGATGGACATATCCGTTACTCTCTGTGGGGGCTGCGGGCGCGCGCATGGAACAACAGGCGCTCTGCCGCGGGCATCGAACGAAGGGGGCGCATTTTACCTGCTGCGGGCCTCTTTTGACAGGTCATTCTAACCATCACCTCATCAAATCAGCAAACCGCCGAGGCGGAGCAACCTTGCCGGAAGCGACCGGACCAACTGGCTCAATTGATAGATAACACATTGATATAGTGTAACATTTTCATCACTTTTTCACACAACCGTCACCGATAGTCAGTAAAAGTGTCATCTGCCCCCTCTAGGCTGCGCTCAGGTTTTACAAGGAGCGAACCCCAATGAGAAAAATGGCAGGACTTGCAGTGATGATCGGCGCCGCCCTGGCTGCCGGCTGCAAATCAGACAATGACACGGTAGCGACCAAGCCCGCAGCCCAACCCACCAACGTCATCTTCTTCCTCGGTGACGGCATGGGCCTCAACACCCTGACGGCGGCCCGCATCTACGGTGTCGGCGAAGAGGGTGATCTCACCATCGATACCCTGCCAGAGACGGCCTTTATCAAGACCTTCTCCCACGATGCCCAGGTCACTGACTCGGCCCCCTCCATGGCGGCCTACATGACCGGGGTCAAGAGCAACAACGGCGTCATCAGCATGGACGGCGACGCCACCTATGAGAGCGACTGCAGCAAGAGCGCCGGCAAGCCGGTGACCACCCTGCTGGAGCTGGCCAAAGCCGATGGCCGCGGTACCGGTGTGGTAACCAGTACCCGGGTGACCCACGCCACCCCGGCGGCTACCTATGCCCATATCTGCAACCGGGATCTGGAAGCGGATATCGCTGCCCAGCTGGCACCGGGCGGCAAAGGCTACAACAGCGCCCTCAAGGAGGGGCTGGATGTGGTGCTCGGTGGCGGCAGCAGCTTCTTCCTGCCCAAAGCTGACAAGGGCAAGCGGGAGGATGGCCGCAACCTCATCAGCGAAATGCAGGCCAAGGGCTACCAGTTTGCCAGCAATCTGGATGAGCTGAACAAGGCCGATGCGGGCAAGCCACTGCTGGGCCTGTTTGGTTCCAGCCACATGAAATATGACCTGGACCGCCCTGCCAGCGAGCCGTCACTGGCCCAGATGACCCTGGCCGCCATCAAGCAGCTCAAGGGCAAAGAGAAGGGTTACTTCCTGATGGTGGAAGGGGGTCGCATCGACCACGCCCTGCACGACACCAACGCCAAGCGGGCGCTGCAGGACACCATCGCCTTCGACAACGCCATCAAGGCTGCTATCGACGAGGTGAAAAAGAGCGACCCCGAGCTGAAAAACACCCTGATCGTGGTCACCGCCGACCATGACCATACGCTCGTGCTCAACGGCTATGCCAAGCGCACCGGCAAGACCACCGCCGACAACCCCGGCGTACTCGGGCTGGTGAAGAACTACGAGACTGGCGAGCCAAGCAAGGATAGCGAGGGCATGCCCTACACCATCATAGGTTTTGGCAACGGCTACAACCGGGTGGATGGCCCGCGCAGCAGCGTCGCCCCGCTCGACGATGCCACCGTCTCCGCCAATGACTACCACCAGGAAGTGGTGGTCAAGGTAGGCGAAATCGGCAACGAGACCCACGGCGGCACCGATGTCTTCCTCGGCGCCATCGGCAAGGGGGCTGACAGCTTCCATGGCTCACTCGATAACACCGCCGTGTTCGGCAAGATCAAGGCTGCGGCCAAGCTGTAAGGAGCACTTTCATGAGCAAACAGATGAACACATCCATCAAGCACACGCTGGTCTGCGCCGCCCTGTTCAGTGCGCTGGGCGCAACCTCCCAGGCACAGGCCGGTGATGCCAAAAACGTCATTCTCTTTATCGGTGATGGCATGGGCCCCACCGTGCTCACCGCCACCCGCCTGTTCAAGGTGGGGGAAGAGGGCAATCTGGAGATGATGAAACTGCCGCGCAGTGCCCGCATCAAGACCTTCTCCAACGATGCCCAGACCACCGACTCGGCCCCCTCCATGGCGGCCTACACCACCGGGGTCAAGATGAACAACGAGGTGATCGCCATGAGCAGCGACACCAAAGCCGTCGCCCCCGGCAAAGACGTCAATGGCAACAAAACCGTCAACAATTGCAGCAGCGATAACGGCAAGCCGGTGCCCACCATCCTGGAGCTGGCCAAGGCGGCAGGCAAATCGGTCGGGGCCGTCACTACCACCGAGCTGACCCACGCGACCCCGGCGGCTACCTACGCCCACATCTGCCATCGGGATGCCGCTTATGACATCGCTGCACAGGCCGTTCCGGGAGGCGCAGGTTTCAACCAGGCGCTGGGAGATGGGGTCGATGTGCTGATGGGCGGTGGTGCCAACCACTGGACTCCATACAGCGCCAGCAACAAGGGCGGTCGCAATGACAACCGCGACCTGACCGCCGAGATGAAGGCGCAGGGGTACAGCTATGTCACCACCCAAAGTGAACTGGCCAAGGTCACCAGCGGCAAGGTGCTCGGTCTGTTCAACAGCAAATCCCACCTCGACTACGAGCTGGATCGGGTCGCCAAGGGGGCTGCCAATACCCAGCCGTCCCTCTCCGAAATGACCGCCAAGGCGATCGATTTACTGAGCAAGAACAGTCAGGGTTACTTCCTGATGGTAGAAGGCGGCCGGATCGATCACGCCCTGCACGGCACCAATGCCAAGCGCTCGCTCACCGACGCGGTGGCACTGGATGAGGCGGTCAAGACGGCGCTGGGTAAAGTGGATCTCAACAATACCCTGATCGTGGTCACCGCCGACCATGACCACACCATGACCATTAACGGCTACTCCGCCAAGGGCAATCCGGTGCTGGATCTGGTGAAAAATAGCGATGGCTCGACCCAGAACGACGTGGATGGCAAGCCCTTCACCACCCTGGTGTTCGGTAACGGCCCCAACCGCCCCGATGTGCGCCCGGTCCTCACCAGCGATCAGGTGATGGCCAATGACTACCTGCAGGAGACCGGCGTCAAACTGACATCGGAAACCCACGGCGGCGGCGATGTGATGCTGTTTGCCGATGGCGCCGGCAGCAACCGCTTCAAAGGCACGCTGGATAACACCAAGGTGTTTGGCAAACTGCGGGAGGCGCTCGGCCTGTAAGCAGCAGGGGCCCGGGTGCATCTGAGCAATTGACTCAGCGGCCCGGGCCCCGGCTCTTTCGAGCGACAGATGATGATGCGACTTTTGCTTTCGTTATGGCTGCTTGGCAGCACCCTCGCCTTCCCCCTGCATGCTGACGACACGCCCCCGGATCTCGCCGCCCGGATCAGCTATCACGACCGGAACACCGGCAGCGATGGCATCGCCAGAGAGAGTGTCTGGCAAGAGAAGTGGCTGCGCGTGGGCAATCAGGTGTGGAGCCAGCGGCTCATTCCCCTCCCCCTTGCCCGTGCCTATCACGCCACTCACGACGCAACCCCCGGCCACAAGCACTTTACCCACCAGATGGCGGCCCGCTGGGTCAGCCGCAGTGATGAGGGTGAACTTCAGCTGCGCTATGCCGACAGCTGGCACAACCAGCTGGTTGAAGTGCCGGTGGAAGAGTATGGCCAGGTGGCCTTCAAACCCGACTGGCCGCGGATCCGCCATCTCGTCAACCCGGCGCTGATCGAGGGGATGACCCCGCTGGATGAGGCCGCCCCCAAGCAGGCCCGCTGGTATGAAAAACGCGAAGGGCAGCAACGAACCCGGATTCTCTGGTCGAGTCAGTGGCAGATCCCGCTGGTGGTCGAATCGGCCAGTCTCGACGGCTATCGCAGCTACCGGATGGAGGTAACCCTGCGCAAGCTGCCTGCTCAGCTCCCCTGGCAGCAACTCGCTGATTACGAAGTGCGCGATCTGCGGGATTTCTTCGACTGAGATCCCAACCCCTCAGCGGGCACAACGACAACGCAGGCAGGAATGTTACACTCTGCATATTCGACTCTGGCTCACGACCTTGATGCGCGCTCTCTGCCTGCCCTTTTTTGCCCTGCTGTTATTGCTGGTACACACCGGTGCCCAGGCTATTGTGCTGGTGGCAGCCGAGTTGCCCCCCTATGTCATTCGCTCCTCTCACGGCAAACCAAGCGGTGTCGCCATCGAGATCATGGAAGAGGCTGCGCGGCGCCTTAAAGAACCGCTGACCATCGAGCTGATGCCACTGGCCAGAGCCCTGACTCAGGCTATCCACCGCAAGGATGTGCTGCTGATCCCGCCGGTACGCAGCACTCAACGGGAACACCTCTACTACTGGGTAACACCGATACTCGATGACGATTTTGTCATCGTCAGCGATCGCCGCTTTCATCCTTCTCCCCTCAAAGTGACAGATCTCCCACCGCTGCAGATCGGCACCTTGCGCTACTCCTTCGGTCAGCATCTGCTCAGACAACGACTTAAGCTTGAAAGTGATACCGTGGCCACCGAGAAGCTCAATGCCCAGAAATTGCATCGGGGCCGTATCGATGCCTGGGTGGCCGCCTGGAACGCCATCCTCTACAACCAGCGCCTTGGTGATTTGCCAACCGACCGGCTGGTACGCGGGGAGACTCTGATGCGTACCCAGTTTTATGTCGCCGCCAGCAAGGAGTTCCCCTTCACCGAGGGACGTCGCTGGCAAGCCGTGATAGACGAGATGCGCCATGATGGCACACTGGCGCGGATCATCCGTCAGTACAACTATCAGGCTCCTGAGTAGTCACTCAATCGCGGTTGCCAAGGCCGGCCAGAATGGTTATGGTAGGCCTATGAAAATACTCGCTATTTCCTCGCATTTGCTCACACCCTGCTGAGCCCCCGCCTCGCTCCTTCGGCCGCGAGTCGCTTGGGGGCATGGCATTTTCAATCGATTGAACCTGTTGAATCCATTTTTGTAACACCCTGTGTGATGGCCAACCTGCACCCGCCGGTATGGGCCTATCCGCTATTGATAAGGAATATCTTATGAAACAACCTCATCTGGTTATCTCCAGCCTTGATCTGGACCGTATTGAGCAACTGCTTGGCAACCACCCGCAGCATCTGGCCCTGCAAGAGGAGCTGGACCGCGCCGAGATCCGCGAACCGGCCGACATGCCGCCGGACGTGGTCACCATGAACAGCAAGGTGCGCTTCAAGATGCAGAGCAGCGGCAACGAGTTCTGCCTCACCCTGGTCTACCCGCGCGATGCCAAGGGCGACGAGAGCAACATCTCGGTACTGGCGCCGGTAGGCAGCGCCCTGCTCGGCCTGAAAGTGGGCGACAGCATCGCCTGGCCGGGCCCGGCCGGTCGCACCATCGAGGTAGAAATTCTGGAAGTGGTCTATCAGCCGGAGCGCGCCGGCGAGCTGCACCGCTGAGTCCCCCGGGCTGGTCATCCCCCTGTTGATCAGCCCGCTTGCTCGCCCTTGCCAGCTGATCCCGATCAAGCTTTGCGCACCTTGCCCCCCGGTTTTTAGCCCCTTTTCCTGCTGCTGCTTGAGCCTGACTCGGGGGGCAGGTATCTTGTTGGCCGCGTCATGGTCATGACGCACCGAATTTCAGGCTGACATCATGATAAAAATTGCCCTCATCGACGATCACCAGATCGTCCGATCCGGTTTTGCCCAACTGCTCAATCTGGAGCCAGACCTGCAGGTGGTCGCCGAATTCGGCTCCGCCAGCGACGCCCTTGCCGGCCTGCCCGGCAGCGGGGCGCGAGTCTGCGTCTGCGACATCTCGATGCCCGACCAATCGGGGCTGGATCTGCTCAAGCAGCTCCCCTCCGGTCTGGCGGTGGTGATGCTCTCGGTGCACGACAGCCCGGCCCTCATCGAGCAGGCCTTGCAAACCGGCGCCAAGGGGTTTCTCTCCAAACGCTGCAGTCCGGACGAGCTGATCGCTGCCGTGCGCACCGCCGCCCAGGGGGGGTGTTATCTTACGCCGGACATCGCCCAGAAACTGGCCAGCAGCAGCCGGGATCCCCTCACCAATCGGGAGCGGGAGATTGCCCAGTTGCTGGCACAGGGGCTGGAGGTGAAGGCCATCGCCGAGCAGCTCGGCCTCTCCCCCAAGACGGTGCACGTCCATCGCGCCAACCTGATGGACAAGCTCAAGGTCAGCAACAACGTCGAGCTGGCCCACCGCATGCTGGATAGCTGGTGATCTCCCGTTTTGCCAGCTATGTCGCCATCGCGCTGGCGGCCTGCTTCATCTTTGCCGCCGGCTGGTTTTGCCTCTGGAGCATCAGCCTGCATCTGGCGGGCGGCCCGGCGCTGGCGGTGCTGCTGTTCCCCTTCGGCCTGCGCCTTGGCTTGCTGCTGCAAAGTCCTGGCCACTACTGGCCACCGCTGTTGCTGTGTGAAGGGCTGCTGCTCTACTGGCTCAATCTGGAGGTGGGGCTGCCCCACTGGCCTTGGCTGGTCGCGGGCAGCCTGCTGACCCTGCTACCGCTGCTGATTGCCCGTCGCCAGCAGGTGCGCAACGACTGGCAACAACTGTTGCTGCTGCTCGCCACCGTCACGGCAGCTGCGCTGCTGCAAGCTCTGCTCTGGCATCTGGCCGGGGAAGATGGCCTCTCGGCCCTGCTGCTCAGCCTCACCGGCGGGCTGACGCTGACCTCCACCTGCATGCTGATCTGGCACTACCTCACTCGCGCCACCTGGGTGCCGCTCGGCCCTGCGTTGGTGGATCAGCCGGTGGAGTGGCGCTTTCGCCATCTGGTCTGGTATCTGCTGCTGTTCGTATTGAGCCTCTGGCTGCAACTGGGATTGCCCAACTCGCTGGTGCGCTTTACCCCGTTTTGTCTGGCCATCCCCATCATCGCCATGGCGTGGCGCTACGGTTGGCAGGGGGCGCTGCTCGCCACCCTGATGAACACCATCGCCCTGCTGGCCAGTCAGGCCTGGCACGATCACCCCCTCGATCTGCTGCTCTCCCTGCTGGCCCAGAGCCTCACCGGCCTGCTGCTCGGCGCCGGGATCCAGCGCCAGCGCGAACTCAATCAGGCGCTGACCCGCCAGCTCGCCCATAATCGCCAACTCACCGAGCGGCTGCTGGAGACCGAGGAGAGCATCCGCAAGGAGGTGGCGCGCGAGCTGCACGACGACATCGGCCAGACCATCACCGCCATTCGTACCCAGGCAGGGATCGTGCGCCGCCTCGCCCCCGACAACGCCGGGGTGGGCCAGAGCAGCGCCCTGATCGACACGCTGTCGCTCGGGATCTACGACGCGGTGCGCGGTTTGCTCGGGCGGCTGCGCCCGCGCCAGCTCGACGACATGACTCTTGAACAGGCGGTACGGGCACTGCTGCGGGAGCTGGAGCTGGAGCGTCACGGCATCGTCACCCGGCTGGAGTGGCAGCTGGCGGATGGGGATCTCTCCGATGCCCAGCGGGTCACCCTGTTCCGGGTCTGTCAGGAGGGGCTCAACAACGTAGTAAAACATGCCAACGCCCACTCGGTCACCATTCGCGCCCGGGCCAGCGGCGAGCAACTGCAACTGGTGCTGGAAGATGATGGCCGCGGTCTGCCGGAAAGCCGCCCGCAACAGGGTTATGGCCTGCTTGGCATTCGCGAGCGAGTACAGGCGCTCGGGGGCAGTCTGCAACTCTCCTGCATCCACGGCACCCAGCTGACGGTCAACCTGCCCAGTCGCAGACGGGAGGAGAGTCATGGCTAATCACCACCAGAGGGCCTGCCTGTGCTGAGTTTTATGAGAAGCGCACCGCCCCGGCCCCTTATCCGGGATCAGGCCGAGATCGATGCCACCTATCGCCACTGGCGGCTGCACCTGCTGCTGACCATGTATCTGGGCTACGCGGTCTTCTACTTCACCCGCAAGAGTTTCAACTTCGCCATGCCTGACATGCTGGCGAGCGGCATGCTGGACAAGTCCGATATCGGCATGCTCTGGACCCTGTTCTACATCACCTACGGCTGCTCCAAGTTCTTCTCCGGCATCATCAGTGACCGCGCCAACCCGCGCTACTTTATGGGTGTCGGGCTGATGGCCACCGGCGTTATCAACATACTGTTCGGCCTCTCGTCGGCACTCTGGATGTTTGCCGCCCTCTGGGTCGCCAACGCCTTCTTCCAGGGCTGGGGCTGGCCCCCCTGCTCCAAGCTGCTTACCAGCTGGTATTCGCGCACCGAGCGCGGGGTCTGGTGGTCGGCCTGGAACACCGCCCACAACGTCGGCGGCGCGCTCATCCCTCTTATCGTCAGCACCATCGCCCTGCAACATGGCTGGCGCTACGGCATGATAGTGCCCGGCCTTATCGCCATCATCGCGGGATTGTTCCTTTGCTGGCGGCTGCGGGATACCCCGAGTGCCATGGGATTGCCAACGGTGGGCGAGTGGCGCAAGGACGCCATGGAGCTGGCCCAGCAGACCCAGGATGCGGGGCTCTCCCATCGCCAGATCCTGCGCAAATATGTGCTGGGCAACCCCTATATCTGGCTGCTCGCCTGCTGTTACGTGCTGGTCTATGTGGTGCGCACCGCCATCAATGACTGGGGCAATCTCTATATGACCGAGCAGCGCGGCTTCAATCTGATGAGCGCCAACTCGGCCATCTCCATGTTCGAGGTGGGGGGCTTTATCGGTGCGCTGGTGGCGGGCTGGGGATCGGACAAGCTGTTCAACGGCAACCGTGGCCCGATGAACCTCATCTTTGCGGTGGGGATCCTGCTGGCGGTGGGCTCGCTCTGGCTGATGCCCTTCTTCAGCTACGTGATGCAGGCGGCCTGCTTCTTCACTATCGGCTTTTTCGTGTTTGGCCCCCAGATGCTGATCGGCATGGCGGCGGCGGAGTGCTCCCACAAAAATTCGGCGGGGGCGGCCACCGGCTTTGTCGGTCTCTTTGCCTACATGGGGGCGGCGCTGTCAGGCTATCCGCTGGCCAAGGTGATGGAGATCTGGCACTGGAACGGCTTCTTCGTGGTGATCTCGGTGGCGGCGGGCATCTCGGCCCTGCTGCTGCTCCCCTTTCTCAAGGCGCAGGCACCGAGAACCCCTCAAACGAATGCAGAGTAGCGGGTGGCAGCTGACAAGCTATATCCGGCAAACAGAAACAAACAGGGCGCGGATCACCGCACCCTGATTTTATTCCTGAACCTATTCCTGCATCAGGCAGCCTGACAGACCCGGTTCTTTCCTTCCCGCTTGGCCCGATAGAGAGCGTCATCCGCACGGCTGAACAGGCTGTCAAAGTGCCACTCCCCCTGCCAGTGAGCAATACCCATGCTGACGGTGATATGGATCCCCTCGACCTCGCTGGCCGCAAGCTGAACCCGCAGTGACTGACAACGGGCAATCGCCTCCTCTGCGGTGGCATGGCGAAACAACAGCACAAACTCCTCGCCCCCAAAGCGACTGGCCAATACTCCCTCCAGCTCGCGCAGTGCCAACCCGACCCGCTCCAGCACCCGATCCCCCACCTCATGGCCATGCCGATCGTTGATCTGCTTGAAGTCATCCAGATCGAGCACCGCCAGCGCCCCCTGCTGTGCAGGGCGTCCCCGGGCCAGACGCTCCATAAAACCACGGCGATTGAACAAGCCGGTCAACGGATCATGACTGGCCTGATAGCGCAGTTCCAGCGCCCGGTGCTGGTTGCAGAGCAGCAGCACCCCGAAGGTGAGCATGGAGCTACCCACCAGCATGGAAACATAGGGCAACACGTTGAACAGCTGACGCTGGAACGGGCTTTCGATCACCTCGCCCCACACGGTAAACATCCGCATCAGGGTCATGGCGATCAGCACCAGATTGAGGCCAATCAGCACCCAGACCGCCACCTGATAATCGGGTCGACCGTGACGCCAGAGCTGCCAGATGATGAGCGTACTGAGCATGAGGAAGGTGGCGCTGCTGATCATCACCCGTACCGCAATCCGGCCATCGATGGCGACCGACCAGGTCATGACGGCGGCAAACAGCAGGATGAATCCCCAGCAGACAGGCCAGCCCGGCGATTGCCGGAAGAAACAGCGTTGGGCGACCAGCAATAACGACACATGAAAAATCAGGAAGACATTGCCCACCCAGGAGCCATAGGGGGTGGGTGTCAGCAGCAGACTGGCAAATCCCGCCTGACCCAGCATGGCAAACAGACTGGACCACCACCAGACCCCGACGCCGGGAATATCGTTGTGGGTAACGCGAATGATGGTGAGAGTGAGGAAACCGAGACAATAGCCACACAAGGCCATGATCATCAAGGTAAAAATATCCAGCTTAAGCAGTAGTGAGGCGTCCATACCAAAGCCATGCAGAGAGGGTAACTGAGTATATGAGAAGCGTTTGCCAAGACCCAGTGCGACTTGATGGTTTTCACAATAAAGCCCGTTCGTTTGCTGACAAACAGAGCAATGCGTGTGATATCCCACCAATGCGTATTCGTATCAGCCCCACAAAAAGCCTCTTACGGAGCCCAATAACTCAATGAGAGTCGCAAGCGGCACCCAGGCTTTGTAACAAAATGTCTTGGGGATAATTTGGGCTTGAACCCACTCAATTAGATAGATATGTTGTTTTCGTGTGATTTTATGAATGAAGCCATGAGCAATAAATGTCTCTAACCTGTTGAGTCTTCTAACACAATCGGTTTTTGGTACATTTTTCACTCAACCACTATTCATAGCATCTCATATGGGGCTTTTGTCCCGCTCAAGACATTCATCCTGTCTTGCCTGTTGCCGGATGCAGCAGTCTCTTGTGCCACGGAGTCGCACGGGATCAGGTTCAAGGCCGAACACACCACCGACAGAGACGTCACTTATGATCAAAAAACTGATTCTTTCTACCCTGCTGTTTTGCGGGATCGCCACGGCGGCCCCGACCCCTGCCCCCACCTCCACCCTGGATGCCGTGCTCGAACGCGGCGTGCTGCGAGTCGGCTTCGACGCCGGCTATCAACCCTTCGAGATGACCAACAAGCAGGGCCAATACATCGGCTTTGATGTGGATCTCGCCAAGATGGTCGCCAAAGAGATGGGCGTGAAGGTCGAGTTCGTCAACACCGCCTGGGATGGCATCATTCCGGCGCTGCTGACCAACAAGTTCGACGTCATCATGGGCGGCATGACCGTCACTCCCCAGCGCAACCTGCGAGTCAACTTCGCCGATCCTTACATCGTGGTCGGTCAGACCATCGTCCTGCGCAAAGAGAAGGCGGGCGAAATCAAATCCTTCACCGACCTCAACGACCCGAAATACAAGATCGCGGTCAAGCTCGGCACCACCGGCGAGCAGGCAGTCAAGCGCCTGATCCCCAAAGCTACCCTGCTGCAGTTTGAAACCCAGGATGACGCCAAGCTGGAAGTGATCAACGGCAAGGTCGATGCGTTCGTCTATGACCTGCCCTACAACGCTATTTTCGCCTCCCAGAATCAGGGCGCCGTGGTGCACCTCGACAAGCCGTTCACCTTCGAACCGCTGGCCTGGGCCATCCGCAAAGGGGATCAGGACACCCTCAACTGGTTTAACAACTACCTGCGCCAGATCAAGGGCGATGGCAGCTACGACCGTCTCTACAAGAAGTGGTTCGAATCCAACGCCTGGCTGAACCAGCTCAAATAACCTCCGGGGGGCGGCACATGCCGCCCCTGCACCACGCAGCTCCCCACACAATAACGAGAAGAGGTTGTGACTGTGCACACACCCAAACCGACAAGACAGATGGAAAAACAGCCCAATCAGCTACTCTGGCATGGGGTTTTCCTGCTGATGCTGCTGGTTGCCGTATTCGGCATCTATAAGGCTGTCCAGTCAGTGGATTACACCTGGCGCTGGGAACGCATTCCCCAATACATCGCCTATCAGGCGGAGCAGAAGAATGTCGCCGAATTTGACGGCACCGTGATGGCAGGTACCAGCGAGGCCGAGAAGGGCAAGCTGTTCCTGCAAGACGATCTCGACCCCAATGTGCGGCAAACCATCGCCAGCACCGGCATACAAGTCGCCGAAGGGGATACCGTTTTTCGTGGCGATACCCTCGACACCCAACTGAGCTGGACCGCAGGCCCCATCGCCTGGGGCGTCTGGGTCACCGTCAAGCTCTCGCTGGTAGCAGGCATCTTCGCCATCCTGCTCGGCACCCTGGCCGGGCTGGCGCGTCTTTCCCCCAATCCGGCCCTGCGCAATCTGGCGGTCACCTATGTGGAGCTGATCCGCGGCACGCCGCTGCTAGTGCAGATCTTCATCGTCTACTTCTTTATCGGCACCGTGCTGAACCTCGACCGCTTCACCGCCGGGGTCGCGGCACTGGCGGTCTTTACCGGCGCCTATGTGGCGGAGATCGTCCGCGCCGGTATCAGCTCCATCCACAAGGGGCAGATGGAGGCGGGCCGCAGCCTGGGTATGACCTCCGCCCAGACCATGCGCTACGTCATCCTGCCGCAGGCGTTCAAACGGGTGCTGCCGCCACTGGCGGGTCAGTTCATCAACCTGATCAAGGACTCCTCGCTGGTGTCGGTCATCTCCATCACCGATCTGACCAAGGCGGGACGCGAGGTGGTCAGCTCTACCTTCAGCCCGTTCGAGGTGTGGTTCACCGTGGCACTGCTCTATCTGGTGCTGACCGGTACTCTCTCCTTTCTGGTGCGCCGTCTCGAGGTGAAATATGCGAAAAGCAACTGATCCCATCATCAAAACGACCGGTGTAGAGAAGTTCTACGGCAGCGAAGTGCATGCCCTGAAAAACGTCACCACCGAGGTGGCCGAAGGGGAAGTGGTCGTGATCGTCGGCCCCAGCGGCTCCGGCAAGTCCACCTTTCTGCGCACCCTCAACCAGCTGGAGACCATCAACGACGGCGATATCGTGGTGGACGGCATCTGCCTGACCCAGCCGGGCGATGTCAACAAGCTGCGGGAAGAGGTGGGCATGGTGTTCCAGTCCTTCAACCTCTTTCCCCACCTGACGGTGCTGGATAATATCTGCCTCGCCCCTCAGAAGGTGCGGGGGCTGTCGCGCCGTGAGGCCGAAGACAGAGCCAAGGCGCTGCTGCTGAAAGTGGGGCTGTCGGTGAAAGCGGCCAGCTATCCCTCCCAACTCTCCGGCGGTCAGCAACAGCGGGTGGCCATCGCCCGGGCGCTCGCCATGCAGCCACGCATCATGCTGTTTGACGAGCCCACCAGTGCGCTGGACCCCGAAATGGTGGGGGAAGTGCTGGATGTGATGAAGGGGCTGGCCCGCGAAGGGATGACCATGGTGGTAGTGACCCACGAGATGGGCTTTGCCCGCGAGGTGGCTGATCGGGTGCTCTTTATGGAGAGTGGCGAACTGCTGGTGGATGAAAAACCCGCCGATTTCTTCGACAATCCCCCCTCCCCACGCCTGCGCCAGTTCCTGAGTCAGGTGCTGTAGCCAACACGCTCTGCTGGATAAACGAAGAGGGACCGCAAGGTCCCTCTTCTTGTGTGTCACGCTGAGCAGGCTTAACCCAGCTGAACCCGAGTGCCCCTCTCATCGGCTCAGCGCGGGGACTTTCCCAAATAGCGCTCCACGATCACTTTCACCCCGTCACGTTTTTTGAGCTGATAGAGCTCCTTGTCAAACTGGTCGATAAAGGCCTGTTTGTAGGGATACTCTCCCTTGCGGCTGTAGCCGAGAAACCCCTGCTCCTTGCTGAGCACCGGCCCCTGTTTGAGCAGGGACATATCGGCCACCGCCAGCTGATCGGCCTTTATCATGTTGAGCAACTCATAGAGCAGGGAGAGGCGATCATTGATGGTGCAATCGACCCGGCCGCGAACAATCTTGAGCAGGTTCTCCCGATTGCTTTTCACCTCCTCCACGTCGATCTGCTTCTCTTTTACCGCCAGCCAAAAGGCATCGCCGCCGACGGCAAAACCGGCGTTCATGCCAAAGCGTAAACCATGATAGTCGAGCGGAAATCTGGCCAGCGGGGTATTGGCCGCCACACTGGCGCCGCACATCACCACCAGCTCTTCATCCAGCATCGGCTGGGAGTAGGGCCACATATAAGGGCGGGTATCGGGCATGTAGTAGGGTGGAAAGATGGCGAAGGCGGCCCCCTGTTCCACCATGCTCAGACCGCGCCGCCACGGCATGGGCTTGAGCACCACCTCATAGTCAGGCATGGCAGAGGTCACCTCGCGGATGATGTCAGCATAGATCCCCCTGACCTCCTCCCCTTCCTGCCAGGAGTAGGGGGGATAGGCGGCATCCGCCAGGATCTCGACCCGGGTCTTGGCGTGCGCCATCATGCACAACCCCAACAACAAGCAACACCAGACGCGCATAAGCCAGCACCTCCTGAAAAAGCCTGCATCAAGCATAGCCATCCACTGCGCCTTCCTCTGCTGGCGCGCCATATTTCATGCCATCTCTTCGTTGGCTGAAAAATGTTAATGAAATATTAAAACCATCCTTTATGCTGGAGAGCAATTGCTCTGAATGGATGGCCGCATATGGATGTGCAACTGCTTTTGCTCTACCTCTCCCCGATTTTTCTGGCCTTTATCGGCTGGGAGATGCTCTACCTGCGCAAACATGGCGCGGCCTTTCCCACCGCCACCTACCAGTGGCGGGATCTGTTCGCCAACGCCACGCTGGCCCTGATGCACCAAGGGGGCGATGCCCTGGCGGCCATCGCCATTGCTTGTCTGTATGACACCCTCTGGGGCTGGCGACTGTTCGATATCGAGCTGAATCTCTGGAGTGTGCTACTGCTGTTCCTGTTGCAGGATCTCTGCTACTGGCTGTTCCACTTCACCAGCCACCATGTGCGCTGGCTGTGGGCTTCCCACGTGGTACATCACAGTTCGGAGCGGCTCAATCTCTCCACCGCTTTTCGCCAGAGCCTGATGTATCCAATCTCCGGCATGTGGCTGTTCTGGATCCCGATGATTGTCATCGGCTTCCCGCCCGAGGCGGTGGTCGCCACCGTGCTGCTGAGTCTGGGTTTCCAGTTCTTCGTCCACACTCAGGTGGTGGGCAAGCTCGGCTGGCTGGAGTGGATCTTCAACACCCCCTCCCACCACAGGGTGCACCACGCCAGCAACGCCAAGTACATAGACCGCAACTTTGCCGGCGTGCTGATTATCTGGGATCGACTGTTCGGCACCTTTGTCGAGGAGGATCCTGCCGAGCCATGCCGCTTCGGCATCACCAAGCCGATCCACAGCTTTAACCCCCTCACTCTCACCTTCCATGAGTGGCGCGACATGCTGCGTGACGCCCGTGGCCTGCCATGGCGACAAAAACTCGCGGTGCTGTTTGGCAAACCGGCCGGACCTGCCAGCAGCTGAGCCTTCGCCCCGGATAGCAAGCCACTGATAACCAGTCCCTGATAATAAGAGAGCGCCACAGTGGCGCTCTCTTTTATGGTCAGTCATATCTTCGATATCAGAGATGGGCGAACGACCAGACGGCGGGGATCAGGCTCAGCAAGGTCACGCCGGCCAATAGCCGTTCGCGACCACTCAGGCAAAGACCTGCGCCCAGCTGGCGGCGGCTGTAGAGAAACAGCAGCAGACCCGGCCCGTAGAGCAGCAAGGAGAGCAGCAGATACTCCACCCCGGCAGCATAGAGCAGCCAGAAGCCGTAACCGCTCGACACCAGCGCTACCGCCCGCATCAGACCGCTGCCCTGCCCACTCTCCCCCTCCTTGCTGAACGAAAGCTTGAGCAAAAACAGCCCGATCAACAGGTAAGGCACCAAAATCATCGAGGTCGATATAAGCAGCAGACTGGTGTAGCCCTTGCCGAGCAGCCACACCAGCAGCAGGCATGTTTGCACCGTCAGGCTGGTGAGCCAGAGCGAGGCGATAGGCGTCCCGTTGCGGTTCTGGCGCCGGAAGATGGCGGGAAACGCACCGTGGCGGGCCGCGCTGAACGGCACCTCGGCCGAGAAGAGGGTCCAGCTCACATAGGAGGCGAGCACCGAGACGATAAGACCGAGGCTGATGAGCAGCTTGCCCCAGGAGCCGGTCATCTGGGCCATCAGCCCTGCCATGGAGGGGTTGGGTAGCGCCGCCAGCTCGGGCCGACTCAATATCCCCAGCGCCAGCACCGAGATAAGCACATAGAGCAGCAGCGCCAGCACCACCCCAAGCACGGTGGCAGTGCCCACATCCTGCCGGTTTCGAGCGCGGGCCGACAGCACCGCTGCCCCCTCGATACCGGTGAAGACCCAGAGGGTGATGAGCATGGTGTTGCGCACCTGCTCGGAGACCGGCACCGCCAGGGTGCTGCCCTGCTGATCCGCCACGAAGGTGACCGGATCGAACCAGTAGCAGGCAAACAGAATAAACAGCAGCAGCGGCAGGCTCTTGGCCAGGGTCGCCACCAGATTGAACAACGCCGCCTGCTGCACGCCGCGGGCCACCAGCAGGTGCACAGCCCAGAGGATGCAGGACTCGCCGACAAACGCCGCCAGGGTATTGCCGTCACCAAACCAGATCTGCTCCGGCGTATCGACGAAGCTGCCCAGCGCCGCAAAGGCCATGACCAGATAACCCACCACGCCGATGGTGGCGCAGAGCCAGTACCCCCAGGCGGAGAAGAAGCCCACCAGATCGCCAAAACCGGCGCGGGCGTAGCTGTAGATGCCGCCGTCGAGATCCGGTCTGAGTCGCGACAGATAGAGAAAACTCATGGCGAGCGCCAGGATGCCCACACCCGTCACGCCCCAGCCGATCAGCACAGCGCGCGCCCCCGCCACCTCGGCCATGTTCTGGGGCAGGCTGAAAATCCCCGCCCCCACCATGGAGCTGAATACCAGCGCGGTGAGGGACCAGAGCCCAATCTTGTTCTCTTTCATGGGTGCTCCTTAGCGCAACCGGCTGCTCAGCGCCTGAATATGCTCGGGGCCGATACCGCAGCAACCGCCGATCAAGTTCGCCCCGGCCCCGCGCCAGCGCTCGGCCCAGCCGAGATAATCCAGCGGCCCCAGATCGGCGCGGATCTCGTCCAGTCCGTCGTTGGCGGTGGCCTCTTTGGGCTGCGGCGGGAAAGCGTTGGCATAGGCTCCGAGGCGGATGTCGCTGCGACCCTCTGCCTGCAACGCAGCACTTGCCACCTTGAGCGCCCCCTCGATCACCTCGGGCTGACAGCAGTTGAACAAGATGGCATCGACTCCAGCCGCCACCAGCATGGTCACCGCATCGGCCACCCGTTCGCCGGAGCGCAGTCGCGGCTCGTTGCCCGGCGTCTCATCTTCCAGCGTGAAGGAGACCCAGAACGGCTTGCCGTCATCAGGCAGCAGCGCTTTCAGGGTCAGTGGCTCGGCAATCAGGCTCATGGTCTCGGCCAGCCAGATATCCACATGAGGGGATAGCGCCCGGATAAGCGGCGTGGCCAGCTCGCTCACTCGGTCCGCCTTGAACAGGTCGGCACGGTAGGAGCCAAAGAGCGGCGGCAGAGAACCCGCTACCTGCACGGCCCCCTTCTGCTCGTCAGCCACCTCGCGGGCCAGTTGCCCAGCCAGCGCTGCCAGCCCCTCCCCTTCGGCAAAGAAACGCTCATCGCCGATATGAAACGGCACCAGCGCATAGCTATTGGTAGTAATGACCCTGGCACCGCTCGCCACATAGGCCTGATGCACGTCACGCACCGTCTCTGGCGCTTCCATCAAGGCCAGTGCCGACCACTCGGGTTGACGAAACGGTGCCCCCCGCCGTGCCAACTCGCGCCCCATGCCTCCATCCAGCACCCACAATTCCCTGGTTTCCATCTGTCGTGTCTCTTTGTTATATGCGTTGTTTATTTGCGTATTTATCTGTTTGTTTTGTTGATCTGTGGTTTCGCATGAATCGCTGCAGATCGTCCTGCTTCATCCTGGGAAGCCCTTTTATTATGTAGCCATAAAAACATATGGATGTTTAGACGGCCAAAACAAGATAAAACAAAGTGCCACGGGCGGCAATCAGTATCAGCAGAAATCAGCGTGCAAACGGCGAGGCAAACGCAGAAATGCAAGAGGCCACCCTAAGGTGGCCTCATCACAATCTTGATCCGCTGGTAACTTAACGCCCGGCCAGCACTCGCTTGATCTGTTTGACCCAGTCGGAAACCCGACCCTGCTGCGGCAAACCGCGCCAGATCTGCTCCCACTGGGCAGGGCTGAGCGGACGACCGAGGCGACGCTGCACACCCGCATAGAGGTAGTCATGGGCTGTGGTGGCCGCATGCTCGGAGGTGAGGAATTTGGAGACCGGATCGGTCAACCGCACATCCCGCATGCCGAGCAGCGGATAGTCATTGTGCACCGCTGCCAGCATGGTCTCGCGCATGGCGGACTCGATGTAGCCACGGGCAAGCAGGGCGGTCACCGACTCCAGCGACCCCTGATCCGGGCCGTGGTACTGCTCATCAAAGACCGGGCTCGGCTCTGCCATGCCGCTTTGCACCACCGCATCGGGATCCGGCTGCGGCACGACCACAGCAGGCTTGGGGGTTACCGGCTTGGCTACCACTGTGGCTTTGCGCGGCGCACTCTGACTACAGGCACCCAGTGCCAGGGCGAGCGCGACACAGGCCAGCGCACGGGAATGAGACTGCATCTTCATGACTCTTATGTCGCTCCTTTTACGATTCCTGAGCTGGCTTCTCGGCCACCGCCGGTTCGACCCGGGTAACCAGCAGCTGATCAATCTTGTAACTGTCGATATCGACCACTTCGAACTTGTAACCGGCGTATTTGACCGAGTCAGTGCGCTTGGGGATCTTGCGCAGCATATACATGATAAAGCCGGCGATGGTCTCGTAGTTCTGGTTCTCGGGGAACTCTTCGATATCAAAGGCGCGCATCACGTCGGAGATGGGGGTGACCCCGTCCACCAGCCAGGAGTTCTCGTCGCGCTGGACGATCTGCTCTTCCACCACGTGGGTCGCCCACTCACCCATTACGGTGCTCATCAGGTCGTTCATGGTGACAATCCCCACCACCAGCGCGTACTCGTTCATCACCACGGCAAAGTCGCCACGATGATTCTTGAAGTACTCCATCGCCTCATAGAGGTTCAGGGTATCGGGGATGATGATGACGTTCTGCACCAGGTTGCCACCGATCAGGTCGATGCTCTGGCCGCCGATAACGCGGATCAGCAGCTCTTTGGCATCGACAAAGCCCTTGATGCTGTCGAGGTTGTGGTCACAGACCAGAAACTTGTTGTGGGGATGTTCGGCGATCTTCGCCTTGATGCTCTCTTCACTCTCTTGCAGGGTGAAGTAGATGAGGCTCTCGCGGGCCGTCATGGCGGAGGTGACACCAAGGGACTGCAACTCGAACACGTTCTCGATGAGCTGATGCTCCTCGCGCTGGATAACCCCCGCCTCGGCACCGGCATCCATCACCGCATAGATATCGTCGGAGGTGATCTCGTCGTTACGCACCGTGGAGACGCGCATCAGACGGAACAGGGAGTTCGCCAATCCGTTGAAGACCCACACCAGCGGCATCAACACGGTGACGAAGAAGAGCATGGGGCGCACCACCACCACGGCAATCTGCTCGGGCATGGTCATGGCCAGACGCTTGGGCATCAGATCGGCGATCAGGATAAACATGCCGGTGACGAACACGAAGGAGGCACCGGAGCTGATCTCGCCAAGCCAGGGGCCCTGGTAGAACTGGGAGACAATCCCCTTGATGGCGGGGTTGAGGGCAGACTCACCCAGGATACCGCCCAGAATGGCGACGGTATTGAGGCCAATCTGCACCACGGTGAAAAAGTTGCCCGGTTGGGCCTGCAGGGCCAGCACCTTTTCGGCCTGGCGATTACCTTCATCCGCCATCACCTGCAATTTGATTTTGCGAGACGCGGCGAGAGAGATCTCGGAGAGGGAGAAGAACACACTGCCGCCAACCAGCAGCATTAAAAAGAACAAACTATCGGCAAAACTCATGATTAACCTATTGCTACACCCGCCTTAGCACAAGACGGCAAACTGGGCCCGGGAGACCGGACCGTGAGCCCATCCGGGACTCACACAGGGGGAGTATTCTATCAGAAAACAGCCAGTTGGGGGCTTTATCTTACTCCGACCAGTTATGCAACAAAAAAGGCGCTTCACGCGCCTTTTTATTCACTTCCGGTTAGCCCTTGCCCAGTAGGGTGCCCAGATCGTCCGCCTTGGTGTGGCGCACATCCTTGCCTTTCACGTAGTAGACGATGTACTCGCAGATGTGCTGGCAGCGATCGCCGACCCGCTCGATGGCTCGCGCCGCCCACAGGACGTTGAGAACCTGGGGGATAGTGCGGGGATCTTCCATCATGTAGGTCATCAGCTCGCGGATGATGGACTCGTACTCGCGGTCTACCTTGTCATCTTCCTTGTAGACAGCCAGCGCCGCATCCAGATCCATGCGGGCGAAGGCGTCGAGCACATCGTGCAGCATCTTGATGGTACGACGGCCCATGTTCTCCAGCGACACCAGCGGCGGCTGCGGCTTGTTGGCGTTGTCGGTCAGCATGCGGGCGATCTTGTCGGCCACGTCGCCAATGCGCTCCAGATCGGTGATGGTCTTGATGATGGCCATCACCAGTCGCAGGTCGGAGGCAGTCGGCTGACGCTTGGCGATGATGCGGGTGCACTCCTCGTCGATCGCCACTTCCATCGCGTTGACCTTGTGGTCGTTGGCCACGATCTTGCGCGCCGCATCGAGATCCTGATCGTGGATCGCTGCAATGGCGTCGGTGAGCTGCTGCTCCACCAGACCGCCCATCACCAGCACCTGGTTGCGCACGCTCTCTAGCTCGGCATTGAACTGACCGGAGATGTGTTTATTGAGGTTCATATTGTCCATACAAATAATCCTTGATTGCTCCGATTATGCCTTAGCCGTTGAACCGACTGCCAATCTGTTTGCTGAGATTCATCCTCTCCTCTCCTTAGCCATAACGACCGGTAATGTAATCTTCGGTCTTTTTCTTGGCCGGGGTGGTGAAAATGGTGTTGGTATCCGAGTACTCGATAAGCTCGCCCATATACATGAAGGCGGTCTGATCCGACACGCGCGCAGCCTGTTGCATGTTGTGGGTCACGATCACCACGGTGAACTGGCTCTTGAGCTCGTTGATCAGCTCCTCGATGGTGAGGGTGGAGATGGGGTCGAGCGCCGAGGTCGGTTCATCGAGCAGCAACACTTCCGGCTCGATGGCGATGGCACGGGCAATCACCAGACGCTGCTGCTGACCACCGGAAAGACCGAAGGCGTTGTCGTGCAGACGATCCTTCACCTCGTCCCACAGGGCCGCACCGCGCAGGGAGCGCTCGGCCGCTTCATCCAGAGTGCGACGATCGTTGATCCCCTGCAGGCGCAGACCATAGACCACGTTCTCGTAGATGGACTTGGGGAACGGGTTCGGGCGCTGGAACACCATGCCCACCTGACGGCGCAGGGCGGAAACATCGACGCTCTTGTCATAGATGTTGTGGCCGTGCAGCTGGATTTCCCCCTCGATGCGGCAGATCTCCACCAGATCGTTCATCCGGTTGATGCAGCGCAGCAGGGTCGATTTGCCACAGCCTGACGGGCCGATAAAGGCGGTCACCTGCCCTTTGGGGATCTTCATGTTGACGTTGAAGAGCGCCTGCTTGCTGCCGTAGTACAGGTTGAGATCCTTCACCTCCAGTGCGGTCTGCTCCGGGGTCAGGTTGAGCAGGTCCAGCGCGGTGTGCTGGGTAGACGTGGTCGTTACGTTGATCATCTGTTACCTCAAAATCTATCTGGAGTGGCCGGACAGCTGCCGGCGCCCCTCACGTATTGGTGCAGAGAGATGGCGGCTCGCGCTCGGCCGCCCCTCTGTTATCTCACTCTTGTATCACTCAAGCGGCGCCGGATTAATGCTCCAGCGACCGGAATTTCTCGCGCAAGTGGTTACGAATACCGATAGCGGTCAGGTTCAGACCCACGATCACCGTCACCAGCAGGAAGGAGGTGGCGTAGACCAGCGGGCGGGCCGCCTCGACGTTGGGGCTCTGGAAGCCGACGTCATAGATGTGGAAGCCCAGGTGCATGAACTTGCGCTCCACATGCAGATACGGGAAGTTGCCATCCATCGGCAGGGTCGGTGCCAGTTTTACCACCCCCACCAGCATCAGCGGCGCCACTTCACCGGCTGCACGGGCAATAGCCAGAATAAGGCCGGTCATGATGGCCGGGCTCGCCATCGGCAGCACAATGCGCCACAGGGTCTCGGCCTGGGTGGCGCCCAGTGCCAACGAGCCCTGACGGATGGTGCTCGGGATCCGCGCCAGCCCCTCTTCGGTGGAGACAATCACCACCGGCAGGGTCAGGATGGCCAGGGTCAGCGCCGACCAGATCACGCCGGGTGAGCCAAAGGTCGGGCTCGGCAGCGCTTCCGGGTAGAAAAGCTGGTCTAACGAACCGCCGAGTGTGTAGACGAAGAAGCCCAGACCAAACACGCCGTAGACGATGGAGGGCACGCCCGCCAGGTTGATCACCGCAATGCGGATAAGCTTGGTCAGACTGTTCTTGCCCGCATACTCGTGCAGATAAACCGCTGCCACCACCCCCAGCGGGGTCACGATGATCGCCATCAGGATAACCATGAAGACGGTACCGAAGATGGCCGGGAACACCCCGCCCTCGGTGTTGGCTTCGCGAGGCTCACCGGAAACAAACTTGCCAATCTGATGGAACCAGTGACCCACCTTGGCCAGCAGGCTCATGTCGTTGGGCCATACCACGTCCAGTACCTTGGACATCGGCATGGTCACCAGCTCGCCACGCATATCCTTGACGGTGATGGCGTCGCGATCGGCTTGGCTACGCAGAGAGAAGAGCTCTTTTTCCAGCACCTGATAACGATCGTTGAGGGCCTGACGCTCGCTGGCCAGCTCCACTTTGAGCTGATCAGTCAGCTCATTTTCAAGCTCTGCTTTACGTTCCTTGAGGCGCAACTTCTCTAATTGGTAGTTGATGGCGCCAATGGGGCCTTTTTGTAACTCATTGGCTTGTTCAGACAAACCGTTGCTTCGAGCCAGCATCCGCTTGAGCACTTTGTGCAAATCTTGCTCATACACGACGCCATCTTCCTTGGCCTCTACCACATAGCCATAGAAGTTGCCGTTGGTAGTACGCTCTATCATTGCCATCTCGACAGGAAGAGCCTGAGACTTGATATCAGTCTCCAGAACCCAGCGAAAATCGAGGTCAACGAACTCGCGGTTGCCGGTCTTGACCAGATAACGGGTCAACACCTCACGTTCTTCACCTTCCAATGGCAATCCTGCGGCTCGCAGGCGTTCAACCGGCACCAGCTCACTGTCATTGATTTCACCAACCAACACACTCTTGTTACCGCTGGCGTCTTCCAGTTGCCACTCATAGATAGGGTGGGGCCAGAAGTAGACCAGACCACGCCAGCCGATCAGCAACAACAGACCCAGTACCGCTACCAGGCTCAGGCTGACGGCACCGCCGGTCATCCAGATCCAGGGGGCCCCTGATTTAAACCACTTACCCATTGTCGATTCCTTGCCCGTTACATGGAGCTGTATTTTTCACGCAACCGCTGGCGGACAAACTCGGCCAGGGTGTTGAAGAAAAAGGTGAACACAAACAGTACGAAGGCCGCGAGGAACAGCACTCGATAGTGGGAGCTGCCCACTTCCGACTCCGGCATCTCCACCGCAATGTTGGCGGCGAGGGTACGCAACCCCTGGAACATGGAGAAATCCATGATGGGGGTGTTGCCAGTGGCCATCAGCACGATCATGGTCTCACCCACGGCGCGGCCAAGCCCCATCATCACCGCAGAGAAGATGCCCGGGCTCGCGGTGAGGATCACCACCCGGCTCAGGGTCTGCCACGGGGTGGCCCCCAGCGCCAGCGAGCCCTGAGTCAGATGCTTGGGCACCGAGAAGACCGCATCTTCTGCAATGGAGAAGATGGTGGGGATGACCGCAAAGCCCATGGCGATACCGACCACCAGCGAGTTGCGCTGGTCAAATTTGATCCCCATTACATTGGTGAGCCAGCTACGGGTATCACCACCGAAAAACGCATTTTCTACGACAGGACTGAGAGTAAGAGCCATCCAGCCAATCAGAATAACGACAGGGATCAGTAAGACGGCTTGACTGCCCTCAGGCACACTTTGCTTGAGAGTGTCAGGCAACAGATGCCATAGCAGAGCTGCAAGCAGCATCCCCATCGGCAGCATCACCAGCATCATAAAAATGCCCGGCAGGTAATCTTCCACAATGGGAGCAAGCCACAAACCAGCCAGGAAACCGAGGATAACAGTTGGCAATGCCTCCATGATCTCTATGGTCGGTTTAACAAACTTGCGCATCCCCGGAGACATGAAGTAGGCGGTATAGATGGCACCGGCAATCCCGAGTGGTACAGCAAACAACAGCGCATAAAAAGCGGCTTTGAGAGTACCAAACGAAAGGGGGACCAGACTCAGCTTGGCTTCAAAGTCGTTGCTGGCGGAGGTGGATTGCCACACATACTGGGGCTCCGGATACCCTTCGTACCATACCTTTTGCCAGAGGGCAGACCAGGTCACTTCGGGGTGATCATTCTCAACCGTAAACAATTTGAAGGTGTCGCCTTGTTGCATCAACAGTGCATTGTGGCGTGGAGAGATGGCCAGGGCAGAAAGCTCCCCCCCTTCTACTGTCTCGGTCAGCAGCTTGGTCTCGCCGGTGGCGTGGAAGAAGCTGATGATGCCGTCCTTGTCGGCACTGATGAAGCCTTTGCGAAAGTGCTCGGGAGTCAACAGATCCACTGCGCCATCACCCTTGAAATCACGGATCTGGGTGAACTGACGTTTGCCATCCTTTGCCACTTCAAACCACTGGGAGATGACGCCGTTGTCATTACCTACCAGCAGCGAAGAAGCGCCAGCCAGCAGCTCGACCCGGGTCACGTTGGCGTTGGTGGCATTGATCTCCAGCACGTTGCGCAGGGAGATCTCGCTCAGGTTATGAATGTCATAGACGGAGAGACGATTACCCTGACGTACAAAGAGGATCCGCAGATTGGGCGTCAGCAACATCTGATCCACATGGCGCGGCAGGGAGGGAATCGAGTAGTTTTCACTGCTCCACTCAATCTCCCCGGAGATGAAGTTCTCCTCGCCGCTCATCACAGTCATCACGCCACGACCATCTTCGGTCACGGCAGCGGTCGCCATCTTGTCCTTGGTGGCTTCGAACACCATCCGTTGCAGCGCCTTCCCTTGCGGGTCGATCACCACAGGCTCTTCGCCGAAGGGATATTTCAAGCTGGGTTCAATCACCCGCACATCGTTGGGATAGGAGACCTTGAACGCAGGCTGGACAACCAGTGCCTTGCCATCGGCAAAGCCGTAGGCAATCAGCTTTTGGCCCGGTGCCGGCGTTGTGGCCGTGCTGATGTCGCCAGCAACCTGGGCTTGGCCCAGTGACTGGCCAACCTTGATCTTGTCATCTCCTTGTAACGCGAAGAAGTTGACCTGACCTTTATCGCTGAAGCGATAGCCGATCTCGTTCTGCTCTTCCATGCCGAGCCAGGCTGTCTTCCCTGCAACGGGCAGGGTAAACGAGGTGGCCGGCTCCATGGAGGCGCCATTGAAGATGGGTTTCACCACATAGAGCAGATAAAAGAAGATAAGCAGCAGCGCCACCAGTACCAGGGCTCCGCCTGTGGTGACGCCATATTTGGCCAATTTATCCTTGATCCGGCGTTTTCTACTGCCCGCCATGACCAGGTTTAACGATTCCGATGACATGCAAGACCTCAATGTAAGCTAGGCTTCGCGGCATTATATGGCGGTTGCATGACAGTTTTGTTACATCGAGAACGCTTTAACAGAGGTTGTTAGCGGAAAAATGGGCGGGGATCCCTTTGAAGGCGGGCGAGCGTAATATATTGTTTATAAAGGGATATTTATGCTGACAATCAGCAAGGGCAGCCTGCGCTGCCCCCGAATGATTCAGGAAAGGGTATCGTTTGATTGTTGCAGCGCCAGTTTGGCCGCCTTTTTCTCGGCGCGACGGCGCTTGAAGAAGGCCGACAACTGGGCCGAGCAGGCATCGGCCAGCACACCACCGGTCAGCTCGACTCTGTGATTGTGGCGCGGGTCCTGCAAGATCTCGAAC
Organism: Aeromonas sp. S13(2024); assembly: GCF_041402405.1. NCBI lineage: Bacteria > Pseudomonadati > Pseudomonadota > Gammaproteobacteria > Aeromonadales > Aeromonadaceae > Aeromonas > Aeromonas sp. S13(2024). Next base: position 328,814 of record NZ_JBGLRA010000001.1, on the reverse strand, counting down.
ACCGACCCCGCGGCACCGGTCTTGAGATCTCGGGCGCCGTAAACCACCCGCTTGACCCGGCTATGGATCAGCGCACCGGCACACATACAGCAGGGCTCCAGCGTCACATAAAGAGTGGTGTCGAGCAGGCGGTAGTTCGCCAGCTGCTTGCCCGCCGCCCGGATTGCCATCACCTCGGCATGGGCACAGGCATCGTGTTCGCTGATGGAGCGGTTCCACCCCTCTCCCACCACCTGACCATCCAGCACCAGTACGGCACCGACCGGGATCTCGCCAATCCCTTCGGCCCGGGCAGCCAATGCCATGGCATGGCGCATCCACTGTTCGTCCTGCTCGGTTTGACTCGGTATATCTGGGACCTCTGATGGTTTCACGCCCATCCCCTCTTTATATTGTTCAATTGTGCTTTTTACATTCCAGCTATCCACATCTGTCAGATGAATCCATAGATAGCAGGCATGATAGCTCGCGGTGACAGGGCGGCGATTATGCCAAATCTGCACGTCAGACCCAAGCCGCATCCCGACTGAGCAATAAAGAAGCAATCGGCATCTCTATGATAAAAAAGGAGTTGCACCCGTTTGGCCATGCTATTAGACTTCCTCCCCGTCAGCCGAGTCTGACTCCGTCGGTGTGTAGCGCAGCCAGGTAGCGCATCTGCATGGGGTGTAGAGGGTCGGAGGTTCGAATCCTCTCACACCGACCATTTTCCCCGAGAATAGCCCAGTCAAACGACTGGGCTATTTTTTTGCCTCCGATTTATCCTCCTGACAGCGCCAGCCTACCAAGAACAAAAAACACTCAGAACCACTTGAATCTTTTTGCCGAACTCATTAAGATGCGCAACTTTCCGCCGGTAGACAACACAGGGAGGTGGAAACACGAGTGAAGGGATCACTGTCCGGCTTGCGTGCAACACAGGACCAGGCATGAACCAGAACACCGATTTCGCACCCGCCATTACGCTTTATTCCGTTCCTCACGACACCCCTTGCCACACCGAAAGCGAAAATGAACAGGTCATCCAGCTGGATGTGATCGATCTGGCCGAACCGGATGATGACTATTGAGCCCGGCCAGATGGCCGCTCATCACCAGCACATCGCCTGTTCAACGCTCTCCGTTTCACACCCTTGGCGAGAAATCTGCAAAAAACGACAAACTGCTAATTCTATCAAGGATGGCAGTATTATTGACTGATGCGTCTCCCCCTTCCCTCTCCAGCATCCCCCCCGACAATTGATACAAACCTACGTTATTGCGCTTCACTTTTCATCGTTGCAACCGCTGGTGCCAAGAGAGCCTGCATCACCACACCAAGTTTAAAACGCACGTTCACCAATCAGGTCTAGCATTAGCAAAACATTCATTGCCACATTCAAACGCGCTTTATACGGCTGTTTTGGCAAAGCCTGGAGTTAGGTCGGGATTTGTTTTTGCATTTGTAATTTTATTACGTAATAAGTTACAAAATGAGGGGCAGGGTAACGGCCCAAATTAGCCGTTGTCCGATGGGAAAAAGCAGGAGCATAACCATCTGCGTAGAGCTTTTATACCAACCCAATAAAGTAATAAAAAACATCAACTTAACCATATCCAAAAAACAAGTGTTTAAAAAAAACTGTTGACGTAATCAACAATATTTCGCACCTTATCAATCGTGTTACCCCGTTGTTGCGGGAACGTTTCAGGAACAGGGATTCGACTTTAGTCGTAGTTAGTAAGTTCAAAATGTAATTCTCAAAGGAGTGAACCTTATGTCGGCACCGGCTCAGACCCACTGCAGCGCCCGCCTTCGCATCCAGGGCGAGATGCTGCCCGAATACGCGCAAATTCTGACGCCGGACGCGGTGGCTCTGGTCTCCGAACTGGTGGAACGTTTTGCTCCCCAAAGAGGGGAATTGCTGAAACAACGTGTGGCACGCCAGGCCCGTATCGATGGCGGCGAGCTGCCGGACTTCCTGCCGGAAACCGCCCACATCCGTGAAGGTGACTGGACCATTCGCGGCATTCCCGCCGACCTGCAAGATCGCCGTGTGGAGATCACCGGCCCGGTCGAGCGCAAGATGGTGATCAACGCCCTCAACGCCAACGTCAAGGTGTTTATGGCGGACTTCGAGGACTCACTGGCCCCCGCCTGGAATAAGGTGATCGAGGGTCAAATCAACTTGCGCGATGCAGTCAACGGCACCATCTCTTACACCAGTCCGGAAGGAAAGGCTTATACCCTGACCCCCAATCCGGCGGTACTCATCTGCCGGGTGCGCGGTCTGCACTTGCCGGAAAAACATGTCACCTTTGATGGCGAGCCGATCCCCGGCGGTCTGTTCGATTTTGCCCTCTATTTCCTGCACAACTACCAAGCGCTGCTGGCCAAAGGCTCCGGCCCCTACTTCTATGTACCCAAGCTGCAGAGCCATCTGGAAGGGCGTTGGTGGAGCGAAGTGTTCGCCTGGACCGAGGACAAGTTCGGTCTGCCCCGCGGCACCATCAAGGCCACCGTGCTGATTGAAACCCTGCCGGCAGTGTTCGAGATGGATGAGCTGCTCTATCAAATGAAGGATCACATCGTCGCGCTGAACTGCGGTCGCTGGGACTACATCTTCAGCTATATCAAAACCTTGAAGAACCATCCGGATCGGGTACTGCCTGATCGTCAAGTGGTGACCATGGACAAGCCGTTCCTCTCCGCCTACTCGCGGCTGCTGATCAAGACCTGCCACAAGCGCGGAGCGCTGGCGATGGGTGGCATGGCTGCCTTTATTCCGGCCAAGGACGCGGCCGTCAACGAGCAGGTCTTCGCCAAGGTCAAGGCCGACAAGGAGCGCGAAGCCAACAACGGTCACGACGGTACCTGGGTCGCCCACCCTGGTCTGGCCGATACTGCCATGGCGGTGTTCAACGCCACCATTGCGGTTGGTGCCAAGAACCAGATCGGCGTGCTGCGCGAGCAGGATGCTCCCATCACCGCCACCGACCTGCTGGCCCCCTGTGAGGGCGAGCGCACCGAGGCTGGAATGCGCACCAATATCCGGGTTGCCCTGCAATATCTGGAGGCCTGGATCAACGGCAACGGCTGCGTGCCCATCTACGGTCTGATGGAAGATGCCGCCACCGCCGAGATCTCCCGTACCTCCATCTGGCAGTGGATCCGCCACGGCAAGAGCCTGTCGAATGGCAAGGTGGTGACCAAAGAGCTGTTCCGCCAGATGCTGGCCGAGGAGTTGGAGGTGGTCAAAGCCGAGGTGGGCGCCGCACGCTGGCAGGCAGGACGCTTTGCCGAGGCAAGCGAACTGATGGAAGAGATCACCTGCGCCGATACCCTGATCGATTTTCTGACGCTGCCCGGTTACGAGCGGCTCTGAATCACGGGCCCCGGGCGGGGCTCGCCAATAACAAGTCAATGGAAACGTGAAATCAATGAAAGAGGGAACTGATATGGCACTGACCCGTGAGCAACAGATCCAGGCTATCGAGAAAGACTGGGCGGAAAACCCCCGCTGGAAAGGGATCAAGCGCGGCTACAGCGCCGAAGACGTGGTGAACCTGCGCGGCAGTTTGCAGCCGGTGCACACCCTGGCTCAGCGCGGTGCCGACAAGCTGTGGGGCCTGATCCACGGCGACGCCAAGAAAGGCTACGTCAACTGCCTCGGCGCCCTGACCGGCGGTCAGGCGGTGCAGCAGGCCAAGGCGGGGATCGAGGCGATCTACCTCTCCGGCTGGCAGGTGGCGGCGGACAACAACTTGTCCTCCACCATGTATCCGGATCAGTCCCTCTACCCGGCCAACTCCGTACCGTCCGTGGTGGAGCGCATCAACAACTCCTTCGCCCGTGCCGACCAGATCCAGTGGGCCAACAAGGTAGGACCGCAGGATGAGGGCTTTATCGACTACTTCCTGCCCATCGTGGCGGATGCGGAAGCCGGTTTCGGCGGCGTGCTGAACGCCTTCGAACTGATGAAGGGGATGATTGAAGCGGGCGCCGCCGGCGTGCACTTCGAGGATCAGCTCGCTTCCGTCAAGAAGTGCGGTCATATGGGCGGCAAGGTGCTGGTACCGACTCAGGAAGCGGTGCAGAAGCTGGTTGCCGCCCGTCTGGCAGCCGATGTGTGCGGCACCACCACCTTGGTGATCGCCCGTACCGACGCCAACGCCGCTGACCTGCTGACCACCGACGCCGACCCGTACGATGCAGACTTCCTGACTGGCGAGCGCACTGCCGAAGGGTTCTACAAGGTGCGTGCCGGTATCGATCAGGCCATCGCTCGCGGTCTGGCTTACGCCCCCTACGCTGACATGGTGTGGTGTGAAACCGCCAAGCCGGACCTAGACGAAGCGCGTAAATTTGCCGAAGCAATCAAGGCCAAGTTCCCGGACCGCATCCTGGCCTACAACTGCTCCCCGAGCTTCAACTGGAAGAAGAATCTGGACGATGCCACCATCGCCCGCTTCCAGCAGGAGCTCTCCGACATGGGCTACAAGTACCAGTTCATCACCCTCGCGGGTATCCACAACATGTGGTTCCACATGTACGAGCTGGCCTACCAGTACGCCCGTGGCGAAGGGATGAAGCACTACGTCGAGATGGTGCAGGAGCCGGAATTTGCCGCCGCCAGCCGTGGCTACACCTTCGTGGCACACCAGCAGGAGGTCGGTACCGGTTACTTCGACAAGGTGACCACCGTCATTCAGGGTGGCCAATCCTCGGTGACCGCGCTGACCGGCTCCACCGAAGAAGATCAGTTCCACTAATAAGGGAGCTGCCTTGAAATAGCAAAACCCCGGCCTGATGCCGGGGTTTCTTTTTATCTGCCATTCAAACGAAAGTCAGGCCACAACCGCACACCGCAGAGAGAATCAGAGCTCGAGGATCTCTTTGACAAAGGGAATGGTCAGCTTGCGCTTGGCGCGAAATGAGGCGTTGTCGAGCTGATTGAGAGTGGTGAGCAGGGTGCGCATATCGCGGGAGAGTCGGTTGAGCAGGAAGCGGCCCACATCGATGGGCAATTTGAAGCCCCGCAGCTCGGCACGCAGCTGCAGGGCACTGAGCTTGCCTTCATCATCCAGCTCTTCGAGATGGAAACTCACCCCCCAATCGAGGCGCGAAGCGAGATCCGGCAGTTGCAGCCCCAGTTTGCGCGGTGCGCTGCAGCCGGTGACCACCAGCGTCCCCTCGCCCTTCTCCTGCCAGCGGTTGTAGAAATCGAACAGCGCCCGCTCCCACACGGCATTGCCGGCGATCGCCTCAAGGCTGTCGAGACAGACCAGCGGCAGGCTTTCGAGGGCATCGAGCATGCTGGGATCGAGCTGTTCAAATTGATCGAGGGAGAGATAGGCCGCCGCCGCATCGCGGGCGTTGACCTCGGCACAGGTGGCGTGGAGCAGATGAGAGCGTCCGGATCCCTTGGCTCCCCAGAAATAGAGGAAAGGCGATCCCTGACCGATGGCCGCGTTTTTGAGGGCGGTGATCAGATGAGCATTGTTGCCGGGATAAAAACTGACGAAGGTTTCATCATCCGGTAGTTGTACGGCTAAAGACAGTTGGGCCGGTTGCTTCACTCGTTGGGCTTTGACTGTGACATTTGTGGCTAAGTGTACCATCGCAATGGCAGATAGAGAACCGCCCGGGCAAGCCGGGCGGTAGACAAAAGCCTTATAAAATCAGGGCTGCGACCATTGGTAACGCAAACCGCTGCCATTATCGTCAACCTTGCGCAAACGACTCTCAAGCTGCAGCGCCCGTACCAGCTCGGCCTGATCTCCTTGCAGGGTGAAGTTGAAGGTGACCTGGTCCCCCTCCAGCTTGCCGATCGCCACCTTGCTGACGTTGGCCATCCCCTGCAGCATCTTCTGCACGGCGATCATGCTGTCCACTTCGGAGAGGCCATCTACCACCAGGGTCTGGCTGGTTGCCGGACCAGAAATGCGGGCACCGTAGTTTTTCACCAGCCAGGCCGCCAGGGTATCGGCAAACCCTTGCGCCACTTCGGCCTGAGTGCCGGTGCTATTGCCACGGGTCAGCTCGGTCACTTCACCGGCCGCTTTGGGGCCGTAGAGTCCCCAATCGATGCTCCACTTGTCACCTTCCGGTGTCAGCTTGCCCAACACCACCATCTCGGCGCCATAGCGCTGGCTTGCCTGCAAAATCGGGTCGGCAAAGCGGCCCCAGACGTCGGTGGCACTGACCGCCATGTTGTCATCGAGATCCATCAGCGGAATGCTGATGGGTAGCCCCAGCGTCTGGGCCTGCTCGCGCAAGGCTTGCGCCCAACCATCGCTGGATTGATCCGCCAGCAAGCGACGCTCACCCTGATCCACCACCAGCCAGATGGCCATTTGGGGACGAGCTGGGCCAAGCAGGGCAAACTGGCTCTCGGAGACCAGGCTGTTGACCTTGTCACTCTTGAACTCGGCTTTCAGATACTTGACGGAGTCCTGATCCTGATAGCCATAGCTTTTGACATAGTCGCCCGGCGCCGCCAGCGCCTTGACCACCACCGGCTGGGTGAGGATGTCGCGCTTGCCGGTCACCTTGATCAGCACCTGACCCAGTGCCTGCCCCTGAGCGGCCACCATGTCACCACTGGTCGGGGCCTTGCCCTGATAGAGGTCGGTCACCTGAGCGGCCGAGGCCATGAATGACAAGCCGCAGCAGAGGGCGGTCACAACACGTTTGAACATGAACAGAGTCTCGAAATGGGAGAGTGTGCTTATGGTAGCGGCAAGGCGCGTCCTGCGGCAAGGCTGGCACAAGCGGCCACAAACAGCAGAGCCGGCGATGCGCCGGCTCCGATCACCCCTTCCACATGGGAAGCAGGTCAAGGCATAAACTTATTTGGTACCGAAGATCTTGTCGCCTGCATCGCCCAGACCCGGCACGATGTAACCTTTCTCGTTCAGCCCCTGGTCGACAGAAGCGCAGTAGAGCTCTACGTCGGGGTGAGCGGCTTCCAGCGCCTTGATCCCTTCCGGCGCGGCAACCAGTACCAACACCTTGATGGATTGGCAGCCTTTCTTCTTCAGCAGATCGATGGTAGCGATCATGGAACCACCGGTGGCCAGCATCGGATCGATGACCAGCGCCAGACGCTCTTCGATGTTGCTGACGATCTTCTCGAAATAGGGAACCGGTTGCAGGGTCTCTTCATCGCGGTAGATACCGACCACGCTGACGCGGGCACTCGGCATGTGCTCCAGCACGCCATCCATCATGCCAAGGCCGGCACGTAGGATGGGTACGACGGTTACCTTCTTGCCTTTGATCTGGTCAACTTCTACTGGCCCATTCCAGCCATCGATGATAACCTTCTCGGTTTCGAAGTCAGAGGTCGCTTCATAGGTCAACAAACTGCCCACTTCTTTGGCCAGTTCACGGAAACGCTTGGTGCTGATATCGCCTTCACGCATCAGACCGATCTTGTGTTTGACCAGGGGGTGTTTGACTTCAACGACTTTCATTATTATCTCCTCTAACCTGCCGCAAAAAAATCGCGGAATCATACAACAAAAGCCGCCGCTTGTAGAGCATTTCCGCGCAAAAACGCGCAAACGATTTCCTTTCTGGTTTTTCACCGCCACTGTTAGAATACGCCCCGAATTTTACCCTCCACTTCTTTACATGACGGGGAATACTCGTGACTGACAAAACCTCACTGAGCTACAAGGATGCTGGCGTAGATATCGATGCCGGCAATGCACTGGTTGAACGTATCAAGGGCGTGTCAAAGCGCACTCGTCGTCCTGAAGTCCTTGGTGGTCTTGGCGGCTTTGGGGCCTTGTGTCAAATCCCTGCGGGCTACAAGGAGCCGGTACTGGTCTCTGGTACCGATGGTGTGGGCACCAAGCTGCGGCTGGCCATCGACCTGAAGAAGCACGACACCGTGGGCATCGATCTGGTGGCCATGTGCGTCAATGACCTGATCGTACAGGGCGCCGAGCCGCTGTTCTTCCTCGACTACTATGCAACCGGCAAGCTGGACGTGGACACCGCGGCCGCGGTGGTCACCGGGATCGGTACCGGTTGCGAGCAGTCAGGCTGTGCCCTGGTGGGCGGCGAGACCGCCGAGATGCCGGGTATGTATGAAGGGGAAGACTACGACATCGCCGGTTTCTGCGTCGGTGTGGTGGAGAAGAGCGAAATCATCGACGGCAGCAAGGTCGGTGAAGGGGATGCCCTGATCGCGCTGGCCGCCAGCGGCCCTCACTCCAACGGCTTCTCCCTGATCCGTAAAATTCTGGAAGTCTCCAAAGCCGACGTGCATCAGCCGCTGGGTGACACCACTCTGGCCAACGCCCTGCTGGAGCCGACCCGCATCTATGTGAAACCTGTGCTCAAGCTCATCAAGGAGTGCGAGATCCACGCCCTCTCCCACATCACCGGCGGTGGCTTCTGGGAGAACATCCCCCGTGTCCTGCCCGCCAACACCCAAGCGGTGATCGATGAGCAGAGCTGGCAGTGGCCGGCGGTGTTCAGCTGGCTGCAGCAGGCTGGCAACGTCACCCGTCACGAGATGTATCGCACCTTCAACTGCGGCGTCGGCATGATCATCGCCCTGCCCGCCAACCAACTGGAGAAGGCGCTGACCCTGCTCAAGGCAGAAGGCGAGAACGCATGGCACATCGGTCATATCGCCAAGGCAGCAGACGGTGAGGAGCAGGTCGTCATTAAATGATGCGGATCCTCGTCCTAATCTCCGGCAGCGGCAGCAACCTGCAGGCGATCCTCGACCACTGCGCCAGCGGCAAGATTGCCGGTGAAGTGGTCGGCGTCATCAGCAACAAGGCCGATGCCTATGGTCTGGTTCGCGCCAAAGAAGCGGGGGTGGCGACCTCCATTCTGGCCCAGCAGCAGTTTGCCAGCCGGGAGGAGTATGACGCCGCCCTGCTTGCGCTGATGGCAGACTATCAGCCGGATCTGGTGGTGCTGGCCGGGTTTATGCGGATATTGAGCGGCGATCTGGTGCGCCATTTCGCCAGCAGGATGATCAATATCCACCCCTCCCTGCTGCCCAAGTATCAGGGCCTGCACACCCACCAGCGCGCCATAGATGCCGGTGACAGTGAACACGGCGCCAGCGTCCACTTCGTGACCGAAGAGCTGGACGGGGGCCCGGTGATCCTGCAGGCCCGCGTACCCATCTTTGAAGGGGACACTGCGGACGAGGTAGCAGCACGGGTGCAGGCGCAGGAGCACAGCATCTACCCGCTGGTGGTTCGCTGGTTCTGCGAAGGCAGGCTGCAAATGGTAGACGGCGCCGTGCAACTGGATGGCGCCCTGCTGGGCCCCGCTGGTTACGCCTGCGAGTAAGCAGACGTCTTGTCGAAGTGTGAAAAAGGAGGCCGATGGCCTCCTTTTTATTTCCTGAATTTTCCCACCACAGGCACAGGCTTAAACCTGTTCACGACCTGCAGCGAGAAACCGTCAACAAGGTGAAGAGCAGCACATGAGCCTTGATCACGGTTTCGTAGCCAGATCGTGGACAGGTTTAGACCGGATTGTCGATATCGATAAAGGTAACATCCAGCCCGTGCACAGTCGCCAGCCACTCCCCCAGCGCCTTGACGCCGTAACGCTCGGTGGCATGATGGCCAGCGGCGTAGAAGTGCATCCCCATCTCGCGGGCGGTGTGAATGGTCTGCTCGGAGGCTTCACCGGAGATAAAGGCATCGATGCCCTGCTCCGCCGCCAGATTGATGTAGCTCTGACCGCCACCGGTGCACCAGGCCACGGAGCGGATAAGCTCGGGGCCTGTATCGCCACAATAGAGGGGTTCGCGGCCAAGGCGCTCGGCAATCAGCTTGGCAAAATCGCTGCCGCTCATCGGCTCTTCCAGCTTGCCCACCATGGCGACGCTCTTGCTGTTCCACGGCTCCAGACCGCGGCGTACCTTGATGTCGAGCAGCTTGGCGAGCTGGGCGTTGTTACCCACCTCGGGATGGACATCCAGCGGCAAATGGTAGGCAAACAGATTGATATCGTGGGTCAGCAGGGTCTTGAGACGACGCTGCTTCATGCCGGTGATCTGGGCCGGTTCACCGCTCCAGAAGTAGCCGTGATGGACCAGGATGGCATCGGCCTCGGCAGCCACCGCCGCGTCGATAAGCGCCTGACTGGCGGTGACACCGGTCACCACCTTGCGAATACGCTCACGCCCCTCCACTTGCAAGCCGTTGGGGCAGTAATCCTTGATGGCGTGCGGTTCGAGCAGATGGTTCAGTACGGTTTCGAGTTTTCGATGAGAGATCATAGGGGTCCCTTATTAAGGCTCGGTCCCCTGCTTTACCAATAAAAACAGGGCCCAGGCTCAAAACGCCAAGGGCCCCATGATAATCGAGCCGGGCCGTCAAGACCATGACAGCCCCCACACAGTGCGGTTTCCCTCTCGGCCTCAGGCTGGCAGGTCGATCCCCGCCTCCCGCATCTGGGCCAGCTTGTAGCGCAGGGTGCGCGGGCTGATGCCGAGTCGGTCGGCCACCGCCTTGCGGCTGCCGTTACAATCTTGCAGGGTGTCGAGGATGATCTGGTGCTCCTGCTGCTTGAGCTCGCTGCCGAGGCGATCGCCACCATAGCTGCGCTCCACGCTGACAAACTCCATCTCCTGCTCATCCAGCTCCTCCAGAATGAGGTGGTCACAATCAATGACCCCGTCGGGGCTGAGGATCAGGGCACGCTGTACCACGTTGTCCAACTCCCGCACATTGCCGGGCCAGGGGTGAGCCAGCAGCCGTACCCGCGAGGCATCCGTCAACTGTGGTGTCGGCAGCCCCTGCTGACTGGCATGAAGCGCCAGCAGATGTTCCGCCAGCGGCAGAATGTCGCCGGGCCGCTCGCAGAGGGCAGACCAGCGCAGCGGAAAGACGTTGAGGCGATAGTAGAGATCTTCGCGAAACAGGCCATCCTGCACCGCTTTTTTCAAATCCCGGTTGCTGGTGGCGATGACCCGCACATCCAGCGGGATCATCTTGCGACTGCCGAGCCGCTCCACCTCTTTCTCCTGCAACACCCGCAGCAACTTGGCTTGCAGCCCCTGATCCATCTCGGTGATCTCGTCAAGCAGCAGGGTGCCCCCCTGCGCCTGTTCGAACTTGCCCGGGCACCCCTGTACCGCACCGGTGAAGGCCCCCTTCTCGTAGCCAAACAGGGTCGCCTCCAGCATGTTTTCCGGAATGGCGGCGCAGTTGATGGCGACGAAAGGCTGCTCGGCGCGGCTGGAGTTATCGTGAATGTAACGGGCCAGCACCTCTTTCCCCGTCCCGCTCGGGCCGGTCACCATCACGGTCGCTTCGCTTCTGGCCACTCGGGTCGCCAGCTGGAACAGCTCGGCAGTTTTGGGATCCCCATAGACCACGGCGCGCTTCTCCACCTTCTGGGCGGGCACATAGCGGCTAACCTGATTAAGCAGCACCTCCGGCGAGAACGGCTTGGCCAGATAGTCGATGGCCCCTTCACGCATGGCGCGCACCGCGCCGTCGATGTTGGCGTAGGCGGTCATCAGCAGCACAGGTATCTGCGGATATTGCTGGCGGATGGTGGCCAGCAAGGTGAGACCGTCCATCCCCCCCATCTGGATATCGGAGATCACCATGTCAAACGGCTGACGGGAGAGGGCCAGCAGAGCCCGCTCGCCGCTGTCCGCTTCACGGCACTCATAACCGCCGAGCAACAGGGTATCCACCAGCGCTTCGCGCAGGCCATTGTCATCTTCAACTACCAGGATCCTGGCCTGTGTCATGCTACACCTCCAAGCTGCACCGGTTGCTGGTGCAGGGGGAACGACAGAGTAAAGCAGGAGCCTTCACCGGGAACCGAGGCCACACCGACCTCCCCCTGATGGGCACGCACTACAGATTGCACCACCGCAAGACCGAGACCTGTGCCCTGGGAGCGAGTGGTAAAGAAGGGTTCGAATACCTGACCGAGCTGATGGGAAGGGATCCCCTTGCCATTATCGATGACCCGCATCTCCACCCGGGCACCGCTGCGCACCGCGCTGACCAAGAGTGACGTGGCCCCTGCCTGCTGGGCATTGGCAATCAGGTTGTTGATGGCACCCGCCAGCGCACTGCTGTTGGCCAGCAGACAGAGATCGGGCTCCGGCGCCTCCATGTGCAGCTCGCAGCCCTGCTGCTGGCAGAAGGCCTCGGCACCAGCCTGCACTTCGGCCAGCAGCCCTTGTACCGAGATGGGGGTGACCACCTGATTGTCGCCATTGCGGGCGAACAGCAGGATGTCGTTGATCTGCTTCTCCAGATCCTGCAAACGGGCCATCAGCTTTTGCTGAAACTGAGTGCGAGATTCCGGCTTGAGGGTGCGGTTGGCCAGATTGGCGGCATAGAGCATGGCAGCGGAGAGCGGCGTGCGGATCTGGTGGGCGAGCGAGGCCGCCATATTGCCCAGCGCCGACAGCCGCTTCATATGGTTGATGCGGTCTTGCAGTTTACGGGTTTCGGTCAGGTCATTGATAAAGACCAGCTGGCCGGGCTGATCCGGCAGCGGTTGGGTCGAGAGCTGCACCCGGCGCCCGTCGCGCAGGGAGATCTCGTGACCATCATCCTCCCGCGGCTCAAAGCAGCGGGCAATGATGTGGCGCCAGAGCTCCCCTTCCAACGGCTCCCCCAGCAAGGAGATGGCCGCCGGATTCGCGCGGGTGACCACCCCTGCCCCATCAAGCAGCAACACCCCGGTGGGGAGCGCCTTGAAGATGGCATAGAGCTGGCTCACTTCGTGGGACTGGAGTGGCATGTCCTGCTGCTGGATTGTCATAAACCTGACCTCAAACTGGCTATTGGGTCAGGTTATTCAATTTCCATGCCACTAAATTATATGAACTAAAACAATGGATTGCGTATTTGCGTCAAGGCTTTGACCCTCAGACGTCCTTGCTCATCCCGTACTTTTTCATCTTCTCCACCAGGGTGGTACGGCGCATGCCAAGCAGATCGGCGGCGCGGGCCACCACCCCGTCCTGAGACTCCAGCGCCTGACGGATCAGCTCGACTTCGAGGTCGGCCAGCATCTCTTTGAGGTTGACCCCCTCCTCCGGCAACTGCATGGTACGAGCCGAGGCGAGGGGGTGATCCAGCTCGGGCGGATCCTGGAATACGGCGGCCAGGGCATCGCGCTCATCCATCTCGGTCAGCCGCTCATCCCGTGGCTCGCTCGGCAGCAGGCGATAACGGCTCGGCAGATCGGCCACATCGACGATCTGGTGCGGGTAGAGGATCAGCAGTCGCTCCAGCAGGTTAGAGAGCTCGCGCACGTTGCCGGGCCAGGGGTACTGCATCAGCGACTCCAGCGCCCGCTGGGTCAACCGGATAAAGCCATGGTGCTGCTCGGCATGGCGGTTGAGCAGCTCCTGCAGCAGCAGCGGGATGTCGTCGATGCGATCCCGCAGCGGCGGCGTCTCAATGGGGAAGACGTTGAGGCGGTAGTAGAGATCTTCACGAAAACCCTGAGTGCGGATCATCGCCTCCAGATCCCGGTGGGTCGCCGCAATGATGCGCACATCGGCCTGAATGGGCTTGCCGCCACCGACCCTGTCGAACAGCCGCTCCTGCAATACCCGCAGCAATTTGACCTGCATCGGCATCGGCATATCGCCGATCTCGTCGAGGAACAGGGTGCCCCCCTGCGCCAGCTCGAAGCGACCGCGACGGGCCGCGATGGCGCCGGTAAACGCCCCCTTCTCGTGGCCAAACAGTTCGCTCTCCAGCAATTCGGCCGGAATAGCGCCGCAGTTGATGGGCACGAAGGGGCCACTGCTGCGAGAAGAGAGTTCGTGGATAGCGCGAGCCACCACCTCTTTACCGGTGCCGGACTCCCCGAGGATCAACACGTTGGCATCGGTCTCGGCCACCTGGCTGATAAGCCGACGAACCTCCTGGATCCCCTTCCCTTTGCCCACCAGCAAACGCAGCAGAGCCTGCCCCTTGTCATGGGTCTGCTGACGAGGATGCAAGGAGACGAACGCCTGACAGAAGTGCAGATGACGGGTGAGGGATTCATAGGTAAAGGGCGAGAGCGCGACCCCGATAAAGTTGCTGTTGGGCAGATCGGCCTCAACCAGCGAGAGGAAGGGGGTACGGGGGAAAGCAGCCAGCAGCTCTGACAAGGGACGGTCGGTCAGCTCACCCACCAGCACCCCTTGCAGCGGTCCGGAGGATTCGATGGCCACATCCAGATCGCTTTGTGCCACCTCCTGCCACGGGATCCCCATAAACGAGAGCACGGTTCCCAACTGTTGGCGCCGCTGCGCATCGGCATCAACAATCAACACGCCCATCTCCACCATATCCATTCCTCGCGATGTCCTGAACTAACTTATTGTTTTATTTGATGATAAAACAGCTACCGACTGTCTTTTTGCTGGCACACAAAGTGCCAAAATTCCGACACATTGTCAAAAATTGTCGTATTCAGGCTAAGTGTATCGACAGAAACGAGAGATTAGATAAATTTTGCCGAGGAATTTTCTGCATTGGCGCCGTTAACAAACGCAGCCAAAAGCGGAAAGAAAACTGCCCTCGTCAGAGGGCAGCATCGGACACGGTGAAGCGCATTCAGTGGCGATTATGGTGGTGCGGCGCCGCGTAGCGACACTCGGGAAAACGGCTGCAAGCCAGAAAGAGTCGACCGGCGTGGGGGCCTTTTTTCGCCTCCCGCTCCACCAGCGGCGCATCGCAACGAGGGCAGTGGTGTACCTCGTGCTCTTCATCATCCTCCACATCGGCGAACAGGCTATCGACCAGCTCACCCTCACTCTGTGGCGCCTCCATCACCCCCTTGGGCTGGATGGCGGGCTCGTGGAATGACGAGGGCGAGACAGCCTCGGCATGGGCAGTGCGGCCACGCATCCCGGCACCGACATCCACGCCGTCCAGCAACAGAGGATTGAACGTCGGCTCGCGCCGCGCCCCGTGCGGCAGATCATCGATCAATGGTTCGCTGGTTTTGACCAGCAGTGGCAGGATCTGTTCGCGCAGCTCTTCCACCAGATAGCTGGCACTTGCCGGGATCTGCAGCAACGGCAGTCCGGCGCTGTCGCAGGCGGTTTTCAGAAAGAGATCCCGCGCCTTGCGCTTCTGGTGACGGTGGGAGCGGTCATCGAGTTCGATGGCACAGATAAAGGAGAGATCAGCGGGGTGGCAAAGCAGATAGTCGAAATGCTTGGCGCTGATCTTGTTGAAGTACTGCTGCCATTTGCTTTTGCCGATCCCGGCCTGCGGCGTCAGCACATCAGCCACCCGCACCTTGGCAAAGACCCGGGCCTTGTCACCCACCGCCAGATCCAGCACCCCGAGGAAGGAGCGCTCGGCGGGACTGAACAGGGTCTCCTGCATATCATAGGGCAGGCGCTTTTGCTGTCTGCCTCTGCTCCAGAAGATCGCCAGCACAAGCAGCGCCAGCAACAACAATCCCGATAGGACAAGGGTATTCATGAGAGCACGATCCATTTCACGACACGAAAGGGGAATTACTTTACCACAGCCGCCACGGAGCAAGGCAGCAGACCCGTGTATAGAAAGTGAAAAGTCCCGTCTTTTTATCTATTTGTCAGCAGGCGGGGGTTCATATGACCAGCCCCAGCAGGCACAATAGGGATAGAGCAAGAAATCCCATTTCAAGGAGAGCAGGATGCAAAAGCAATTGGTGGTCACCGTGATCGGTGCAGACAAACCCGGGATCGTCGAGAGTCTGGCAGCAGTCATCAGCCGCGAGCAGGGCAACTGGCTGGGCAGCGCCATGAGCGAACTGGCGGGCCAGTTTGCCGGTATCCTCCATGTCTCTGTCCCCGATGAGCACTATCGCAGCCTGTGCGAAGCACTGGCCCTGCTACCGGGTCTGACCATCAGCTTTGCCGAAGGGACACCTACCGCCGAGCCAGCCCATCAAGTCATGATGACGGTGACCGGCAACGACCGCCCCGGTATCGTCCACGAAGTTGCCAGCATCCTGCGCCAGCTCGAGATCAACGTGGCCGATCTTACCACCGGCTGTGAACCGGCTCCCCACTCCGGCGCCCCGCTCTTCTATGCCCATGCGCTGGTTGCCCTGCCAGACGGGCTCGCGATGGATACGCTGATCACCGCGCTGGAATCCCTCTCCGACGATCTGGTGGTCGACATCGACGAAGCGTTCAGCGAGCAGTAACAATACTGTCATTTATTTGTCATATATTAACGCCATAACTGCCGCGCAGACGCGACCTGAAACAGAGGCACAAGATGAGCACCGACAAGCAGTATGAAGAGAAAGAGCTGAGCTGGCTCTCATTCAATGAACGGGTGTTGCAAGAGGCAATGGACAAGACGGTGCCCCTCATCGAGCGGGTTCGTTTTCTGGGGATCTTCTCCTCCAACCAGGATGAGTTCTTCAAGGTACGGGTATCGGACGTCAAGCGTCGCATCCTCATCAATGAAGTACATGGTGGCGACGATGAAGCGAAAGTGCTGCTGCGCGCCATCCAGCAAAAAGTGATGGCGCTCGGTGAAGCGTTCGACAACACCTATAAGGAGCTGTTGATTGCGCTCGCTCGCCACAACATCTTCCTGGTCAACGAGAACCAGCTCTCCGATGCAATTCAGAAGTGGCTGCGGGTCTTCTTTAAGGAGAAGGTGCTGCGTCACATCATCCCGATCCTGCTCAACAAAGAGGTCAATCCGGTCAAATTCCTCAAGGATGAGTACACCTATCTGGCCATCGAGATGAAGAAGAACGGTCAGGTGATCCAGTACGCCCTGGTGGAAGTGCCGACCGACGACCTGCCCCGCTTCTTCCAGTTGCCGCCGGAAGGGACCCGCCGCAAGAAGCAGATCATCATTCTGGATAACGTCATCCGCTTCTGCCTCGACGAGATCTTCAAAGGCTTCTTCGACTACGACGAGATTGCCGCCTATGCGGTGAAGCTGACCCGGGATGCCGAATATGATCTCTCTGACCAGCTGGACTTGAGCCTGGTGGACAAGATGAGTGACGGCTTGAAGCAGCGCCTCACTGCCATGCCGGTGCGCTTCGTCTACGAGCGGGAGATGCCCGCTGCCATGATAAGCTTCCTCAAGCTCAAGCTGCAGATCAGCTCCTACGACGCCATCATGCCGGGCGGACGCTATCACAACTTCAAGGATTTCATCGGCTTCCCCAACGTGGGCCGTGACTATCTGGAAAACCCCAAGCTGCCGGCGCTGGATTGCCGCGATTTTGACGGCTTCGTCAACGCCTTCGATGCGATTACCAAGCAGGATATCCTCCTCTACTACCCGTATCACAAGTTCCACCACTTCACCGAGCTGGTGCGCCAGGCGGCGTTCGATCCGGCGGTGAGCGCCATTCGCATTAATATCTACCGGGTCGCCAAGAAGTCGCGGATCATCCACTCCCTCATCGATGCCGCCAACAACGGCAAGAAGGTGACCGTGGTCGTCGAGTTGCGCGCCCGTTTCGACGAAGCGGCCAACATCGACTGGGCCAATATTCTCACCGATGCCGGAGTCAAGGTGGTGTTCGGGGTGCCGAGCCTCAAGATCCACTCCAAGCTCTGCCTCATCACCCGCCACGAAAATGGCGAGGCGGTGCGCTATGCCCATATCGGCACAGGCAACTTCAACGAGAAGACAGCCAAGATCTACACCGACTTCTCGCTGCTGACCCGCAATCCGGATATCACCGCCGAAGTGGAAGGGGTATTTGAATACATCGAGTACCCCTATAAGCGATACAAATTCAACCACCTGCTGGTCTCCCCCATCAACAGCCGCCGTCAGCTCTATCGCCTCATCGACAACGAGCTCTCCAACGCCAAGGCGGGCCAGCCGAGCGGTATCATCCTCAAGATCAACAATCTGGTGGACAAGGATCTCATCAACCGCCTCTATGCCGCCGGGCAGGCCGGGGTGCCGATCCAGATGATCATCCGTGGCATGTGCGCCCTGCGTCCGGGCGTACCGGGCCTCAGTGACAACATCAAGGTGATCAGCATCATCGACCGCTTCCTCGAGCACCCGCGGGTGATGGTGTTCCACAACAAGGGCAACCCCCAGCTCTATATCTCCAGCGCCGACTGGATGAGCCGCAATATCGACGGCCGTATTGAGGTGGGCACCCCCATTTATGATGAGCGGCTCAAGCAGCGCATCATGGACATTCTCGAACTACAACTGAGTGATACCTGCAAGGCGCGGGTCATTGATGCCGACCAGCAGAACGAATATGTGAAGCGGGGCAACCGCCGCAAGATCCGCTCTCAGGTGGCGATTTACGACTATCTCAAACGTATCGAGTCAAACAATGGACAATAGTCTCTATGCCGCCGTGGATCTCGGCTCCAACAGTTTTCATATGGTGATCGCCCATCTGAGCGAAGGGCGTTTTCGCATCGTCGACCGCATCAAGGAGCGGGTGCGTCTGGCGGAAGGGATGGATGAGCAGAAACGAATGAGCCCGGAGGCGATGGAACGCGGCCTCGCCTGTCTGTCACTCTTTGCCGAGCGGCTCACCAACATCAAACCGGATCAGATCCGCATCGCCGGTACCTACACATTGCGCCGTGCCAGCAACGCGCGCGAGTTCGTCAGCGAAGCGGCCAAGGTGCTCAACCACCCCATCGAGATCATCAGCGGGCAGGAAGAAGCACGGCTCATCTATCAGGGTGTTGCCCATACCCAGCATATCGAGGGTCAGGTACTGGTCATCGATATCGGCGGCGGCAGCACCGAGCTCATCATCGGTGAAGGGTTTGAACACAAGGCCCTCACCAGCCGCAAGATGGGCTGCGTCAGCTTTACCCAGAGCTTCTTTGCCAGCGGCAAGCTGAGCGACAAGCACTTCACCAATGCCGTGCTGGAGGCGCAGCACCAGCTCGCCCCCATCGTCAACCAGTACCGCAAGCTGGGCTGGCAGAGCTGCCTTGGCAGCTCAGGCTCCATTCGTACGGTACGGGATGTACTGCAAGGCGAAGGGCTGACTGACGGCAGCATTACGCTGGAGGGGCTAGAGCGGCTCAAGGCGCTGATGATTGAGCGCAAGCGAGTGGATAACCTCAAACTGGTCGGGCTTACCGAGGAGCGTCAGGAGGTGTTTGCCGCTGCGGTCGCCATCCTGCTTGGCCTGTTTACCTCATTGCCCATCGAGCGGCTCGACTACTCCGATGGTGCTCTGCGCGAAGGATTGCTGTATGAGTTCGAGGAGCGCTTGCAGCACCACGATATTCGCGAGCGTACCGCACAGGCGCTCGGCACCCACTACCGGATGGACCGCAAACAAGCCGCCCGGGTGGAGCAGAGCGTGCTGACCCTGTTTGATGCCTTGCAAGAGCCCTGGCAGATGGAAGTAGAGCCCTATCGCGCTATCCTCGGCTGGGCGGCGCGGCTGCACGAAATTGGCCTTGCCATCAACTACAGCGGCATCCATCGCCACTCCGCCTATATCCTGCAACACACCGACCTGCCCGGCTTCAACCAGGACGATCAGGCCCTGCTGGCGGCGCTGGTACGCTTTCAGCGCAAGGGGCTCAAGCTCTCCGAGCTGCCGCCCCTGCCCAACCACGACATGCAGACGGTGCTGCGCTGCATCCGCATCCTGCGCCTCGCGGTCGCCGCTCATCACAAGCGCCAGGACGACCTGCTGCCTGAGTGGAAAGTCGCGGTACAAGGGGATCAGCTGGTCGTGACCCTGCCGATCGACTGGTGCGAAGAGAACCGTCTCCTGATGCAGAATCTGGAGAAGGAGCACCGCTACTGTCAGGAGCAGGGCTGGCCACTGTTGTTCCAGCTCGGCTAAACCGGAAAGATAAATACAAAAGGCAGCCCAATGGCTGCCTTTTTCATATCAATCTACCCGTTACTGCAACTCGGGCAACAACCACTTGGCCATCTCGAAGTAGATGATAAGGCCGGTACCATCCACCAGCGTCGCGATGAATGGCGCAGAGACCACCGCCGGATCGATGCGGAAACGGCGCAGCACCATGGGAATAATGGACGCGACCGTGGCACTCCAGAGCACGATAGCGATGATGGTAAAGGTCACCACCATGCCAATCTGGGGACCGACGCCAAGACTCCATGCCCGTACCCAGGCCGCCATGGCAATGGCACCCGAAATGAGCAGACCGGTGGAGAGCTCCTTTTTCAGCACTGTGCCGAGATTGCGCAGACTCACCTCCCCGACCGCCATGGCTCGTACTATGGTGGTGGTGATCTGGGTGCCGCTGTTACCACCAGTACCGATCAGGAGCGGAATGAAGAAGGCCAGCGCGATAGCCGCTTCCAGCTGCTCCTCGAATGCCCGCAGCACTGTGCCGGTGTAGGCTTCCGCCACAAACAGGATAAGCAGCCAGCCCACCCGTTTGCGCCACAGCTGCCAGGGCGTCGCCTGCAAGTAAGGGGTATCGAGCGGTGATGATCCCCCCTGCATCTCGGCATCTTCGGTGGATTCGAGCTCCAGAATATCCGCCGCATCATCGACGTGGAAAATACCGACCAGTCGCCCCTGATCCTCGACAGGCAATACCGACAGGTCGCGGTCGATCAGCAGGCGCGCCGCCAGCTCCTGATCCGCCCGAGCGTTGATCCGTACCGTCTCCCGATCCATCAGGGTCGCGACGTTGGCCAGCGGGTCAGCGATCAGCAAGGTCTTGAGTGAGAGGCTCCCTTGCAGACGACCATCCCCGTTGACCACATAGATATGGCGAAACAGCTGGGCATTGTCCCAGGCATCGTGGATCAGCTGTTTGGCGTGACCAACAGTGTCCTCCTCCCGCACCGCCAGATATTCGTGGCGCATGTTGGCACCCACTGACTCGGTGGGCCAATCCAGTAGGGAGTAATACATGGCCTGCGCCTGGGTCGGGAAGCGAGCCAGCAACATGGTGCGATCCTGACGACTCAGTTTGCGCAGGATAGCGACCATCTCACGGCGGGGAATAGCCTCCTGCAACACGCTGACGATGCTGCCATGCAACCGTTGCAACAGGCGCCCGGCACTCTCGGCCGAGAGTGAACCAAGCAGTTCGGCCCCTTGCGGGATTGGCAGGGTATCAAAGATACAGTTGAGCTCTTCCGGACGCAGGGTCAACAGTTGATCGGCGCGCTGAACCGGATCCAGATTATGTTCCAGCCAACCCTGCAGGGCGGCCAGATCGAGCAGTTGGTGACGGTTAAGAATGGTATGTGTTTTCTTCATCACAGATATCCTCATGTGATTTCAGGCGAGCCTGAATGCCTCCGGAAATAGCCGGAGGCAACGACAAGAAAACAGCAATTTGATTGACGAGTAATAGGCAGGAAATGACGCCGTTCGGCGTGTCATCATCCCCACGTACCAGCTTTAGCACTGTATAACGTATCCGGCATGCCGGAAGCCACTTGGGTTTACACCTTAATCCGATGAAAACTGTCCTGATCTTGGGCGTCTCTGGACGTCGTGAGATCAGTGGCCTGTGTTTATACAGGAGCCTCGCCTAACGAGATGCTGCAAATAATTCGCACAACACTCTGTTGTGCGGGCGGCATGATTATCCAATCCCGCAGGGAGGTCAACCCCGCAACCACCATTAAATTGGCAACGGCAACAGCTTGTTACAATTGGCAGGAGATGACACGGAACCAATTTTCATAGTCTGGACAAAAGAAAAGGCCCCAAAGGGGCCCTTCTTTAATTAGCGAATATAGTCAAATAGTGTCAGACGGCTTATTTTGCTGAAAGAGAGTTGCGAGGCACTCAATGCCGCATCCTCTTTTGACAGAGCGGAAATCACTTCATAAAGATCCGCTTCCGACACCTTGGCTCTCGCCTCGGCGTTGAGGGTACTCAATCCCTCATTGGAGCCCATAGCCTGTTCCAGACTGTTCATCCGGCCGCCCAACTCACCCAACCCATGGTCAATATTCAGGCGGGCATTTTTCATATGAACGGTGGCATCGGCTATTTTCTGCTCGAAGGTCTCGGCAGAAATAGCCGGATCTCGCAGAGCCGTAATAAAATCCGACATACCATTCAATATGTTGTCATTCTTCGGTGGATTAAGATCAAACTGCTCTGTATTGCCCACTGGCGAGCTGACAGTCAATTCCAACCCATTGAAAGGGATCTTGGTGCCAGCAGTGTAGTTACCCGTTTGCAGGGTAGTACCACCGGCATCCTTGATATCATAGGTATCAGGCGGACCTATGGTGGTTGAGACGGTATAAGTGTTGCTGGGCAGTGCCGAGTTATAATTGGACTTATAGAAATTATCAAAGTTACCCTGATCGCCTATCCCGACCTTGATATTTGCGGTGGTTGCACTGGCGGTTCTTCTGGTCGCCACAATTTCAAACAGATCCTGCCCGGAATCATTGGCAGCGATTTGTACTGTGGGTGAGACCTGAATATTTCGCTGACCTGGATCACCCTGATAAATATATTTTCCGTTGACGTCTTTTATATATGGCTGGGTCTTGCTCTGATTGCCACCAAATATAAATTCACCCGATGAGTTTTTGCTATTCATCAGGTCGAACATCTGCTGCTGCAACCCTTCAAGCTCGCTGGCGATGGCCTTGCGATCATCCATGCTGATAGCGCCATTATTTGACTTCTGGATCAGGGTCTGGGCACTGAGCATCGCCGTATTAAGAGAATCCAATACTGTCTCTTCATGCCCCAGGCTGTTTTCCAGCAAGCTGCCATTGACACTGTACTGCTTGAACAGGTCAATCTCCTTGGTCAGTGCCATCTTCTGACTCATCCCTGCGGGATCTTCTCCAGCTGTCTGAAATTTATTGCCGGTTTGCAGTTGTTGATAGGCAGTATTCAACCGCTCGTTGGCACTGTTGAGGGAATATAAATTCCGGTCGTAGATCATGTTGGTGGTGATGCGCATGACGTTACCTCACGGAAGAGAGCAGTGTATCGAAAATGGTTTTGGCCGTGCTGACGATTTGCGCCGATGCCGCATAGGATTGCTGGAAGCGGATCAGATTGGCAGCTTCCTCCTCCAGATTGACCCCTGACACGCTTTCAAAGATGCCGGTGCTCTGGATAAGCTTGGACTCATTGGCCTTGAGCAGCGTTTTTGCCTGACTGGTATTGTTACCCACTTCCATCACCAACCCGGAATAGGCCTGATTGAAGGTCATCTTGTCGTTGGTCGTCCCGCCATTGGTGCTCTTGCGCACCAGATCCTTGTTTTGCAGCTCGGCCAGAACCAGGCCATTGCTGTTATCGGCAAAGCCATTGCTATTGTAACTGAGCTTGAAGCTGTCACCGGCATCCACCGTGCCGGTGATGCTGAACTCGTAGCCGGGGGCCTGTTTCGGGTTGGCATAGACTGCGGCTCCGGCGGGGAAAGGGTTGACGATCGCAGACATCAGGTTTTGCCCTTTGCTGCTCGCAGGGGCAGTGCCAATCAGGGTAGTGCCATCGGCTTGAAACACCTGATAGTTACCGTTGGCGTCAATCTTGACGACCTGAGGCGCTGTCGGGCTCAGACTATTGGTACCAAAACCTGACCCTGCACCGGTATTGAATACGCCACCCAGTTTGATATCTGCCCCGCCGCCATTATTGGTGGTCTTTTCCGCTTTAAGCGGAGAGGCCAGGGCCAAATCTTCCGGTCGGGTGATCAGCTGACCCAGACCGGCGGCCGCACTTTTGGTCGGTTGCAGCAACAGTTTGTCACCCGCAGCCGGCGTGCCGGTGAGATCGATCGAGATCCCGTGCCCAGTCAGCTCAAAGGTTGTTGGTGGGGTAGCCCCCGCTGTGATCAAGGTACGATTGCCAGACTTGTCGAGCGAGAACACCTCATAACCGGTAGCACTGCTAAATTGCACTTCGTAATCAAACGGAGTCACTGATGTCCCCTTGCCCGGCACGAAGGTGACATTCGCCCCGACCGTCCCCGTGTTATTGCCGTAGGGTAAGCCCTTGCTGGTAGGCAGGGTGAAGATATCACCGCCAATTTCGTTATCCAGATCCATCCCGAGGCGGTTCTGCTGGTTCATCGCATCGGCCATCGCCACGGCCAGCTGCCCCAGTTCGCGCTTGGTCGGCTCAAGGTCGGTACGCGCCTTGAACAGCCCCCCCATGGCACCACCAAACGTATCGTGATCAATGGTTGCCTTGTTCGCCCCCAGGGTCAGCTGCAGCTCCTGATCCCGGGAGTCAGGATCTCCTGCAATCACCTTGAACTGGGCGACGCCCCCATCGAGGATCAGTGAATGGCCAGTACTCATATTGACCAGCATGCTGCCGTTGGGTTGGGCTACGGTGCGAATATCCATCTTCTCCGACAGCTGGCGGATCGCCTCATCCCGCTGATCAAACAGCATCAGGTTCTCTTCGGGTGACCCCTGGGTGCGGATGATGGCCTGATTAAGATCATTGATGCTGGTGAGCAGGCTGTTGACCTGCTTGGTTTCATCTTCAATGCGGGTGTTGAGGGTATCGCTCTGCTTGTCGAGCTGCGCCGAGAGGGTATGAAAACGGTTGACCATGCCACTCAACTCCGTCATCACCACCTTGCGCCCACCGATCTCGGCAGGCGATTCATTGGCAGAGTGAAATGACTTGAAGTAGGAGGTGATGGCCGCCCCCACGCTGTTGCTGGTATCCCCCAGCAAGCTGTCAACACCAGCCAGCTGTTCATAATGGGTCAGGGATGCATGATAGGCAGAGGTATCACGGCGCACCTCCCCCTGCATATAGTCGTTGATCACCCGCTGGGTCTTGATGTCACCGGTCCCCAGACCGATGGTATTGGTATACACCAGCGTACGCTCACGCACATAGCCCTGGCTATTGACGTTCACTATGTTGTTACTGGTGGTCTGCAGCAGGCGTTGCTGTGCCAGCACGCCCGATGAACCAATCCCAAGCAGGTCGCTTGCCATACGTTACAGCTCCATCTCGTTGTATTGGGCAATGGCATCACTGCGCAATACCTGTTTCAATTTTCTGGCGTAGTGCGGGTCGGTGGCATAACCCGCCTGTTGCAGCGCCTCAAAGTAGCGATCAGGACTATCCACCTTCGCCAGGGCTCCCTTGTAGCGAGAGCCGGAAGTGAGGAAGTCCACGTAGTCGTTGAAACTCTCTTCAAACGACTCATAGGAGCGAAATGCCGCTTTCTGGCGGGAGGCGACGCCTTGCTCATACTCGAGCGTGCTGACCACCGCCTTTGGCCCTTCCCAGCGCGGATCGGCCTTGATGCCAAACAGGTTATGGGTCACCTGCCCCTCGCCATCCTTGATCACCCGCTTGCCCCAACCGCTCTCCAGTGCCGCCTGAGCGACCAGTACCGCCGGGCTTAACCCCAACTTGTCGGCCGCTTTCTTGGCCAGCGGCATCAGGCGATTAACGAACTCTTCCGGCGTATCGAACTCCTTGCTCCCACTACCGGTGGCACTGCCCTCTTCGCTGGGCATTCGCCCCATGGGTGGAATACTACGGTGTGGTCGACGGGGCATAGTGAGTGCGTGGCTCTCCTTGACCCCCTCGGTCATCTCTTTTTCAGCAAAATCTTTGCCAACTTTTGATGCCGCGATCAAATCATCGGCCGCCGCCGTGGGGGGCTGATAGGGTTTGTAGGTCCGTTCGGTGCGCTGCGGCATCTTGAGCACCCGTCCATCCTGATGGGTAAAGGTCTCAGGAGAGAGCTGCTTGGCCACCATGTCAGCCAATCCCAGCCCCCCCTTGCTGGACATGTCGGCAACCCGCTGCTCATCCAGCATCCCTTCATAGAACTGGGTATAGCTGCTGTTCATCGGGTTGTCCTGAGTCAACACCCCGTTGGCCTGACGCATGCTCTGAAACAGCATCTGGGTAAAGATTGACTCGAACTGGCGTGACGCACTCTTGAGCGCTTCGGCCTGTCCCTCTTTGCTTTGGCTCATCTGGCGCAGACGGTCCAGGTTCTTGATGTCCTGTACCATCCCGAGATTCATGCCGCTGTTGCTGTCAAACTCCGCCATTTTGCTTACCTCATTGCCACCCGTGGCAACCACTTGCCGCTTGTTACAATATGACCAGTTGCCCTTCGATGGCGCCTGCCTGCTGCAGCGCCTCAAGGATGGCCATCAAATCACCCGGGGCGACCCCAACCTGATTGACCGCCCGGACCAGATCGTCCAGGGTCGCACCGGTATCAAACTTGAACATCCGCCCCGGCTCCTGCTGGACATTGATGGTCGAGTTGTTGGTCACCGTCGTCTCTCCTCCCGCCAACGGGTTGGGCTGGGAGACCTGCTGGTTTTCGGCGATGGTCACCGTCAACCCGCCGTGGCTGATGGCCGCCGGTTTGAGCTTGACCTGACTGCCGATCACTATGGTGCCAGTGCGGGAGTTAACGATGATCTTGGCCGCCTCGTTGGCCGGATCCACCTCCAGATTTTCGATGGTGGCGAGATAGGAGACGCGCTGACCCGGATCCCGCGGAGCATAGACCTTGACCGAGGTAGCATCGAGCGCCTGAGCGGTATTGGGCCCCACCAGATCGTTGACCACATCGGCCAGACGGCGCGCCGTAGTAAAGTCGGGGCGGTTAAGGTTGAAGGTGATGGTGTCCCCCTGACTGAAGGAGTTGGGCACCTCCCGCTCCACGGTCGCACCGTTGGCAATCCGCCCGACGGTCGGGGTATTGATCACTACCTTGGAACCATCAGCCCCCTCGGCCCCCAGACCACCGACCACCAGACTGCCCTGGGCGACCGCATAAACCCGCCCATCGAGCCCTTTCAGGAAGCTTTGCAGCAGAGTGCCGCCCCGCAGGCTCTTGGCCTCGCCGATGGCTGAGACCGTCACGTCGATAGTCTGGCCCGGCTTGGAGAAGGGG
This sequence comes from Aeromonas sp. S13(2024), assembly GCF_041402405.1. Classification (NCBI taxonomy): domain Bacteria; kingdom Pseudomonadati; phylum Pseudomonadota; class Gammaproteobacteria; order Aeromonadales; family Aeromonadaceae; genus Aeromonas; species Aeromonas sp. S13(2024). The sequence goes on along the minus strand of NZ_JBGLRA010000001.1, from coordinate 302,010 downwards.
GGCAGGTCGGCATGGATCGCCACCGGCGCCACATCCTTGATCTTGGGCTTGATGTTGTCCGGCACCTTGATGCCAAAGTTGTTGAGCATGGTACGGAAGGTCTGCTCGGTGAAGGCGTTGTTCTTCTCGCCAGTACCGGGCAACCCTACCACCAGACCGTAACCAATCAGCTGGTTGTTACGCACCCCTTCAACCGAGCTGATGTCCTTGATCCGGGCCGCATTGGCCACGCCCAAGGGCAGCAGACAGCAAAGCAGAGTGACAAGACGGAGTGACTTCATAACATCTCCTAGAGCGGCCACCAGGGACCATTGAAAAAGCTGGTAAGCCACCCTTGCTCCTGGCTATTGGCCAGATCGCCGGTACCACCGTAGTAAATGCGGGCATTGGCCACTTTCTGGGACGAAACGCTGTTATCAGACGTCACGTCCTCCGGGCGAATAAGGCCGGTGATCCGAATATATTCATTGCCATTGTTGAGCATGATCCACTTCTCGCCGCGCACCACCAGATTGCCGTTGGGCAGCACCTTGGCCACGCTGACCGAAATATTGCCCTGCAAACTGTTGCTCTGATCCGCTTTGGCCTGCCCCTTGAACGCGCTGTTCTGACCAATGGAAGCCGAAAGATCATAGGGACTGGCGGTGACTGGCACGCCACCCAGCTTGACCGGATCCAGATTGAATTTATTGTCCTTGCCACTCTGGGTATTGGCCTTTTTCGAAGCGGAGGTCGACTCTGACAACTCGATGGTAATGATGTCGCCAACCTTGTGCGCCTTGATATCCGAATAGATGCCATTGACCTGATCTGGCTGGAAAATCGCCCCTGTCGGCCGCACCGACACCGGCTCCGACTCCCCGTAAACGGGGGAAAACTCGGGATCATCAGGCTTGGGCGTATTGGGAGTGCTACTACACCCTCCCAGCACCAGCAATCCCAGCATCCATACGGCTTTCATCATGCACCTCCTAATTAGGTACGCTGGATCAGGAAGGACATCATGCCGTCCACGGCGGAGAGCACCTTGGAGTTCATCTCGTAGACCCGCTGAGCTTGAATGAGGTTCACCAGCTCTTCGGTCACGTTGACGTTGGAAGTCTCCAGCATCCCCTGCTTGATCACCCCCAAGCCATCAGCACCGGCAGTCCCCTGCGCAGCAGCGCCGCTGGATTGGGTCTCGACAAACATGTTCTCCCCCATCGGCTGCAAGCCGCTGGCGTTGACGAAGTCGGAGATGTTGATCTGACCGACAACCTGAGAAGCGCCATCCCCCTTGAGCTGCACCGAGACCTGACCATCTTCACCCACCGTAACGCTCTGGGCGTTTTCCGGGATCTGGATTTCCGGTTGCAGCGGGTAACCATTACCCGGGGTCACTATGGTCCCTTCATCGTTGAGGGTGAACTGACCGTTGCGGGTATAGGCTGCACTGCCATCCGGCAGCTGAATTTCAAAGTAGCCACGACCACTGATCATCAAATCGAGCGAGTTGTCAGTGGTTTGTACGTTACCCTGACTGTGGTTTTTCTGGGTCGCCACCACCTTGGCCCCCGCCCCCAGCATCAAGCCGGAGGGGAGCTCGGTATCGGCAGAGGAGCGGCCACCGGGCTGGTTGATGTTTTGATACAGCAGATCTTCAAAGATGGCCCGTGACTTTTTGAAGCCCACGGTGCTGGCATTCGCCAGGTTGTTCGAAGTGACCGAAATATTGGTCTGCTGTGCATCCAACCCGGTCTTGCTGATCCAGAGTGCGGGATTCATAGGTAACTCCTTGATTAGCTGATTCGCAGCAGTTGGGTTTGAGCTTCATCATTCTCTTCGGCCGTCTTCATGATTTTGACCTGGGTTTCGAACTGGCGTTGCAGCCGGATCAGGTTGGTCATCTCATCCACCACATTGACGTTGCTCCCCTCAAGGGAGCCGGCAATCAGGCCGACATTGGCAGAGGCGGGTTCATTCTGGCCATCTTTGCGGCGAAACAGACCATCTTGCCCCTTCTCCACCGCATCGGCGGCCGGGTTGACCAGCTTGATCCGCTGAAAATCTTCCGGCAAGTTGGCGGCTGCCCCTTCCGGTCGACCGCTGATGGTGCCATCCCGATTAATCTCGAGTTTCTCCATCGGCATCGGCAACACGATTGGCTGACCACCGTCATCCACTACATTCAGGCCGGTCGAGGTTTGTAAGTTGCCGGTCGCATTGACCTGCAAATTCCCCATGCGGGTATAGGCCTCACCGCCCTTGGGATCCTGCACGGCAATCCAGCCAGGACCATCCACCGCCACGTCCAGATCCCGTCCGGTGGTCATCAGCATGCCATGCTGCAGGTTCTGACCCGGGCGCTCAGCCATGGCAAACACCCGGCTTGGCAAGCCCTCTCCGAACGCCTGCATGCTTCTGGCCTGCTCAAAATCGGACTTGAAGCCGGTGGTATTGGCATTGGCGAGGTTGTTACCCCGAATAGCCAGGCTGTTCATGGTCTCTTTGGCCCCGGACATGGCGATATAAAGCAGGTGATCCATGGAATTCTCCGTCAAACAGATGACTCTGACAGGAGAAATGCAATTAGAGTGCCAACAACAGAAATATGGGGGTAAGGAGGATGGGAATGCGACAGAAACAGAGAGGGGGCCAAGCCCCCTCTCATTATCATGTATTGCACAATTAACGGATCTGCAGGATGGTCTGCTGCAGCGAACTGTTGACCTCCAGAGAACGGGAGTTGGCCTGGAAGTTACGCTGGGCAGTGATCAGGTCAACCAGCTCCGAGGTCAAATCCACGTTGGACTGCTCCAGCGCCGATGATTTGATGGTCCCGAAAGTGCCCGAATTGGGCGTCCCCGGCAAGGCATCGCCAGAGAGCAGAGACTGTCGCCAGGAGGTATCGCCAACCTGAGTCAATCCTTGCGAGTTGGCAAACTTGGCCATTGCCACCATAGCCACCTTGATGGTGGTTGCGTTACTGTAAGTCGCGGACACGATGCCATCCGGAGTGATCTCCACCTTGGTCAAACGACCGACAGTGGAGCCATCCTGAGTCAACTTGTTGACTTCAAACGGTGAAGCATACTGGGTAACCGTTCCGAAGTTGATATCCACCTGCTGAGTGGGATCTGCACCATTGGTGATAATGCCAGCACCTGCCGGGGGCGCGGCTCCCAATTGCTCTGTCTTGATGGTCGCCGGTGTAGTCGGGGTAATCATCTTGCCATCAGCCCCGAAGGTCACTCTTGCACCAGCAGGCGCCTGACTCAAACCAGTTGCCATAGTGGGTGTGACACCACCGACAATATCAATAGGCTTATCACCTTGGTAGAGGTACATACGCCAAGCTGTAGGATTGGCGGGTTTGGTCAGATCTGCCGGGTCAGCCTCTTTGACAAAATATTGCGTGATGGTATGCGGCTCACCCAATGAGTCATAAATCACCACGGAGGTAGAAGATGAGTAGGTTTTCGAATCTTTGGGGTCAAAAGTAGAGGCATCACCCACCGCATTACCTGCGGGCAGGGGCGCCGCTGTCGATGGCAGGTTGAAACTGGCGTCAATCTTGGTTGTCTTGATTGGTTCACCGGCCTTGTCAGGTATCTGAATCGGCTTGGTCGCATTGATACTTACCGCCTTGGGCGTGCCATCGGCGTTGATTTCGTAACCTTGCAGATAATGGCCCTGATTGTTGACCATATAGCTGTTTTCATTGAGCTTGAAGGCACCGGCACGGGTGTAGGTGCGATCCAGGTTGGTCAGACCGTCAGAGGTCACAAAGAAGCCGTTACCCTGAATAGCCAGATCCAGTGCGTTATTGGTAAATTGCAGCGCCCCCTGGTGGAACTGCTGAGCAACTGCACCTGTCGCCACACCGTTACCGACCTGGGTCTTGGCATTGACAAAAATGGAGTTGGCGTAGACATCCGCAAACTCGGCACGGGACTCTTTAAAGCCCATGGTGTTAACGTTGGCAATGTTGTTGGCGGTGACGTTCAAGTCTTTTTGTGCCGCGTTGACACCGCTCAAGGCATTGTTAAATGACATATCCAGCTCCTTAGATCGATGCTGTCGACGTGGTTTTTGACGGTGTAACCGTCTGGTTTGAATTAGTTCCTGAAATTTGCAAGATGCTACTCAACAGCGTGCTACCCAAGCCTTTCACGTTAAGCATTGTCGGATTGCTCGCATTGCCCAGCGCCACACTATCCACCTTGCCGTAAGCATAAGCAGCAATACTTTCAGATTTGCCATCCAGAGTACCGCTTGCCTTAATCACATATTTACCTGACTTGACCCGCTTTCCATCTTTGTCTGTGCCATCCCAGGCAACTTCAACGTTACCTCGCTGCTCCCCTTCGAGAGAGAATTCCTTGATAACCTGGCCTTTTTCATCTTCGATGGTGACCTTGACGCTCGAATATTTATTCGTCGTTCCCACAGCCACAACACCGGGGAGAGAGCCCTCCTTATCCAGATAGCCGGTATTGCTCTGCAACAGCACATTTTGTCCCACCAATGCGGAGGCTTGCAGTGCCTGGCTGGAGATCATCTGGTCATTAAGCTTACCCATCTGAGTGGACAAACTGCTGATCCCCTCAGATGTCGACATGGATGCCATCTGGGAGAGCATCTGGGCGTTATCAACAGGCTTGAAAGGATCCTGATACGACAGCTGCATGGTCAGCAGCTTTAGAAAGGAAGCCTGATCCAGCTCTTTCTTGGGCGTCGTGGTAGTGCCTGTCGTCTGGGTCGTGGTACGGCTTATACCGTTAGCACTGTTGGTTGTATCGACCATGCTGCATCCCTCCTATCAGGACTTGCCAAGCTGGAGCGTCTGCTGCAGCATCTTTTTGGCCGAATCTGCAACCTGTACGTTGGTCTGGTAGCTGCGCGAGGCGTTGATCATGTCGGCCATCTCTTCAACCATGTTGACGTTTGGTTTGAAGATAAAACCGTCTTTATCCGCCATCGGGTGGTTGGGGTTGTACTCCTTGAGCAGTGGCGCCTTGCTCTCGACAATCCCCTTCACCTCAACCCCGACCGAGCCCTGCTTGTCAGACATAGCCTGATCGAGCTGGGCGGCAAAGACTGGCCGCCTGGCGTGGTAAGTATTTTCCACACTGGAGCTGACGCTGTCCGCGTTGGCCATGTTGCTGGCAACCGTGTTGAGGCGCACTGACTGTGCACTCATAGCCGAGCCTGCTATGTCAAAGACCTTGAACAAACTCATCACTGCTCTCCTTTCAGGGCCTTGAGCAGGCCGCTGATTTTGCTATTCATAAATTCAAGGGAGGTTTGATACTCGAGGCTATTGCGCAGAAATTCGCTGCGCTCCTGCTGCACATCGACTGTATTGCCGTCACCGGTATCCGGTTGCAGCGGGTTGCGATATTGCACGGTACCTGGGGCGTCCATATTCAAGGCAAAGTGCTTTTCGCTGGTCGTTGCCAAACCAAACCCCTGATGCGACTGGGCCTCCTGCAATGCCTGAGCAAAATTGATATCCCTGGCTTTGAAGCCCGGGGTATCTGCGTTGGCAATATTGCTGGAAAGCACCTCAGCACGCTTGGCGCGAACGCTTATGGTGTGTTGATGCACACCGAATGCCTTGTCAAATGAAAGAGCCATAGCACACCTCCTGCTTGGTTTATTTTGTTTGCAAGAGGTGTGCCATAAGCAAATCACTCAGTTCGATGGTTTGGGTATGAGCACATTTCAGACCGAAAACGGCAGGAGCATCTCGTGCCTTGAGTCAGACGGCATCATTTGGCCACCTTAAGGTTGCAACCACTTTTGCAATGGCGAGATATGGTAGGTAAATAGAAAGACTGAGCTGTAGATAAAGAAAGAGGGAAGCTCGCTGCTTCCCTCTTTGTATGAACTGGTTAAATCCGGTAAAACCCTGAATATCGTGGCCATCAGGCCTATTTGACCTTGTAGACAATCCCCGGATTGCAGCGGATCATCTCGAACCGATCTGTTAACCCGGCCAGTGACTCCGACGCGCCCAGCATCAGATATCCACCGGGATTGAGACTGGCAGCAAACTGGTTGAGGATCTTCGACTTCACTTCCGGCGCAAAATAGATGAGCACGTTACGGCAAAAGATAATGTCAAACTTGCCGAGCAAACTATAACTCTCCAGCAAGTTGAGTGGCCGGAAGGTGGTCAATTTTCTGACTCGCTCAGCGACCCGCATCTTGTTGTCACCGTAGGGCTCAAAAAACATCTTCTTGCGCTCCGGTGACAAACCGCGCGCCAAAGCAAGGCTATCGTAAACGCCTTCCTTACACTGATTGAGCATGGTCGTCGAAATATCCGTCCCGACAATCTGCACGCCACCAGGCAAGGTCCCCGGCTTTTTCATCTGCTGCTCCAGTGCCGTCATGGCAATGGAATAGGGCTCCTGACCTGACGAGGATGCAGCCGACCAGATCTTGATGGGGCGGCCACTTTTCCCCAACTCGGGGAAAATCTTGTCAGTAAGAAGCTGAAACGGATAGGTATCACGAAACCAGAGGGTCTCGTTGGTCGTCATGGCATCCACCACGGCCATTTTCAGGTCACGCTCTCGCACACTCATTGCACGGGTAACCAGATCAGACAGACTCTCGATGCCAAACTGAGCCATCAAAGGTGAAAGACGGCTCTTCACCAGATACTGTTTGTTATCCCCCAGCACAATTCCGCTCTGTACCGCCAGAAAGTTACTGAACTGTTTGTATAAGTCGTCCGAAAGTGTCTTCATGCAGCTGTTCTTCTTTATTAGAGTGCGTTTTGTACGGCCTTGGCCAATTCATCAGGCTGGAACTTGGCGATAAAATTGTTCGCACCAACTTTCTGCACCATTGCCTGGTTGAATACTCCACTGAGCGAGGTATGCAGAATAACATGCAAATCCTTGAGATTGGGATTATTCCGGATCTCGGCAGTGAAGGTATAGCCATCCATTTCCGGCATTTCGATATCCGAAATAACCAGCGCAACCTGATCCTTGATAGGACCATTTTTGGTCATTTCCAGCAGCATGTTCAATGCTTCGCGGCCATCTTTTGCCAACACGCACTCGACACCGATAGCCTCAAGCGCACGTTGTACCTGTTTGCGTGCCACTGAGGAGTCATCCGCAACAAGAACAGGGCGCCCCAGAGTCGGGTGGTCGACACTGGCCTGAACCAACTCCTCACTCACATCCGTTGCAACCGGCGAAATTTCGTTCAATATCCGTTCAACATCAAGAATTTCGACCAACTCGCCGTCGACTTCAGTCACGGCTGTCATGTAGTTGATGCGACCCGCACCTTTGGGCGGAGGCAGGATGGATTCCCAGTTCATATTGATGATGCGCTCGACCGAATGCACCAGAAAACCCTGAATAGAGCGGTTGTACTCGGAGATGATAATGAAGCATTTGCTCAGATCATCTATCGGGCGTTTGCCAACCGCCATGCTGAGGTCGATGACTGAGATAGTCTGGCCACGAATATGAGCCACCCCGCGAATGCAGGAGTTCAATTTTGGCATCACGGTCAAGGGGGGACACTGCAACACTTCACGCACTTTGAATACGTTGATGCCAAATCTTTGACGTCCATTGAGACGAAACAACAACAACTCCAGCCGGTTTTGCCCCACTAGCTGGGTACGTTGGTTGACCGAGTCCAGGATACTGGCCATAAACACTCCCTAAAAACGCTTGGCATTAATCATGCATGCGTGATGGATTGCGTCAGACTATCGATGTGACAACGAACAGATTCTGAAGCAATCATAGTTAAATATGGTGATATGCGTGAACAACTTATCGACCAACGAGCGAAAATGATTAACCGACTTTTACTCATCAGCCTCTTTTTTGGCAGCATATCTTCCAGCTACGCCTCGGACGTCACTACTTATCTGCAAGAAAAGGCACAAGAGTTCGTTTATAGCCAGCTGGATATTCCGTTGGATGCCAGAGCCGAGGTCACCTCTGCCACACTGGATGAACGGCTCCCACTGACCCGCTGCGAAGATCTGCTCACTATCAGCTTACCAGCAAAAATGGAAATTCGCCGTAATACAACAGTTTACCTTAAATGTGAGGAAGACAAACCTTGGGACATCTATCTCCCGGTGCGTGTCAGTATTCAAAAGCCCTATGTCACTGTGACCAACCCCATCGCCAAGGGGGACCTGCTGAGTGAAAGCCAGCTGGTGTTGGCCTATCAGGATCAGACCCTGATCCGCGGCGACTACCTGACTGACACCGCCCCTCTTATCGGAGTACGCAGCAAGCGGGAGCTAAAACCTGGGCAACCCATCCGTTTGAGCCAGGTTTGTGTCGTGTGCAAAGGGGATCAGGTCACCCTGACGGCAGAAAACAGCAACTTCCAGATCAAAACCATGGCCCGAGCCTTGCAAGATGGCAGCTTCGGAGAGATCATCAAACTCGTTAATATTCGCTCCGGCAAAACCGTTGAGGGTAAAGTCAGTGCTGTGGGTGCCGTATCGGTCACGTTTTAAATTCGGATCCTTGACAACTTTTTTCTAAAGTTTTGACCTGCCGCACCGATAAACAGGTAAGCAAACCTTAAAGCAGACGAAGGTAACTAAAATGGCCATCAACAATATCAACAACTTGGCGAACAATCGGTTGCAAAATACCGCTAATAGCCAGGGGACAGGCAGCAAGTCAGTCACCTCATCGCCCGAAAACAAAGCGGCTACTGTCAAGCTGGACTCCGTCTCCTTGACCAGTGAGGCGCAACAATTGCAAAAGATGCAACAAAACCTCAATACCGCCTCGACCGGCAATGAGAGCAAGGTCGAACGGCTGAAAAAAGCCGTCGCGAGTGGCGAATATCAGGTTAACAGCGACGCTGTGGCCAAGAAGATGTTCAGTTTCGAGGCCAATCTGGACAAAGTTCTGGGATGATGGATTTACCTTCGTTACTGCACACCCAAGATGATTACCTCAGCCAGATGCAAGGCATTCTGGAAGAGGAGTTCAGCTTGCTCGAACAGCATCAGGCACTGGCCCTGCCCGCACTGACCGAGCGCAAACAGCAGTTGCTTGCTGCGATAGAAACTCTGGACAAGACTCTGGCAGAGATGCCGGAACTGGCACTGCAGCTGGCAGCCTATCCCGACGAGATGGCGCAGCTTCGTGCAAAACTGGATGCTTGCCAGGCACAAAATGATATCAACGGTCGATTGCTTGAATTGAGCATCGTCTCAAACCGTCGTCTGGCTACTTTTCTGAGTCAGCTGCGCGATCGCAACAGCCTGACCTATGACGCCAAGGGCAACACTCGCTCTGGCACCCGCTCCTACGGTATCAAGGCCTGACATCTCTTATCAGGCCTTGCATTTTTGCTCTCCGTTTTAAAGCACCAGTCGCAACAACTCTCGCCCGTCCTCACACGCATTGACGCGCAGTACTCCGTCCTCATAGCTCCCGTAACTGGCAGGCAACTCGCCGCGCGGGAAACAGATCGACCCCGGGTTCATCAATACCCGCTCCCTCTGCCACTCCAGCACAGGCACATGGGTGTGGCCGCTCAGGAACAGACTGCCCTCCGGCAGTTGTACCTCGTCCGGGCGATAAAGATGGCCGTGGCTGACAAACCAGCGCCGCTCATCGACCAGCAGCTGGTTGTAGGGGGCTGTGATGGGAAAGCGCAACAGCATCTGATCCACTTCGGAATCACAATTGCCCCGCACCGCGATGATCTGCGGAGCCAACTCGTTGAGCCGATCGGCCACCGCAGCAGGGTTATACCCCTCCGGCAGAGGATTGCGCGGGCCATGGTTGAGCAGATCGCCGAGCAGCAGATAGTGATCCGGCTGCCAGGGCTCAAGTTGGGTCAGCACTCGCTCCAGCGCAATGATGCTGCCGTGGAGGTCGGAAATGATGGCAAGTTTCATGAAATGCTCCTCACTGCGGGCTGAAATAGAGATCCTTGGTGGCAATCGTCCCTTTCAAATTCTGGCTGGGCAGCCCTCGCAGCGCGGGATCGACCAGTCTCATCTGATTGTAATGATACACGGGGAGGATCGGCGCCTCCTCAAGCAGCAACTGTTCGGCATGCCGGTAGAGTTCAACCCGGCTCGCGCTGTCCAGCGTATTGGCCGCCTGCTCCAGCAGCAGATCAAAGTCGGGATTGCAGTAGCCGCTCTCGTTGCGCAGATCCTGACAACGGAAGCTGCCCAGCATGGCTGACGGCTCCACGTAATCGCCAAACAGGAAGCTTCTGGCCACCTGGAAATCACCGCTATCCTTGGCCACCTGATAGGCGCCCCACTCCAGACTGTTGAGGGTGACCTGCACCCCCAGCTTCTGCCACATGGCAGCAATGGCCATCGCCATCTGCTTGTGGGTTTCTGCGCTGTTGTAGGTAATGCTCAGCTTGAGTGGATTGGCACTGTTATACCCGGCCGCTGACAGCAACGCTGCCGCTTTGGCCTGGCGGGTTGGCATATCTTCAAGCGCCACAGGCAATATCACCCGGGGGTAACCCGGCATCTCCGGCAACAGCGACCATGCCGCCTGTTCATCCTGACCGCTCACCGATCCAATAAGCTGCTGTCGATCAACCGCCATGGAGAGCGCCTGACGCACCCGCACATCCTGCAGTTCGGGGCGCTTCAGATTGAACGCATAGAGATAGGTACCAAACAGCGGCAAGCCCCAGAGCCGCTCCGGAGACTCGCGCTTCATCTTCTGGTAATAGCCGAGGGAGACCTTGTTGGTGAGCTGGATTTCACCAGCCTCATAGCGCAGCCGTTCGGCATGTTGCGAGGTGATCGGCAGGTAGGTGACCCGTCCGATACGGGTGTGAAGGTCATCCCAGTAGTGGATATTGCGCTCGGCTTCTATCCGCTCATTAGGCGTCCGGCTTGCCAACCGATAAGCACCATTGCTCACCAGCTTGCCGGGCTCGGTCCACTGCTTGCCAAATTTGGCTATCGCCTTCTGATTGACCGGCACAAAGGGGCGCTGACTGATGAGCTGCAGGAAATAGGGAGCCGGCCGCTCCAGGGTGATTTTCAAAATCTGATCGCTTTGCGCTTCAATGCCCAGATTGCCGAGCTCCAGCGCACCGGCATAGATGGATTGCGCATTGTTGATCCCCGTCGCCAGCAGCAATCCGGCAGAAGGGGAGTTGATGGCCGGATCGAGCAGACGGCGCCATGCATAGACGAAATCAGCGGCCACCAGCGGCTCGCCATTGGACCACTTCAGTTGAGGGCGCAGGAAAAAACGCCACTCCAGCCCATCGTCACTCACCTCCCAGCGCTGTGCCTGAGCAGGTACGATATGCCCCTGCCCATCATCACTGACCAGCCCTTCAAACAGATCGACCAGTACCGCCTCCCCCGGAAAACCGGAGCGCACCAGCGCCGGATCCAGCGACTCCGGCTCGGCACCGTTGCCCTTTACCAGGGTTTGCCGATCGGCAAGCAGAGGCTGCTGCTCAACGGTGGTGGCATGGGCCAGGGGCCCAGCCAGCACGGCAAGCAATAGCGGGGAGAGCCAGCGTTGCGCCAGCTTGGGGAAAAAACCATACCTCATGACAAAACCTCGAATAAAACCACTGCAGGAGGGGAAGGCCGACGGCGCGCCTGATGAATGCCTGATGCCGCTCTTGTTATCCCCGAAAACGCCCCGTATTGTATCGGGCTTGCCCGGGAGATGGAGTCTTTCGGGTTAATTTTTTCAGGAGTTTTTATGGGTTATGAGTGGCTGGCCATCGCGTCGGCCAGTTTATGGGCAATTGCCGCGCTAATTTCGGTCAAACCGGCCCGTCATCTCGGCGCATTTGCCTACAGCCGCTGGCGCATGTTTCTGGTCAGCCTGATGCTCGGCACCATGAGTCTGCTCACCGGTGGCTGGCAAACCCTCACCGCAAGCGCCCTGCCCCTGCTCGCCATCTCGGGGCTGGTCGGCATCTTCGTGGGCGATACGGCGCTGTTTGCCTGCATGAACCGGTTGGGGCCAAGACGCAGTGCCCTGCTCTTCTCCTGCCATGCGCTGTTTTCCGCCCTGCTTGGGCTCTGGCTCTTTAATGAACAGCTGACAGGCTGGCGACTGCTGGGGGCCGTGCTGGTCTTTGCCGGCGTGATGCTGGCGATCCTGTTTGGCAGACGCAGTAGCAGCAACGAGTGGGAGCAGATCCGTGGCAATCTGGCGCTGGGAATTGGCCTTGGCCTGACGGCGGCACTGTGTCAAAGCGTGGGAGCCATCATCGCCAAGCCAGTGATGATGAGTGGTGAGGTGGATGCGGTGAGTGCATCGGGTATCCGGATGGGCAGTGCCCTGCTGGCCCATTGCGTCCTGCGGCTGGGGCGCTTGCCGCTGGCCATGCCGCTAAAACCGGTCAATCGCCATATCCTCGCCATGATTGCCACCAACGGTTTTCTGGCGATGGGGCTGGGGATGACGCTGATCCTGATGGCGCTGCGGCAGGGAGAGGTGGGCATGGTGGCCATTCTCTCCTCCACCACACCGGTACTGCTGCTGCCGCTGTTGTGGTGGCACTCGGGGGAGCGGCCATCCATTGCCGCCTGGGCGGGTGCACTGATTGCCACCCTGGGCACCGCACTGGTGCTGGGTTTCAGCACTCACTGACCCCCGGCACCATCCCTGATCAGAACAGGGCAATCTCCTCAGCGGTCAGCTCACGATATTCACCGGGAGCCAACTCTTCATCCAGCGTCAGACCGCCCACCCGCTCGCGATGCAAGCCAACGACCTTGTTGCCGATGGAGGCAAACATCCGCTTGACCTGATGGTACTTGCCTTCGTGGATGGTCAGTCGGGCCTCGCACTCGCCGAGAATTTCCAGCTGGGCAGGACGGGTTTTATCGGTCTCGTTACGCAGGTAGACCCCTTCGGCGAACAGCGCGATCGCATCCGGGCTCACCGGATCGGCCAACCAGACGTGATAGGTCTTGGCACACTCGTGGCGCGGCGAGGTGATGCGGTGGGACCACTGGCCGTCGTCGGTCACCAGCACCAGACCCGTGGTATCGAGGTCGAGGCGCCCCACTACATGCAGCTTGCCCATCGCCGGTTCATCCATCAGGAAGAAGACGGTCGGGTGATCCGGATCCTCGTTGGAGCAGACGTAACCTTCCGGCTTGTGCAGCATGAAATAGCGGTTGCGCTGCTCCAGCGTCAGCAGCACGCCGTCAAACTCGATCTGGCTCTGCTCATTGATATGAAAGGCGGGCTGCTTGACCACAATGCCATCCACCATGACCTCACCCTGACGGATCAGTTTGCCTGCCAGCGAGCGGGTCAAATCGGAACAATCGCACAGAAATTTATCAAGCCGCATTCACAACCTCGGAGTCCAACAAGTAAAGGGGCGTCATTATATCGGGCGGGGGCGACAACGCCACTGTTAAGGGGTTGCCAATTATGACGAACTGGTCATCCGATGTTACACTTCTCCGGTGTGACCCATCCGAACGATACTCATAATAATAAGAGTCAGGAAGCCTTCATGAAGTCTCAAGCATCCTATCCCGTCATTCCCGTCAACCAGCTGAAACCCGGCATGTATGTCATTGCTATCGCCAGCCAGACAGGTGGGATGGAGATCGCCCAGATGGGTTTGGTGACCAGCGTGGCGCAAATTGCCAATCTGGTGCGTCAGGGGGTGCTCACGGTACGCATCGATCTGGCCCGCAGCAAGCTGGGCAGTGCCGAAAGTGATGCCGTTACCTCCCCCGATCTCAATGCCAACAGCGCCCAGGTAGGGCGCCGTGCCAGTGCCAACGGCGAAGGGCGGGAGCTTAAAATCCGCCGCCTTTATCAGGAAGCGCGCGAGCTGCAAGGCAAGTTCATTCGCCACCTCAAAGCGGGTGAACCCATCGACATCACCCCGCTGGCCGAAGTCGCCGAAGAGATGGTCGACACCATGTTCACCCACGGTGATGCCATGCTCTGTCTGGCCCGTATTCGCGCCAAGGATGCCTACCTGATGGAGCACTCCATGAACGTGGCCATTCTGCTGGCCAACTTCGGCCGCTATCTGGGACTGGAGCGCAGCGTGCTCAAGGAGCTGACCCTGGGTGGCCTGCTGCACGACGTGGGCAAGATCATGACTCCGGACGAGGTGCTCCACAAACCGGGCAAGCTGACCGATGAGGAGTTCGCCATCATGCGTCAGCATGTGGTGCACAGTTACGAGATCCTCAGCAATACCCCTGGCATTACCCCCACCATGCTGGAGGTGGCCGCCAACCACCACGAGCGGCTCGATGGCTCCGGCTACCCGCAGCGACTCAAGGGGGAGCAGCTCTCCCTCTATACCCGGATGAGCGGCATCGTCGATGTCTATGATGCCATCACCGCGGATCGGGTCTACAAAGCAGGTATGCAGCCGACCCAGGCCTTCCGCATTCTGCTCAAGGGAATCAATCAGCACTTTGATGCCGAACTGGTTACCAAGTTCATCAAGTGCATGGGGGTCTATCCGGTGGGAACGCTGGTACAGCTCTCAAACCAGCGCCTGGCTATCGTGATGCAGCGCAACGAGCAGCAGCCGCTCAAGCCGGTGGTCAAGGTGATCTATCACGCCACCCAGCGTCACTACCTCGAGGTACAGTGGCTGGATCTGGCCAAGTCAGGGGTGCAAGAGAGCATCGAAAACACAGTCGACCCCAAAGAGTTTGGCATCAACCTCGCCAACTTCTTCTAAATCTCTCACCTCGGATATTCATGATTGGCGCTGGCTGTCGAGCCAGTGCCGGATCAAAAACTCCTCATCCAGCGGCGAGAGATCAAAACGCAGACTGGCCTCTTCAATGGCGGCGATATCGTGCTGGTGGTGCTCGCTGAGCCAAAGCACCGCACGACGCAAATCTTCACCATGGGGGAGTAGCAGATGGTCGCTCATGGGATACCTCCGGTAGACTGCAAGGCGGCCAGCGAAAGTAGCCACCTCTTTCCAGTCTAGTCGGTCAATCCCCATCACCCGCGCTTCTTCACCCTCCCCCCCTCAATCACGGCAATCAGCTTGTCACCGGGATCAGCGACCGAAAGCGCGCTGCCAATCCTGATCAAACTTCGCTAGCGCCGCATCCACCGCTGGCACGTTCAGCAACTGCTCCGCCACATCGAGCGGCAAGGTGATCGATTGGCAACCGGCCAGCAGGCAGTCGAGCGCCTGGCGCGGGGTACGGAATGACGCCGCCAGCACCTTGCTGTTCGGTGCGTGCAGCGTAAGCAGCTGTTGCAACTCCTGCACGGTGGCAATGCCATCGCCACCTTGGGCATCCAGCCGGTTAACGTAGGGCGCGACATATTCCGCCCCCGCCACCGCCGCCAGCCAACCTTGCAGCGGGGTATAGACAGCGGTGCCCAAAGTCGGCACACCGTTGGCGGTCAGGCTCTTGATGGCCGCCAGCCCCTCTGCGCATACAGGGATTTTGATCACCAGATCCGGGTCCAGCTCACGCAGGGCAAATGCCTCGCGCACCATCTCGGTTTCAGTTTTGGCCATCACCTGGGCAAACAGGTGAGCCTTGGGGCCCAGCACGTCGCGCAGGGCGGGCAGCAGCTCACAGAGCGGCAATCCCCCGGCGGCAGTAATGGAAGGATTGGTGGTGACACCGGCCAACGGCAGGATCCGTGACCAGCGACGCACTGCCGCCACATCGGCGGTATCGAGATACAGCTCCATCTCTAACTCCTTAACGGGATGTTCAATATGTCGCCATTCTAGCGATAAAACATCTGCAAATAGCTTGATCGAAATCAAATCAACTTTCGAATGAAAGCAAATAGAATGAAAAAAAAAGGAGGCGGTATGATTTTCGACCTGCAACGATATTCAACTCACGATGGCCCCGGCATTCGCACCCTGGTGTTTCTCAAGGGGTGCTCGCTGGCCTGTCTGTGGTGTCAAAACCCGGAAAGCCGCTCTCCCAAGCCGGACATACTACTCGACCGGCGCCAGTGCATCGAGGGATGCCAGCTATGCAGCCAGGCTTGTCCGGCAATCTTGCGTGACAGCGAGGGCATCCAGCTCAGCCGTTCTGCCCTCAAGGTAGGCGATATGGAACGGCTGCGCGGCCTCTGCCCAAGCGAAGCGCTGCAGGTGTGCGGCCGGGATGAAACGCTGGACACCCTGATGGACACCATCCTGCGGGACCGTCCCTTCTTCGAGCGCAGCGGCGGTGGCGTCACCCTCTCCGGTGGCGAGCCTTTTATGCAGCCCGACTTTGCCGCCGCTTTGCTGGCCCGCTGCAAGGCAGAAGGGCTGCACACGGCGGTCGAGAGCTGCCTGCATGTGCCCTGGCACCAGATTGAGCCAAGCCTCCCCTCACTGGATCTGCTACTGGCGGATCTCAAACACGTTGATAAAGAACGACTCTTCCACTGGACCCGCGGCAAGGTGGAGCTACCCATCGCGAACCTCAAACGCCTCGCCGAGCACGGCTTGCCGATGCAGATCCGGGTGCCGCTCATTCCCGGCTTCAATGCCGACCGCACATCGATCTGCGCCATCACCGACACCGCCGCCAGCCTGGGCACCGTGCAGGAGATCCACTTCCTCCCCTACCACACCCTGGGGATGGGCAAATATGCCCTGCTGGATCTGCCCTATCAGGCGCCGGACACACCGCTCGATGACCCCGATTTACTCAGCTTTGCCCACGCATACGCACAACGTCAGGGGCTGACCCCTGTGACCAGAGGATAAGATCATGACCCAGCTCGACCTCAATACCCTCAGCCCGCGGATCCGCGCCCACAAAGAGAGCCTGATCCACATCGTTCAGCCACCGGTCTGCACCGAGCGTGCCCGCCACTACACCGAGGCCTATCAGGCTCATCTCGCCCGGCCGCTGCCGGTGCGCCGCGCTCTGGCGTTGGCCCATCACCTCAAGGAGCGCTCCATCTGGATCAAGCACGACGAGCTTATTGTCGGCAATCAGGCCAGTCAGGTGCGGGCGGCGCCACTGTTTCCTGAATACACGGTGAGCTGGATTGAGAAGGAGATCGACGAGCTGGCAGACCGTCCCGGCGCCGGTTTTGCAGTCAGCGAAACCGACAAGGAGATCATCCACGCCCTCACCCCCTTCTGGCGCGGCCAGACGGTGCAGGATCGCTGCTTCGGCCTCTTTACCGACGAGCAGAAAGCGCTGCTGGAGAGCGGCATCATCAAGGCCGAGGGCAACATGACCTCGGGGGATGCTCACCTCGCGGTCAACTATGAGGAGCTGCTCACGCTGGGGCTCGATGGCTTCAAGGCCAAGGTGGCCGAGCGGCGCAGTCGGCTGGATTTGGCGGATTGGGCCGATCTTCAGCGCGAGCAGTTCCTGCACGCCGTCGCCATCACTCTGGATGCGGTCAGCGCTCACATCGCGCGCTACGCCGCCCTTGCCCGTGACATGGCCGCGCAAGAGCCGCGCCCCGAGCGCCAAAGCGAACTTGAGACCATTGCGCTCAACTGTGCCCACATCGCCCACCAGCCCCCCGAGACCTTCTGGCAGGCGCTGCAGCTCTGCTACTTTATCCAGCTCATCCTGCAGATCGAATCCAACGGCCACTCGGTGTCGTTTGGCCGGATGGATCAGTACCTCTATCCCTGGTATCGCCGCGAGGTGGAATTGTCGGAATCCCTGCCTCGGACGCGCGCTATCGAACTGCTGCAAGGGTGCTGGCTCAAGTTGCTGGAGGTGAACAAGATCCGCTCCGGCACCCACTCCAAGGCCTCCGCCGGCAGCCCGCTCTACCAGAACGTCACTATCGGTGGCCAGAACTGGTGGGATGGTGCAGCCCATGACGCGGTCAATGGCCTCTCCTACGCGATTCTGGAGTCCTGCGGCCAGCTGCGATCCACCCAGCCCAACCTCTCGGTGCGCTACCATGCCGGGATGAGCGAGGATTTCCTCGACGCCTGCATTCAGGTGATCCGCTGCGGCTTTGGCATGCCCGCCTTCAACAACGACGAGGTGGTGATCCCCGAGTTCATCAAGCTCGGAGTAAGCGTGGAGGATGCCCACCATTACGCCGCCATCGGCTGCATCGAGACCGCCGTGCCCGGCAAATGGGGCTATCGCTGCACCGGCATGAGCTTTATCAACTTCGCCCGCATCCTGCTGGCCTCCCTTGACGGCGGCCGCGATGCCACCACCGGCAAGGTATTCCTGCCCCAGCCCCAGTCGCTGCGAGACGGGAGCTTTGGCAACTTTGACGAGGTGATGGCCCGCTGGGATGAGCAGGTGCGCTACTTCACCCGCAAATCCATCGAGATCGACTGCGTGGTCGACAGCGTGCTGGAGGCTCAAGCCCATGACATCCTCTGCAGCACCCTGGTGGATGACTGCATCGAGCGCGGCAAAACCATCAAGGAGGGGGGCGCCGTCTATGACTGGGTCTCAGGTCTGCAAGTGGGGATCGCCAACCTCGGTAACAGCCTGGCGGCCCTGAAGAAACTGGTGTTCGAGCAGGGGATTGTGGATCAGCAAGAGCTGGCCGCCGCACTGGAGCAAGACTTTGCCGGGCTGGCGGGGGAGCAGCTGCGCCAGCGCCTCACCAACGCCGCCCCCAAATATGGCAACGATCTGGACGAGGTAGACCTGCTGCTGGTACAGGCTTACCAGAGCTATATCGACGAGCTCAAGGGGCTGCACAACACCCGCTTCGGCCGTGGCCCCATCGGCGGTACCTACTATGCGGGCACCTCCTCCATCTCCGCCAACGTGCCGTTTGGTGCCGCCACCATGGCGACCCCGGATGGTCGCCATGCCCGCACGCCGCTGGCGGAAGGGGCCAGCCCCTCGTCGGGTTCGGATCGTCTCGGCCCGACGGCGGTGTTCAACTCCATCGGCAAGCTGCCCACGGCGGCCATCCTCGGCGGGGTGTTACTCAACCAGAAGCTGAGTCCGGCGAGCCTTGAGAACGAGCGGGACAAGGCCAAACTGATGAGCCTGCTGCGCACCTTCTTCGAGGTGCACAAGGGGTGGCACGTGCAGTACAACATCGTCTCGCGCGAGACCCTGCTGGCGGCCAAGGCCAATCCGGATCAGTACCGGGACCTGGTGGTACGGGTGGCGGGCTATTCGGCCTTCTTCACCGCCTTATCCCCCGATGCGCAAGATGATATCATCGCCCGCACCGAGCACAGTCTCTGACGGGGCGCCCCCATGGCGCCTGTGACGTCATATGATTGGCAAGCCACCCTCGGGTGGCTTGCCGCTATCCACCACCTTGCATGTGAGCGCACCATGAATCCACGCCATCAACTGATCCTCACTCTGGTCCATCAGGCTCGCAAGATGAGCGTGAGTGAACTCTCCCGACATACCGGCGTGTCTGAGGTGACGGTGCGCAACGACCTCACCGCGCTGGAGAAACAGGGACTGCTCAGACGGGTACACGGCTCGGCCATGGCGCTGGAGACCGATGACCCGGATGCCCGGATGAACATCAATTACCTGCTCAAGGAGCGCCTCGCCGAGCGGGCCGCCCAGCTGGTGGAAGATGGCGAGACAGTCTTTATCGAAGGGGGCAGCGCCAACGCCATGCTGGCGCGCCATCTGGCCCTGCACAAACGGGTCACCATCATCACCATCAGCAGCTATATCGCCCATCTGCTCAAAGACACCCCGGCTCAGGTGGTGCTGCTCGGCGGGCTGTTCCAGCATCAGAGCGAGAGCGTGGTAGGGCCGCTCACTCGCCTCTGCATCGAGCAGGTGCACTTCTCCAAGGCCTTCATCGGGGTGGATGGCTTTCATCCCGAGATGGGGTTCACCGGCCGCGACATGATGCGGGCCGACGTGGTCAACAGCGTGCTGGCCAAGGGGATGACCAATGTGGTGATCACCGACAGCAGCAAATTTGGCGCCATCCACCCGAGCCAGCTTGGCGCGCCGGGCCAGATCAACGTGCTGGTTACCGACGATGCCCTGCCCGCCCCCATGCGGGCCGCCATCGCGGCCAAGGGGATCACCCTGCACTGCGTTGCGGCCTAGGCCGCCCGCTAATTCACGCTATTTCATTGACCTGACAGGATAAAATTTTCATGATGAGCCAGTCCCCATCGGGACTGACGTCATCAGAGCGTGATCTGCAGGAAGCAGATTTTCAGGAGAGCAAGGACATGCCATCGACCATCACCGCCGGGGAGCGCCGACTCCCCCCTATCATTCGCGCCACCGCCACCGCCATCACCCTGACCCTGTGCTGGAGCCCGTTTGGCTGGAGTGCCACGCTGCCTGCCGACTTGAAGTGGGAGAGCAACAACCAGGATCCTCTCTATGCCGATCCGGCCGCCAAACGCGGCGGCACCTTTCGCACCTTTATGACCAGCTTCCCCCTGACCCTGCGCAAATATGGCCCCGACTCCAACGGCGGCTTTGCCGGTTACGTGCGGGAAACCAACCTGCCACTGCTGAGCACTCATCCCGTTACCGGCAACCCCATGCCGATGCTGGCAAACGAGTGGGCTTTCGGCGCCGACAACAAGACCCTCTATTTTCGCATCAATCCCAAGGCGCGCTGGTCAGACGGCCAGCCGGTCACCGCCGATGACTGGCTCTTTACCCTCAAGATGATGCGCAGCAAAGAGATCAACGACCCCTGGTACAACAACTACTACAGCACCCAGATAGCCGATATCACCAAGTTTGATGATCACACCCTGGCCATCACCAGCGGCACCGAAAAGAGCCGCCAGGACCTGCTCGAATCACTGCCCATCAGCCCGGAGCCGAGCCACGCCATCAAGCTCACCGCCAACTGGGTCAAGGAGTACAACTGGAAGGTGTTGCCGGTCACCGGCCCCTATCAGATCGATCAGGTGAAAAAGGGTAAATCGGTCACCTTCAAGCGGATTGAAAACTGGTGGGGGGATGACGAGCGCTACTTCCAGCATCGCTTCAATCCTGCGCGGATCGAGATCAAGGTGCTCAGGGATCTGAACATCGCCTGGCAGCACTTCCTGCGCGGCGATCTCGACACCTTCCCGCTGGTGATGCCCAACTGGTGGCACGACAAGACCAACACCGCCGAGTTCGAGAAGGGTTATATCGCGCGTACCTGGTTCTACAACCAGACCCCGCAATCGCCGATGGGGCTCTATCTCAACACCGCCGATCCGCTGCTGAATAATCTCGATGTGCGGCTCGGGATCCAGCATGCCCTCAACCTCGACAAGATGCTCACCACCCTGCTGCGGGGGGATTACCAGCGACTCAACAGTTATGGCTCAGGTCAGGGTGAGTTTACCAACAGCGAGATCAAGGCCCGTCCGTTCGATCCCAAACTGGCACGGGAATACTTTGCCAAAGCCGGTTTCAACAAAGTGGGGCCGCAGGGAATTTTGCAAAACGACAAGGGGCAGTCACTGACCCTCGCCATCACCTACACCACCGCAGAGCACGCCCAGCGGCTCACGCTGTTGCGGGAAGAGGCCAAGAAGGCGGGGCTTAATCTGGAGCTCAACCTGATGGATGCCTCGGCCGGTTTCAAATCGATGCTGGAGAAAAAGCACCAGAGCGCCTGGATGGCCTGGGCGGGCAGCCGCTATCCCGCCTATTGGGAGTTCTTCCACAAGGTCAACGCCAACAAACCCCAGACCAACAACATCATGAACATCGATGACGATGCCATCACGGCTCTGGTGGAGCAGTATGACAAGGAGTTCGACTTTGCCAAAAAGGCGGCCCTGTCACGGCAAATCCAGCAGCGGCTCTATGAGCTGGCGAGCTTCGTCCCCGCCTATCAGGTGCCCTACACCCGGGAAGGCGCCTGGCGCTGGATAAAACTGCCAAAAGTACCTGCAACACCCAAGAGCGAGCAGCTTTACTGGCCTCTTGGGGGCGACAACAGCGGTTACAGCTATGGCGGTCTGCTGTGGATTGATGAAGAGCTAAAATCCGAGACCAGGGCAGCCATCAAGAGTGGCAAGACTTTCCCGGCCGAGCCTATCATCGACACCACTTATCGCCAGCCCTGATTGCATCAGCCCATCGGCAAAAGTCCTTAAAACAAAAGACCCCGCCAGATAGCGGGGTCTTTGTTGGCAACCGGTGTTGCGAATAGCTCGGTGATCAGCCGCGTTTGGCCTGCTTCTCGGCAATGGCGTCAGCCACGTCAGCCGGCTCCAGTACGATGCCTTCCTGATCCGGGGTCGGGAACACGGCAACACACAGCTCGTCCTGCTCCATACCGTCAACCCAGCGCTCCAGCCATACCTTCAGGGTGATGGACTGTGGCTTGCAATCGGCCCACTCGCCTTCGGCCCACGCCTTGGCGTACTCCGGGTGCGGCCATACGGGGATGCAATCTTCATCGTCGGTGGTCAGCATCATGACGCCATGCTCGTCAGTCAGGACGAACAGCTCTTCATGCTCGACCAGCTTGCTGATGAAGTGATCGTAACGGTAATCAGCGTTCAGTTGCAGCGCGGCATTGCGCTCGGTGTCGCTCAGTTCATAGCTCATTGGCCAAGTCTCTCTCTCGATAAAGGGCGCCATGTTCACATCTTGTCGTCAGCTTGTCCAGCTTACAGCCCCTTGGCACCGGATGGGGAGGGCAATGACGCCAATAAGGATAGAGCAGCCTCCTCGATAACGAGACCGCCAGCCATCATATTGCCCCTTTTACAGCGCAGGGGTGATCAGCTCCACATCAGGCTGCTCGCTCAGCTTTTGCCGCAGCCAGTAGGCGGACTCCACTTCGACAAAGCAGAGCAAATCCCGGCCATTGGCCGCCATCGCTATCAGCTGCTCAAAACGCAGCTGTTGTTGTTGCTCCCAGGCGGCAGCGAGTTTGGCACCGTGGGCTTCATCCACCACTTCGCGACGCAGCTCGAACAGGTTATCGGTGATCGGGCTGTTGATCTTGGCGGCGGTGTGCCAGTACATCAGCAGGTTATCCATCATCTCGCTGTCGTAGTTGGCCAGTGCATCCAGCTCGGGCGTATCACCGCTGTCGCTGGCGGCAAAATCACACCAGCCCGCATCGAGTGACGCCAGCTCATGAGCCCCCTTGGCATGCTTGCTTAACAGCGCAATGTCGGCCCCCTTGCGTGCAGGTAACCACACCTCGCCCTGATGGGCATCCAACAGGGACGTCAACGAAGCAGCGGGGTAAACCGGAAAGCGGGTACAAAGTGAATGCAGCAGGGATACCAGAGTGATCTTGACCATGAGCGATACCTTGAACAGGGCGAACAGCCACCAATAGACCGTCCGATATAAAGAAGTGCCCTATCCTACCACGTTTGGTCCGGCTCGGCCCTTGGCGAAGCTGTCAGCCAACCATCTGATTACGCCGAAAAAAACAGCATTTGAAACGCAGCATCCAGTCAAAGGTCAATAATTTGAGCCAGCGCCCACTAAAGTGGATCCGGGGATGCTAGTTTGCATACATCTTTAGCGTAAGGAGTAAATCCATGATTGGGATCGACCAGGTTTCTAACGAATTCGTGAACGATTTGAAAATACTGGCATGCTTTGATCCGGCCAACATGAGCCTGGGGATTAAATTACGCAGCGATATGTCTGAAGAGTTGTGCCAAGCGGCAGCCCGTCTGCATCAACAGGGGCTCATCAGCGCAGAAGATGGCGGCTATCTCACCCCGTTTGGCATGACCATGGTTGAACACCTGCAACATCTGTTGGTCGCACTCAAACCGCTTTGACCGGCTGTGGTGCCCAGAGCGAAAAGTTGAGTAGCTCCCAGCGCTCCCCTTGGTGAAGATGACAGGCAAACAGCAAAGGACCTTCGGGTCCTTTTACTTTGCCATCCACCAGCCACTCCCCCTCCCTTTCAGGCACCAGTCGCGCATTCACCTCATCGGGTTGCAACGCCGCGCCCATCCGGACCTGGACAAATTGCTGGCAGATCACCTGCGCTTCCATCGCGGATTGAACCGGTACCGGCGCATCGGACGTCGGAGTCAAGGTGGCAGCAAGCAGGAGCGATAGCAGCATGATTCAGCACATGGGAGTCAGTAGCAGAAGCCAGATAAACAAAAAGCCGTGGCACCAGAGGTACCACGGCTTTCTTAAATTCTGTAAGAATTACAGAGCGGTTACGTTCTCAGCCTGCGGGCCTTTCTGACCTTGGGTCACAGAGAACTGTACGCGCTGACCTTCAGCCAGGGTACGGAAACCGTTACCTTGAATGGCGCTGAAGTGAACGAAAACGTCCGGGCCGTTTTCTTGCTGGATGAAGCCAAAACCTTTGGTTTCGTTGAAAAACTTAACGGTACCGGTGATCATGTTAGACATATCTTTTAAACCTGTATTCAAAATAATTACTTATGCTTTTCAGCGGGTAAAGCTCAAAAAACGGGATTAACTTATGAACAACAGGACAAGATGTGAAACATCGTATTCATTGACATAACTATCGCCCTTTCAAGCTGGTTTGGATTATACGTGGCTTTGTAGATTACGCAAACAAATTTGTGCCCTGCCAATGACAGGGCACAAACCGTTATAAGGTGGCCGCTTCCAACGCTTCGACCAGCGCTCTGAGAAAACGAGCCGCCTCCCCGCCAGTACAGGCTCTGTGGTCAAATGTCATCGACAGCGGCAATGCCCTGACGGGGCGAGCCTCCCCATGGATGAACACCACTTTTTCGAACAGTTTGCCTGCCCCTATGATGGCCACCTGCGGCGGCGTGACGATGGGGCTGGCATAACGGCCTGCGATAGCACCGAAGTTGGTGAGCGTAATGGTCGCCCCCTGTAACATCTCGCGCGGCACGGCGCGCGCCTTCACATCGGCGATCATCCGATCCAGCCCTTGCCGCAGATCGGCCCCCTCCCGCTCGGCCACGTTCTCCATCACCGGCACATAGAGGCCATGCTTTGAATCCACCGCGATGGCTACATTGACCTCTTTGAACAGGCGCCGTGACAGGGTGTCGCCATCGAACCAGGCGTTCATCGAGGGCTCGGCGCGGCACGCCACGCCAATGGCTTTGATAAGGCGCACCGTCACATCCTCATCAGGGCGCCAGTGACGCAAATCCACCTCGTCGGTGATGCTGACCGGCACCACAGTCTGATGAGAGAGCTCCATCGCCTTGGCCATGGCCCTCCGCGACCCTTTGAGGAATTCGTTGCCACTGCTCTGCTGTGACTCGAATGCTTGCTGCACATCCAGCTCGGTCACCATGCCGCCGCTGCCACTTCCCTTGATCCGGTCGATATCCAGACCCAGTTTTTGTGCCAGCAGGCGCACGGCAGGCATGGCTTGCACCAGCGCGCCACCCGGGGCAATGGCCCCCACCACGAAGTGATCCTCGATATGTTGCTGATGGGCGCTCACCTTGCCCACCACGGTGCCATCATCCTCCCCCCCCTCGAACTCCACCAGCGGCGCACCGATATGGAGGATATCCCCCTCGGCGCCGCAGAGACGGGCAATCACCCCGGCTACCGGAGAGGGTACATCCACCAGCGCCTTGGCCGTTTCCACCGACAAAAGCACCTGATCGACCGCAACGGTATCACCGGCACTCACCTTCCACTCGACGATCTCGGCTTCGGCCAACCCTTCACCCAGATCCGGTAATTTGAAAAATTTCATAGCCACTGGTTCTCCATCAGCTGGTGAGCGGCATCGGCGATATCCTGCTCGGTGATGAGGTAATACGCCTCGTTGCGATAGTAGGGGACGGCGGCATCCACGCCGGTCAGCCGCTTGGGTGGCGCCTTGAGGCTGGGAAGTGCCTGCTCGGTCACCCGCGCCACGATTTCGGCTCCGACCCCGAAGCTGCCACACGCCTCGTGTACCACCAGCAAGCGGCCAGTCTTGCTCACCGAAGTGAGAATGGTCTCAATATCCAGCGGCTTGATGGTGGCCAGATCCAGCACCTCGCACTGGATATCCTGCTCGGCCAGCAGATTCGCCGCCCGCATCACCTCCTGAATGCAGGCCCCCCAGGCCACTACCGTGATATCCCGGCCCGGGCGCAGGGTGAAACAGACATCCAGCGGCAGACCGACACCGTCATCCACCACCTCGGATTTCATCGAGCGATAGATGCGATCCGGTTCGAAAAACATCACGGGATCCGGATCGCGGATGGCCGAGAGCAGCAGGCCATAGGCGCGTCTCGGGCTGGAGGGGATCACCACCCGTAGCCCAGGGATATGGGCAAACAGCGCCTCGACACTCTCGCTGTGATGTTCAGGCGAATGAATGCCCGCGCCATACGGGGAGCGATAGACGAGGGGACAGGAGAGGCGGCCACGGGTGCGGTTTCGCATCCGCGCCGCCTGACAGATGATCTGCTCCATCCCGGGGAAGATGAAACCCTGAAACTGGAACTCAGCCACCGGCTTGAGCCCCTGGGTCGCCATGCCGACCGCCACCCCGGCGATCAATCCCTCGGCCAGCGGCGTGTCGATCACCCGCTTGAAACCGAACTTGTCGCGCAGCCCTACGGTGGCGCGAAACACCCCGCCGTTGACCCCCACGTCCTCGCCCAGTACCACCACATCCGGGTCGTGCTCCATCTCGTAGTGAAGGGCCATGTTGACCGCTTCCAGCAAACTGATCTCACTCATGGCCAACCTCCTGCTTCATCCCCTTGGCAATCACTCGCTCGCGCTGGGGCAAGAGTTCGGCGGGCAGGCTGGCGTAGTGATAATCGAGCATCGCCTCCGGTGGCTGAGGCACCATCGCCTCATAACGGGCGACCGCCTGTTCGACCTCTCGGGTAGCCTCCGCCAGCAGGCTCTGCTCCTGCTCTTCATCCCACCAGCCTTGGCTGTGCATAAACTGGCGCAGCCGCTTGACCGGCTCTTTCGCCCAAGCGGCCTCGACCTCGGCCCCATCGCGATAGCGAGTGGCATCGTCGGCCGTGGTGTGATCGCCGAGGCGATAACTGACCGCCTCGATCAGGGTCGGCCCCTTGCCGCTGCGGGCCCGTTCGACGGCACTGCGCGCGGCATCGTAGACCGCGACCACATCGTTGCCATCCACCTGCAGGCTGCGCACCCCTGCACCAATCCCCTTTTGGGCCAGCGTAGGTGCGCTCGATTGCAGCTTGCGCGGCACCGAGATAGCCCACTGGTTGTTGTTGACGATGATGACCATCGGCAGGTGCCAGACCCCGGCGCAGTTGAGCCCCTCCAGAAAATCCCCCTTGGAGGTGCCGCCGTCGCCGATGGTGACTACGGCAACGCGAGGTTGATTACGCAGTTTGAAAGCCGAGGCAATACCGCAGGCGTGGGTGATCTGGGTGGCGATGGGGACGCAGATGGGGAGATCTTCAGAGGGAGTCCCATCGGGTTTGAGAAAAAAACTGCCCCGCTCATCACCGCCCCAATATTGCAGGTTCTTCTCCATCGGTACGCCCCGCACATAGAGGGTGGGCATGTCCCGATAGTAGGGAACGTAGACATCCTGCGGCTGCATGGCCAGACCAATGCCAATCCCCACGGCTTCTGCGCCGAGATGGGAGGGAAAAGTACCGAGCTTGCCGGTTCGTTGCAGCGCTATCGCTTTTTTGTCATAGCTGCGCACCATCACCATATTGCGGTAAAAGGTGTGCAGTATCGCCTTGTCCAGCCAGGTCGGTAAGGTGGCGACCGGGCACCCTTCCGCATCGAGGTAACGAAGGAAAGGGATGTCGACATGGGTCATAACTGGCTCCTTGCCGTTGTAGACGTCACCGATGCTGGTGACACCTAGATGTAAATACCTTGTTAAATAAAAAGCAAAGGGATTTACTCAGGTAAGACCAGTAGAAACTTCTTTAAAGTAGCGAAGGAGCTGAATTTTCGGCGATGAGTGGCAAGGTATGCCGTAAATGGTGCAACTTTGCAGCACTGAATGCAGGATGCCAAATGTGAAAAAGGGGAGCCTTGCTCCCCCATTGAGTTACTCAAGTCAGCAGTTACTTCAGTTAGCTGTTACTTCGGTCCGCCGTTACTCCAACCAGCAATTACGCCAGCCACTGTTGCAGCTGGCGGGCCATGCCAATTGGCAGCAAGTGAGCGCGGCTTAGCAAGTGGCTGCGCCAGGGCTCGGCCAGCAAGGTGGGGCAAATTCGCATCTCCCGTCCCCGATCAGTCACGCGCACCAACCTGTCGATAAGAGTCTCCAGCGGCGGATGCGTCGGCCAGTGGGGATAGAGGTCGGCAGTCGCGATCCCGGCCAGCTCGCACACTCGCTCCTCTTCCTCATCTCCCTTTCCATCAGCCATTGGCCAGGGGTGAAGCACCTGCAGCCAGCCCGGCCGTGCGGCCTCCAGCAACTGGCCCAGCGTCGGCTGCGCAAAGTGGGGATCCCCTGCGACTTTGAGCAGATGGCGCGCACCTGCCAGCACCACCACGCCACGCGCGGGAAGTGCAAGAAGATAGTCGGCCAGCGCCTGATCCCGCCCCCTGTTGTGTTGCTGCCAGCGTTCCGGGCTCATCTCCTGCCACTCGAATAAGGGCTCGCAGAGATGCACCCGCAGCCGCACATGTTCGGGGCGCGCCAGATTGCTCTGGCGCAGAGCGGAAAAGAGAGCCGGAAACTCGGGTGCCATCCAGGCGGGAAAGGCGCAGGAGTCGAGCCAGACCGGATAGAGCCGCGCCAGCGTGAGCGGCTCACCCTGCCAGCTCTCCTGCCCCGTCAGCCAGGCATCGAGCAAGCCCTGATGGCGGCAGTTGCCGCACTCCAGCACCAGATCGGTCATGACTCCCCAGAGCGCCGGATCACAGAGCCAGGCGTGCTGGCGCCGGATAAAATCCGGGTGCCAATGCGGCTCCCCCAGCCCCACCAGTTTGCCCGCCAACAAAGCTTCCCTGATAGCGGCAACCGGGGTCATGCGTCCCCATCCTGCCGGATGTGCGGTTGCAGCCCCACCCCATCGACCCGCTCACCAATAAGGGCGCCGATCTTTGCCAGCCAGTCGGGATGTACCATCTCCTGATGCAGGCAGGGGAAGCGCTCATAGCGGATGTCCCCTTTTGTCAGCGACTCCCAGCCGCGCCCATCCAGCCAGGGCTGGCGAGAGGCTGACGCCTCGATAAAGATCACCTCCCCGTGGTAGCAGTAGTCGACCGGCTCACGGATGAGCCGGTTGTTGTGGCCCACCAGTTCAATCATGGCGCTCACCACCTGCTCGTCGAGCATAGCCAGCGCACTCCCCTCCGCCCCCAATCGGGCCACCACCTCGTCGCGGGTGAGGGAGTCGAGCGCATCGTCCGCAACCGCAATGCCTCCCATCCGCAGCAACGCATCGAGCATCCGCTGCTCGTCGGGCAACGGCTGGGTTTGCCACTGCTGACAGGGGTAGGCATCGAGCAGCAGCACCATGGCCACCTCCTGTCCCTGCTCTTGCAACATGGCGGCCATCCGATGCACCAGCATGCCCCCGAGCGACCAGCCGAGCAGCCAGTAGGGCCCCTCGCTCTGTTGACGACGCAGCTCGGTCACATAATCGAGCGCCAGCTCGTCGAAACTGGCGGGCAGCGGCGCATCCGGCTGACAGAGCGCCCGCGCCTGCAGGGCATAGACGGCCATGTCGGTCGGCAGATGAGGCACCAGTGGCGCATAACACCAGCCGAGCCCGCCGGCGGGGTGGATGCAAAAGAGGGTGGGGCCCGATGTACCCGCCTGCGCACTGTGCGCCCGCAGGGGCAACAGCATGGACATAGCCTCCCGCTCGCCGCCCAGACGGCGCGCCAGCTGGGCGGGGCTCGGCGCTTCGAACAGACTGGCCAAAGTGAGCGCCTGTCCGGTCGACTCTTCAATACGCACCACCAGCTGTGCCGCCAGCAGGGAGTGGCCGCCGAGGGCAAAGAAGTTATCGTCAGCGCCGACTCGCGCCAGCCCCAGTACCTCGGCGAAGAGGCGACAGAGCCGCTCCTCCAGCAGGGTTTTCGGCAGTGATTGCCCCACCGCCGACGCCATATCGGGCAGCGGCAGCCCCTTGCGATCCAGCTTGCCATTGGGAGTGAGCGGCAGTTCAGCCAGAGTGACCAGGAGTCCCGGCACCATGTAGTCGGGCAAGGCAGCGCCAAGGGCAGGTGTAAGCTCGGCCAGCGTCAGCTCTGTGCTATCTGCGGCCACCACATAGGCCACCAGACGGCGATCGCCGGGGGCAAACTCGGGGGCCAGCACCACCGCCTGCGCCACCCGGGGATGGCGCAGCAGCACCTGTTCGATCTCCTCCAGTTCGATGCGCTGGCCGCGGATCTTCACCTGAAAATCGAGGCGCCCCAGATACTCGATGGCGCCATCCTCGCGCCAGGCGGCCAGATCGCCGCTGCGATAGAGCCGTCCCGCCCCGAAGGGATTGGCAATAAAACGCTCGGCGGTGAGCTCGGGCTGACCAAAGTACCCTTCCGCCACCTGCACGCCGCCGATCCAGAGCTCCCCCGCCACACCGGGCGGCACCGGCTGCAACCAGGGGTCAAGAATGTGGATGCTGGTATTCCAGACCGGATAGCCGATGGGCACGCTGGTCACCGCCTCGTCTGCCCGGCAGGGATACCAGGTGACATCCACCGCCGCCTCGGTCGGGCCATAGAGGTTGTGCAGAGGGGCGGAGAATGTCCCATACCAGCGCTGCACCAGATCCGCGGGCAGCGCCTCACCGGAGCAGAAGACCTGCCGCAGGGCGCAGCAACGGGCAGGCTCGGCCTGAGTGACAAAGATCTGCAGCATGGAGGGGACAAAGTGCAAGGTGGTGATCCCGGCCTGCTCAATCAGCTCGGCAAGGTAGGCGGGATCCTTGTGGCCGCCCGGTTTGGCGAGCACCAGCCGCGCCCCGGTCATAAAGGGCCAGAAGAACTCCCAGATGGAGACATCGAAACCGGCCGGGGTCTTTTGCAGCACCCGATCCGCCGGGCCGATGGGATACATGTGCTGCATCCAGAGCAGCCGGTTGACGATGGCACCATGGCTCACCACCACCCCTTTGGGCCGACCGGTCGAGCCGGAGGTGTAGATGATGTAGGCCGCATCTTCCGGTTTGGGGGCTGGCAGATCACAAGGTGCTACCGCCGCCAGCTGCTCTGCCACACCGGGGGCATCGAGGCAGACAAGTGGCGCGGCCACGTCGAGCGGCATCTGAAGCGTATGACTGGTCAACACCAGCGCAGGATCACTGCTGGCGAGAATGTAGCCGATCCGCTCCGCCGGATAGTCCGGGTCTACGGGCACGTAGACGGCACCTACTGCCATGATGGCCTGCTGGGCGAGAATAAGCTCGGGAGCGCGCGGGATCACCACCGCCACCCGACAACCGGGGCCCACGCCCCTTCCCGCCAGATAGCTGGCCAACTGACGGGTACGCTGGCGCAGCTCGGCCACACTCCAGCGCTCGGCGCCACACTCCAGCGCGATGGCGCTCTGATCCGCCGCCGCCAGCCCCTCGGCCAGCAGTGCGCTCAGGGTGGTGGTCGGCAACGGATGGTCGGTCTGGTTCCAGCGCGTCAGCTCAGCCTGCTCGCAGGGCAGCAGCAGCGGCAAGCGCACTGCCTCGACTTCGTCACCCGCCTCACTCCAGGCCGCCAGATAGGCTACCAGTCGGGCCAGATGACGTTCACTCTCCTGTTGGCTGAAGCGCCCCTGATGTGCTTCGAGGGTCAGGGTGATGGCGCCAGCCTCCTCGGCAAAGTAGAAGGCGCACTCCTCCACCGGCCCCGCTGCCAGCACCTGCACCTCGCCACGAACCTGGTTGTGCCCTTCACCAACGCTGAGGGTACGGGCAAAGGGCATCAAATTGACCTGAGGGCCAAACAGCGGCTGGCCCGGCTGACGCTGTTGCAACCACTCCTGACGGCAGCCCTGATGACGGCGCAGGGCGGCAAATTGCCGCTCGACCTGTGCCAGCAACTCCCCTACCCGGCTGGTGCCGCTCAGCTCGATGCGCAGGGGCACCACATTGACCTTCATGCAGGGGGTATCGGCCGCCGCTGAGCCCAGCCGCCCCATCAGCGGAATACCCAGCACCACCTCGCCAGCGCCGCTCATCCGCTGCACATAGCTGGCCACCGCCGCCAGCAGCAGGCTGTAGGGGTGACAGGCCGTGCGACTCGCTCGCTCTACCAGTGCCTGCCATTGGCGGCCAGCAAGCCGCTGCTCAAGACGATAGGTGGGGCCCGGCCCTTGCACCGGACGGCGGGAGAGCGACGCCGGGTTCTCCACCCCGGCCAACTGCTGCACGAAGAAATCGCGATCCCGCGCGGCTCGTGGCGAATCCTGATAGGCCGCCTCTTCAGCCAGCAACTCCTGCTGGGTCGCATAACGACAGGGGGCAGGCTGCTCGCCGGCACAGAGCGCCTCATACCAATTTGTCACCCGCTGGCAAAGCAGGCTCAGGCCAAAGCCGTCGATGGCGATATGGTGCACGGCGATAAACCAGGCCCACCGCCCCTCGCCAAGGCGATAGAGCGTAGTGGCAAACAGCGGCCCCCCGGCCAGATTGAAGGGGACGGCCAACTGCGCACGCATCTCGGCCTGCGCGGCGGCGAGCGGGTCGGCTTCGCTGCGCAGATCCCGCTCTGCCAGCTGCCAGCAAGCGGGGTTGGCCACCATCTGCGGGCCATCGGCAGTAGCCACAAAGGCGCAGTGCAGACCGGGGATCTCGTCGATGGTCTGGCGCACCGCGCGGGTGAAGTGATGGGGAGCCAGCGCCCCCTCCAGCAGCCAGTACTCGCCGGTATTGCAGGCGGGGCTCTGCGGATATTTTTGCTGGGCAAACCAGATGCCCGCCTGAGCTGTGGTAAGCGACCAGCGCGGCTGCTCCCCACGCTGATGGGTGGCGCGCATCGCCATTGTCTGTTCCATGGAAATGTCCTTGCGCAAACATCGAGCGGGCAGCGGCTTGCCCCTGCCCGCATGGCTGAAAAGCGAGGAGGCAAGGCCTCCTCCATGAAGAAGGTGTCACGCCTGCCAGATTGGCAGCGCGCGGGCTAGACCCCCAGAGTGGCACCGCCATCGACCACCAGATCCTGCAGGGTGATATGGCTGGCAGCATCGGAGGCGAGAAACAGCACGCAGGCAGCCACCTCGTCGGGTGTCCCGAGCTTGCCAAGAGGGATCCCCAGCTTGAACTGCCCGGGCAGGCCCGCGATGGTTCGCAGTTCCCCTTCGCGCTGTTCCCCCTCCTGCCACATGCCGTACAGCATCGGGGTACGGGTCGAGCCCGGTGACACCAGATTGCAGCGCACCCCATAGGGGGCAAGTTCCAGCCCTGCCGTTTGAGTGAGGCTGGTCAGCGCCGCCTTGGAGGCGCCATAAATGCCCATCCCCACTCGCGGCACCCGACCGGCATTGGAGGAGACATTGACGATGGCGCCCCTGCGCCGCCCCTGAAACCAGGGGGTCAGGGCCCGCATCAGGTAGAAAGGGGCGAAGGTGTTGATGGCGAAGGTGCGCTGCAAGAGGGCGTCATCTACCTCATCGATCCTGCCGGTCGCCAATACGCCGGCGACATTGACCAGCACATCGGGCCCCAGCCCCTCATCCAGCAGCTGCTCGCAGCAGCGGGTCACGGCCTCGCTGTCACTCACGTCGATCACCACCCTCTTCATGTTGCCGGGCAGTGCCTCGGCCAGTTGCAGATCGAACGCCACCACGCTGGCCCCTGCCTCGGCAAAAGTGCGCGCCACCGCATGGCCAATTCCCTGCGCCGCGCCGGTCACCCAGATGGTTCTGCCTTGCCACTCGCTCATGGGGTGCACTCCGGTTCGCTGACGTGCTCTTCGTTGACCTGATAAGCCGTGTTCTGACTGACATTCAGCTGACGGGAGAGGAGCTCCCACCAATGGGCTAGGGTCGGCGTGCAGGCCAGCTCGGCCAGCTCCACCACCAGCCCCTGCTGACGCCACTCTTCCACCAGCCCCATCACAGCCAGAGAGTCGAGACCGTAGTCGAGCAGGTTGTCATCCTCGGTGGGCTGCTCCTGCTGCATCTCGGCGGGCAGCCGCGCCAACACCTGAGCACGCAGTGACTCGCGAGTCAGAGGGCGTTTGCTGGCCGCCATCACCTCGGCCACGGTAATCACCCGACCGGCATTGCGGCTGACGTAGGATAGCGCCAGCAGATGATCCTCGCGGGAGAAGTCGGCGATGGCATCAGCCACCAGGAAGGGGCGGATATCGCGCATAAAAGCATCGACCGCCGTCTGCATCACCCCGATATGACCGTAGATGCCGCAGATCACCAGCTGATCCCGCCCCCATCCGGCCATCAGCTCGGCCAGCGGTGAGCGGCAAAAAGCGCTGTAGCGCCACTTGGTCAGCACCGTATCCTGCGGCTCGGGCGCCAACGCCGAAACGATGGGTTGACGCTCCGGCGCCCGGGTCAACCCCGGCCCCCACATGTCGTTGAGCAGCGCCCGATCGGCCTGACTCTGTTCGGCGGGCTGGGCGGTATAGACCACCGGCATGCCGAGAGCACGCGCCTGACGGATCAAGGTGGCGATATGGTCGATGACCTGATTGATCAGCGGATTGTCCGCCCCGTAGAAATCGACGAAATAGTGCTGCATATCGTGGACCAGCAAGGCGGCGCGGCCCGGTTCGAAAGGCCAGTTCACCCGCCCGGTAGGCAGCTCCTCGGCGGTGGGCAGCGGATAGGCGGCGAGGGATTGAATGGTCATGCACACTCCTTGGCGAGCTGCTCGCGCAGCGTCTGTTTGTCTATCTTGCCGACCGGGGTGTGAGGCAGTTTATCCACCAGCACCAGGCGATCGGGCAGTTTGTAATCGGCCACCCCCTGCTCGCGCAGGAAACGGCGCAATCGGGGCAGATTGAGGGGCTCGCGGCACATCAGAAAGGCGCAGCTGCGCTCCCCGAGCATGGGATCAGGCATGGCGACCAGTACCGCCTGCCGCACCTCCGGGTGGGTCAGCAGCAGCTCTTCAATCTCGAGGGCGTCGATCTTCTCCCCGCCCCGGTTGATCTGATCCTTGTTGCGTCCCACCACCATCAGATGGCCGCTGGGCAAGCGGCAGACCAGATCGCCGGTGCAGTAGAAACCGTCCCGGTCGAAGGCGCGCTGATTGTGGGCATCGGCCTTGAAGTAGCCGCGAAAGGTGTAGGGGCCACGCGTCCAGAGCTCGCCGCACTCGCCATCGGGCAAGGGGCGCCCGTCGCTGTCTCGCACCTCCACCTCGTCGCCCGGGCTCATCGGGCGGCCCTGGGTATTGACGATGTGCCACTGGTCATCCTCGATGCGGGTGTAGTTGACCAGCCCCTCGGCCATGCCAAACACCTGCTGCAAGCGGCAACCAAGGCGGCTCGCTACCGCATCGGCATGAGCCGGGCTGAGGCGCGCGCCCCCCACCTGCACACACTCCAGAGAGGTCTGCGGATAGTGGCTGGCCGCCTCCAGCCAGAGCGCCAGAGCCGGTGGCACCAGTGCCGCCCAGTTGACCCGATGGCGCTGCACCAGCGGCAGACAGGTTGCTGCGGAAGGATCCTTTGCCAGCACCACGCAGCCACCGGCATAAAACACCCCGAGTGCCCCGGGGGAGCTCAGGGGAAAGTTGTGGGGCACTGGCAGAGCGCATAGATAGATCACCCGCTCATCCCAACCGCACACCGCTACGCTCTGGCGCACGCTGTAGCCATAGTCATCGTGGGTACGGGGGATCAGTTTGGGGGTGCCGGTGCTGCCGCCGGAGAGCTGGAAAAAAGCGACTTGATCGGCCGGAGTAGGAGTTGGCGCGATGGCCGTCAGCGGCGAACCATCAGCACGGGCTATCGGGTCAGGCTGATACCATGCAAATCCTGACTGAAGATCGGAGCCTTCTGCCTGCTCGAACAGCAGTGTCTGGCAAGAAGGCGATACCCGCTCATCAAGGGCCGCCAAGCTCCCCGCTTCACCGGCAAAGCCGGGATGGGAGGGGCTGAGTACCAGCAAGGCGGGCTCAATCTGGCGGGCAAAGGCCACCAGCTCGCGCCGCTGATGGCTGTAGAGGGAATGCACCGCCACTACGCCGCAGCGGATCAGGGCAAACCAGCAGATATAGAACTCGGCGCAGTTGGGCAACTGCACCAGCGCACTATCACCATGGCCCAGCCCGCGCGCGGCCAGCCGCGCCGCCAGTGCATCAACCTCACGTTTTAACTGGCCATAACTGAGGGTGCGTTCGCCACAGATCAGGGCCGTGCGCTCGGGATTCCGTTCGGCAGATTCATCGAGCAGGGCGGTGAGCGGTTGTCCGCGCCACCACCCTTGTGCCCGGTAATGGGCTGCCAGCTCGGCGGGCCAGAGGGTAAAGGGCACCAACGGCTTCATGCGGTTACCTCCGGCTCCCGGCTCTCGAGGCCAAACGCCCGCAGCATGGTGCCAAGCTTGGCGGCGGTCTCCTGCCACTCCGCTTCCGGCGAAGAGCCCACCACCACACCGGCGCCGGCATAGAGCCGCAGTTGCCTGCCAGCCAGCACGCCACAGCGGATGGTGACCACCCACTCACCATTGCCATCGGCATCCATCCAGCCGACTGCGCCGCAGTAGAAGCGACGATCGTACCCCTCGAGCCGGGCGATGGCCTGACGTGCTGCCGAAAGAGGCGTGCCGCACACCGCCGGCGTCGGGTGCAGCGCCAGCGCCAGTGCCAGCACGGGAGATGGCTCATGGAGCCGTCCGGCGATGCGGGTCGAGAGGTGCC
Source organism: Aeromonas sp. S13(2024) (assembly GCF_041402405.1). Taxonomy (NCBI): domain Bacteria; kingdom Pseudomonadati; phylum Pseudomonadota; class Gammaproteobacteria; order Aeromonadales; family Aeromonadaceae; genus Aeromonas; species Aeromonas sp. S13(2024). The sequence goes on along the minus strand of NZ_JBGLRA010000001.1, from coordinate 265,428 downwards.
ACATGGTAGGAGTGGCGATCACCTGCGGCTCATGGGGGACATCCAGCTCGCGGCAGAAGGGAGCGAGGGCGGCGGCGACCGCATCGGCCACCAGCGCATGTTCATAGCGATCCTTCTGCGCCCCCAGCAGTTCGGCACTGGCCGCCTGTTGATCGGAAAACGCGTGGCGCGGACGGGAGCCCGCCAGCGGATTGCTCACCACCGCCATCTCGCTGCGCGATACCAGCAGCTCGGGGCTGGCACCAAGCAGGGTCTCCCCATCCGGCAGCGGGATCTGGAACACATAGGCGCCCGGATTCTGGGCCAGCAGAGAGCCATAGGCGTGTGCGGGGGAGGTCTGCTCTGCGCTCTGCACGTCGATGGCACGCGACAGCACCACCTTCTCGAGTTGCCCCTCACTGAACTGCTGCAGCGCTGCCCGCACCGCCCCCTGATAGTGGGCTGAGCCGGTCACTTCGCTCACCTCGCCATGGAGCTGGCAACAACGGGCGGGCAACATCGCATCCCTTGCGACCCACTGCGATTGCGCCGGGATCACCAGATGCCAGGGGGATTGGGTATCAAACGGAATGGCGCCGATGGCGATGGGATTGACCATCCCCTGCTGGCGCAACTGACGCAGATGGGCGAGCAGCTTCTCCGGCGGGATGCCGGTAAAACTGTCGTGGATACCGGAGGCGACCAGAACCCTGTCACCGCTGGCAAAACAGCACACTTTATCCAGCCCGACCGCAGTGGCGGGCCACTCTCCTTCCAGTGCATGGTCACACATGACGGTGCTACTCCTTGGAATGAATCACTGCCTGACACGACTTAATGCGAGTCATTTGACTCACCATATGTCAGGGTGAACGGCATCCTAACAAGGAGCGAAAAAACGATCAATACAAATGAGAATCAATTTCATTAACTTCTTTTTAGTCAAAAGAGGGTGACGAACGAAACTGAGCTTCGCCGATAAAAAAGAGTTGCGATCGGAGCAAATTCAACTTGATAATGATAACGCTTATCATTTGTATATTATGGAAGATGTAAATAATGAAATCCTCAACCTCCCGTTTTATTGCTCCCAGCCTGCTGGCCACCACCATCGTCACTCTGCTGACCCAGCAAGCGATCGCCGCCAGCAACGCCCCTCAAGCCGATGAAGTGATCACCGTCACCACCACGGCGCACAATACCCGCTCGGCACCGGCCTCCATCTCTGTCATCACGGCCGAACAGATCGCCGCCGCACCGGTCAATGACCTTGCCGACCTGCTGCGCCACGAAGTGGGCATTCAGGCAGAAGCGGACACCAATGGCCGCAGCGATATCGGCATTCGCGGCATGTCCGGCAAGTACACCCTGGTACTGGTGGATGGCAAACGCCTCTCCTCCTCCAATGCCCTGTGGCGCGGCGGCAACTTCGACAATACTCCGGTGCCCCTTGGCATGATCCAGCGGGTCGAGGTGATCCGTGGCCCCATGTCGGCACTTTACGGCTCCGATGCCATCGGTGGTGTCATCAACATCATCACCAAACAGCCGGGCAAAACCTGGCAAGGGGCGGCCGATGCCGACTTCAAGGCCATCGAAGGCAAGGATGGCGGCGATCAGCACAGAACCAATCTGGGCTTTACCGGCCCGCTGACCGACAACCTGCTGATCCGGATGAACGGCGAGGTGTATGACCGTCAAGCCTGGACCCCCACCGAAGCTGCTGACGGCATCCCCCTTATCGAAGCCAAGCAGACCCGCAACTTCGCCTCCACCCTGAGCTGGCTGGTGGATGAGCAGCAACGCTTCGAGCTGGATTACCTCTACAACCAGGATGAGCGGCCTCTCGATATCTTCCGCAAAACCGGCAACAAGGTGCACAGCCGCCAGCAGCAGAACGATCGCAACCTGTTTGGTCTGACCCACAAGGGGAACTGGAGTTGGGGTGACACCACCGTCATGGCCAACTACGAGAGCTCCCAGATCGACGACTTCAACACCAGCTACTCTGCCCCGCAGCAGCGGGAGCTGGAAGAGAACACCTTGACCCTCAAGGGCTATACCAACCTGGCGCTGGCCAACCACTACCTGACCCTGGGTGGTGAATATCTGGATCGGGAGCTGGTGGATGCGGTGAGCTACAAGGATATCGGCGGCAAGGAGAGCCACTCTCAGGAGGCACTGTTCGCTCAGGACGAGATCGGCCTGACCGACAGCCTGACCTTCACGCTGGGCGGCCGTTACGATCACCACGAGATCTACGGCAGCCACTTCACCCCGCGCGGCTATCTGGTCTATGAGATGAACGATGTGGTGACCGTGAAAGGCGGTGTCAGCCAGGCCTTCAAGGCACCGGCGCCGCACCAGTACTCCAACGGCTACAGCATCGAGAGCTGCGGCGGCAGCTGCCGCATCTATGGCAGCGACAAGGTCAAGCCGGAAACCAGCACCAACTACGAGCTGGGTGTCATCGCAGGAGAAGGGATCTGGGAGACCAGCGCCACCCTGTTCTACTCCGACATCGACGACATGCTCACCTTCAAGCAGTTGCCGAACTCCACTGACCGCACCTGGTACAACCTGGAGAAAGCCACTACCAAGGGGCTGGAACTAACCGGCAAGCTCGATCTGACCGACGATATCAACCTCGGCGCCAACTACACCTACCTCAAGGCGGAAGGCGATCAGGGTCAGGCACTGCCCGAGCGGCCGGAGCACAAGGCCAACGCCAAGATCACCTGGCAGGCCACCGAGCGGGTCAATGCCTTTGTCGGCACCACCTACACCGGCACACAGTTTGCCGAGCAGACCGTCAACAAGGTTGTCGTACTGCACAAGCTGCCCAGCTATCAGACCTTCGATCTCGGCACCGGCTTCAAGGTCACCGAGAACTTTGACCTGCGACTGGGGATCAACAACCTGACCGACGTGCGCCTGCAAGAGAAAGACACCGTCTTCCAGAGCGTCGAACCGGGTCGCAGCTACTACGTCAGCGGCTCAGCCCGCTTCTAAGGTAGCCAAGGCCGATATAACAGAGCGCGGGCCCATGCCCGCGCTCTGTTAACCAAGAGAATAAGGGGAAGATCCCCACTGGACAGCAAAGAGCATGCAGATTTCCATTTTCATCAGGATCGCTCATGTTCACCTCACTTCTGAATGCTTCACCCCTTGCCACCCTGCCCACCCCTGACGAGATGTTAAAGGCCAGACCCTGTCCGGCACGGCTCGCTCGCCAAATCGCACACAGCCGCCAGCAAGCCCGCCATATTCTGCAGGGAGAGAATGATCGCCTGCTGCTGGTGATCGGCCCCTGCTCCATTCACGATCCGGTAGCCGCCCGCGACTATGGTGGCCGGCTCGCTGAACTGCAGGGCCAATACGGGGAGCAGCTGCAACTGGTGATGCGCACCTATTTCGAAAAGCCGCGCACGACGCTCGGCTGGAAAGGATTTATCTTCGATCCCGACCTCGATGGCAGCGATCAACTGGAAAAGGGACTAACCCAGGCCCGGGAGTTACTGCTGGCACTTGGACAGGAAGGGCTCGCCTGTGCCACCGAATTTCTCGATCTCACCAGCATGCTCTATCTGGGGGATCTCATCAGCTGGGGTGCCATTGGCGCCCGCACTACCGAATCCCAGCTCCACCGTCAGCTGGCCTCGGCCCTTCCCTGCCCCATAGGTTTTAAAAACGGCACCGATGGCAATATCCGGATCGCGGTCGAGGCGATCCTCGCCAGCCGGGCGGCCCACCTCTATACCCAACCTTCCGGTGATTGCCAGCTGGCACTGGTGCGCAGCCATGGCAACCCCGACTGCCACCTGATCCTGCGCGGTGGCCGCCTGCCCAACTATCAGAGCTGTCATGTGGCAGAGGCTGGCGAGCTGCTGCGCCAGCATCATCTGTCACCCCGGCTGATGATCGATTGCAGCCACGGCAACAGCCAGAAACAGCACGCCCGCCAGCTGCTGGTTGCCCGAGATATTGCCGACCAGCTGGGTGCTGGTAGCCATGCCATCGCCGCCATCATGGTGGAAAGTTTTATCTGCGAAGGGCGTCAGGATATCGGCAGCAAACCGCTGCGCTACGGCCAGTCGATCACCGATAGCTGCATCGGCTGGGAACAGACAAGGCAACTGCTCGATATGGTGGCAGAAGGGGTTGAGGCGCGCCGCCAGCAGCGCATTGCCCTAGCGGGGTAAACCGGAACTCGCCTGTGGCAGATAAAGATATGGCCCCGACGGGGCCATATTGCTCTGAACCTCTCGCCACACATCAGGCGACTGACTCACGCTCCACCAGCTGGGCTTCAAACTTGAGCGCCAGGCCGTCCACCGGCTTGTGATCGAGCAGACGCAGCGCCAGCTCGGCTGCACGGCTGCCCATCTCCTCGATGGGGTAGCGCACCGTGGTGAGCTTGGGATAGATGTAGCGGGCGTAGGGGATATCGTCGAACCCCACCACCGATACCTGCTGCGGGATCTTGTAACCCCGCTCCAGCAGGCAAGAGATGGCGCCGGCCACCATACCGTCGTTGAAACCGAGCACGGCCGTGAACTCGACACCACGGGCCAGCAATTCACTCATCGCCACATAGCCGCCATTTTCGTCGGCATAGGCGCGGCTGACGAGAGCAGGATCAAAGGCGATCCCGGCTCTCGCCAGAGTCTGGGTGTAACCGGCCATCCGCTGCTGACCATCGACAAACTCTTCATCATCGGAGGTGATAAAGGCGATGTTGCGATGACCGGCATCCAGCAAGTGCTGGCACGCGGTGGTGATCCCCGCCTGGTTATCGAGCCAGACGCAGCGATCTTCCGCGCCCGGCACCTGACGGTTGATAAACACGATGGGGGTAGAGCCAGCCGCCAGCTCGCTCAGCTCCTCGTCCGGAAGCGCCTTGCTGTGGAGGATCAGCGCATCGCACTGGCGCTGCAGCAGCGCCTGAATGGCGTGACGCTCGCGCGCGATATCGTGGTTGCCAGACATGACGATGGTGAACTTGTTGGCCTGATCGACCATGGTTTCGATGCCACGCATCATCTGGGCAAAGAAGGGGCCACCGCAGAGGTCGCCAACCAGCACGCCAATGCAGTTGGAACGCTTGCTGACCAGTGCCTGGGCAAAACTGTTGGGTCGAAAATTCAGTTCCTTCATGGCCGCCAGTACGGCCTCACGCTTTTCCGGTGCTACCTGTGCCGTGTTGTTGATAACCCGCGACACGGTGGAGATAGACACATTTGCCAGCTGAGAAACGTCTTTAATCGTTGCCACTATCCATTCCTTTATTGTGGGGGAACCTGTCGGTGCCGACGCCCGAGTATACCCTGCGGCCTGATGCAATTCCCGGAGCCAGGTCACCAGGCATGTTTCCTTTGGTAACAAAACCTTACCCGATGATACCCGGCAGCAGGGAAATTTGAAAACAGGGGCCGGCTGGCGGCCCCCGACTCAATAGGCGTGATTGAGCTCCCGCTCTGACATGAAGCGCAGCGGCTGCTGCAGCTTGTGCTGATAGATAAGATCGAACGACAACACGTTTTGCACGTAGTTGCGGGTCTCCTTGTAGGGGATGCTCTCGACCCACACGTCCATCGGCTTGTTGTCACTCTGCTCTCGCCAGCGTTTTACCCGTCCCGGCCCGGCGTTGTAGGCGGCGGCCGCCAGGATCCGGTTGCCATCATAGACATCCAGCAAGCGCTTGAGATAGGCGCTCCCCAGACGAATATTCATCGTCGGATCAAACAGTTGCTGCTCGTTGCGATAGGGCACCCCCAGCTTGCCGGCAGTCTCTTTGGCAGTAGCAGGCATCAGCTGCATCAGACCGCGCGCCCCCACCGGCGACTGGGCCAGCGGATAGAGGGCACTCTCCTGACGGGAGATGGCATAGAGCAAACTGGTGTTCATGGTGCGCTCTTGCGCCATCTGGGAGAAGGTGCGTTTGAGCGGCAGCGGGAAGCGCAGGTCGAGGGCATCCCACGCTTCGGCGCGAATGCTGGCGAGAATGGCCAGCTCGTGCCAGCCCTGATTGAGGGCGATATGACCAAACTCGATGCGCTGGGCCACCGGATTGCGATCCATGTTGTGGATCCACTCCGAGCGGGCCGCCGCAATCTCGTTCATCGACAGCAGCTCACGCACCCGCAACAGGAAGGGCCAGCGCTGACTGGCCGTGCGCCAGTCCGGAACATGCTTGACGCTCTGGTTCTTGATGCGATAGGGCACACCGGTGCGCTGGGCGGCCATAAAGCCGTAGAAACCACGCAGGTTGGCAGTCTCCAGATAGAGATCCCGCGCCGGTTTTTGCTGCCCCTGCACCTCAAGGGAGCGCGCCATCCAGTAGCGCCAGCGATCCTCTTTCTGACGGGCCATCGGCATCATCTTCACCCAGCCGGAGAGGCCACGCCAATCCTGCTCCCAGATGGCCAGTCGCGCCCGCAGCTCGGTAATGTCGGGATCCGCCAGCTTTTTCACCGTGCTGTCGACCCAGCTGCGCTGGGCTATGGAGCGATCCAGCAGCAGGCGGCGGGCAATGGCACGCTCTACCGGTTTCACCTCGGCCTGGGTCAGGCCGAAACGGCTGCGAAACAGCGCAAGCTGACGCAGCACCGACTCCGGCTCCTGATTGGCATAGCGGGTCAAACCGAGGGAGAGCAGCTTGCGGGAATAGGGGTTGCTGCTGAAATAGGCCGGGTTCATCGCCTTGGCGGGCTGCTCGAACAGGGTCACCATCTGATCGCCATAGCTTTGCAAGCCGCTACCCAGGGTTGCGCCAAGGTGGCGGATCAGATTGGGGTTTTCCGCCTCGAACGCCAGCGTCATCCGCTGCCAGATCTTCTCCTGGGTTCGCTGACCGGATGCCTGCCACAGCTGGAACAGCGGGGAGCAGGCATCGGGGCGAGATTGACCGCTCATCCAGATCTTGCCCGCCCCCTGCAACGCCTCTTTCGGCTTGCCGGTGTAATAGAGCGCCTGATAGTGCATGCAGAGCAGATCGGTGGAGCTCGGCTTGGCCGGATAGAAGCGCAGGAACTGCGACCACTGCTGGCTCTGGGCCAGATAGGTCAGATAGCTGCGCTCCAGCCTGTTGGACTGGGGGGTATCTCCATGCTGGCGGATAAAGCGGGTCACATCGTTGTAATCGGCTGCCCCCGGACGAAAGGCGAGCTGATAGTAATCGAGGTAAGGGAGCAGGGGGTAATGGGTCAAACGGGCACGAATTTGCTGGAAACGGGCCTGATCATTGGCCCGTACGGCGTCATACGCCTGACGGTAGAGCGTCTGGTCGGCAGTCTGCGCCATCAGGGTCGGCACAAACAGCGCCGACAAAACAATTCCCCATACAGCTTTCACTGAACATCTCCATTGAAGGCAATACACCGCCCGGTGGCGGTGGGTCTACTGCCTCTCATTCTACCCGTTGCCGAGCAGCGCTACAGCGGGGAGCAGGGACTATTTTTCTGACTCGCTCAGCTGCATTTCACGCAGTTGCTCCGGTCTGGTCAGCCGCTGTACATATTTCTCCAGATAGGGCACCGGCAGCGGCTTGGAGGCGAGATAGCCCTGATAGAAACTGCACCCCTGCGCCTTGAGAAACTCCAGTTGCTGACGGGATTCCACCCCTTCCGCCGTGACGTTAAAGCCCATATGTCGCGCCATGGCGATCACCGCCTCGACGATGGCCATGTTGTCGCCATCTTTCGGGATGTCCTGAATGAAGGAGCGGTCGATCTTGAGCTCATCGGCAGGCAGCCGCTTGAGGTAGCTCAGGGAGGAGTAACCGGCGCCAAAATCGTCGATGGCAAAGCTGATGCCGAGCTCCTTGAGCTCGGTCATCTTGCTGATGGTGTCCTCGGCATGGCCCAGCACCACGGATTCGGTGATCTCCAGATTGAGGCATGCCGGATCCATGCCGGTTTGTGCCAACACATCGTGGATCCGCTCGACAAAATCGGTGGCATGGAACTGTTTGGCACTGACGTTGACCGAGATCTGCGGAATATGGATGCCGTTCTCCTCCCACAGCACATACTGGGCGCACGCCTCGTGCAGCACCCAGTTGCCGATATCGACAATCAGATCGGTCTCCTCGGCAATGGGAATAAATTCTGCCGGCGAGACCAGCGAGCGACCGGCCGGCTGCCAGCGAATGAGCGCCTCGACACCGATGATATCGCCGCCATCGACCATGTGCTGGGGCTGATAGTAGAGGGTCAGCTCTTGCTGGCTGAGGGCGTTGCGCAATTCGTTGTGAATAAGCAGACGGCGATCCGCCTGCTGCTGCATCGAGGCATCGAAGAAGCGACGGGTCTTGCGGCCAGCGGACTTGGCCTGATACATGGCGGTATCTGCCTGCTTGAGCAGATCATCGACCCCCTGCTCCCGATCCGGAAACAGGGTAATGCCAACGCTGGCACCGATGTGCAGCACCTGCCCCACATAGGTATAAGGAGCGGCAATCTCGGTGATGAGCCGCTCGGCAATGATATCGGCCTGCATCTCCGCCTGGGGCGGGCTGGCCGAGAGCGATGGCAGCAGCAACACAAACTCGTCACCGCCGAGGCGGGCCAGACAATCCCCCTGTCGCACCAACCGTTTGAGACGGGCGGCGACCTCCTTGAGCAGCCAGTCACCGGTGGCGTGGCCGAGGGAGTCGTTGATGGTCTTGAAGTGATCGAGATCGATAAAGAGCAGGGCGCCAATCAAGCCATCGCGGGTCGCCTCGTTGAAGGTCTGCACCAAGGTCTCGTGGAGCTGACGACGATTGGGCAATCCGGTCAGCTCGTCGTAATAGGCGAGATCCTGAATGCGTCGCTCGGCCGCCTTGCGCTCGGAGATATCCTCGAAGCAGATGACAAAGTGGCTGATCACCCCTTTTTCATCCTGCACCGGCGTCACTATCTCCCACTGGGGATAGGTGTGACCATCGACATGGCGACGCTGGGTCTCCCCCTGCCAGCGGCTGAGGGTATTGAGCTCGTAACCGAGCCCACCCAGATTTGGCCAGAGATCCTCTTCCAGATGCAGGCCCAGCACCGACTGGCTGTCAAAGCCGGTGATCTGGCTGAAGGCATTGTTGACCCGCAGGATCTTGAACCCCGGATCCGTAATGATGATCCCTTCGTGGGTCTCGAATGCAACGGCAGAGAGGCGCATCTGGGCATCGGATTGCAATCGCTCCAGCTCGGCCACCATCCGTACCGAGAAGGTATTGAGCACCGAGGTGAGATTGCTGGTATCTGCCGGGGCCGAATAGAGCAGCGCCAGATGGCCCAGAAGTTGGCCTCTGGCATCAAACAGCGGCTGACCATAATAAGTCTGCCCGGCCGCCAGCCAGGGTTGATACTCCTGCGACTCGTCGATCACCTCGAAACAGATGGCCCCTTGCTTGTAGAGCTCCTGACAGGGGGAGCCCGCCAGCGGATAGTCCTTCTGCGCCAGCCCGTCGGCGGCCAGCACTTTGACCCGGTCGGCACCGCACAACTCACCCACCCAGACCGCATCCACCTTGAGGATATGGGCCAGCTGGCTGACCAGGGTATTGAAAAAATCGAGCCCGGTGCGGGCAGAGAGCGCCTGCGCCAACTGGGTGAGCAGGGTGGTTTGCAGCAACGGCAAAGAGAGATTGAGAGAGGAGACCGCACTGTTGGCGGTATCAAGAGGGGCCAGCCAGCCACAGCAGATCTGCTGGGTGGGCACAAACTGGCCACTCCAGAGCACATGGTTGAGCTGCCCCTGATCATCTTTCAGATGACCGATGAACTGTTCAGGCAGATGTGATTCATGAAGCCGGACAAGAAAATCGGCAAAGCCTGCCTCATCTTCCGGTAACAGGCGAGCGGCCCAGGGATGATTGCCCTCCCCTTGCCACTGCTGGTAGGCCCCCTGATCAGAGAGGCTCCACTGATCATGTTGCCGATCGAAAAACCACATGACTTGCGTGGCCTGCTGCTTCATTTACCACTCCAACACAACAACCAACCACGTTTGATGTCCAATCAGGCATAGCAACGCCCCCTGCATCCGCTCATCAGATCAGAGGTTGCGAGGGAAGAGTACAAACATGCGATATCAAGCAGTGGAAACCGGACATGAGGTCGACACGAAGTGCTGCCAAGAAGGGACAGAAACGATCCTATTCCCGTCATACTGCCTGCCAGTTTCATGGAGCTCAAGCTGTTTTTGGCACGAAACCGGAAAAGATCACAATTTATAAGTTGCTGAATAGCCAAGGGAAGGTTATGTGATATGGATCACATTTCAATCTTTACCAATGAGTAATCTGAAGGTGAAGACACAAGCAAGACGACCCGAAGGGGGCCAATATGAAAATCGAAATTACCAGCAAAATCATCGACATCACCCCGGCTATCCGCGAGCGCATCGAATCCCGTTTTGAAAAGCTCGAACGTCTTCAGGTGCCTCTCATCACACCCCATGTGATTGTTTCCAAAGAGCGTCTGATGTTCACTGTCGAAGCCAGTGCTGGCATCCCCAACGGCAAATTGTTTGCCCAGGCAGAGCATGAGGATCTCTACGCCGCCATCAACGAACTGGGGCAAAAACTGGAGCGCCAACTCAACCGTCACACCGAAAAGCCGATTGCCCGTCGTGCCAATGCCGCGCTCAAAGAGCAGCCGCAACCGGATGAAGCTGACGCTTGATAGCATGCCGCAAGGCTAAAAATTCCAAAGAGCATAAAGGCGGGGTCACCCGCCTTTTTGTTGCCTGTGATCTCCCGACAAGCACAGCATTACACCAGTGAACAGGCGCCATCAACTGAGCCAGTGCAACCGGGTATCCACCCCCTGTTGCAAACGGTCGAGGATCGGCAGCAATACCAGCGGATCCTCCTGGCGTGGCATATCGGCCAGCTTTCCTTGCAACCGCTCCCGCGCCAGCGGCGACAGGTTGTCGTAGACAGCCTCATCCAACAAGGGTTGCTTGACCGCCAGCGGCGGTGTTTGCAGCACCAGCCAGAGCCGCACATCCACCATGCTTCCCCCTTGCTGCAACCGCTCATTGATGGCACTGCAGTCACTCCCCGCTCCTTCAGCCACCAGCACCTCTGCCGGTCTCAGCGCAAAGTGCAGACGCCAGTCACGGCTCTGGGGAGTGGCCGCCGGTTTGGCATCAAACCAGGGTTGCTCCTCCACCGCGTCGGTCAGCAGGGCCAGATGCAACCGGAAATCAGCGCGATCGCCATGCTGCAGGTCACGGTTGAGGCGCTGCCCCAACTGGCCCTCATCGACGAGCAGGTGATTACGGATTGAACTGGGCAGCATGAGATAACTCTCGAAAATGGCTATTTCACTGGTTATCGGCCACAAATCCAATTCTTTTAATGGAAAAATCCTGCTTGGGGGTTCACAAAACCGGAAGATCTGTTAGTATGCGCCTCGCACTTGTGGAGGGGTTCCCGAGCGGCCAAAGGGATCAGACTGTAAATCTGACGGCTCTGCCTTCGAAGGTTCGAATCCTTCTCCCTCCACCATCATTCAGAAAACCCGGCCTGGCGCCGGGTTTTCGCATTTCTGGTCTGCCCAATCCGTTATTTCTCTGCACTCCAGTGCCTTATCGCCGTTTGCCTGCTGCCGATCGCGCAATAAAAAACGGGAGGCCTGCGCCTCCCGTTTACGTTCATATCAGCCCAGTTACGGGATGAAGCGTTACAGGGTGAAGCGATAGAAGATATCAACCGCCTGAGCCACCCCGCTCATCGCCTGCAGATAGAGCCGTGGCAATACCTCGTAGCGCAGCTTGAATTCGGCGATGGGGCTGAAAACCCCGACCCCGTACTGGAACTGCAAGCCCGGTAGCAGATAGGCCGACAGGGTCACCTGGGTGTTGTCGCCACTGCCCGCGGTATCGAGAGAGACATCGCTCATCCCCAGCGACTCGCCGATACTCGACACCACGCCATTGGCCTGACTCACCGCGCCGGCCACCAGCAGACCGTTGAAACCGCCATCCTCACCGCCAGTCTGCAACCCTTTGCCACGCAGCAGATAGGAGAGCTGTTCCGACTGCGCCATCTGCGGTTCGGAATAGACAGTGATTTCAGGCTTGCTGGCAGGGCCGGTCACCCGCACCCCGACCGTCACCTGACCTTCTATGGTATCGGGATCCCGGTTGGCCTCGATGTTGAGGAAGGGCCGATCCAGCGGACCGGAGAAGAGGATCCGCCCCTCCTTGATGATGAGGTTCTGACCATAGGCCTTGAAGCGGCCGTTGGTGAGCACCAGCTGGCCATTGCCAGCCAGCGGCTTCTCGGGATCCTGACGGATATTGAGGCCACCGGAGACATCGGTCTTCAGCCCCATGGCATCGAGCTTCACATCGTTGCCAAGGCGGATCGCCACCTTCATCGCCAGCGGCAGACTGGCCTGCTTGGGAGCCGGGGGCAGATCGTCATAGACCACGGTCACATCGTCGGAGACCGCCACCGCCGAATCCGGCAGGCTCTTGACCAGAATGCGCGCCCAGGGAATATCCACCTGACCGGTAATGCGGGTCTCCTCCCCCAGCGACACCGCGATATCGGGCGAGACTCTGACCCGGCCCATGCCTGGATATTGCGCCTCCAGATCCTTGCCCTGAATGGTGAGGCTGCCGCTGACCGGCATCTTGGCCCAGCTGAGCCAGCCGCCCAACGCCAGCGGTCCCTTGCCCACCAGCATGGAGCCATCGAGCTCGGCGCGATTTCCCTCGATCTTGAGGCGGGTCACCAGCTTGGTCAGGGTCACCATGTCAGAGTGGGTCTGCACTTCACCGTCACGCAGGTTGAGCTGGCCAAACAGCAGGGGCGCCGCTAGGGTGCCGTCGAAACGGGCATCGGCGGAGATGATCCCTTGCAGGGAGCGCACCTCAGGGATGAGCGGCGCAAAAGTATTGAGCTTGAGATCGTCAAACTTGAGCTGACCGCCGAGCAGACCGCGACCGGCGGGCTCCCTGATCAGCAGATCGGTATCGATATTGCCGATCTGTTTGGAGGCAAAATCGAGGCGAATGGCCGCCTGCTGCCGCTCGAAATCCAGGGCCAGTGCCAGCTGCTGATAGTCGGTCTTTAGACCATCTGCCACAAAAGTGCCCGGCGTGGTGCGTACCACCGCATGCAGGGTCGGCTGATTGCCACGCCAGCTGGCACGCCCATCGGCCGAGAGCATCGCCTGCCAGCGGAAGTTGACCGGCAACCAGGGGCGCAGCCGCTTGAGATCAAACTCGCTCAGGGCAAACTCCAGGGTGCCCTGCGCAGCGGAGACCTGACTCCCCTTGACGCATAGGCTGGCCCCTTGGGAGCCGAGGCAGAGATCCCCCATCGCCAGCCGCTGACGCGGCAGATCGAGATCCAGCGCCCACGGGGAGCTCAAGTCCCAACGGCGCAGCGGGGTTTTCAGCCGCAACTCGGAGAGCGCCCCGCGCCAGTGATCCCCGCGCACGCCGCCACCCAGTTTGAGGTTGGCCGCAACAGGGTCACCCTTCATGGTCAGGGTCAACAGATGCTGACTGATATCGCCGCTGAGGTTCAGGGCCAGCTGGCTGAGCTTGGTTTCGCCCTGTTTCAACTGCGCCACCAACAGCGAGAGCTCACCGGCCGGTTTGGCACCGATCACCGCATTACCCTTGAGGCTAATGCCCTTCAGGTCGGTGCCGGCATAGTAGAGCCGCTCGGAGGCCAGATCCGCATCGATTTTTGGCGTCTGCTGATTGCCACTGACCTTCACCTGCCCCTTGATATCCCCTTTCAGGCCGGGATAGATACCCCCCAGCTGGGGAGCCTGCAGGTTGGCATCGAGCTTCCATTGGGCAGTGCTGATGCTGCCCTTGGCCTGCAACTGGTTCGGGCCACTTTGGAGCGAGAGCGCCGGGATCTGCCACTCCATCTTGTCGTTACCGCTGAGCTCCCCCTTGAGGGCCAGCGGGTACTGGTTGAGCTTGCCATCCACCTTGAGCTTGGGCAGTTTCAGCTCCCAGTGGCCCGCTTCGTTCATCACGAAACGGCTCTCCAGCTCACCGGCCAGCGTCCCTTTCAGTTCAGGCAACAGCTCGGCCGGATTGATCCCCTTGAACAGGGTGGTCCCCTGCCACTCGATCCCCTTGTTCCAGGCTAGTTTGCCATCGAGTTTGAGCTCCCCCTTGAGGGCATTGAGCTGCAAGGCGATCTTGCTGAGCCGCTCCAGATCCCCCTTCCCGTCCAGCGCAAGCTTGAAGGGGGGGACATCGGTTCCCTTGCCGGAGGTATTGAGGGCAAACTGATAGCCGGAGAGCTTGCCCTTGGCAGTCAGGCTCCCTTTATCCAGCAGATAGCTCGGCTCATCTTTGGCAGGCTTGTGAAGAGGCCAACCGAGGCTCTTCCAGTCGAGGGTCAAATCAAAAGGGAGATCCGGGTCGAGGGCTGCCAGAGAACCTTTGAGATTGGCGGCGATCGGCCCCTTGGCTGACAACACCAGCCCCAGCTTGCCGACCGAACCGCTCAGCGCCAACGTGGCCTGCCCCCCCTGCAGCTCGCCATCCAGCAACCCCTTGCGGGCCTTGGCATCCAGGGTCACCGCCAGCGGGTAGTCATCACTTAGCTGAATGTGGCCCTTGAGCGCCAGATCGGCCATGGCGTGGCGCAGCGAGAGCTCGCGCACCTCGATGCGATCGTCGGCAGCAGTGGCCGAGAGCAGCAGCTTGTCGAGCCCTTCAATCAGCTCGCCCTGCTTATATTGCACCTGGGTCGCGCTGACCCCTTCCAGCTGGATGGGGAAAGGAAGATGAATGGCGGGCAGGAGAATGGGGGCTGCCTTTGCCGTGTTCGCAGCAGGCGTCCCTTTGCCCTGTTTGACGGTCTTGGCGCTGGCCTTGTCGTTGCGCGCCACCGCAGCTCCGGCTTGTTTCTCGCTAGCGGCCGGCTGCTTGGCAGATTTGGCTGCGCTGGCGGGTGCCGCGTCATCCAGCGTCACCGTCAGGTTATCGAGCACCGGGCCGCGTACAATCAGCCCCTTGCGATTGAGGGTGGCGCCGATATCCAGGGACCCCAGGGTCACTGCCACGCCGGGCACCGCCAGATCGAGATCGGCCACCTTGAGGCTGTCGACCTGGATCTTGAGTGGCAGCGGGCGCCAGACAAAGGGTTCGGAAGGCTCTTCCGGCGCAGGTTCGGAGTCGGCTACCTTGACCACCGGATGAGTCACCACCAGGGATTTTATCCAGAGCTTGCCCTGCAGCAACTTGCCGAGATCCCAGTCGAGCACGGCGCGATCCACCGTGACATCCACCAGCTCATCCTGCCAGCCGGCCCCTTCCAGGGTCCAGCCATAGCCAAGCTGACCGGCCACCAGCTCCCCCTTGAGAGAAGGCAGCGCTCCCTTGGCCTGTTGCCACAACCACTTGTTGCCCTGATGGGTAAAGCCCAGCAGGCTGACGCCGATAAGCAGCAGGAACACCAGCCCCATCAGCCAGAGAAAGATGCGTTTTAGCCAGATCACAATGCAGACCCCCGCGCAAGATACAGCCGCAGCGGCCAAAGAAAAAAGCGTTTAGACAACATCATAATTCAGGCCCCAATGCGAAATGTAGCCGCAAGGGCTTGTCCTCCTCCGATACCCCGACCGCCAGATCCAGCCTGACCTGACCGATGGGAGTGACCCAGCGTACACCGACGCCGGTACCTATTTTCCAGGGCTCGCTGTAATCGGTGGTGGAGGTGCCACCATCCACAAACATGGCCCCCAGCCACTTCTCGCTGAAGCGGTAGTTGTATTCCAGACTGGCCACGCTGGTGTAGCGGCCACCGGTCAGCTTGCCATCCGGCCCGGTGGGGGAGATGCTCTCGTAACCAAAGCCGCGCACCGTCTGATCGCCACCGGTAAAGAAGCGCAAGGAGGGCGGCACCAGCGAGAAGCTGTCACCTATGATGGCCCCCTGCTCGGCCCGCATCAGGAATCTGTGGTTATCGCCGAGAGTTCGCAGCCACTTGCTGCGCCCCCACACCCGCATAAAGCTGATGTCGGAACCCCATCTGGGATCGGAGAACTCCAGCGTCAGCTGCTGGCGGTCCCCCCAGTCGGGCACCAGGGTGCCGCGCACCCGCAGCCGGGACCAGGAGACCCCGGGGATCAACAGCAAGCTGTTCCCCTCGTCGGCGCCCTGGGTATAGATCTCGTTCTCCAGCCGGATAAAAACGTCCCGATCCCAGCTCTCCGGCCGTCGCGTCCAGCGGTGCACACCGATGGTGGTGAGATCGGAGCGGGTATCGTTGTTGTCCTTGTACTGGTAACCGGTCTGGATGGAGTAGTAGTCCCGCAGCGGGTTGCCCACCGGGATCTGATAGTCGAAGCTGAGCTCTGCCTCCGGCGCCGACACCTTGGCGGTGGCAAACAGACGATGACCATAGCGGTTGACCCAGGGTTTCTCCCAGGTGGCACTCATCCGCGGCCCTACGTCAGTGGCGTAACCGATACCGGTCTCGATTTCGTGATCGACCCGGTTATCCAGCGTCACCGCAATGGGCACCCGATAGTTGCTCGCCTCGCTTAATACCGGCTTGATATCGACCTGACGGAACAGCTTGGTGGAGGAGACATCCTGCGACATCTCGGCCAGACGGATGGCGAGATAGGGGTCGCCGCTCTTGATGTTGATAAGCGGGCGGATCAGGTGAAGCGCTTCGGGGGTGGCATCGTAGCGGATCTCGCCAAAACGGTAGCGATGGCCCGATTCGAACAGAATAAAGATCTCTGCCGTCCCCTTGTCCGGGAACACCTTGACCTGACTCTTGCTCAGCTTGGCATCAAAGTAACCGCGGGCCAGCCCGAGGCTGCCCAGATCGGCCTTGATGGATTCATATTTGGCGTGGTTGAGGGGCTCGCCCTCTTTGAGGGGCAACTTGTCCAGCAGGGCGCTGTAAAGCTCGTCGCTGCCCGCATCCCCCTCCAGCAGAATATCGAGGCGGGAGACGATAACCGGCTCCCCTTTGTCTACCTCAATCACCACTTTGGACGGGGTTTTCTTGTCGCGACTCAGGGTGATTTTCGGCTGGTAGTAGCCATATACCTGCAGCGCCTTTTGCACGCTCTCGGTGATTTTGGCTCGAGCCGGGCGGTATTGCCGCTCCTGATAGACCGGCAGGGCATTAAGGTAGGCTTCAACGTTATCCTTGTTCTCCCCTTTCAACCCCTTGACCTGATAGGTGAGCTTGGCAGCAAACGCGGGCGAAGCCAGCAGCGACAGCAACAGGCCCACCCCCAGAACCCGCAGGCCGCGGCGAAAGGCAGAGCCAGACAGTGAACGCCCTGCCAGCAGGGATGAAATGCATCCTGTCAAAGGTCAATATTCCTGAATCTGTGGTGAAGGAAATCGGCGCCCTTTCGGGCCAACCCCGAATGCGACGCAGCACGCCATGCAGTGCATGGCCGTGACACAAAAATGCGCGCCAGAAAAATGGCGAACCTTATCCTAACATAGGCATCGGCCAGCGACAGCGCGGCGCCATTGGCAAATTCACCATATCTTTTAAGAGGTTGACCACAAATCACACATTTTGGTGACAATGACGCCGCCCGCTTTCCCGATGGAAGCGAATTGACCTGCCCTGAATAAGGCTCACCCCACCATCAGGCACCATTTGTCACCTCTCCTCCTCTCTTTGCAACCAGAAACCCACCACGACAGAGTTTGTCGGCATCACCCCACCCTCACCGTTTAACAGGCCCGGCACACGCCAAAGCCCGACGTAGCGGGTGATTAAGAATTGCTCGTTCAGCACAATCGAATTATCCCGCTGCCTTTGCGAACGTCCCTCCCTCACACTTGAACCATCAACTGAAGGAGACACATCATGCATGCACGTAGCGAACAGATGGCTGACTATATTGCCGATCGTCTCGAGTTCATCACCTTTCTCGCCTGTTGCAGCGCCCTGCTGGCCCTGCTAACCGGCATGAGTGGTCAGCAGGCGCTGGCCTTTACCGCCCTGAACCTGCCGTTTGGCCTCGGCATTTTGCTGGCGATGGCGATGCTGGCCCCCCTGCCCGTCCACTGGCGGCTGCCGGGTATCACCTTGCTGCTGGCAGGTTGCGCCCTGATGACCCTGCAACTGGGAGGAGAGTGGCTCAATCCGCTGGCCATCTGGAGCCTCTACGCCCTGCTCGGGCTGGAGATCATCTGGCAAGCGCGTCCCCGCGCCGTGCTGGCCACCCGCGCTCGCCAGTAACAGGGCTGGCGTGCGCCAGTAAATGGCGGGCTGTGATGGCTGACGCCGGTGGCAAATTGGGGTACTCTTGCGCCCCGATTTGCTACCACCCTTGGCGTTAACAACCTTCGCCATCACTCCCAGGAGCGCCCCGATGAAAAAAGCCTGTGCCCAGCACATTCTGGTCAAGACCGAAAAACAGTGTCTGGAGATCAAGGAGAAGATCGAGAAGGGAGCCGACTTCGGCCAGATGGCCAAGCGCTTCTCTACCTGTCCCTCAGGCAAGCGTTTTGGCGATTTGGGAGAATTTTCCAAGGGAGATATGGTGAAAGCATTTGACGATGCGGTCTTCAAGGGTGAACTGCTCAAGGTGCTGGGGCCGGTGCGCACCAAGTTCGGCTTCCATCTGATCAAAGTGCTCTATCGCAACTAAGTCATCGCAACTGACCATCTTCTCGGTGAAGCTCCCGTCAGGCGGGCTTCACCTCCCTCTGCATTCCCCTCGCAAAACTGACCAAAACCACGCCAAACTCTCATCAATTTACTAACGTTATCAGGCAATTAAGTTTATCCTTCTCGGCATTGTCCACATTCGACGATGGATCCCGTGCTATGCCCCGTTCTTGCTTGTGGCCCCTGCTGGCCTGGTTACTCCCGCTCGCTGGCGCCCTCGGCAGCCGCTTTCATCTCTGGCCCTGGTGGATCGGTTTTGCGATCTGTCTCATCGGAGCCCTTGTCTCCCTGATCTTGCTGGTACGCCTGCCCTGGAGCCGTAACCGCTATGCCAGCGGCCTTGGCGCCTTGCCACTGCTGCTACCGCTGACCTTTGTGCTGCAGGCGCTACGTATGCCGCTGATCAACGATGTGAGCACAGATCCCTACAATCCCCCCCAACTGCGCTGGGCGGCAGAGCTCAGAACGGCGCAGGATCTGCCAATAAATAGCGCACCGCTGAAAGCAGTTAAGGCAAAACCCGGTCCTCTCTTTACCAGGGCCTCTCCTGCCGAAGTGGTGATTGAAGCCAACGAACTGATGCAGGAGCTGGGCTGGCAGGTACGACCCAGCCCCGACGGTCTGGATGCGGTGGTTACCACCGGCTGGTTCGGCTTTCAGGATGATGTGGCGCTGCGGGTCTTTGCTGGCCCCAAAGAGACCCGCATCGATATGCGATCAGCCTCCCGTCAGGGACAAAGTGATCTGGGCACCAACCGGGCGCGGATCGAGGATTTCCTGACCCGCCTGAACGAGCGCCTCGGTCAGGCCTACAAACCCAATTTGAAACCGTAAGTGTGAAACAACAAGAAGGTAACTGATGCGCGTTGAGGTCAAACCCGACCGGGAATATGCCTGGTTTATCCGCCCCTTTTTCTGGCTGCAAAAGCGCAACTATGGTCAGGTGCTTATTCCGGGCAAGTGCTGGGGCCGCTCGCCGCGCCTCTTTGCCGCCGTCGCCACCCTCTACGGCGTCATCAACCGCAAGCGCTCCCCCATCGACCCCGTGCTGCGCTCGCTGGTGACGGTGCGGGTCTCCCAGCTCAACTGGTGTCGTTTTTGCGTCGACATCAACGCCATGACACTGGTAAAGAGAGCCGGTTCCAGCGAGAAAGTGGAGGCGCTGGCCAACTGGCGCGAAAGCCCCTTGTTTGACGAGCGGGAGAAAGCAGTGCTCGACTACACCGAAGCGATGACTGGCCTCGATGGGGTCAGCGATGAACAGGCGGCCCGCCTCAAACCCTGGTTCGATGACGATGCCATGGTGGAGTTGACCGGTCTTATCGCCTTCCAGAACATGTCGGCCAAGTTCAACGCCGCCCTCGATATCGCGCCGCAGGGCTTCTGCCAGCTGCCGGTGCAACCGGAGCGCCCTGCCCAGCCTGACAGCAAGGACGCCTGATGAACCGGACCCGCCTGCTGCTTGCACTGGTGATGGGGAGCCTTATCGGTGCCTTTTTTGCCCTCGATCTTGGCCGTTACCTCACTCTGGACGCCTTGCAGGCCCAGCAGGCGGCAGTGGCGCAATGGGTTGACAGCCACTTTGTCTCGGCCAGCCTGCTGTTCGTGCTTATCTATGTGCTGAGCACCGCCCTCTCCCTGCCCGGCGCCAGCCTGCTCACCCTGGGTGGCAGCGCTGTGTTCGGCGTCGCCTGGGGGCTGCTGCTGGTCTCCTTTGCCAGCACCATAGGCGCGACCCTGGCCTTTCTCAGCGCCCGTTTTCTGCTGCGCGACTGGGTCACCGTCCGCTTTGGCGACAAGCTGGCCACCTTTCAGTCCGGCATGGCGAAGGAGGGGGCCTTCTATCTGCTGAGCCTGCGCCTCATCCCCATCTTCCCCTTCTTTCTGGTCAATCTGCTGATGGGGCTCACCCCCATCAGAGTCAGCACCTACTACTGGGTCAGCCAGCTTGGCATGCTGCCTGGCACCTTCGTCTATGTACTGGCGGGCAGCGAGCTTGGCCAGTTAACCAGCACCGGCAATATCCTCTCCCCCGGCCTGATGGTCGCGCTGACCCTGCTGGGGCTGATGCCATGGCTGGTCAAGAAATTGACCGCACACCTTGCCCAGCGGCGCCTGCTCACCCCCTACCGCAAACCCGCTCGCTACGACTACAACCTGCTGGTGATCGGTGCCGGTGCAGGTGGGCTGGTTACCAGCTATATCGCCGCAGCGGTGAAAGCCAAGGTGGCGCTCATCGAGAAGCACAAGATGGGGGGCGATTGCCTCAACAGCGGCTGCGTCCCCTCCAAGGCATTGATCCGAAGCGCCCGCTTTGCCGCAGAGCAGCGTAAAGCCGACGAGCTGGGCTTTAGCCCAAGCCACTCCCGCGCCGATTTTGCCGCCGTGATGGAGCGGGTGGCTGAGGTGATCAAGGAGGTCGAGCCACACGACTCCATCGAACGCTATCAAGGGCTTGGAGTGGAGTGCATCGAAGGGGAGGCGCGGCTGGTCTCTCCCTGGGAGGTGGAGGTTAACGGCCAGCGCCTTGCCAGCCGCCATATCGTCATCGCCACCGGCGCCCGACCGCTGGTGCCCAAGCTGCCGGGGCTGGATCAGGTGCCTTACCTCACCTCGGATAGCCTCTGGCAGCTACGCACCCCGCCGCGCCGCCTGCTGGTGCTGGGCGGCGGCCCCATCGGCTGCGAGCTGGCCCAGAGCTTCGCCCTGCTCGGCATTCCCGTGACCTTGGTGGAACTCTCGGAGCAACTGCTGCCCCGCGAAGAGAGAGAGGTAGCCGACGCCCTAGCTGGGCAAATGAGCCGAGATGGCGTGCAGCTACTCACCGGCTGGCGCGCCGAACGAGCCGACTATCTGCCCGCAGCAGAGGGGGCTCTCCCCATCCGGCTGCAACTGCGCCGTGGCGATGAGACACAGGTGGTGGAAGGGGATCAACTGCTGCTGGCACTGGGTCGGGTCGCCAATGTGAGCGGCTTCGGGCTCGAAGCGTTGGGGGTCGAGCTTGCCCCCCGCGGCACCATAGCGGTCGATGGTTTTCTTGCCACCAACTTCCCCAGCATACTGGCGGTGGGAGACGTAGCGGGCCCTTACCAGTTCACCCACTTTGCCGCCCATCAGGCCTGGTATGCGGCGGTCAATGCCCTGTTTGGCCAGTTCAAGCGCTTTCGGGCCGACTATCGGGTCATTCCGGCGGCCACCTACACCATGCCGGAGATTGCCCGGGTCGGCCTCAATCGCAAGGAGGCCGAGGCGCAGGGGATTCCCTTCGAGGCGACCCGCTTCGAGCTGGCCGAGCTGGATCGCGCCATTGCCGATGGCGAGCGCCACGGCTTTGTCGAGGTGCTGACCGTGCCGGGCAAGGATACTATCCTTGGCGCCACCATAGTGGGCACTCACGCCGGTGAGCGGATCGCCGAGTTCGTGCTCGCCATGCGTCACCGCCTCGGCCTTGGCAAGATCCTCGGCACCATTCACGCCTATCCCACCCTGATGGAGGGGAACAAATATGTGGCGGGTGAATGGAAACGGGCCCACCAACCCACCCGGGTGCTGGCGTTGCTGGCCCGTTATCACCGCTGGCGCCGTGGCGCCTGACAACCAGAGAAACGTTTATGCTCAAGCCATTCTCACAACTCAACTCACAGCTCAAACGGCGGCTAAGTGCCCTGCTGTGCACCCTGCCACTGCTGGCCAGCGGCCCGCTGTTAGCCACCCCTAATGACCATTGGCAGCAGACCCTTGAGGAGGCGAAGGGGCAGACCGTCTACTTCAACGCCTGGGGCGGCAGCCCGGAGATCAACGCCTATCTGGTGTGGGCCGGGCAGGAGCTGGCACGCAACTATCAGGTCAAACTGGTGCAGGTGAAGGTGGATGACATCGCCCAGAGCGTCAGCCAGTTGCTGGCCAACAAGCAGGCGGGCAAGCAAGCTGGCGGCCCCATCGACCTGCTCTGGGTCAACGGCGAGAACTTCAAGGCGCTCAAGGAGCAGGGGCTGCTCGGCGCTCCCTTTACCGCCGAGCTACCCAACATGGCGCTAGTAGACAGCACCCTGCCGGTGAGTGAGGACTTCACCCTGCCGGTAGAAGGGCTGGAAGCCCCCTGGGGCATCGGCCAGCTCAATCTGATGGTCGACACCGAAGAGGTCGCCAGAGCGCCCAGCTCGGCAGCAGCCCTGCTGGCGTGGGCCAAGGCCCATCCCGGCCGCTTCACCTATCCCAAGCCGCCCCAGTTCCATGGCTCCAGTTTTCTCAAGCAGATCCTGCTGGAGTTGACGCCAGACCCCGCCCCCCTCTATCGGGAGGCGACCGAGCGCGACTTTGCCAACGTGGCCGCCCCGCTCTGGGCCTGGCTCGATGAGCTGCATCCGGCACTCTGGCGCAAGGGCAAACTGTTCCCCACCAGCGCCGCCGAAACCCGCCAGCTGCTTGATGATGGCGAACTGGCCATGGCCATCAGCTTCAATCCGCAGGAGGCGCAGAGCGCCGCCCAGATTGGCGCCCTGCCCCCCAGTGTTGAAGCTGTCGCCATGGAGAAAGGGGCGCTCACCAACAGCCATTTTCTCGCCATCCCCTTCAACGCCAGCGCCCGTGCGGGTGCCAAGGTGGTGGCCAACTTCCTGCTGAGCCCGGCGGCGCAGGCACGAAAAGCCAATCCGGCCTTCTGGGGTGATCCCAGCGTGCTGCGGGCCGATACCCTGCCTGATTCAGCCAAGGGGCAACCGGCACTACGCTTCAAAGCAGTGGCCGAGCCTCACCCCAGCTGGCAGCTCAAGCTGGAAGCAGCCTGGGCCGAGCGTTACGGTCACTGATGAGTGCCTCTGGTCACCCGCTTTCCCGCTCCCGACCGTGGCGCCGGTTGACACGCCACCCCAGTATGAGTGCGGGGATGGCGGTCATTTATCTGGCGATCTTCGTCATCCCATTGCTGGCGGGACTGTGGCAACTGCTGGCGGAGGGGATGGCCGCCTCTCATCTCGCCTTGCTGCTCGCCCAACCCGGTCTTTGGCACTCAGCAGCACTGAGCCTGTGGATTGGCGCCGCCTCAACCCTTGGCAGCCTGCTGTTGACCGCCCTGCTGTTGGCCCACAGCGACAGCCGGGCTTTCGGGTTGCTCCGTCGTCTGCTCTCGCCGATGCTGGCCATGCCCCACGTCGCCTTTGCCATCGGTTTTGCCTTTTTGCTCGCCCCCTCCGGTTGGCTGCTGCGGCTCGTCTCGCCAGCGCTGACCGGGTTTGATCTCCCCCCCGATTGGCAAACCATTCGGGATCCTTGGGGACTCGGGCTGATTGCACTGCTCGTTTTCAAGGAGACCCCCTTTTTGCTGCTGATGGCGATGGCCGCGCAGCAACCCATCCTGCTGGCACGCCAGCAGTGGCTGGGGGCGAGCCTCGGTTTCAGCGCCCCCCAGGTCTGGTGGCGCCTGCTGCTGCCCGCCCTCTGGCCTGCCCTGCGCCTGCCCATTTATGCGGTGGCGGCCTACGGAGTGGCGGTGGTGGATCTCGCCCAGCTGCTCGGGCCCGACGCCCCCGCCCCGCTAGCGGTGCGGTTGTGGCTCTGGTATCAGGATCCGGACCTGCTCTGGCGCGGCGCCACCGCCAGCGGCGCCCTGCTGCTGCTCGCCATAACGGCACTGCTCATCGCCCTGTTCAGATTACTGGAGTGGCTTCATAAAGAGATGGGCAAAGGCTGCTGGCTCGATGGCAAACGGGCGGCGCCCCACTTCTTTACCAACCGGCTCGCAGCGGGCTTTGCCTTCACCCTGATCACCCTCAATCTGGCGGTGCTGGCGGCGCTGCTGCTCTGGTCACTGGCGCGCCGCTGGCCCTTTCCCGCCCTCTGGCCCAGCCAGTGGAGCAGTCACTACTGGCTGGATCTGCTGCCAACCCTGCTGCCGCTGCTGACAACCAGCACACTGCTGGCGCTGGTGAGCGGCTTGCTGGCTCTGGGAATGGCGGTGTGCAGTCTGGAGGCACAAGCCGGCCGCCGCCCCTGGCCGCTCTGGCTTATCTGCCTGCCGTTGTTGCTGCCGCAAGCGAGCCTGCTGTTTGGTATCCGGCTCGGGCTGGACTGGCTTGCACATGACTCGATAAGCAGCGGCATTGGCTGGGGCTGGGTGCTCTGGAGCCAGCTGTTGTTTGTCTTTCCCTATGTCTACCTCTGCCTGCACGGCCCCTATCGCCAGTTCGATCCGCGGATCGCCCAGAGCGCCCTGCTGCTGGGTGCTACGCCATGGCGAGCCTGGTGGCAGGTCAAAGCGCCGCTACTGGCGCGCCCGCTGCTGTTTGCCTTCAGCGTCGGGGCGGCGGTGAGTTTGGCCCAATATCTGCCGACCCTGCTCTTTGGCGCAGGCAGGGTAGTCACCATCACCACCGAAGCGGTGGCCATCGGCAGCGGCCTAAACCGGCGGCTGGCGGGGCTCTACGGCCTGCTGCAACTGCTGCTGCCGCTCGTTATCTATCTGCTGGCGCTCTGGCTGCCGGCGCGGATCAATCCGGCGCTCAAGGGGGGCGGCTCACGATGAACTCTCATGATGGAAACAGCCATATGCTGAGCACCACGCCTCTTCGGCTTTACCTTGATGAAAATCTGCTGCTCTCGCTGCCCGCCCTGCAGGTGGCCCCCGGCGAGGTATTGACCCTGATGGGGCCAAGCGGCTGCGGTAAAAGCTCCCTGCTGGCGGGGCTGGCCGGGGTACTGCCCGGCGCGCAGACAGAAAATAGCCCGATCCGGCTTGAGGGGGAGATAAGGCTCGGCGAGCGGCCACTCAACGCCTTGCCTGCGCAAGCGAGGCGCATCGGCATGCTGTTTCAGGATGACCTGCTGTTCGACCATTTGACGGTGGCGGAGAACCTGATGTTCGGCATGCCAGCGACCATCAAGGGAAAACGCGCGCGGCGGGAAAAGGCACTGGCCGCATTGGCACAGGTCGCGCTGGCGGATCAGGCTGACAAGCTGCCGCAGCTGCTGTCAGGGGGTCAGCGGGCGCGGGTCAGCCTGCTGCGGGCGCTGTTGGCCAAACCCGACGCCCTGCTACTGGACGAGCCCTTCTCCCGCCTCGACAAGCCGCTGCGGGCCGCCTTTCGCGAACTGGTGTTCGCGCAGATCAAGGCGCTGGCCATCCCCGCTATTCTGGTGACCCACGACGAAGAAGATGCGCCGGGCACCATACTCCACCTCACCGAATGCCACTGTTAACCGAGGAGTGTTCACCTTGTTTGATCGCCATCTGATCCCCGTGATCCGCAGCCCCCTCACCCAGCTTGCCAAACCGCTCTGCCGCGCCGGGATCAGTGCCAATCAGGTGAGCCTCACCGGCTTTGCCATCGGCATGCTGGCGTTGCCGCTGCTGGCCTTTGGCTGTTATTCATGGGCGCTTGTGGCCATCCTGCTCAACCGGCTGCTGGACGGGCTCGACGGCGCTGTGGCACGGGAAACCGGCATCACCGACTGCGGCGGCTTTCTCGACATCACGCTGGATTTTATCTTCTACGCCGCAGTGGTGCTGGGTTTTGCCCTCGCCGCCCCCCCCAATGCGCTGCCCGCCGCCACCCTGCTGTTTGCCTTTATGGGCACCGGCTCGAGCTTTCTGGCGTTTGCCATCATGGCGGGCAAGCGGGGGATCGACAATCCGGTCTACCACCACAAATCCCTCTACTATCTGGGCGGCCTCACCGAGGGGAGCGAGACCATCGCCCTCTTTGTGCTGATGTGCCTGTGGCCCGCCGCCTTCGCCCCGCTCGCCTACGGCTTTGCCCTGCTCTGCGCCATCACCACCCTGACCCGGCTCTGGAGCGGTTACCACACGCTACGTCACCCCCAGCTCTAAACAGCACAGCCCTAAACAGCACAGCCCTCACAGAAGGGCTAATCCATCGCACGATGAATTGGCGGCAAACAAGGCGCACGGAACACTTGCACGGGGATGGCAATGTTTTACCATGACGACACTTTTATCAGTCTCTTTGAGAACCCTATGCGTCGCCTTGCCTCTCTTCTCACTCTGTCATTATTCCCCCTGCTCGGTGGCTGCAGCAGTGCCCCAGCGCCAAAGCCCGTGGTCGTCCCCCAGCCCAAGAGCGCCTTTATCAATCAGGCTCCATCGAGCAAACCCGTTTATACACAAGGGGTTAGCAAGGGGGACTTCGCCAATCGCCCCAACGTGGACAGGTTCGTCCAGAAGATGGTCGAGAAGCACGGTTTTGACAACGCCCAGCTGCATCAAGTGCTGGCACAGGCAGAGCGTTACGACTGGATCATCCGCCTGATGGATGCCCAGGCGCCGACCACCGCCAAGCCCACCGGCCCGACCGGCGCCTGGAACCGCTATCGCGCCAAGTTCATCACCCCGGACAACGTACAGAACGGCGTCAACTTCTGGCGTGAATACGCAAGCGAGCTGAACCGGGCAGAGCAGATCTACGGGGTGCCGCCGGAGATCATCGTCGGCATTATCGGGGTGGAGACCCGCTGGGGCCGGGTGATGGGCAAGACCCGCATTCTGGATGCGCTGGCCACTCTGGCATTTGATTATCCGCGCCGCGCCGAGTTCTTCACGAGCGAGCTGGAAGCCTTCCTGGTGATGACCCGCGACGAGGGGATGGATCCCACCGAACCCAAGGGCTCCTATGCGGGCGCCATGGGCTATGGCCAGTTTATGCCCTCCAGCTTCCAGCGCTATGCGGTGGACTTTGACGGCAACGGCCACACCAACCTGTGGGAGCCGGTAGATGCCATCGGCAGCGTCGCCAACTACTTCAAGGCCCATGGCTGGGAGAAAGGGCAACCGGTGGCGGTGCGTGGTCAGGGCCAGCTGCCCGGCTATGAGCACGGCTTCCAGACCCGCTACCCGGTGGCCACCCTGCGCCGCGCGGGGCTGACCCCCACCAGCAGCCTGGGCAACCACAGCGAGTCGAGCCTGCTGCGCCTCGATGTCGGCACCGGCTACCAATACTGGTACGGTCTGCCCAACTTCTACACCATCACCCGCTACAACCACAGCACCCACTACGCAATGGCGGTGTGGCAGCTGGGGCTGGCGGTGAAAGAGGCCAAAGGCGGTTACTGAATTATTTGCTTATAAACGCGAGGCAGGACTGTCCAGGCCCGCCTCGTCTGCACTCGACACGGCGCCTTCTGGCGCCGTGTCGGTTTAAAGCATCCCGGCCGCGGCCAGTCTGTCCAGCTCAGCGATCAGCTGGGTAGGCTCTGCCCGTTGGGTATAGTCAACATTGACGAAGTGGTAACGTGCCACCCGATCCTGGCCAAGGATATACGTCGCCGGGACTGGCAAAGTAAAACTGTCATCCCCGTTGCTGGCCGGAATATCGATACCAAAACGCTCATAAATTGGGCGCAGCACCTCGGGCAGCTCGAATACCAACCCCAGCGAAGCCGACACCCGGTTGCCTTCATCGCTGAGCACGGTGATCGCCAGCTCGTTGGCGGTGAGAGTGTCCTGCGCGGTTGTTGGCATCTCGGGAGTCAAACCGAGGAGGGTGACCCCCCTTTTCACAAACTCGGGCAAAGCGATATTGAGTGCCTGCATCTCGAGATTGCAATATGGACACCAACCACCTCGATAGATGTTGAGCACCACAGGCCCCTCAGCCAGATAGTGGGAGAGCGGGCGCACCACCCCGTGCTGATCGGGCAACGCAAAGTCAGGAAACTGATCGCCAGTGACAAATGCCCCTTGTCCCAGTCCGCTCGTCCGTAGCGCTTCTGTTGCCCCCTCCATCACCGCCAGTACATCACCAGGGACTTTAGTTCGCTTTATCGCATCGTACTCTTTGATTTTTTGCTCAAGTGTGGGCATGATTACCATCCTTTCTGTAGTGGTCACTACAATATCAAACAAGCCACCAACACTGGTCAAGATATTTTTTAGTGATCACTACAAAAAGACAACACAAGCAGGAATCGAAATGGCAAGACCGGCATCATTTGACAGAGAACAAGTTCTGGAGGTTGCCCTCAACAGCTTCTGGGAAACTGGCTTCAGCAACACAGGCATCGCCACACTCGTTGATAGAATGGGGTTGAAGCCCAGCAGCCTGTACGGCGCCTTCAGCTCTAAAGAGGGATTGTTTATCGAAGTGTTGCAGCTCTATTCAGCACAGAGTCTTGCGCAGATCGAACTGTTGTTGGCCTCGGCAGATTCTCCCCTAGCCGGTGTGCGAGCCTTGCTCGATGCTGTAGCTCGGGATGCCATAGCCAGCGAGGCACATCGTGGCTGCCTGCTGGTCAATACCCTGCTGGAAGTGGGACGCCAAAATCGAACGATTCAGCATGAAGCCAGCGTTCACTTGGCCGAAGTGGAACAGCGGGTGGCCAATAACTTGCGCCAGGCACAAGCAGCTGGAGAGTTGGCCGCCGAGCGCGATATCGACACCCTCGCGGCTTTGTTGATGACTATGGTGTGGGGAATGCGCGTACTGGGTCGCACCCATCCACCTGCCGCCAAGGTACAGGCAGTGTTGGCCCAGATACAGGCCATGCTTTAAGCCACAGACCAGCAGCCCCTCGCACAATTCGTAGCCACCACAGAAAAACAGAGGAGCCGATTTGGCTCCTCTCTTCACCTTGTCTTTAGCCCGAGGACCCGGGCGCTGACGTGATGCGCGGCTTAGACACCAGCCTTGGCCAGCGCAGCAGAGACGATCTGCTGGGCTTCCTGCTGGATAAGGTCGAGGTGCGCGTCGCCCTTGAAACTCTCCATGTAGATCTTGTAGATGGACTCGGTGCCGGAGGGGCGCGCCGCGAACCAGCCGTTCTCGGTCACTACCTTGAGACCGCCGATGGCGGCATCGTTACCCGGCGCCTTGGTCAGCTTGGCGATGATGGGCTCACCCGCCAGAGTTGAGGCTTCCACCAAAGCAGGATCCAGTTTGGAGAGCACCGCTTTCTGGGCACTGTTGGCCGGTGCGTCGATACGGCGATAGCTGGAGCGGCCAAACTTGGCTTCCAGTGCGTCGTAGTGAGCCTGCGGATCCTTGCCGGTCACCGCCAAAATTTCCGCCGCCAGCAGCGCCAGAATGAAACCATCCTTGTCGGTGGTCCAGACGGTGCCATCTTTGCGCAGGAAGGAGGCGCCAGCGCTCTCCTCGCCGCCAAAGCCGAACTCGCCGCTGTAGAGGCCATCCACGAACCACTTGAAGCCGACCGGCACCTCTTTCAGGGTACGGCCAATCTCGCCGGCAACCCGGTCGATCATCGACGAGGAGACCAGCGTCTTGCCGACGGCTGCATCGGCAGACCAGCCGGTGCGATGGGTAAACAGATACTGGATTGCCACCGCCAGATAGTGGTTCGGGTTCATCAGGCCGGACTTGGTAACGATGCCGTGACGGTCGTAGTCAGGGTCGTTGCCAAGGGCGATGTCGAACTTGTCCTTGAGCGCAATCAGGCTCGCCATGGCGAACGGGCTGGAGCAGTCCATCCGGATCTTGCCGTCTTTATCCAGTGTCATGAAGGAGAAGGTGGGGTCTACCTTGTAGTTCACCACCTCGATATTCAGACCATAGGTCTTGGCGATGACGTCCCAGTAGGCGACGCCGGAGCCGCCCAGCGGATCGACACCGATCTTGATACCCGCGTTCTTGATGGCGTCCATGTCCAGCACGTTCTTCAGGTCATCCACGTAAGGGGTGACATAGTCGTGCTCGACCACGAACGGGCTCTTGAGCGCCTCAGCGAACGGCATCCGTTTCACGCCAGCCAGACCCGCTTCCAGAATGGCGTTGGCACGGTCCTCCACCCACTTGGTGATCTCCCCTTCGGCGGGGCCACCGTGAGGCGGGTTGTACTTGAAGCCACCATCTTCCGGCGGGTTGTGGGACGGGGTGATCACCACACCGTCGGCACGGGCAACAGGCTTGCTGGCCCCTTCTTTGCCAGAGTTGTAGCGCAGGATGGCGTGGGAGATAACCGGGGTCGGGGTAAAGCCCATACCGGCTTGAATGCGAGTTTCAACGCCGTTGGCGGCCAGCACTTCGACGGCGCTGGCAAAGGCGGATTCGGACAGGGCGTGGGTATCCATACCGACAAACAGCGGGCCAGTGATGCCGGCCTGCTGGCGATACTCCACCAGGGCCTGGGTCACCGCCAGAATATGGGATTCGGTAAAGGCGCTGTGCAGGGCGCTGCCACGGTGGCCGGAGGTACCGAAGGCAACCCGCTGCTCGGGGCGGCTCATGTCCGGCTTGTTGAGGTAGTAGGCGCTGACCAGACGGGGGATGTTGGTCAGATCGCTTAAACGGGCCGGTTGACCGGCGTGGGAATGCTGAGCCATGGCGTTTTCCTTGCGTATTGGCGGCCTTGCCGGGCAAGGCCTGAGTCTTGAAGAATCGTTAAATTGCGCCACACACCTGCGCGATCACCTCTTCGCCATAGCCCATGCTGGCCATCAGCTGGGCCACCATATTCTGCTTGCGGCTGGTGTTGGTGTTGGTGATCACCCAGAACGGGGTCTCCGGTACCGGCTTGGGCTTGGTGGTACTGCCACTGGCACGCAGAGCCTCGGGATCCTGCGAGAAATAGACGCGCTTGCGCCCCTTGATTTCGGTGGCCTGGGTAAAGCCTTCCGGGTTATCCCGGTAGAGGGTACTCAGCACCAGCATAAAGCGGTTGATGGACTTCTCTTCCTTTTGCAGCTCACCGGAATCGAGCAGGGCTTGCAGCCCTTGTCGGGTGGCTACCGCACTGGGCTGCGCGATGGCAACGGGCTCGGCAACCTGCACACCTTGGTGAGCAGGCTGTTCCAGCAGACGGCGCAGGATATCGGAGGCACTCTCACCAATGTGCCGGGTCTGGCTGGCGATATAGAAGTAGAGATCGTCATCAAGCTCGATGGTTTTCATAGGGATGCGCTGGACTCGTCGAAATTCGGATGCGGCGATTATACATAGGCAAACCCGACAGCCCAAGCAAGGGGCTGGCAGATGTACATGAATCTCATCGAGAATACGGCATAATAGCGGGCCAAGTGTGTGATCAGCCGCACTGATAGCCGATCCGGACGGGATTTTTTAGAAAAAAAACCACATAAAATCCCAATCCATTGGACGAAATCCTTTTCTTTCCAGTGCGTTAAATAATACAGCGATACGCACCCACGACCGACAAGGTGTCATTTTGCAACAAAACAGCATATTGAACTTCAAGGAGCAGGGTCAGGGCCCGGCGGTCATTCTGATCCACGGCCTGTTTGGCAGCCTCGACAACCTCGGCCTGCTGGCCCGTGCCCTCTGCGAGCACTATCGGGTCATCAGCGTCGATCTGCGCAACCACGGCGCCTCCTTTCATAGCAGCGAGATGAGCTATCCAGCCCAGGCAGCCGATATCCTGGCCCTGATGGATCGGCTGGAGATTGCCGAAGCGACCCTGATTGGCCACTCGATGGGTGGCAAGGTAGGGATGCAGGTCGCCAAGCTGGCGCCAGAGCGGGTGACCAAGCTGGTGGTGGCCGACATGGCACCGGTCGCCTATCCCCACTCCCGCCACCAGAATGTCTTTGCCGGACTCAACGCCACACTGCGCACGCCGCCGCAAAGCCGCAGTGAAGCGGAAGCCATGCTGGCGCAGCACATCGAGATCGCCGGGGTACGCCAGTTCCTGCTCAAATCCTTCGCCAGAGGCGAGCATGGCTGGGGTTGGCGCTTCAATGTGCCCGCCCTTGAGCAAAACTACGCCAACATCATGGGCTGGCCAGAGGATGAGCGCCGCTTCGAGGGGCCGGTGCTCTTTATCAAGGGGGGGAATTCTGACTATATGCAGCCCCAATACAGCGAGACGGCACTGGCCCAATTCCCGGCGGCAAAGGTGCGTGTCATCGCGGGTACCGGCCACTGGCTGCATGCGGAAAAACCGGCTCTGTTCAACAAATTGGTTGTGGATTTCCTGTCGACAGGCGGTTAACAGTTTCAAATCCTTTGTGATATAGTGCGCCCGTCATAAGGAGTGTGCGCAATCCATGCTAAGTGAACATATCGACCTGATCGAAAGTTTGGGCCTCAAGTTATTCTTTGTGGCCATTTTCATATTAATTGGCCTGGCCATTCAGGACGTGCTCAAACGCGGCAACGTGCCCCGTTTCGGTCGTTTTATCGTCTGGTTGGTACTGTTTCTGGGTTGTGCGGGTTTTGTCGCCAAGGGGCTGATCGAACTGGGCTGGGAAGGCTCAGGACTCGGCTAACTTATTTTCATCTGTGATGTATGGCCAAACAGCAAACTGATCGAACAACACTGGATCTGTTCGCAAATGAGAAGCGCCCCGGCAGGCCAAAGACCAATCCACTCCCCCGCGAGACCCAGCTCAAGATCAACAAGCGTAACCAGCTTAAGCGCGATCGGGAAAATGGGCTGAAGCGGGTAGAGTTAAAGGTGGAGGCCGAGTTGCTGGAGCGCCTGAACCAACTTGCGTTACAACAGAACATCAGCCGAGCCGAGCTGATCCAATCTATCCTGAAACAACAGATTGAGTCCGCCTTTGCGGTGGACATTGCAGTCTGAGCGTTGAGCATTAACACCAAATACGGGTAACTAAACACTATGGCAAGTGTAGGTCTGTTTTTTGGCAGCGATACCGGTAACACCGAAGCTGTCGCCAAGATGATCCAGAAAGAGCTGGGCAAAAACCTGATTGAAGTCCGTGACATCGCCAAGAGCAGCAAGGCCGACATCGAGAGCTTTGATCTGCTGATGTTCGGCATCCCGACTTGGTACTACGGCGAAGCCCAGGCCGACTGGGACGACTTCTTCCCCGATCTGGGCGAAATCGACTTCACCAACAAGCTGGTCGCCATCTTCGGTTGCGGTGATCAGGAAGACTATTCCGAGTACTTCCTCGACGCCATGGGCACACTGCGCGACATCGTCGAAGCCAAAGGCGCCATCATCATCGGTCACTGGCCGACTGCCGGCTACGAGTTCGAAGCCTCAAAGGCACTGGTCGATGACAAGCACTTTGTCGGTCTGGGTATCGATGAAGATCGCCAGCCGGAGCTGACTGCCGAGCGCATCAAGGGCTGGTGCAAGCAGCTGCACGAAGAGATGTGCCTGGGCGAGCTGGAGTAATCCGCCTCCCCTCTTCTCTCTGACAACAAGGGCCCCGACGGGGCCCTTGTTGTATCTGCTTGTTGCGATGCCTGCCTTTATTCTTCCCTGTTATTCACCTCTGTGCTCCGGTTTGGCCCGCACATAGAGGGTGCGCTTGACCTGTGCCACCAGTTCGCCGCTCTTGTCTTGTACCGTCACCTCGAATTCGGGGAAGTGCTTGTTGCCACCGTCAGTCGCCGCCACGATATCGGCCAGCTTGCCCTCGGTCAGGTTAAACTCGGCCACCAGCTTGCCCTTGCCCGGCTTGATATAGTTGATACTGCCCGCCTTGTCCCAGACGTAGTAGCGATTCTTGAAGTAGCCCATCAGCATCAGCGGATAGATGGGGTCCGTCATGGCAAACATGCTGCCGCCAAACTGGGTGCGGTTGGCGTTCTTGTTCCACCAGCGGGATTTGAGGGTCACCCGGCAGTAGCGAAAGTCATCGCTCAGGGTCTCTATCTTGATACCGGCACCCCAGAAAGGGGGCCAAGCGTTGAGTGCGCGGCGCACCCAGGCCGCATTGTCAAAAAGCCAATCCATGGATCTCATCCGACCAGAAATATGAAAGTTACATCTTATCAACATCTGCCATGCCAGCAAGTCGGACGACACGATTGATTATTTCAATCCAACCGGACATTTATGGCTAAACCCCTTGAATTGCTGGGTTTATTTTTAGGGAGGCTACGACCTATAATGACAGGCCAAGCGAGTTCAAGGTTGCCATTCCTGCGGCAGTCCATCAGAATAACCCCACCTTCGAGAATGCGAATAAGTAGAATATGGCAGACAACAACCAAGCGTTAAAAAAGGCCGGGCTCAAGATCACCTTGCCCCGGGTCAAAATCCTGGAAATCCTGCAACAGCCGGATTGCCAGCACACCAGCGCCGAAGATCTCTATAAACGACTGATCGACCTGGGTGAAGAGATTGGTCTCGCTACCGTCTATCGCGTTCTCAACCAGTTTGATGATGCCGGTATCGTTACCCGTCACCACTTCGAAGGTGGCAAGTCGGTATTCGAGCTGGCCACTCAGGAGCACCACGACCACCTGGTTTGCCTCGACTGCGGCAAGGTGATCGAGTTCTCCGACGAAGTGATCGAACAGCGTCAGCGCGAGATCGCCAAGAAATTCAATATCCGTCTCACCAACCACAGCCTCTACCTCTACGGTCATTGTGCTACCGGTGAGTGCAAGCACGACGAATAAGTCGCCCGCGACTTGCAGATAACGGAAAATAAAAAAGCCAGCATCAGCTGGCTTTTTTATTGTCCGGCGCAGGCCGAGGCATCGCACAGGGCAGGGTCTCCCCTGCCCTACTGAGTTAGCCTTCGACTTTGCCCCAGGAGTCGCGCAGGGCAACGGTGCGGTTGAACACCAGATGCTCCGGGCTGGAGAGCTTGTTGTCGGCGCAGAAGTAACCTTCACGCTCGAACTGGTAAGCCTGCTCCGGCTTGGCGTTCTTGAGCGAAGCCTCGACACGGGCACCCTCGATGATCACCAGGGATTCCGGATTCAGAGCGGCTTCGAAGTCATCCTCGGCGCCCGGGTTCGGTACCTTGAACAAACGGTCGTAAAGACGCACTTCCGCTGGCAGGGAGTGAGTGGCGCTGACCCAGTGGATAACCCCTTTCACCTTGCGGCCATCGGCCGGATCCTTGCCCAGAGTCTCGGGATCGTAGGAGCAGTAGATGCAGGTGACTTTGCCATCGGCATCTTTCTCGATACGCTCGGCCTTGATCACATAGGCATTGCGCAGACGCACTTCCTTGCCCAGCACCAGACGCTTGAACTGCTTGTTCGCCTCTTCTTTGAAGTCCGCTTCGTCGATGAAGATTTCGCGGGTGAAGTTCAGCTCGCGGGTACCCATCTCGGCATTGCTCGGGTGGGCCGGGGCAGTCAGCACTTCGTCGGCAGCCAGATTCTCGATGACCACTTTCACCGGATGCAGCACGGCCATGGCGCGCGGTGCATGCTCGTTGAGGTCTTCACGGATGCAGGCTTCCAGCATGCTCATCTCGACGATGTTGTCCTGCTTGGTCACACCGATGCGCTTGCAGAACTCGCGGATGGAGGCCGGGGTGTAACCACGGCGACGCAGACCGGAGACGGTCAGCATGCGCGGGTCATCCCAACCATCGACGTGCTTCTCGGTCACCAGCAGGTTCAGCTTGCGCTTGGACATGACGGTGTATTCGAGGTTCAGACGAGAGAACTCGTACTGACGGGGGTGGCAATCGATGGTGATGTTGTCCAGCACCCAGTCGTACAGACGACGGTTGTCCTGGAACTCCAGGGTACAGATGGAGTGGGTGATCCCTTCCAGCGCGTCCGAGATGCAGTGGGTGAAGTCATACATCGGGTAGATGCACCACTTGTCACCGGTCTGGTGGTGGTGGGCAAACTTGATACGGTAAATAACCGGATCACGCATCACCATGAAGGGGGATGCCATGTCGATCTTGGCGCGCAGGCAGGCGGTGCCTTCGGCGAACTCGCCGTTCTTCATCTTGGCAAACAGCGCCAGGTTCTCTTCCACACTGCGATCGCGGAACGGGCTGTTCTTGCCAGCTTCAGTCAGGGTGCCACGGTACTCGCGCATCTGCTCGGGCGTCAGCTCGTCCACATAGGCCAGACCCTTTTCAATCAGCTCGATGGCGTAGCCGTGCAGCTTGTCGAAATAGTCGGAGGAGTAGCAGATCTCGCCATTCCACTGGAAGCCGAGCCACTGTACGTCCTGCTTGATGGACTCTACGTACTCGATATCTTCCTTCACCGGGTTGGTGTCATCGAAACGCAGGTTGCACTGGCCCTGATAGTCGCGGGCGATGCCGAAGTTCAGGCAGATGGATTTGGCGTGGCCGATATGGAGATAACCGTTCGGCTCGGGCGGAAAACGGGTATGCACGCTGCTGTGCTTACCGCTGGCCAGATCTTCATCAATGATCTGACGAATAAAGTTAGTT
Source organism: Aeromonas sp. S13(2024) (assembly GCF_041402405.1). Taxonomy (NCBI): domain Bacteria; kingdom Pseudomonadati; phylum Pseudomonadota; class Gammaproteobacteria; order Aeromonadales; family Aeromonadaceae; genus Aeromonas; species Aeromonas sp. S13(2024). The sequence continues at coordinate 228,757 of NZ_JBGLRA010000001.1, read as the reverse complement.
GGGCTGTTCGCCTGACTCATGGCTCACCTCAAAAAAGCGTCACTGGCGGAAGTTGTGCCGGCTGGCACCCTCATCCCCCCGCCGTCAAGCCGGGTATGATCCCTTATTACGGGCGCTGTCTCAACCTGAATTTGGCACTTCCGAGCCATTTCCCGGCCATTGCGCCGCTAAAAACGGCGTGGCTTGGCACATTGCACACCAAATGCATAAAAAAGCCCCGCACGAGGCGGGGCTGAAAGTGATGAAAAACACAAAACAGACAATTACACACAACAAAGGCTCACACGCACAGTCAACCTTTCCCAAACCCGATGCGCCATCGCCCTTGAGAAAGGCGGGTCTCGCGACCCACCTCATGTTAACGGTTGACTGCTATCAGTTCAGTTCGGTGACACGGCTGGTGCGCTTGCCATCGAAGCTGGTGGTACGCAGGTAGACCTTGCCATTCACGCTCGGCTTGGCCGCGGCGTCATAGGCACTCCAGTTGGTACCGTCCAGGCTGTACTGGATGGGCAGACCCGGCAGATCCACGTTCGCTTCCAGCACACCGTTCACTACCTTGGCACCCGGTACGGAGAGGCGGTATTCAACACCGGCCTGATCCAGTTTCGGCAGCACGCGCTGACCCAGTACGTTGGCAAACTGGTTCCACTCTTTGTTGAGGGTGGCCTTGTTGACGAACTTGGTCTCGCCGGAGAACTCGCGACCCTTCACATAGTTCAGCTCGAAGCCACCTTTGTGCCAGGCACGCTCGGCCACGGAGAAGATACGCGGGTAGACCATGTACTCGTACTGAGCATCGGTACGCACGGTTTCACTCCACTGCTGACCGGAGATCCCCTTGAACTTGACCGGATCCTGGTCACCCTTGGCCACGAAGGCGTTGCCGTCGCGGTCAACCGAGGTCTCGGCGTTCTGTGGCAGGTTTTCCGGGGCGAAGGCAAACACCTTGCGAGTGTCGTTGAAACGGGTAGCCCAGTAGTAGCCACGCTCGGCCGGGTGTACTTCGTTCGGGAAGTCGAAGTAGAGGTAATCCGGGTTGGACAGCACCACTTGGTAACCCTTGTGCGCCCACTTCATCGCTTCGTTGAAGCCACCCCAGTAGAGGGTTTCCCAGAAGTTGACACGGGTGTTGTCGGTGGCGAAGTCCTTGGCACCGCTGGCGTACTTCAGACCATCTTCCCACGCCTGCAGGGTAGAGAAGCCGCGGTCTTTGACCATCTGGCCCACTTCCTTGGCGAAGTAAACCGGCAGTTCGCCCACTTCCTTGATCTTGCCTTCGTCGATCATCTTCTGGCACATCGGGGACTTGCCAAACGGCTTGTCCTGCTTGCTGGAGTCGACGTTACCTTTCCAGGCGACCAGCTCTTCTTTCTTGGTGACGGCCGGATCCTGATAGCCACCGCCCTGCATGATGTTCTTAGCCTCATCACCACCGTAGTGCCATGCGGTCAGCGGCTGACCGGCGGCCTGGTGCATCTGGGCAACTTCATCCATTACCTTGGCCACGAAGGTGGCAGCACCCGGCTGGCAAGGGTTGATGAAGGACATCTTGTCGTAGAACTGGACCGAGGTGACGTTGGAGGTGTCTGCCGGATCAGTCAGACGGAACTGGTTGGCTTCCGCTTCTTTGCCTTCCGCCATCAGACGCTTGTAGCGCGCTTCCATGGAGACCACGGCAGCACGGGCGTGGGCCGGCATGTTGATCTCGGGGATCACGGTCACACCGCGGGCCTTGGCATAACGCACCAGATCCACGTAGTCAGACTTGCTGTAGAAACCGGAACCCTGGTTGTCGCTGGTCGGGCCGGAACCCAGTTGCGGCATCAGGCACTTGGTTTCGGACTCGTCGTGGCAACGCTGGCTACCGACCTGGGTCAGCTCCGGCAGACCCGGGATCTCCAGACGCCAGCCTTCATCGTTGGTCAGGCCAAGGTGCAGCACGTTGAGCTTCATGGCAGACATCTGGTCAACCAGCTTCTTCATGGTATCCAGACTGCGGAAGTGGCGGGCTACGTCGGTCTGCATGCCACGGTATTCAAAGCGCGGCGCATCCTCGACGGTCATCGGACTCACCAGCTTGTCATCAACACCCAGCAGGGAGATCAGGGATTGTGCACCCCAGAATGCCCCGTCGATGTCGCGACCCTGGATCACGGTGCCCTTCTGACCGATGGTCATGTCATAGCCTTCAGCCTGCTTGAGCTTGCTGCCGAGCTTGATGGTCACCGGGTAGCCGGTGTCGGAGAGGGTAACACCCAGCTTGGTCAGTTGAGCCTTCAGGGCCTCGGCGCGATCGCTCGGCAGATCCAGGGCATTGAGTTTGATGGTAGAGAAGTCAACCTGCGGGCCAGCTTTGACTACCTGCTTCATCGGGGTCGGCAGGATCTGGTTGTCAATCTTGCCAGCCGGCAGCAGGGTGCTGGTCTGGTTGGCCGCGAAACGGGTCTCGCTGTTCATCAGGATGTTCTTGTCATCCTTGGTACGCTTCCAGCCATCAGCCGGCATCGGCTTCTCGTAGGTGCTGGCATCATTGATGTTGCTCATGCTGGCCAGTACTTTCGGCTCGGCACCTTCGCTGGCGACATACCAGTTCGGCATGATGTCAGATTCGAACAGTACCCAGTATTCCACCACCAGCGGCACTTCGACCGTGGCATCCTTGGCAAAGCCCTGGAACTTCTCGGTTGGCGTCAAACGATAGAGATCGCCGGTCAGGTGAGTGATGGTGAACTGGTCGTTATCCACACGCTGGATACGACGGATGGAGGAGACGTAGATGCTCCAGTCTTTGGAGGTGACGTCCGCACCGGTATTGGTCAGGTGCAGCTTGGCAACGCCACAGCTCGCCCACTCGGAACCCAGCGCCTGGCAATCGAGATCGGCACCGGCACCGTCGTTAGTGACCACTTCATACTTGACCACCAGGTTGTTGGCGAGGGAGTCGACCACGGCCTGCTTGGCGGCATCGGCTGCCTGGACCTGGCTGACAAAAACGGTAGACATGGCAATGGCTAACAGAGAATGTTTCAAGTTCATAACTGCTGCTCTCATTTGAAGTAAAGGTTGGATTTTCTTGGCTTTTTTATATGGGGCCCCTGAGCGGGGCCCTTAGTTATGTCAACAATGGACTTAGACTTGAGGTGAGCGAGTCGCTCGATTAACGCAGGGCTTTCATCTCACCGGCGATGATTTCGGCCAATGGGCCCAGAATCACCTGCAGGTTCTGCTCACCGAGTTTGACCACACCGGCCGCACCCAGGGCTTTCAGCTTGCGCTCATCGACGATGCTGCGGTCTTTCAGAGTCAGACGCAGACGGGTGATGCAGGCATCGATAGAGACCAGGTTCTCTTGACCACCCAGCACTTCCAGGTACTGCTTGGCCAGCTCGGTACGGTTGGTAGATTGAGCGGCAGCAGGAGCACTCTCTTCGTCATCTTCACGACCCGGGGTTTTCAGGTTCAGCTTGGCAATCACTACGCGGAACACGGTGTAGTAGAGGCCGAAGAAGACCAGACCCTGAGGGATCAGCATGTACCAATTGGTCGCCAGCGGGTTACGGCTGGAGAGCACCATATCCACCAGACCGGCACTGAAACCGAAACCGGCCATCCACTGCATGGAGGCAGCGATGAACACGGAGATACCGGTCAGTACGGCGTGGATGACATACAGTACCGGCGCCACGAACATGAAGGAGAACTCGAGCGGCTCGGTAACACCGGTGAAGAAGGAGGCAAAGGCAGCTGCGATCATGATGGAAGCAACTTTCTCTTTGTTCTCTTTCTTGGCGGAGTGATAGATGGCCAGAGCGGCACCCGGCAGACCGAACATCATGATGGGGAAGAAGCCAGCCTGGTACATACCAACCACGCCTTTCACCTGCTCCAGGCTCTTGCCAGCGGCCAGAGCGGCATCGATGGTAGCCTGACCACCCAGGAAGTTCGGGATGTCGTTGATACCGGCCACGTTGAACCAGAACACGGAGTTCAGGGCGTGGTGCAGACCGATCGGGATCAGCAGACGGTTGAAGAAGGCGTAGATACCGGCACCGGTAGAGCCCAGGCTCACGATGGACTCACCGAAGGAGACCAGACCACCGTAGATTGCCGGCCATACGGCCATCAGGATGAAGGATACGACGATCATCACCACGGAGGTTACGATCGGTACCAGACGACGACCGGAGAAGAAGGAGAGTGCCTTGTGCAGCTCGACGCTGCTGAAGCGGTTGTACAGCTCAGCGGCGATAACACCACACAGGATACCCACGAACTGGTTGCTGATCTTGGCAAACGCGGCAGGAACCTGCTCCACCGGGATGCTCTTGATCTGGGCCACAGCGCCCGGGCTCAGCAGGGTGGTAACGACCAGGAAGCCGACCAGACCTGCCAGCGCAGCAGAACCGTCTTTATCCTTGGACATACCGTAAGCGACACCGACTGCGAACAGTACGGACATGTTATCGATAATGGCTGCGCCCGCTTTAATCAGGAAGGCAGCCAGCGCACTGTCACCACCCCAACCATTCGGGTCAATCCAGTAGCCAACCCCCATCAGGATCGCTGCGGCAGGCAATACCGCTACCGGCACCATCAGGGCACGGCCGATCTTTTGCAAATAACCGAGAATGTTCACGGTTCCTCTCCTTAGTTAATGTTTTTCTAGAAATTAAGTGCTTATCACGTTTGACGCATAAGCCATCAAGGCTTGATTGGCAGTCTAGGGCTTTTATTTCGCTGCGCAAATTAATAAACCGATAATCGTGATCGTTATCACCCAAACAAGATAAAGGTGGTGGATAGATGTGGCTTAGTTCGCAATCTTTATTTACGCTATAAAACAACTTGAATCCGTCTTAGCCAATTGCCACCGCCAAACCGGTCGCAACCCGACACAGAGGTATCCCATATGCGCCTGATCCCGTTGAAATCTGCCAGCCAAGTAGGCCTGTGGTCTGCTCGTTACATCGTTGACCGCATCAACGCGTTCAAGCCGACCAGCGATCGCCCTTTCGTACTGGGCCTGCCCACCGGTGGCACCCCGCTCAATACCTACAAGCGCCTGATCGAGTTGCACAAAGCCGGTCAAGTGAGCTTCCAGAACGTGGTCACCTTCAACATGGACGAGTACGTCGGCCTGCCAGAAGATCACCCGGAGAGCTACCACAGCTTCATGCACAACAACTTCTTCAGTCACATCGACATTCGTCCCGAAAACATCAACATCCTCAACGGCAATGCCGAGGATCTGGTGGCCGAGTGCAAGCGCTACGAAGACAAAATCAAGTCCTACGGCAAGATCCACCTGTTCATGGGGGGCGTGGGTAACGACGGCCACATCGCGTTCAACGAACCGGCCTCTTCTCTCTCCTCCCGCACCCGGGTCAAGACCCTGACCGAAGATACCCGCATCGCCAACTCCCGCTTCTTCGGTGGCGACATGGAGCAGGTGCCCAAGCTGGCCCTGACCGTGGGTGTCGGCACCCTGATGGATGCGGAAGAGATCATGATCCTGGTCACCGGTCACGGCAAGGCACTGGCCCTGCAGGCCGCAGTGGAAGGCAGCGTCAACCACATGTGGACCATCTCCACCCTGCAACTGCATCCGAAGGGAATGATGGTGTGCGACGAGCCCTCCACCATGGAGCTCAAGGTCAAGACCGTTCGCTACTTCCAGCAGCTGGAAGCCGCCAACATCGGCCGTCTGTAAGGAGTCGTCATGTACGCATTGACCAACTGCACCCTCTACACCGGCAGCTGCGTGCTGACCGGCTACGGGGTGCTTATCGAGGGCGACAAGATTGTCGCCATCTCTCACCTGGCCGAACTGCCTGCGGGCATCGAGCAGATTGACCTCAAAGGCGCCAACCTGACTGCCGGTTTTATCGACGTGCAGCTCAACGGCTGTGGCGGTGTGATGTTCAACACTGACATTACGGTCGAGACCCTGGCGACCATGCAGGCGGCCAACCTCAAATCCGGAACCACCAGCTTCCTGCCGACCCTGATCACCAGTCCGGATGCCGACATGAAGCAGGCCGTTGCGGTGACCCGTGACTACATGGCTGCACACCCCAACGAGGTGCTGGGCGTCCATCTGGAAGGGCCTTACACCAACCTCAAGCGCAAGGGGATCCACCCTGCCGCGCAAATTCGCCAGCCAGCGGACGAGATGATCGACTTCTTCTGCGCCAACGCGGATGCCATCACCAAAATTACCCTGGCACCGGAGCGCAACGAGCCGGCCCATATCCGCCGTCTGGTGGAAGCGGGCATTCTGGTCTCGGCCGGTCACACTGCCGCCAGTTACGATCAGGCCATGGCCGGGTTTGATAACGGTATTCGCTTTGCGACCCACCTCTACAACGCCATGACTCCGACCCTCAACGGTCGCGAGCCGGGCGTCGTGGGCGCCATCTATGATCGCAAGGATGTCTATGCGGGCATCATCGTCGATGGCCACCATGTGCACTGGGCCAACGTGCGTCTGGCTCACAAGGCGCTGGGGGAGCGACTGGTGCTGGTCACCGATGCCACCGCAGCAGCCGGAGCGCCGGAAGGCTTTGAGAAATTTGATTTTTGTGGCACCACCGTCTTTTTACGCGATGGTCAGTGCATCGACGAGAATGGTACACTCGGCGGTTCCTCCCTCACCATGATTGAGGGGGTGGAAAATCTGGTCAAGCAGGTCGGATTACCGCTCGATGAAGCACTGAGAATGGCCAGCCTCTATCCCGCGCGCGCCATTGGATGGGACTCACGTCTCGGTAGTATCCAGGTCGGTAAAGTAGCCAACCTCACTGTCTTCGATCAGGACTTCACGGTCCGTGGGACCGTGGTTAACGGACACTACACACAACAGTGACATCATGACTGGCGGACAAATAGCAAACGTAGATCTTATCAAGCAGGTCAACAGTGCAGCCGTGTATCGGCTCATCGACCTGCAAGGCCCCATCTCCCGGGTCAAAATTGCCGAGTTGAGTCAGCTGGCCCCGGCCAGCGTGACCAAAATAACCCGGCAACTGATCGAGCATGGCCTGATCAAGGAGACCTCTCCGCAAGCCTCAACCGGCGGGCGGCGTGCCATCTCCCTGACCACCATCAAACATCGCTTTCAGTTTGTCTCTGCCAAGCTGGGCCGCGGCTACCTGCAACTGAGTCTCTATGACCTCGATGGCAAGGAGCTCGACCAGCACGTCATTCAGGTGACCGAGATCGACCAGCAACCCGTGGTCGACATGCTGCTGCGGGAGATTGGCGCCTTTATCGATGCCAACCGCGAACGCTGTCGCAACCTCATCAGCATCGCGCTGACCATGCCGGGTCTGGTCAACCCGGAATCCGGCATGGTCATCTACACCCCCAAGTATCAGATCCGCAATCTGGGACTGGCGAAGCTGCTTGAGAACCACTTCAACCTCCCCTGCTACGTGGGCAACGACACCCGCTCGCTGGCGCTGGCCGAACATTTCTTCGGCGAGTCCCGCGACTGCATGGACTCCATTCTGGTGAGTGTTCACCAGGGGACGGGCTCCGGGATCATCACCAAGGGTCAGGTGTTCCTCGGTCAGAACCGCAACGTCGGCGAGATCGGCCATATCCAGGTCGAGCCGCTCGGCAAGCGCTGCCACTGTGGCAACTTCGGCTGCCTCGAGACCATCGCCTCCAACGAAGCGATCATCGACAAGGTGAAGGAGCTCATCAGCCGCGGCCACCAGAGCGCGCTGCAGGAGAAGCACATCACCATTCAGGAGGTGTGCAAAGCGGCGCTGGCAGGCGATGAACTGGCCCGCAGCGTCATCGAGAACGTGGGTGAGCATCTGGGACGAGCGGTGGCCATCACGGTCAACCTGTTCAACCCGCAGAAGGTACTGATCGCCGGCGAAATCACCGCCGCCGAAGAGCTCCTCTTCCCGGCCATCCGTCGCTGCGTCGAGCATCAATCCCTGCCGAGCTTCCACCGTGGCCTGCCCATCGTGAAAGCCCGCTTCCAGAACCAGCCGACCTATGGCGGCTTTGCGCTGGTCAAGCGCGCCCTGCTGGAGGGGGATCTGCTGCAGATCATCATGGAGCAGAAGTAAAACACTGATCTTGCGAGATAACCAAACGGCAGCCACTGGCTGCCGTTTTCTATTGTGTGCTTGCTGGCGGTTTAGCCCGCCCGGCACGGTTTGAACAGATCCAGAGCCCCGTCGTAAACCTTGGTCTGCACATCCATGATCCCCAGCATGGAGTGGAACAGGTTATCGTGGGAGAAGCGCTGGCTGCTCGCCTCCTCCGCCAGGCAACCCATATCCAGCTGGCGATCGGCCTGTAACTGGGGCGAGAACCAGGTCAGCAGCGGCACCCGGGTCTGATCATCCGGCGCAAACTTGTATGGCGCGCCGTGCAGATAGAGCCCCATGGCCCCAAGGGATTCGCCGTGATCGGAGAGATAGACCAGCCCCACATCGTACTGGCTCTCCAGCGACTTGAGCTTGTCTATCAGCAGCCCCACCACCTTGTCGGTATAGCGGATGGTGTTGTCATAGGTGTTGACCAGCTCTTCGTTGCTGCAGTTTTCAATGTCGCTGCGCGGGCAGTCCGGCATAAAGGCGCGCTCGCTGGCAGGGTAACGACGGAAATAGGTCGGACCATGGCTGCCCATCAGGTGAAAAGCCACCAGCTTGTTGCCCTTCATGCCTGCAATCTGCTGATCCAGTCCCTCCAGCAGCACCTCGTCATAGCAAGACTCCCCCTGACAGAGCGCAGGATAGGATTTGGGGAGGATCTCGATGGTCGGCACATTGCGGCACACCCCTTTGCAACCGCCATCGTTCTCTTTCCACAACACCGAGACTCCGGCATGTTGCAGCACATCGAGCAGGCCGTCACGGGAGCTGGCGAGCTGGTCATCGTAGCCACGGCGCGTGAGGTTGGAGAACATGCAGGGCACCGAAACTGCAGTGGCAGTACCGCAGGAGCGCACATTCCTGAACGACACCACTCCCTGCTCTTGGGCCGTAAAGCTGTTGGTCGCCTTGCCATACCCGTTAAGTGAGTAGTTCTGGCTGCGCGCCGTCTCCCCCACCACCAGGAACATCAAAGTCGGCTTGCTTCCCCGCGCCACCACCTTGGCATCTGTCCCCAGATGCTGGTAGGGGATCGGCGTGGCAAACAGCACATCCCGCCCATATTTGTAGAGGCCGTGCACATAGTTGGCGGGCACAATCTCTTTGGCCAGCGACTTGTTGTTGCGCCCGACCGAGGCGTAATCCTGATAGTAAAGTGACGCGACGCCCCCGATAAACAGCAGAGAGATAGCCAATACACCTGCCCGCAACGCCAACCCCTGATACCAGCGGGCCGGATAGCGGATCCGCAGTGACCAGAGCACCAGAACAGGCAACAGCCCGGTCAGTAGAAACCAGAGCGCAACCGAGCCATTCAAATAGGCCCCCGCCTCACCACTGTTGGTCTCCACTATGTTCTGGATCATGCCTGCATCAAAGATGACGCCGTATTTGAGCATGGCGTAGCTTACGATGGAGCCAGTCAGAATGAGCACGGTAAAAAAGGGCTTGAGCACAAACCGGAACGTGAAGGGAATAAACACGGCATTGAGCGCCGCGATCAGCACCAGCGGGATCGAGATGGCAAATCCGGCTTTGACATGGGTCAGGGCGCTGAGCACCGTATAGAAATGCAAAAAGATTGGCCAATTCAGTACCAGGGCGAAAAAGAGCACCAGCAACAGATTGGTCTGCAGTACACCGAGAGTTACACGCATAAACAACTCCTACATACCGGCCTGCAGTGCAGCGGGCCGGCCAAGCCAACAAAAACGACGGGGCCAGCGTAGGAAGTAAAACTTAAGCGCGAATTAAGAGGAGAAGCACGGCGCTCGTGCGCACCATCACAGCACGGGGTGCTCCGCAGCCCCGAAATGGATTTTTAGTTGTCTATCCATCGGATTTTGCTAGCTTGTTGAGTAGGCATTCACGAAATGCAGGTTAACCGATGGCACTGATCCAAGCCTCGATAGAGCAATTGAGAGTAGGCCACTATATCCATCTCCCCACGGGATGGACTAACCACCCGTTTATGTTCAATACCTTCAAGATCAAGGATCAGCAGCAACTCGACATTCTCCGTCATCTTGATCTCACCCTGCTGATGGTCGACCCCGACAAGAGCGATCTGCCCATCGAGCCGCTGCTGCGCGGCGATATCCCGGATGCCGGGCCTGATCTTGATGAGCTGGAAGAGCTGATTGCCTCGGGCCCGCCCCCCTTTGACGAAAAGGCCTTTCGCCGCTCCATGCGCGCCGCCGACAAAGCCTTTGGCCAATCCATGAGCGAGCTGCGCGATGCACTCGGGGCGCTGAACCTCAAACCGGATGAGGGACTGGCCAACACAGCCCAGATCGTCCGCAATGCCGCCTTCACCCTCAGTCAGCATGAAGGGCCTCTCGGGCTCCACCTTATTCGCAGCCCCCACACCGATATCCTGCTGCAACACAGCCTCAATGTGGCTTTTATTGCCATGCTGATGGCGCGCGAGCTGGGGATGAATCCCATCGAACTGGAAGAGACGGGGCTTGCGGGACTTATCCACGATATCGGTGAACTGAAGATCCCGAGCCAGATCACCCAAAAACGCGGGGATCTCAACAAGGCCGAGCAGAACTTCCTCAATATGCATCCCCAGTACGGGCTGGAGATGCTGACCCAGCTCAACGCCTTTGAACCGAAAATCCGTCAGGTCGCCCATCTGCACCACGAGCGGCTCGACGGCAGCGGTTATCCGCTCGGGATCAAGGGCGGGGAGATCCCGCCGCTGGCGCGATTGATCGGGCTGGTCGACTTCTACGACGAGCTGCTCCATCCCCGCAACAGCGGCAACCCGGCCGCGCCGAGTCAGGCCATCAGCCAGCTCTACAAGTTATCCCAGAAGAAGTTCGACCAGAATCTGGTCAAGTTGCTGGTCAAGGTGCTGGGTGTCTATCCGCCGGGTTCACTGGTGAAACTTTCCGACGAGAGCATCGCGCTGGTGCTCTCTACCGAACCCACCATGCCCCTCAAGCCGAAGATCCTGCCCTATATCAAGGCCCAGCGGCCGGAAGCCGTCGCTATGATCGATCTACGGGAAGATGAACGCACCATCACTGCTTTTATCAAACAGGAAGAGCTGGATGAGGGACAACGGCAGTTCTTCAACCTGACCCGCCGCTTCTGCTACTACTTTGCATTCTGAGTTATCCCCAGAAGCTGGGGATAACTCATTGGACAAACCGGAATAATTGCTCAAACCCCCATCAGAAGGTTGCCAACTGACCATGTATAAAAAACGCCCAGCCAAGGGCCGGGCGGAGCATGCCACCTCCGTGTGGCGTATCCAGCGGATACATTCATGCTCCATCCATCAATATCAACCCGCTGCCGCTTACACAAATATCAATTTAACATGCTGATTTAATATGGTTTTATCCACTTGTTCTGGCAAACTGACGGCCCGTTGCGCCCAGTTGGGCCAACAGAACAAGATCCTGATCACACTTATTCACGGGCTGGCTATTTTTTCAGCTGGCTTATGAGGAGCGTTTTTTATGCAGTTGGTCCTCTCCTTGCTGCAACAGATGAGCGTCAGCCTGGTGATAGCCTATCTCTTCTCGAAAAGCCCGCTGCTGCGCCCGCTTGCCAACTATTCAGTGAGACTACCTCACAAGATACTGATATACATCATCTTTTCCAGCTTTTGTATCCTCGGTACCTATGTGGGCCTCGATATCGATGATGCCATCGCCAACACCCGGGCGGTCGGCGCCGTCTTGGGGGGATTATTGGGGGGGCCGCTGGTGGGCTTTCTGGTGGGGCTGACCGGCGGTCTGCACCGCTATACGCTAGGGGGATTTACCGATCTCGCCTGCGCCATCTCCACCACTTGCGAGGGGTTGCTTGGGGGCATAGTGCACTGGCGCCTGATGCGCTCGGGGCGAACGGATGCCCTGTTTGAACCGCGCATCGCCTTCTTCACCACCCTCTACGCCGAAATCATGCAGATGGTGATCATCCTGCTGGTGGCGACCCCGTTCGACAAATCCCTGCTGCTGGTGCGCACCATCGCCACCCCGATGATTCTGGCCAACTCCTGCGGCGCGGCGCTTTTTATCAGCATGATCCGCGACCAGCAGCGGATGTATGAGAAGTTCTCCCGGGTCTTCTCCGCCAAGGCGCTCAATATCGCCAACCGTACAGTGGGGATCATGAGTCAGGGCTTTACCCCGGAGGCGAGCAACAAGATTGCCCGCATCATTCAGGAGGAGACCGGCGTGGGGGCTGTCGCCATCACGGACACCGAGCAGATCCTCGCCTTTATCGGCACCGGCGAAGATCACCATCTGCCGGGTACCCCCATTGCGTCAGCCATCACCATGCAGGCCATCGCCCAGAACAAGGTGCTGTTTGCCGATGGCAACAGCCAGCCCTATCGCTGCAGCCTCTCCTCCGCATGCCAGCTGGGCTCGGTGCTGGTGATCCCGCTGCAGGGGGACAAGGGAGTGATCGGCACCATCAAGCTCTACGAGCCGAAGAAGCGGCTGTTTCTCAAGATCAACCACACCCTGGGGGAAGGGATTGCCAACCTGCTGTCACAGCAGTTGCTGGCCGGTCGGCTGGAGCAGCATCAGCGGCTGCTGGTGCAGTCCGAGTTGAAACTTATCCAGGCCCAGATCAACCCCCACTTTCTGTTCAACACCCTCAACACCATCAGTGCCATCACCCGGCGCGATCCGGACAAGGCGCGGGATCTGCTGCTGCATCTTTCGCTGTTCTTTCGCAAGAACCTCAAGCGACAGAGCGGCCTTGCGACCCTGCAGGAGGAGCAGGAGCACTGCCAATCCTATCTGGAGATCGAGCTGGCTCGCTTTGGCGATCGACTGACGGTGATAAACGAGATCCCACCCCATCTGGCCACACTGCGACTGCCCAGCTTCACCCTGCAACCGCTGATCGAGAATGCCATCAAGCACGGCATCTCGACCCTGCTGGAGCAAGGGCGCATTCGCCTTTATACCGATGAGCAACCCGCCAGCGTCACCATCCATGTGGAAGATAATGCAGGCACCTGGCAAGCACATCCCGCTGGCGACGGTTTGGGCATGACCATTGTCGATCGGCGACTGAAAAGCGCCTTTGGCGAGCGCTATGGCGTGACCATTGCCTGCGAGCCTGAGCAGTGGACCCGGGTCTCGTTCACCATCCCCAAGGAGCAACCATGATCCGCACTCTGATTGTCGATGACGAACACTATGCCCGCGAAGAGCTGAGGCAGCAGCTGGCCTGCGATCCTGCCATCGAGATCGTGGGGGAAGCGGCCAACGCCATCGAGGCGCTGCCGCTTATTCAGCGCCTCAAGCCTGATGTGGTGTTCCTCGATATCCAGATGCCCAAGCTGAGCGGCATGGAGCTGGTCGCCATGCTCGACCCCCTGCCCCGCATCGTCTTTGTCACCGCATTTGACGAATATGCCATTCAGGCATTTGAAGAGAACGCCTTCGACTACCTGCTCAAGCCGGTGGAGCCCGCCCGGCTAGCCAAGACCCTCGCTCGCCTCAAGCAGGATATCTCCCCGCAGCCCATAGATCGGCTGGCCCCCACCATCGAACATATTCCGGGCTATCTGCACAATCGGGTCAGGCTGCTGCCCATCGCGCAGGTGGAGTATGCCTTCTCCGATCTGGGCGGGGTCCATGTGGCCTGCCAGGGCGAGCTGTTCCACACCCAGCTCACCCTCAAATCGCTGGAGGAGAAGAGCCCGCTGCTGCGCTGCCACCGCCAATATCTGGTCTCCCCCAACGCCATCTTCGAGATCCGGCTGCTGGATAACCAGCTGGCGGAGATCGTCACCCCGAGCGGCGCCCGGGTGCCGGTCAGTCGTCGCTATCTCAAGGAGCTCAAAGATCAGCTGGGGCTGGACTGAGCCGCGGAGTGTGCGCCTGATCACAGCCGCCGACCGCTCGGCGCGCCAAAGCGCCGCTCGGGGAGTTTCACCTGCCAGCCAGGCGCAACCGTTTTAGACTCGCTCTGCACACTAAAAAATAACAATGCAGGAGCGTAGCAATGATCTGGTTCTTCCTCTGTGTCGGCTTACTTGTGGCCGGCTACTTCATATACGGCAAATTCATCGAACGGATATTCAGCCCGAAACCCGAGCTGAAAACCCCCGCCATCACCATGGCTGACGGGGTGGACTATGTCCCGATGTCGGACAAGAAAGTCTATCTGGTTCAACTGCTCAACATCGCAGGCGTTGGCCCCATCTTCGGCCCCATCCTGGGTGCCCTCTACGGCCCGGTCGCCATGCTGTGGATCGTCTTTGGCTGCATCTTCGCCGGTGCGGTACATGACTACTTCTCCGGCATGCTGTCGGTGCGCGCCAAGGGTGCCTCGGTGCCAACCGTGGTCGGTGAGCATCTGGGCACCGCCGCCAAGCACTTCATGAACCTGTTTGCCGTGGTGCTGCTGATGCTGGTGGGCGTGGTATTCGTGCTGAGCCCGGCAGGGCTGCTCGCCAACCTCACCTCCACCGATCTGGTCTACTGGATCGTGGCAATCTTTGCCTACTACATCCTCGCGACCATAGTGCCCATCGACAAGATCATCGGTCGCTTCTACCCCATCTTCGGCGCCCTGCTGGTCTTCATGTCGGTCGGCCTCATCGTTGGCCTGATCGCCTCCGGCAAAGGCTTCTACAACACCGGGATGGACTTCTCCAACCTGCACCCGACCGAACTGCCGCTCTGGCCGCTTCTCTTCATCACTATCGCCTGTGGCGCGGTATCCGGCTTCCACGCCACCCAGTCACCGCTGATGGCGCGCTGCATGCAGAACGAAAAATCCGGCCGCTTCATCTTCTACGGCGCAATGATCGGTGAAGGGATCATCGCCCTTATCTGGTGCACCCTGGGTCTCTCCTTCTACGACAGCACCGAAGCGCTCAACGCCACCATGGCCAACGGCGGCCCGGCAGCCGTGGTACACGAAGTCTCCACCAGCCTGCTCGGCACATTCGGCGGCATTCTGGCCATCCTCGGCGTGGTGATCCTGCCCATCACCTCCGGTGACACCGCGTTTCGCAGTGCTCGCCTGATCGTGGCGGACTTCCTGAAGATGACCCAGAAGCCGCTGGCCAAGCGTCTGCTGATCGCCATCCCCATGTTTATCCTTGGCTTCATCATCTCCAAGGCTGAATTCGGGGTGATCTGGCGCTACTTCGGCTGGGCCAACCAGACCACCGCCGTCATCATGTTGTGGGCTGCGGCTGCCTACCTCATCAAAGAGGGCAAGCTGCACTGGATCTGCACCATTCCCGCCATGTTCATGACCGCTGTCGTGATCACCTATCTGGCCAACGCCCCCATCGGGTTCGGGCTGGAGATGGGGACCTCCACCATCATCGGCCTGACTGCAACGGCGGCCATTACCGTGGCCTTCCTGATGAAGTTCCGCCAGCCGCTGGTCAGCAGTACCAGCGAAGGGTAAAAACAGCAAAAAATGCAGCGAAAGCAGCACAAAAAGGCGCCTGATGGCGCCTTTTTTAATGACAAAAAGACTAATAAGACAACTGTTGGACGGCTTCAGCTTCAATACAGCGAATAGCTTTAAGATTCCGGGCGAACTGACGATAAATGTGTGATTCTTAATTGCTTTAGTGCTTGTTGGAACCAATGATTAAGCTGTGCGTCATGCCAGTGGAGGTTATAAATGGCCCTTGATTATTTTGCCCTTGGTCTGCTCGTCTTTGTCGGGCTGGTCATTTTTTATGGAGTCATCGTTATCCACGATATTCCTTACGAGATTGCCAAACATCGGAATCACCCTCATCAGGATGCCATTCACGTGGCAGGTTGGGTCAGCCTGTTTACCCTGCATGTACTGTGGCCCTTCCTCTGGATCTGGGCAACCATCTATCGCCCGGATCGCGGCTGGGGCTTTAGCCAGCGGCTGCAAAAAGATGAAGAGGAGCTGGCGGCCCTCAAGCAGGAGTTGGCGGATCTGAAGAACCGTATCAACACTATCGAACAGAGTGAGCAACAGGGATAAACCATGGACCTGCTACTGATCCTGACCTACACGGCGCTGTGTGTCGCCATCTTCAAAATCTTCCGCATCCCGCTCAACAAGTGGACCGTCCCCACCGCAGCACTGGGTGGCGTGCTGCTCATCGGCACCCTGATCATGCTGATGAACTACAACCACCCCTACTCAGAGATGGCGCGCAACTACTACGTCTCCACCCCCATAGTGCCGCTGGTCAAGGGCCGGGTCGTTGAGGTTCCGGTGCAGGCCAACCAGCCGGTGAAAAAAGGCGACGTGCTGTTTCGCCTCGATGACGAACCGTTCCGCCTGAAAGTGGAGAGCCTCACCGCACGGGTCGAATCCAACCGCGAGCACCTCAAGTCCATCGAGGCGAGACTGCGCTCCGCCAGGCTGGATCGGGATCGCGCCAGCGACCTGATGCGCCGTGGCGTGGGCAAGCAGCGCGACCTCGACGTCACCCAGGCCAACATGGATGACATCGTGGCCCAGATTGACCAGCAGAAAGCCACCCTGAACGATCTGCAAGCCCAGCTGATGGAAGCCAAGTACCAGCAGTCCCAAACCGTGGTCTATGCCCCGAGCGATGGTCATGTGGTGCAGTTGGCCCTACGCCCCGGCATGATCGCCACCCCCTTCATGTATCGTCCGGTGATGACCTTCATCCACAAGGATGACACCGCCTACGTCGGCTGGTTCTGGCAGAACAGCATGCAGCGACTGGCGGTGGGCGATGAGGCCGAAGTGGTGATCGATGGCGTACCCGGCAAAATCTTCAAAGGCAAGGTGACCGCCGTGGTTCCGGCCATTGCCGCCGGTAACGTGCAGGCCAACGCCGGTCTGCTGGATCAGACCACGGCGGTGCGTCCGGGTCGCCTGCCGGTAGTCATCTCCATTACCGACCCCGAGTGGGCCAAGTATCAGATGATTGCCGGTGCCAGCGGGCAGGCTGCGGTCTACACCCAGTACTTCCACCATGTATCTGTGATGCGCAAAGTGCTGCTGCGCATGGCAAGCTGGATGAACTACATCTTCCCGTTCCATTGATCAGCAACCAAGCACCCTGCGGGTCGGCATCATGCCGGCCCGCTGTTTTTGTGGCGGCAAGCACCCTATAATGGCGCCACCCTGCGCCGTACCATGCCAAAACGCCACGCCCTCATGTTCGTTCTCAGACCCTATCAGACCGACGCCGTCAACGCCGTGATCAGCCACTTTCGCAAACACCCGGATCCCGCCGTGGTGGTACTGCCCACCGGGGCAGGCAAGAGTCTGGTGATCGCCGAACTGGCCCGCAAGGCGCGCGGTCGGGTGCTGGTGCTGGCCCACGTCAAGGAGCTGGTGGAGCAGAACCACGGCAAGTACGAGGCGTGGGGGCTCAAGGCCGACATCTTCGCCGCAGGGCTGGATCGCAAGGAGGCAAGCGCCCAGGTGGTGTTCGGCTCGGTGCAGTCGGTCGCCCGCAATCTGGCGGCCTTCGACGGGGCGTTTTCGCTGCTGATCATCGACGAGTGCCATCGGGTCTCGCTCGATGATGACAGCCAGTACCATCAGGTGATCGACCACCTCAAGGCCGCCAATCCGGCCCTCAAGATCCTCGGTCTCACCGCCACCCCTTATCGGCTCGGGCTGGGCTGGATCTACCGGCGCCACTACCACGGCATGGTCAAGAGCCACGGCGAGCGGCTGTTTGGCGATTGCGTGTTCGAGCTGCCCTTGCGTTTTATGGTGAAAAACGGCTACCTGACGCCGCCGCGCATGGTGGATGCCCCCATCGTCCACTACGACTTCAGCAAGCTGGTACCGCGGGAGAACGGCCTCTTTAGCGAGGCGGATCTCAACGGTGAGCTCAAGCGCCAGCAGCGGGTCACCCCCCATATCCTGAGTCAGGTGCTGGAGTATGCCGCCGACCGGCAGGGGGTGATGATCTTCGCCGCCACCGTCGAACATGCCCGCGAAATTCACGGCCTGCTTGGCGCCCGAGGCCAGCAGGCGGCCCTTATCACCGGCGAGACGCCGGGGCCGGAGCGCGATGCCCTTATCAGCGCCTTCAAGGCACGGGAGCTCAAGTTTCTGGTCAACGTGGCGGTACTCACCACCGGCTTCGACGCCCCCCATGTCGATCTTATCGTGATGCTCAGGCCCACCGAGTCGGTCTCCCTCTACCAGCAGATCGTCGGGCGGGGCCTGCGCCTCTCGCCGGGCAAGAGCGATTGTCTGGTGCTCGACTATGCGGGCAACAACTTCAATCTGTTCGCCCCCGAAGTGGGGGAGCCCCGCCCCCACGCCGGTACCGAGCCGGTACAGGTGCCCTGCCCCGCCTGCGGTTTTGCCAACACCT
The DNA here is from genome assembly GCF_041402405.1 of Aeromonas sp. S13(2024). Lineage (NCBI taxonomy): Bacteria > Pseudomonadati > Pseudomonadota > Gammaproteobacteria > Aeromonadales > Aeromonadaceae > Aeromonas > Aeromonas sp. S13(2024). Next base: position 210,334 of record NZ_JBGLRA010000001.1, on the reverse strand, counting down.
TCTGGGGCAAGACCGACGAGGATGGCAAGGTGATCGAGCACTACGGCCGCCGCTGTCAGGGGCTGTTCGAAGATGATGAGGGCAACCGTGAAGAGTGTGACTACCGCTTTCGCGCCAAGATCTGCCCCGGTTGCGGCGCGGAGAACGACATCGCCGCCCGCCGCTGCCAGAGCTGCGATCAGCTGCTGGTGGACCCTGACGACAAGCTAAAAGAGGCGCTCAATCTCAAGGATTGCATGGTGATCCGCTGCGCCGGGCTAACCCTCACAGCCGGGCGCGGCAAACAGGGGGAGCGGCTGGAGGTGACCTACCACGATGAGGATGGCCTGACCCTCAGCGAATACTTCGGATTTCACTCCCCGGGCGCACGGCGCTTGTTTCAACAGCACTTTGTGCGTCATCATTGGCCCGCCCCGGGGCTGGAGCCCGAATTTGCCACCCTGGCGAGCGTGCTGGCCGCGCAAAGCCAGTTCCGTCATCCGGATTTTGTCATCGCCCGCAAATCGGGTCGCTTCTGGCAGATAAAAGAGAAAATTTTTGATTATGAGGGTCGCTATCGCACCGCCAACTCGATGACATGATGGCGACCGGCATACATGGCATGAATTGCGTTATCCCGTCGATCCCGCATCGGCGGGTTGAATTATCAGGGTCGGCACCACTGCCGGGCCCTTCGTCACGTTAGAGGATGTTATGCAGCGGCTGTTGATTGGTTTTTGTGCTCTCTTTTCTTCTCTGGCGGCTCATGCCGCCCCGCTGACGCCCCCTCAGGGTGGCCAGTACGCCATCATGGTGCAGGGCAATAACGGCGTCGAGTTCGCCCGTCACGCCGATCAGATGATCGCCCCCGCCTCAACCATGAAGGTGCTCACCGCGCTGGCGGCCCGCCTCGAGCTGGGTGCCGATTTCCGCTTCGCCACCGACATTCAGGCCCAACCCGGTGCCAAACAGGGTGACACCATCAACGGCGATATCTGGATCAACTTCGTCGGCGACCCCACCCTCTCCCGCATGGATCTGCTGGCCCTGTTCAAGCAGCTCGGCGTCACCAGCATCAAGGGCAATGTCTACGTCAACACCGGCGCCTACAACGGCTACGAACGCGGCAACGGCTGGTCGTGGGGGGATCAGACCCTCTGCTTCGCCGCTCCTGTCTCCTCGGTCATCATCGACAAGAACTGCGCCTACGGCACCATCACTGCCACCCAGATTGGCAAACCGGCGGTGGGCAATGTGGCTACCGGCGTCCCCATCGGCATCGGTGCCGACAACGTGGAAGTGATGAGCTATGGCGACATGGCGCGCCAGTTCTGCGCACTGGAAGTGGACATGGCCAAGGGCAACTTCTACGAGCTCAAGGGCTGCATCACCCCGAACAAGGAGCCGCAGGGTCTGCGTTTCGCCATTCACGACGTGGAGGCTTGGGGCTGGGACAACATCCGCTGGGCGATGAACCGTGCCGGTATCAAGCATGATGGCTTGCTGCGGGTCACCCACAAGGCCCCTGAAGGGGCAGAGACCCTCGGCACCCACTACTCGGTCTCCCTGCCGGTGATGCTCGCCAAGATGCTGAAGAAATCGGACAACCTCTACGCCGATACCTTCCTCAAAACCGTGGGCCGTCACTACTACAACAAGCCGGGCAGCTATCGCAGCGGCACCATGGCGGTACGCGCCATCCTGACCAAGAACGGCATCGATCTGGGCAACGCCACTCTGGCAGACGGCTCCGGTCTCTCCGCTCACAATCTCATCAGCGCCCGTCAGATGATGTCGGTGCTGGACTTCATCCAAAAAAATGATGCCGAACTTGGCCTAATCAAGCTGCTGCCAAGCTCTCAGGTGGATGGCACCCTGGCGTGGCGGCGCAGCGTCACCGCCCCCATGATGAAGAACAAGGTCCATGCCAAGACCGGCACCATCACCGGCACCTCCAATCTGGTGGGCTTTATCGACACGGCAGGCGGCCAGCGCAAGGCGTTCGTGATGTTCCAGCGCGGCCTGTCCCAAGATCCGGCCACCCATGAGCGCTACCGTGCCAGCAAGGCGCCGTGGCCCTGGACTGTCTTCGAGAAGGGGGTGCTGGAGAGCATCTATCAGCAGCAGCCGATCCAGATCGCCGATGAGAGCTGAGCCAATAGGCACACTCGAATCACGGTATCGATAATTTCGGCTTCAAGTCGCCACGAGGCAGGGCTATGCTGTTGCCTGCCTCATATCAACGGCCATACAAAAACGGCTTAAAAAACGGAGAGAAAATATGTTTGCAGTGATTTTTGGTCGCCCGGGTTGCCCCTACTGTGTCCGTGCCGTACAGATCGCCGAGCAGCTGACCGAACAGCGCGATGACTTCAAATTCCGCTACGTGGATATCCATGCCGAAGGCATCACCAAAGAAGATCTGGCCAAGAGCGCCGGCAAGCCGGTCAATACCGTGCCGCAGATCTTCCTGGATGAGCAGCACATCGGTGGCTGCACCGATTTCGAAGCCTACGCCAAAGCGAATCTGGGTCTCTACCAGTAATGTGCCTGCGGGTCATCCCGAGCGGGTTGACCGCCAGAGCGTAAAAAATCCGGCGCCATCAGGCGCCGGATTTTTTTATGAGCGGAACTCGCACCATCTCTTGTCAGGGAGTCACAGACTGGGCGGCAAAGCGCGCAATGATGGGGTTGTGATCCGAACTGTCGGTCGCCGGTGAACTCACCTCAACCAGGTCCAGATTGCGGTAGTAGAGGTGATCCAGCGGGCGGCCGAAGGCGGTGCGGCGCAAGTCAGGCACCGGCACGGCCTCTTGCAGGCCCAGCTCGTCCACCAATTTGCTTAACCAGAACTGACGTTTGTCGCTCCAGGTGTTGAAATCACCGGCCAGAATAACCGGCCCCTGATGGCGGCGCACCAAGGCAGTCAAATCGTTGAGCTGCTCGCGGAAGGTAGCCATCCCCAGCTCGAAATTAACCGCATGGATATTGATGACCATCACGCCGTCAGGATCGCCCTGCAGCGGATAGAGGCTCACCAGCCCGGATTTGGGGATGCGCAGCAAAGGCTCGGGAGAGCGCACGCCACAGACGAACGCCTGCGGAGTCTTGGCCACCGTCATCACCCCGAACGACACGCCGCCCTGGGTGAAGGCTTGCAGCTGTTGCCACTGGAAATCACCGGCGCGCAGCCAGTCGAGCATCTCGGGACGAGTGGCCGACTCTTGCAGCAGCACCAGATCCTGCCCCTTGGCGTAACTGTCCATCCCTTCGCGCCAGTTCTTGCGCTGGCCCTTGTAGAGATTCCACACCGTCACCCCGAATTCACGGGGCAGCGCCGTGGTCGCCAACGCTACCAGCGGCGGACTCTGGCAGTCGAGTCCCGGCACAATCCCTTGAGCTGTGACCAGATGGTTCTGATCCGGCACCTCAAAACAACCTACCAACCCCAAGGTCAGCAGGGAGGTGCCAAGAATGCGATAACTATTTTTCATTGGCTAACAACCGCCCGCCTTTGCTTTTTGTTGCGACCATCACAAACGTCATCCACGCCGACTAAGCTGATAGTCCCTGTTCCACCCAACCAGAAGGACGCTGTCTCATGGCGAAAGAACTTCGGTACAACGTGACGTTTTATGATCAACAAGGAAATTGTCATCAAGTGGAGCTGTCCACCGTCTACCAGATAAGACGGGACCCTCAATGCGATCTCTGCCTGTTCGACACCCTGCAATATGTGGGCTCGGAAGAGATGCTGGAACGCATGATACGGCAAAAAACCGGGCTTGAGCAGGAAATATCCATCATCAATGCCCGGCTGATTTAATCAGGCACTCACCGGAACCGGGCGGGATTTGCCCTGCTCGTCGATGGCGACATAGGTGAAGATCCCCTCGGTCACACAGTAACGCTGGGCATCGTTTTCCCGCAGTACCGGCTTGACCCACACCTCCAGCTTGAGCTTCATGGAGCTGCGGCCGATCTTCATGCAGCGGCCGTAGCAGCAGACCACATCACCCACCTTGACCGGACTGTGGAAGGTCATGCCTTCGACGGATACGGTACAAATACGTCCTTTTGCCAGCTCCTTGGCCATAATGCCCCCACCTATATCCATCTGGGACATGATCCAGCCACCAAAGATGTCGCCATTGGGGTTGGTATCGGCTGGCATTGCCAGGGTTCTCAGCAACAACTCCCCATCGGGGTGACGTTTTGTATCTACCATCATTACCGCCTCTCTCTCATGGATGGCGGCATGATAGGGGGCGATCACCCCCTTGGCAAACCTCAATTGCCCGAGGCGGCAAGCTCGGCAAACCAGTGGGCCGGATCGGGCCAGCGATAGTTGAATCCCATCTGCTGGCAAATCAGCTGACCATCGATGGGCTGAAATTCACCGGCAGGCTCGATAAAGACCGGCGCGGGCAGCCCCTGCTGGCGCGCAGCAAAGGGGTAAAACTGCTCGCGGCGCGGATGCACAGGTGCGCTCAGGTTGAAAACATCCCCGTCCTTGCCCCGCTCCAGCAGCAACATACAAGCCGCCACCACATCGTCCAGATGGACCAGATTGACCGACTGAGCGCCGCCATCGAGAGTCTTGCCCGCAAGGAAACGGCCGGGATGGCGATCCGGGCCATAAAGGCCGGAGGGGCGCACTATCATCACCGCCTCGAAACCGGCCGCCAGCACCGCCTGCTCCGCTGCCAGCATCCGCTCGCCACGGGCATGGCGGGGTTGGGGTTCTTCCCCCTCCTGCTGCCCTGCGCCCCATACCGAGGTGGCGCTGACAAACAGCACCCGCCGGGTGCCGTGCGCTTTGGCCAACGCGCAGGCCTTTGCTACCGCTTGCGGGTAGTCATCGGTCTTGCTGGGTGGTACGCAGATCACCAGACTCTCGCAGGGGATGGGCCACTGCTTTTTTTGAGCAGAGACGGACATCTCGGCAGAGCCCATGTTGGCAGAGATGGTCAGCGGATGGGCGTTGATCCCCTCCCCCTGCAGACGGGCCGCCTTCTCGGTGCTGCTGACCGTGACAGCTACCTGCTTGCCTGCCGCCAGCAGGGCTCGCGCCAGCGGCAGCCCGAGCCACCCCGCCCCCAGAATACCGATCGTCCTGGCGATATCTTGTTCTGTCATCGTCCCTTCTCCTGCTTGACGCTATGTGCCCCGCAGCTTACCTGCCTTGGCAAGAAAAGGAAGCCTTAACCTGCGGATAAATAAATGCTGCCAAGACAACAACATATCATTACGTTAGGGACGTTATATTTTCTCAATGTTTTTTCTTGGCCAACCCCACAGAACGCTAGCCTTTCTTCATAACTAGCTATGGACACAGCACAATTTTCAACTTACCCAGCACTAATAAAAAATCTGACTATTTCATATTCACAACATTTTTATCTAGCTGAGACAGCATGTTCACACTCTGGACATGGGATGCTTTTTATTGTGTATGGCGCATCCTTTAACGCCACTTTGAATACATGGCGACACGCCTCACATAAAAACCACCTAGGATCAGACTCTTTTATATTTTTAGTTTTATTATCATAGCCAGAAGTCACATTCTTTTTCTGAGGTACTAAGACATCAATATGACTGGAAATTTTATTTTTCAACTTAGCCTCATCAATGCCTTTATTAATCCCCCTCACTCTTTCATCTAATTTTATTTTTAGTTCAGACTTCTTTGCATAGGCTTCTGGATTAGACAGCCATTTTTTATTGGCTACGTTTTCAACAATCAATTGCTTTAGAGCCTCTTTCGTCGTTGTATAAGTCACCTTAGATAAGTCAATTTCAATTGCATACATTTCATTCGCCCTAATCCATTTCAGTTTCTCATTATCCACAAAGTGTGTTACTGCAATTTCAATTAGATAAGGAGTTGAACCGTTATAGGCAATTATATCAGGTCTGATAACACTCAATTGTTGTTCTAACTTTACATGACTAAAGTTCATTAATGATTCTTCAGTTACCATACACGTTTCTTCATGAGAATTCCCAAGTTTATCCTTTTGGGTGACTGTTACTGATAGCTTGGGAAATTTTGAAACACCTTCTTCACTTAGAATTTGTTTGGCCATTAAATGAATTGATGTTTCAAAAGCTGACTCACACACCTTCGTTGTTTTAGTTGCATTGGATGGATCATGAGAAAAGTAATGTGAAACTTTTTGTCCTTTATTCGCCTGTAATTTCCCATGGCAAGATGGACATATACAACCACAAGCAAGCCCAGATTTCACTTCTGAAACCTCTACTAAAACACCGTTTCTCAAACCAAAAGGTATCTTATTATTAGACATTCTAAAATTAACCTCCATGTTGATAAGTTGCCATTTAAAACAAACAATTTTGCAGAATATTATCCTTTCATATGTTTTTCTCTGTGCCACCTCACATATTTGTGATATCTAAGATATATTGCAATCTAATAGTTACAAGATAATAGAGCAAACCTTGCTATAGAGTTGTTCTATCTAAAGACACCTCACGATTCTCGATACAAAAAAGCGGGCCATTGGCCCGCTTGGTTATATTTCACTCACTTCACCATCACACCGGCGGATGGAAATGGCTGGCCTCACGGGTGGCCATCTCCTCGTAGGTGGCCCACTTCTGCCACGCCACTTTTTGCGCCACCTGCATCAGCCGTTCGGCCTCCTCCGGATGGCTTTGGGCCAGCACCCGATAACGGGTCTCCTCTTGGCGATATGTGGCAAGGGGAATGGAGGGGCGCAAGCTGTCGAGGCTGAAGGGGTTCTGCCCCGATCTGCGCAATACCGGGTTGTAGCGCATCAGCGGCCAGTGACCAGAGGCCACGGCCCGTTTTTGCTGGGTCAGGCCAAACTCCATATCGATACCGTGGGCGATACAGTGGCTGTAGGCGATGATCAGCGACGGCCCCGGATAGGCCTCAGCCTCACGCAAGGCTTGTAGCGCCTGCTGCGGGTTGGCACCAAAGGCGATGCGGGCAACATAGACGTTGCCGTAGGAGATGGCCTGCAACGCCACATCCTTCTTGGCCAGCGTCTTGCCTCCCGCCGCGAACTTGGCGACGGCACCGAGCGGGGTCGATTTCGACATCTGGCCGCCAGTGTTGGAGTAGACCTCGGTATCCATCACCAGCACGTTCACATCGCGGCCGGAGGCGAGCACATGATCGAGCCCCGCCGAGCCGATGTCATAGGCCCAACCATCGCCGCCGATGATCCAGACCGAGCGGCGCACCAGCTGATCGATGAGTGACAGCAGCTCGCGGGCCTTGCCGGATTTCACCTCTTCCAGCCGCTCGCGCACTTGGGCCACTCGGCCCCGCTGGGCGCGGATCTCCGACTCCAGCCGCTGCGGGGCGTTGATAAGCGACTCGACCAATGCCTCACCCAACTCCCCCTTCATCGCTTCGAGGGCCGCCACCGCCTGACCGTGATGCTGGTCGGCGGTGAGACGAAAACCAAAGCCGAACTCGGCGTTGTCCTCGAACAGGGAGTTGGACCAGGCCGGCCCCTTCCCTTCCCCGTTCTTGGCCCACGGCGTGGTCGGCAGGTTGCCGCCGTAGATGGAGGAGCAACCGGTGGCGTTGGCCACCAGCATGCGATCGCCAAACAGCTGGGTCAGCAGCTTGAGATAGGGGGTCTCGCCACAGCCGGCGCAGGCACCGGAGAACTCGAACAGGGGTTCGAGGAACTGGGTGCCGCGCACCGTGGAGAAGTCCACCCGCTCGCGGGCAGGCCACGGCAGGCTCTCGAACCAGCGCAGCGCCTGTTTCTGGCCAGCCAAATGCGGCGCCTTGTCCATCATGGCGATGGCGCGCTCGCCTTCATGGCTCTCATCCGCTCCAGCCCGCACCGGACAGGCCTGCACGCACTGGCCGCAGCCGGTGCAATCTTCCGGATAGAGCTGCAAGGTGTAGCGACTGTCGGGGAAGCCCTTGGCGGTGACGGGCACCGACTGCGCCGCCTCGGGGGCGGTCGCCAGCCAGTCCTGATGGTAGAACTTGGCCCGCAGCGCCGCGTGGGGGCAAACAAAGACGCAGTTGCCGCACTGGATGCAGATATCCGAATGCCAAATCGGGATCTCGCGGGCGATATCCCGCTTCTCGAAGCGGCTGGTGGCAGTGGGGTAAGTGCCATCCACCGGCAGCATGGAGACGGGGATCAGATCGCCGCGCCCTGCCAGCATCTCGCCGGTGACCCGCTGGACAAACTCGCTGCCACCCGGCGCCAATGGCAGCGGATAGTCGCTGATCTGCTCCTCACCGGCCGGGATGGCCACCTGATGGAGGTGGGCCAGGGTGTCGTCCACCGCCGCGAAGTTACGCTCGACCACTTCGGGCCCCTTGCGGGCATAGCTCTTCTCAATGCTCTCCTTGATCAGCGCAATCGCCTCATCCCGCGGCAAGATGCCAGCCAACGCGAAGAAGCAGGTCTGCATGATGGTGTTGATGCGATTGCCCATACCGTTGCGCTCGGCCACCCGATCCCCATCGATGCAGTAGAGGCGGATATCGAGGGCGCGAATACGGGCACGCAGCCGCTCGGGCAGCTCGGCCCAGACCTGCTCAGGCTCATAGGGAGCATTGAGCAGCAGGGTCGCCCCTTCGGCGGCATGCTCCAGCAGATCGACCGACTCGACAAAGCCCCACTGGTGGCAACCGATAAAGCTCGCCTGCTCGATAAGCCAGGGGGCATCGATGGGCTCGGGGCCAAAGCGCAGGTGGGAGACGGTGCGCGAGCCCGACTTCTTGGAGTCGTAGACGAAGTAGCCCTGAGCGTGGAACCCCTCCAGCTCGCCGATGATCTTGATGCTGTTCTTGTTGGCGCCGACTGTGCCGTCGGCACCGAGGCCGAAGAAGAGCGCCCGCACCCGACTGGCGGGCTCCAGATCGCCTATGGGGTGCCATGCCAGACTGAGGCCCGACACATCATCGACAATCCCCACGGTAAAGCGGGGGCGCGGCGCATCGGATGCCAGCTCCTCGAACACCGCCGCGCACATGGCGGGGGTGAACTCTTTGGAAGAGAGGCCATAGCGACCGCCACTGAGCCAGGGCAGCCGCTTGATAAGGCCGCGCTGCAAGCCATCGATAAGGGCGCTCTGCACATCCAGCAGCAACGGCTCGCCACCGGCCCCCGGCTCCTTGGTGCGATCCAGCACCGCCATGCGCCGCACGCTCTGCGGTAGCGCATCAAGCAGCGCCTGTACCGGGAAGGGACGATAGAGGCGAATGACCATTACCCCGGTCTTGCGATCCTGCCGATTGAGCCAATCCACAGTGGTGCGGGCGGTGGCCGCTCCCGAGCCCATCAGCACGATGACATCGGTGGCATCGGGCGCGCCGTGATACTCCACCAGCCGGTAGTGGCGGCCGGTCAGCTCGCCGAGGTTGTCCATGCACTGCTGCACCCGCGCCGGTACCGCCTCGTAGAAGGGGTTGACGCTCTCGCGGGACTGGAAATAGGTATCCGGGTTCTGGGCCGTGCCACGCATCACCGGATGATCCGGGTTGAGGGCCCGGGCACGGTGGGCCCGCACCCAGTCGTTGTCGATAAGGGCCCGGATCTCATCTTTGTGCAACGCGACTATCTTGTTCACCTCGTGGGAGGTACGGAACCCGTCGAAGAAGTGGATAAAGGGCACCCGGCACTGCAGGGTGACGCTGTGGGCGACCAAGGCCAAGTCCTGCGCCTCCTGCACCGAGCCGGAGGCGAGCATGGCAAAGCCGGTGCTGCGCGCCGCCATCACATCCTGATGGTCGCCAAAGATCGACAGCCCCTGCGCCGCGAGCGAACGGGCCGCCACATGGAACACCGCCGAAGTCAGTTCACCGGCGATCTTGTACATGTTGGGCAGCATCAGCATCAGCCCCTGACTGGCGGTGAAGGTGGTGGCGAGCGCCCCCGCCTGCAGGGCGCCGTGTACCGTGCCGGCCGCCCCCCCTTCACTCTGCATCTCCACCACAGTGGGAATGTTGCCCCACAGGTTGGTGTGCCCTTCTGCCGCCCAGGCATCGGCCAGTTCGGCCATGGTCGAGCTCGGGGTAATGGGGTAGATGGCACACACTTCACTCAGCTGGTACGCCACCCGGGCCGCGGCTTCGTTGCCGTCAACCATGATCAGTTCATGTTTCATTGGGACTCCTCCGGTTGGCGCAGCTCGATGGCGTGGCAGGGACACTGGTCGTGGCAGGCACCGCAGCCGGTGCAGCACTCGGCATCCACCTGATACCCCAGACCCGGCCCCAACTTGGCGATGGCCTGCTCGGGGCAGCTGCCATAGCAGCCGTCACACTCAAAGCAGTTGCCGCAGGAGTAGCAGCGCGCCGCCTCATAGCGGGCCGCGGTCTCGTCCAGCCCGCCGATGATCTCGCCAAAGTCGTCCCGCGCCGAGGGCGGTTTGACCGGCTGGCTGCTGGCGGGCGCATGGGTCTGGAACCAGAGCTGCAACTGCTCCGGCCCCACCAGCGGGTAGGAGAGCGGCTTGTGGTAGTGGCGACCGCGCAGCCAGGCATCCATATGGCGCGCCGCCTTCTTGCCGTGGCCGGTGGCAATGGTGACGGTGCGCTCGGAGGGCACCATGTCGCCACCGGCAAACAGACCCGGCACATCCGTCATCAGGTTCTCGCCAACCTGTACCACCCCCTCCTTGTTGACCCGCACGCCGGGAATGCTCTCCAGCACGCTCAAATCAACTTCCTGACCGAGCGCCAGAATAAGGGAATCCGCTTCGAGGGTTTCAAACTTGCCGGTGGGCACCGGTTTTCCCTCGGCATCCAGCGCCATCACCTCCACTTCGATGCTGGTGCTATCGAGCTGGCGGATAGTGCGCAGCCAGTTGATCTTGATCCCCTCCTCCTCGGCCTCATCGGCTTCGAAGGCGTGGGCCGGCATATGGTCGCGGTCGCGGCGGTAGATGATCATCGCCTCCTCGACCCCGAGGCGGCGGGCGGTACGGGCCGCGTCCATGGCGGTATTGCCGCCGCCGTAGATGGCCACCCGCCGTCCCAGTTTGGGCGGCGGCAAGCCTTTCTCTTCGGCCAGACTCGCCTGTTCGAGGAAACTCACCGCATCGAGGATCTTGCCCGCTTCCCGGGCCGGAATATCGACCCGCTTGGCCAGATGGGCGCCGATGGCCATAAAGACGGCGTCAAAGCTCCCCTCATCGCGCTCGCGCAGCACATCCTCCACCTTGTGGTTGAGGGTCAGGGTCACCCCGGCCGCCACGATGCGGGCTACCTCCCGATCCAGCACATCGCGGGGCAGACGGTAAGCGGGAATACCGAAGCGCAGCATGCCGCCCGCCAGCGGCCCCGCCTCGCGGATCTCCACCTGATGACCGAGTCGGTTGAGGTGCCAGGCGCAGGAGAGGCCGGAGGGACCGGCACCGATCACCAGCACCTTCTTGCCGCTGGCAGGGGCAGGTGGCGCAGGCAGCCAGCCACGGGCCAGCGCCTCGTCGCCGAGGAAGCGTTCGATGGCGTGGATGGAGACAGATTCATCCACCTGCCCGCGGTTGCAGGCGCTCTCGCAGGGGTGATAGCAGACCCGACCATGAATGGCGGGCAAGGGGTTCTCTTCGATCAGGGTCTGCCAAGCCGCCTCAAAACGGCCGGCCTGCGCCAAAGAGAGCCAGGCCTGGATATTTTCTCCGGCCGGGCAGGCGTGATTGCAGGGTGGCAGGGCCGGCCGCCAGACGGGTAGCCGGGTACGCACCGGGCCTGTTCCCGTTTTCAGGGAGAGATCCGGCAATGGGGTCATGTCCAGTTGTTTGCTCATACATTGCTTTCTTCTTTTTGTGTGACAGGCCCCACCCGATGGCGCTTGATACCGTGTAGCCGAAGCGGACGGTGGCCGGATGGGGAAGAAGCGAAAGCGTTAGAAACTGGGAACTGAGTCGATAATGGCCGTTTTTTTGTACTGATTAGCGAATCAGGATCAAAAAATGTTGCACTTTATGGTTCATAGAGACCAGAACGTGACTCAAGTAACATCTTCTCCAGCTGACCGCTGGCTTTCAGTTTGGCGAGCCCCCGATTGAAGGTTTTGATCAGCTCGTCAGCGTTGGCACGCTTGCGGCTGATCAGCAGGTGGCCTTCAACTTTCATCACGGGTTTTGAATGGGTTGCAAAGAGATCGACCGTGCTGGCCGGGTAGAACTGACGCAGGGAGTAGTAGCCGACATCGATGTTCTCCAGGGTCAGGTCGGCGCGGCCGGAGAGCAGCAGATCGAAGCTCTGGCGCAGCCGGGTGACGAACTGCACCTGCAGCGGCACCTGCGCGATGGCTGCAAAAAAATCTGCATTGTAGGTATAGCCACTGACCGCAGCCAGCTTGCGATCCGCCAGATCCTGATAGCCACGCCATTCCAGCGGATCGGACTTGAGATAGAACCAGACGTAGGTTTCGCTCAGGATGGGATCGCTATAGAGATGGGTTTTGCGCCGCTCGCTCGACTCATACCAGTGGACTGTGCCATCCACCACCCCCTCCTCCGACAAGCGAAAGGCCCGCTTCCAGGGAAGAAACTGGAACTTGACGCTCACCCCTTCACTCCTGAATGCCTCGCTCACCACATGAGGGATAAGCCCCTGATATTTCAGCGTCTCGGAGCAGTAAGGGGGATACTCTCCCGTGGTCAGGGTCAGCTCCTGCGCCCAGAGCCCGTGGCAAAAAAGGCTCCCCGCCAGCAACCAGCTTATTTTCATCCCGATGCCCTCTTGTTCTGTTTTCCCAACTATAGACCGCCCCCTTGAAAGGATTGCCGGATCGCCGGGGAACCGTTATGTTCCATTTTTTCCAGGCGATCACGCCGCGTCACAAGGATATGAAGATGCCCAGGCTAGACAGCATTCACCTCTACCCCATCAAATCGACTGCAGGTATGCCGCTGGCTCGCGCCCGGGTGACCGAAGAGGGACTGGCAGGGGATCGCCGCTACATGGTGGTGAAACCGGACGGCACCTTTATCACCGCCCGTACCCATCCCCAGCTGCAACAGGTCGTGGCCACCCCCATCGAAGGAGGCTTGCAACTGCGCTATCCGGGCTTTGAACCGCTCACCCTGCAAGAGGTCGACTTCAGCCGTGCCCCGCAAGCTACCGGAGTCTGGAGCGACCGCTTCACCGCCCTGCACACCGACCCCAAAGCCGATGGATGGCTAAGCCGGGTGGCAGGGGAGACGGTGCAACTGCTCTGGCTGGGTGAAACCTCGGATCGTTTTCGCGAAAAGACCGGCACCCGGGTCAGCTTTGCCGACGGTTATCCGCTGCTGCTGATAAGCCAGGCCTCTCTGGAGGATCTCAATCTGCGCTCCGATGCGCTGCACCAGATGAGCCAGTTCCGCACCAATCTGGTGGCAAGCAATACCCAGCCCTTCGAGGAGGACAGCTGGGTGCGTATCCGCATCGGCGAAGTGGAATTTAAAGTGGTCAAGCCCTGCAGCCGCTGCATCATGACCACGGTGGAAGCAGGCACCGATCGCTTCAACGCCCTGAAAGAGCCGCTGGCCACCCTCACCCGCTACCGCCGTGGCGAGGATGGTGAGGTCTACTTCGGCCAGAACCTGATCGCCCTGAACGAGGGGTGGATTGAGGCTGGCAGCGAGATCGAGGTACTAGAGCGCACCCGTCCGGTGGTCTATCCCGCCGCCGCACCGAAGAAGCGGGAGCTGGTCTGCGTGGCCCGTGAACCGCTGGCGCGGGATCTGGAGACCTTCTGGTTCGAAGCAGCCGATGGCGAACCTCTGCCCGACTACCTGCCGGGCCAGCATCTGCCCATCAGTCTCGATATCAAAAATGAACGGATCCTGCGGCGCTATACCCTGAGCTCCACACCAGATCACCCGGAGCGTTACGGCATCAGCGTCAAAAAGGTGGAGGGTGGCCGCATCTCCCACTGGCTGCACCAGCAGTTGCAGGTGGGTGATCGGCTGCTGGCCGCCAACCCCGCCGGCGAGTTTCATATGGGCCACGAGCGCAACCTCCTGTTGCTCTCCGCAGGCTCCGGCGTCACCCCCATGCTGGCGATAGCCCGCACCCTGGCGCTACGCGGGGAGCTGGAAGAGGTTCACTTTATGCACCTGTGCCGCAGCGAAGCGAACATTCCCGCCGCCAGCGAACTGCATGCCATGGCGCAACAGGGGATGACCCTCACCCTGATCCTGAGCCAGCCGGACAATCACTGGCAGGGGCTGCAAGGGCGGCTCAATGATGAGCATCTGCAACTGGTCAAAGGGCTGGCCGAAAAAGAGGTCTTTATCTGCGGCCCCCACGGCTTTATGGCCGATACTGCCGCCAAAGTTGCGGCCCTCGGCGTTCCGGCCGCGCGGATCAGACAGGAGAGTTTTGGCGGCGCCATTCTCTCGGTGGCCCGCCCCCATCAGGCGGTACAACTGCATATCGGCGCCCAAGCCTTTACCGGCAACAATCAGGGCACAGTGCTGGATCAGGCCAACAAGCAAGGTGTAGAGCTGCCATGGAGCTGCCGCGCCGGCATCTGCGGCAGTTGCAAACAGACGCTGATCTCGGGCGAGGTGGATCACCCCGATGCCCCCGCCATCACCGCCGCCGAGCGGGCGGAGGGCAAGATCCTTGCCTGCTGCGCCGTGCCGCTCACTGACCTTGAAATCCTATGATCGGGTGATCGAGCCGCATTAACTCACGCCCCCCCAGATGACCGGGGAATGGTCTTACATGCCATCAATCAGGATTACGCCTGATTGCACTTCGACTTAGAACAGCATTTCTGTCAGCCGAGATGCACAAATAAAAATCCGAAGCCATTTCAACCGACTTCGGATTTTTTCACATTGGGGAATTAGAGCATGACCAATGCACGGTTAGGCGCTCGACGAGTTCTTCCCTCTATTGGCTCGGCAAACGGACACCTCTCCACGGATAGTGATGGCTCCCCGTCACGCTCAGATCAATCCCCAGGCGGCAATCTGGTAGATCCATACCATCGCCAACAGGGTACCGACCAACCCCATGATGATGCCGATGCGCACCATCTGGTGACTCTCCACCAGACCGGTGGCGTGGGCCAGCGCATTGGGGGGAGTACTGATGGGCAACGACATCCCGAGCGAAACCGAAATGGTGACCGCCAGGATCAGGGTGTGACTGCCACCCCACTCGGCCAGCTCCGGCATGCTGACCGCCAGTGCTGCCACCAGTGGCAGCAGCAGGTTGGCGGTCGCGGTGTTGGACATGAAGTTGGCCATCACCACCGCCAGCAGGCAGGCGCCGACCAGCACCGCCAGCGTAGAGTACTCGTGGAACGGAATATGGGTGATGAGCCGCTCGGCCAGACCTGAGTCCTCCAGCGCCAACCCCAACGCGATACCGCCCGAGACCAGCCAGAGCACGTCGAGGGAGATCTTGTGCAGATCGTCCTTGGTGATGATGCCGGTGGTCAGGAACACCGCCACCGGGATCATGGCGACCACGTAGGAGCTCATGCCGTGCAGATCCCCCAGTAGCCAGAGCACTATGGTGGTGATAAAAGTGAGGTAGACCACCCAGGCGCGAGGGGTCTGCATAAAGCGCCCCTCAATCTTGAGATCCATCCGCTTGAGGGTGCTCGGGAAGAAGCGCCCCAGCAGAAACCAACCTAGCAGCAACAGCAATACCACAAAGGGCACCGCAAATCCCATCCACTGACCGAACGAGATGGCATGCTCGCCGGTCAGGTATTTGAGGGCCACCGCGTTGGGCGGAGTGCCGATGGGAGTGCCGATCCCGCCGAGGTTGGCCGCCAGCGGAATGGCCAGCACAAAGCCGATTTTGGCCGGGTCCTTGTCGGGGAACGCCGCCAGCACTGGGGTAAGGATGGCCAGCATCATGGCGGTGGTGGCGGTATTGCTCATGAACATGGAGAAGGTGGCGGTGATCAACATCAGCCCCAGCATGACGATCCGGGGATCCTGACCAAACGGGCGCAGCAACACCCGCGCCAGATTGACGTCCAGATGGTATTTGGTCGCCGCAATAGCGAGGAAAAAACCGCCGAGAAACAGCATGATGACCGGCGAGGCAAACGTCGCCATCACCTCGGTGGACTTGAGCAGCTCACCAAAGCCCGGTTCAGCCTTGTCGGCAGTCATGAACCAGAGCCCCTTGTCGGAGAGCAACAGCAGCTCCAGCACGATGATCAGCACCGAGGTGGCGAAGATGGGGATGGGCTCCAGGATCCAGCAGAGGGCGGCCAGCACGAAAATGGCCACGACCCGCTGCTCGATGACGGTGATCCCCTCGAGCGGGATCCATTGGGTCGGGATCAGCAGGATGGTGAGGCTCAGCAGCAGTGGCAGAATAATCTTGTTATTGATGGGCACTATTGTCTCCAGGATCGGGAGTAAGAAGCCAATAGTGGCATAACATGCTATCGCCTCACGCGGCCAACTCACCAAAATGAGAGCTGGCTAACTGCACGGCGCACCGTTTTGTGAGTCATATCAAGCTGGGGTCGGCTCGCTATGGCTGACGCCTCAACCCTTGCAACAAACAGGCAAAAAAACGGGCCCGCTGTTCGTTGCACACGACAGCGGGCCCGTTTCACCATTCATGCCGATGAGGGGGCTCAGAAGTAGATGCGGGTCACCGACTCGATGACGCAACCCGGGCGGCGGATCCCTTCGATCTCAACCTTGATCTCTTTGAGCAGCTCCAGCCCACCCTTGATGGGGGTGACCCGGGCCAGCTTGGTGCGGGCGCGGATGTTGCTGTCCACCTTGATGGGGTACGGGAAACGTACCTGATCCAGCCCGAAGTTCACCACCATGCGGGCGGTCGGGAACTCGGGGGTGGCCTCATCGACCGAGCCGGTCAACTGCGGCAGCAGCGCCAGGGTCAGGAATCCGTGGGCGATGGTGGTCTTGAAAGGCGACTCGGCGGCCGCGCGCTCCGGATCGGTGTGGATCCACTGATGATCCCCGGTCACGGCAGCAAACTGATCGATCATCTGTTGACTGACGTGCAGCCACTCGCCGACATGGGTCTCTTCACCGATGCGGGCCTGCAGGGCGGCATAGAGCTCGGCCGCCTCGGCCCCCAGCTCAACAGCGGGTTCCTGAGCCACGGCAGGCTGACCGTTGGCTACTTGTGCCACGGTTGCTGCATCCTGTTGCTGCTCGCTCTGGGGCTCGGCTTGCAAGTCCAGTACACGCCCCAGCAAAGGGTGAAGATGTGCCTTTTGCTGAAACTCACGCCAGTAGTCGCGGATCGCCGGAGAGAGCCAATCCTTGAGCTCAAAGGGGTGCTGCGCCAGAATTTCGCGCTTGCGCTTCAGAAAATCGACAACTTTCATCTACCGATCCCTATTTGATTCAATGCCTGTAAAGAGGTCTAACCAGTCCTATTTTATTAAAGTTTCAGCTGTAAGTGCAAAAAAATCTCGGCGTACACCTGTACCAAGGCGGAAGTAACTACTTACACCATGTAAACCAGCACGATCTGCCAATGAGGAAATCGATTGCCAAAGATGCCGCCAGCAGGGGAAACTCGCGGGACTCATCATGAAAAAAGGCCCTCATCGGGCCTTGTGGTGGGGAGTCAGCGCGCGCTCGACCAGCCGCTACGCAATCCCTCTTCATCCAGGAAGGACCAGGCGAGGATCCGGCTCACCTTGTTGCCCTGCGCCATGTCGATCACCCGTACCTGACGCGCACCCACTCGGCTCAACGCCTTTTTCGCCCCCGGCAGGTTCTCTTTTTTCGACACCAGCGAGCTGAACCAGAGGCACTGAGTGGCAAACTCCTTGCTCTGGGCAATCATGTTGGCCAGAAACGCCGCCTCGCCCCCTTGGCACCAGAGCTCGGCCTTCTGGCCGCCAAAATTAAGCACAGGGGCGCCTGTCACCTCCTTGCCCAGATTGCGCAGCTTGCGCTCCGTCCCCTTGCTCGCCTCTTCCAGCGATGCATGGAACGGCGGATTGCACAGCGTCAGGGCGAAGCGCTCCTTCGGCCCTATGATGCCGCGAAACACATGGTTGGGGTTACCCTGCAAACGACACTCAATCTGGTTGCCGAGTCCGTTGCTCTTGGCCAGCAGGGTGGCCGCCTTGACCGAGACCGGATCGATATCCGATCCCACAAAACGCCAGCCATATTCGCGGGCACCCAGCAGCGGATAGATGCAGTTTGCCCCCACCCCGATATCCAGCACCCTCACCCCCTTGCCGGTAGGGAGCTGGCCTGCGCTCTCAGCCAACAGGTCGGCCGCCCAGTGCAGGTAGTCCACCCGTCCCGGGATAGGCGGGCAGAGGTAACCGGCAGGCAAGTCCCAGTGGGCAATCCCGTAGTGATGGGCCAGCAGGGCGCGATTGAGGGTCTTCACTGCATCGGGATTGGCAAAATCGATGGTGCGGGTGCCGTAGTCATTGATAAAGACGTGGGCAGCCAACTCGGGAGTTCGCAGGCAGAGCGCCTCAAAGTCGTAACCCGCCTGATGGCGATTACGGGAGTGAAGTCCGGATTTGCGGTCGCCCGACTTGGGGCCACCGGCTGATGGGATGCGGGATTTCATGCTGAGCCTGCCGAAGAAAACGGGCCCACACTATAGTGATTTGACTCGGGAAAGTCTAAACGAGGGCAATAAAAAACCGGGCTATCGAGCCCGGTTCAAGTGAGGTTGGAAAAACAGTCCGTACTGCGAGCCGTTTGTCCAGCCTGACTCAGATATCGATCCGGCGAGCTTGCCAGAACTTGTTGCGCCAATATTGGCTATCCAACTTGGAGCGCGTAACACCGGCTCGGGTCGAGGCATGGATAAATTCACCATTGCCGACATAGATACCAACGTGGTTGAGACGACGATTGATTTTGAAGAAGACCAGGTCACCCTCGACCAGATCCTGCTTGGAAACGCGCGTCCCTTCATGGACTTGGGAGCGGGTATCGCGGGGTAATTCGATACCGACGGCATTGCGGAACACTTCACGGGCAAAGGCGGAACAGTCGATACCGCGCTGGCTGCTGCCACCCATCCGGTACGGAACACCACGCCACTCTTTATATACAGTCAGGATTTCATTCACATCGGGTGTCTGGGAAGCTTCCGGTTCGATGACAGGTTCAACCATGGAAACTTCGATCTTGCTCGCGACCTCGGGTTGGGGTGCCGAGGCACAACCCACCATTCCGAGCGCGACCAGCAGTAGCATCAGGTGGCGCAATCCTTTATCCCCGCTAAATAGTAAATCTTGTTAAAATACGGCCCCAAAGGGCAATTTATAAGGCAACAGCACCCGACTATATCCAAGAATTCTATCGAGGCAAGTGAAAATCCCTATCAAGCTCACATTTTTGCAAGGAAATGCACGATTTTTCATAATTAATGTGATCATGCCCAAACAATATACAATCGCAAAAAGAGCCTTGGTTCTCATAGATAACTGGCTTTTATCCCTGCTTCAGCACCTTTTTAAAGTGAAAAATAATGATCGAAACCGATCTTTTTTTGTTAAAGCCGGCCAGAGTATGCCAGGAACTGCTTGCTCAATTGCCTGAATGGTTGTCAACCGATGAGCAGCATATCTGGCAAGCCATGACCCATCCTGAACGGCGTCAGGAATATCTGGTAAGCCGCGCCCTGCTGCGCCAGCTATTGGCCGAGCGGCTGCAACAACCTGTCGCCAGTCTGCAATTTTGCAACGGCCCCCACGGCAAGCCGCGACTGCATGATGATACTTGGCAGTTCAATCTGAGCCACAGTGGCAGCTGGCTGGTGTTGGCGCTCTGCCCGCAGGGGCCGCTTGGGGTGGATATCGAACTGGGCAAACGGCGGCATCATCCCCTCCCCCTGGCCCGCCGGTTTTATGCACAGAGTGAATATGAGTGGCTCTGCGCACAGCCTGCTCAAGAGCAGGAGAGCGCCTTCTACCGGCTCTGGTCGCGCAAGGAGGCGGTACTGAAAGCCCACGGTGGCGGCATAGCGGCGGGACTGGAGAAGGTGCGGTTTCTCCCGGAGGAAGGATGGCGACTCGACAACCGGCTCGATGACACCCCTTATCAGGTACAGGATTGGCCCTTTGCCAGCGGCTGGCTCAGTCTCGCGGCGACGGCAGCCCCCGTGACCTTTTACCGGCTGGATGAGCGCTTGAATTGCCACTCGCTTAACCCCATGTTACTCAACACCCTTTCTGAAGAG
This sequence comes from Aeromonas sp. S13(2024), assembly GCF_041402405.1. Classification (NCBI taxonomy): domain Bacteria; kingdom Pseudomonadati; phylum Pseudomonadota; class Gammaproteobacteria; order Aeromonadales; family Aeromonadaceae; genus Aeromonas; species Aeromonas sp. S13(2024). The sequence goes on along the minus strand of NZ_JBGLRA010000001.1, from coordinate 190,203 downwards.
TCCAACTCATGATCGTCGACATTACTCCCCAGAATTTTCACGCTGAACTTATCGATGCGTCCATGAAGAAGCCGGTCGTCATCTATTTCCATGCTCCGCAGATGCCGGAGTGTCAGGGGATGACACCGCTGGTCGAATCACTGGTTGGGCCCGCCAATGAGCAGGTCACCCTGGCCAAGGTGGATATGAACGATCCCCAGTTGCAGCCGCTGGCCAGCCAGCTCGGCCTGCGCGCCCTGCCCGCATTGGTGCTGTTCCATCAGGGTCGCCCTGACGAACAGGGGATCATCGAAGGACCGCAGGATGAAGCCACCCTGCGCCAGTATTTCTCCGCCTTCGCCCCCAAAGAAGAGGAAGAGTTGCTGGCCAAGGGACAACAGGCGCTGGCTGACGAGCAGCCCAGCATCGCCTATGCCCATCTGACCAAGGCACACCAGCTGGCTCCTGAACGTCACGACATCAGCCTGTGGCTCATTCAGGCTGCGCTCGACCTCAACCTGCTGGATGAAGCGCAGGAGCGCCTCGGCACCATCCCGATGGCGGCGCAGGATGGCCACTTCCATACCCTGAGCTCACGACTGGCGCTGGCCCTGCAAGCGGCAGACAGCCCGGAGCTGCGCGCGCTGGAAGCCCGCCATGCAGAACAGCCTGATGATTTTGCCCTGGCTCAGGAGCTGGCGGTGCAATACAACCAGGCAGGCCGTCAGGAAGAGGCGTTGGGACTGCTGCTGGAGATCCTCAAGCGGGATTTGGCATTCGGCGATGCCAGAAAGACCTATCTCGATATTCTGGCGACCATGGGCAGCACACCTGCGGCGCAGAGCTACCGTCGCAAACTCTATAGTCTGCTCTACTGATCGGAATCGAACTGGCTGGTAATGATGGGGGAGTGCCGGGAGACCGGCATGACCTCATGGGTCAAGTACGAAGAAGGTACTGTGGGAATAAGATGCTGTGGGAATAGTGGGTATACGGTGAATTTCAGGCAAAAAAAAATGGCGCAAAACTGCGCCATTTTTTTCGCATGGATTACTTCTTGTAGGAAGTAGCCATGTTGTCGATGCGCTGGTTAGCACGCATAGCTTCTTGCTTGGCTTCGGCAACATCAGCAGCGATTTTGGACTGATCAGCACGAACTGCGCTAACATCTTGAGCCAGTTGGTCAACTTTGTTAGACAGATTCTGAACGGAAGTTTCCAGTTCGCTGGTGTTTGCGCAACCACCCAGCAGAGCGGACAGACCAACAACACCTACCAACAACAATTTTTTCATTTTTAAAGCTCCCTTGAACTCGCCAGACGTTTAGCAAGCGGCGTGATTATGGCACAAAAAAATCCTACTTTGCATAGTCCCCACCACAGATAAATGCATTAAAACCCTCATTTTTTTTTGAATGAACAGTTTTTGTCCAGATTCGTCTAAAAAATGAGTGCCGTGTGGTGGGGGCACGGACAAAGGTTAACCAAATTTTTGCCTTATTACAATTTCGTATGAGGCTCAGGCTGTACGTTCTGACAACAATTGACGATATTGCACCAGATCCTCGATGGTCAGCACCGGCATCTGGTGCTTGCGACCGAACGCAACCAGGTCTGGCAGACGCGCCATCGAGCCATCTTCTTTGGTCAATTCACACAACACACCAAACGGTTTGAGGCCAGCCAGCTGCATCAGATCGACCGTCGCTTCGGTATGACCCCGGCGGGTAAGCACCCCACCGGTTCGCGCACGCAACGGGAAAACATGACCCGGACGGTGCAGATCACCCGGTTTGGCGCCGTCTGCGATGGCTGCACGGATGGTGGTGATGCGATCAGCCGCCGAGACACCGGTCGTGACCCCCTGCGCCGCTTCGATGGTCACGGTAAAGGCGGTCTGGTAGTGGCTGGAGTTGGCCTCCACCATCATCGGCAGTTCGAGCTGGCGAACCCGCTCGTCGGGCAGGCAGAGGCAGACGATGCCGGAGCACTCGCGGATCATCAGCGCCATCTGTTCATTGGTCATGGATTGGGCGGCGAAAATGAGGTCGCCCTCGTTCTCCCGATCTTCATCGTCGGCCACCAGCACGCCGCCTCCGGCACGCAAGGCAGACAGCGCCGCTTCGACACGGGCAACGGGATCACCGAATTCTCTGAGTAGAGACTGATTCATGGTAAAACTCCTAAACAAGACAAGGACCAGAATCAGGGCATGGAAAGGCAGACAGAGACGGGCATGCAGCGGCCAGCCCACAAGGGCCAACACGGCAAGGTCTGTCTTATCCTCTTTCATCCGGACTATGACCGTCGGCTCCGGCATCTCACCGGATCTGCTGACCCCGACCTGGCAATCAGCCAAGTCGGGCGCTCGCGGGCTCCCCGAGTCAATCGGGATACCGCCGGTGGGGAATTGCACCCCGCCCTGAGAATAAGCGCAGACAGCCTAAAGAAAAACGGTTGCAGATACCAGCCAAAATCCCCCGCAGGCTGAAAAGCGTTTCAACATTGCGCCCGGGATCCCGCTCTGCGGCCTGCTCGCCAGCGCGAAAGACCATGACTGGCGAATTTCTTTATGGCTCGGATCGGTTTATGGCATAGTTCCCGAAACCAAAAAATAGGGCCCGAAAAGAGAGCCTGAACAACGCTGCCGGCGCAGACAGCAGCGCCAACACCACAAACGGAAAATGACAGAGATGGAAAAGAAAATACTGCTCACGGATTGCCCGGATGCCAAAGGGCTCATCGCCAAGATCACCAACATCTGCTATAAGCACCAGCTCAACATCATCAAGAACGATGAGTTTGTGGATCACGAGAATGGCCGCTTCTTCATGCGTACCGAGCTGGAGGGGCGCTTCAACGACGAGACCCTGCTGGCCGACCTCGATGATGCCCTGCCCACCGGAGCCCAACGCCGTCTGGTCAAGGCGGGCAAGAAGCGCATCGTCATCCTGGTGACCAAAGAGACCCACTGCCTCGGCGATATTCTGATGAAGAACTACGCGGGCGCGCTGGATATGGATATCGTCGCGGTGATCGGCAACTACGACACCCTGGCCGAGCTCACCGGCAAGTTCGATATCCCGTTCCACACCGTCAGTCACGAGGGTCTGAGCCGGACAGAGCATGAGGAGCAGGTTCGCGCCATCATCGACAGCTATGAGCCTGACTATGTGATCCTGGCCAAGTACATGCGGGTGCTGACCCCGAGCTTCGTCGAGGCCTACCCGCGCAAGATCCTCAACATCCACCACTCCTTCCTGCCCGCCTTCATCGGTGCCCGCCCCTACCGGCAGGCGTTTGATCGCGGCGTCAAGCTGATCGGCGCCACCGCCCACTTCGTGACCGACGATCTGGATGAAGGCCCCATCGTCGAGCAGGACGTGATCCACGTCGGTCACGCCTTCAGTGCGGACGACATGGCCAAGGCGGGTCGGGATGTGGAGAAATCGGTGCTGAGCCGCGCGCTGGAGCTGGTACTGAACGAGCGGGTGTTCGTCTACGGCAACAAGACGGTGGTCTTCAAGTAATTCGCCCACACGGCCCGTATGCAAACGCCAGAAACAACAACGGCTCCCGCGGGAGCCGTTGTTGTTTTTGCGCCGAGTGTCAGAGCGGCAGATCGTTTACCGTCACCGCGCCCTTCTCCAGCTTCAGCTCGGAGGTCAGCGCTTGCTTGTCGGCCTTCAGATAACCCATCAGGGTCAGCTGATCGAGCATGGGGGCCAGTTGCGGCACCGCCTTGCCCAACTTGTCGCTGAGGCTGGCATGCAGCACGCCGGAGAGGGCCTGCATCCCCGCGTCGCTGTTGAACAGCTGCTCCAGCGAGGTAGAGGCCAGCTTCACGTCCCCCTTCATGGCCACCGCCTCACCGTTGAGCTTGGCGCTGAGATCGGCCAGCTCAAGGGTCGCACCACGTTTGAGCATCTTGTCCAGCGCCTGCTGGATGGCGGCATCTTCAACTCCCTTGCCACCGGCTGCCTGCAGCCCCTGATACCCTTCCAGATCCAGACCGTTGAGGTTGAGCGCCAACTTGCTGTCGGTCACCGCCAGGGTGTCGGTCTCGTTCTCCAGATCCAGCTTGGCAATTTTCATCTGATAGCTGCTGGAGAGGGTCTGGGCATCATCACCGGTCAGCTGAGTCTCGGTGGTCATCCCCTGCAGGGCGACCTTGACGCTGTCAGGCAGTTGCACCGTGAGGGCCGAGAGGGTCATCTCGCTCTGGGGCGAGAGGAGCACACCGCTGATCTCGGCAATGTCGGCACTCCCTTTCAGGTCGGCCAGCACCAAGTCCATCTTGCTCTGCTCTTCATGGACCGTCATCCCCTGCCAGGTCATGGTGAGGTGACCATTCCCCTCCAGATTGCCGTGGAACTCGCCGCTCAGGGGCAGGAAGCTGAACTCGTCCAGCCCCTGTTTGATCTTGAATTCATTGGCCCAGAAACGGCTGCTGTTACCCTGGGTCCAGAGACTGGTGACCGACTCCAGACCGAGTTCCCACTGCTCCATGCCCAGTGCGGTAAAGACCGGCGCTAGCGTGCCATTATGGGTATCGAGCAGGAAGTGGCTCTTGATGTAGAGCGGCAGGATCTGGCTCTTGACCACCAGTTGCAGCTCGATGGGCTGACTGCCCTCCAGCTCGCTGTCGATGGCAGCCAGCTCCTCCGGCGTCACCACGACCTTCAGGATCCCGTCACGGGTGAAGAGGTTGCTGCTACCCGGCAGCCACTGCATGTCGAGCCCGCTCTCTTTCTCCACCTTGGCGATCTGTTCCGCCATGATGTTGTCGAAGCTGTTGCCCGTGTACCAGCACGCGGCCAGACCACCACCTACCAGTGCCGCACCCACGGCGAGGGCCACTATCTTTTTCATATATCCATGTGTCTCCAGGGAGTTGTCTCTGCACTCTACGGGGCGGACTCGGGGCTAGGCAAGTCCAATCAGATGGCGAGTCCACTTTCTTGCGGCTCGCAACAGCATCACAGCAAGGGGCTGAAGAGATAGAAGATGTTCTCCATCGCCTTCTTGTACCAGGGGCGGGCCTGCCATTGGGCCAGGGTCATCGGGGTGGCTTCCGCCATATAGCCCTGTACCAACCGGGTCATCTGGGCCACGAACGAGGGGTTATCCACCAACAGGGTCACCTCGAAGTTGAGCCAGAGGCTGCGCCGATCCAGATTGACCGTCCCCACCAGCGCGAAGTCATCATCCACCAGCACGCTCTTGGTATGGAGCAGACCGGCATCGTAGCGGTAGATCTCCACCCCGGCCGCCAGCAGCTCCTCCATAAAGGCGTTGCAGGCGTAATTGGCCATGATGGAGTCATTGCGTGCCGGCAACACCAGCTGCACCTGCACTCCGCGCGCCGCTGCCGAACTGAGTGCGGCTGCCAACGGATCGTCGGGTACAAAGTAAGGGGTCGTCAGCACCAGATGGCTGCGCGCCTGATAGATGGCCAGCAGCAGGCTCTGCTGGATGCAGTCGCCGCCGACGAAGGGGCCGGACGGGATCAGCTGGGCGCGGTAGTTGGTCTGGGGCCAGGCCTCCGGCTCATGCTGCAGACTGTCGAGCAGCCGCTCGCCGGTCTCCATCTCCCAGTCCCAGACAAAGATCGACCACATCAGCGGCACCATGGGGCCCTGCACCCGGATCATGATGTCGACCCACTGGCCGACCCCTGCATCCTGCTTGAAGAAACGGGGATCCACCATGTTCATGGAGCCGGTGTAACCCACCCTGTCATCGATCACCACCAGCTTGCGGTGCATCCGCAGATCCTGACGCTGGAACAGAATGCGCCAGGCGCCGACCGGCAGCACCTCCACCAACTTGACCCCCGCCTTGCGCAGCTTTTTGGGCCAGTGGGAGCGGAAGAACTGTTTACTGCCCACCGAATCTAGCAGCAAGCGACAATCCACGCCGCGTTGCGCCACTTCAATCAGCGCCTCGCACACCTCGTCGGCATCGCCGCCCGGATGCCAGATATAGAACTCCAGATAGCAGGAGAGCGTCGAGCGACGGATATCCTGGGCAATCTCGCGCAAGATCCAGTCCGGCTTGTTGAGCAAGGTCATGCGGTTGCCGGAGAGCATCGGCATGGCGAGCCGTCCCTGGATGAGATCGTGCAGCGGCTGTGCTTTGGCGCCCACTTCGCAGCAGTGCTGCGGGAACAGACGGGCCAGCTGGCGGATCCAGATCGCATAAGGGCGATACATGGCCTGTGCCCGCTCGGCACGGCGGCGCCCCAGCTTTATTTCACCAAACAGCACATAGAAGCCCACCCCGGCAAACGGAATGGCATAGATCAGCGCCAGCCAGGCCAGCGACACCCCGATGGGACGGCGTTTCATCACCACCCGAAACGACACACCGGTGACAATCACGGTATGAAAAAGCAGTAGCAGCCAACCCAGAAAACGGGAAAACAGCAGTTGGAGATCGTGTTCCAGACCGTTAAACAACGGGGACTCCTTCTAATCGACAAACAGCGCGGTGGGCAGACCCCAACCGGCCGGGATGGTATGCTGTAAGGCAAATCCATTCTATCAGGTCGCACGCATGATCCTGCAATCTATGCTGCTCAGCCTGGCCATGCTAGGCCAAGGCTCATATGACATCAATGAGCAACAGATAAACCAGTACCTGCAATCTCAGGTGCAAGTCGACAAACAGCTGGAGCTGCCGGGCATCATCAAGGCCCATGTGACGCTTGAGCAGAGCGACGTCCAAATCGGTCGCCAACGCCCCGATACCGCCCGGGTCTATGGCAAGGGCAAGCTCAAAATCGCCCTGCCAGACAATACCGAATATGACGCCCGCCTGCAGATGACCTATGAGGCGAGACCCCGCTATGACAAGAACCAGAGCGCCCTGTTTCTCGATAACATGAAGCTGGTGGAGTACAAGCTGGAGCCGGAGGCGGCCGAGAAAAAATTCGGGCTGATGCTCAACATGCTGCTGCAGAGCATGGAGAAGCGGCTCGAGACCAAACCGGTCTACAAACTCAATGACAAGGATCCGGATCAGGCCTGGCTGAAGGAGAATCTGCTGGGGCTGGAGCTGTCACCGGGCAAGATCCACCTGCTGACCAAACCCCGCTAAACCGCTCAATTCAGGAGGGGCTGGGTGGTATCCCGTACCAGCAGCTCCACCTGATAACCCTGCTGCTGCTGCCGCTCGTAGAGGGAGAAGAGCGACCCGCTCAATTGATTGAGGGGCATATCGGCAAACCCGGCCTTGAGATAGAAAGGCTTCTCGAAGGGTAGCGCCTGACAGACCACAGGTTTGTCCAACAGACCGTGACAGGCGTGCTGCAACAGCCGAGATCCCAATCCCAGCGACTGGTAGTGGGGCAACAGGCGAAAGCCGCACAGATGGTAAAACTCCTCCTCGTCCCGCAACCGTACCGCCCCCACCAGCCAGTGAGCATCACGCACGACAAAGATCCGCTCGGCCAGATCCGGCACATAGTGGGAAAACGTCGTCTCGTAATAGTCCCTGATAAGGGAGAGGTCGGCGTCGCAGTACTCTTCGAAAGTGAGTTCCATCGCCAGCTTGCTTGTCACAGACAAATCCTTTGATAATCAGTTATTAGTGCCAGATACGGTGCGCTAATCCGACCACATGACGCCAGCACGATAGCATGCCTTTCGTCAACAAAAAAGCGGACGTCATGGGCAGCTTGCTTACCCGGTGGAAGAGGCCATGACCCACCGACTGACGGCTAAAACCGTGCTTTATGATGACAATCCTTTATTGCGGCGGATACTTTGATCCCGGTCACCGAATCGGATCATTTGCCCTCTGTTGGCCGCTTGTTCTGCCCTCGTCATGATGCTTTACTCAACATGGTCATCACAAGAAGGAGTATTAGGGTTGAAAGCATGGATGCTGGCAGGCCATATGTTGTTGATCCCCCTGAGCGGATTGAGCCAGACTCCCCCCCCCGCGGAGGTGATCTTCCTGACCGCCGCTCCCTCCCCCTTGCGTCCAGTCAAAGATGCCACTCCCGTCCCAAAACCCGACACAGCTCAAACGACGGCAGTCGCCACCAACGGCAAGAAGCAGATCCAGGTCTATAAATCGGTGCAACAAAACGGGGTGGTTCGCTACTCCGACATGGCGCCCGAAGAGGGCCATTACGAGCTGCTGCTGTTCAACGACTGCTTCGCCTGCGACCCCAAATCCAGCGTCAACTGGCAGACCACAGGGCTGTTTCTCTATGACTATGCCAGCACCATCAAGGCGGCCGCCAAAACCTATCAGGTTGAGCCGGCGCTGATCCGGGCGCTGATCCATGCGGAATCCGCTTTCAATCCGCTTGCGGTCTCCCGCAAGGGGGCGATGGGTCTGACCCAGCTGATGCCCGCCACAGCGCGGGAGTTGGGGGTCGGCAATGCCTTGCTGGCGGAGCAGAATATCTTCGGCGGAGTGAAATACCTGGCGGGACTGCTCAAGCAGTATGACGGCAACGTGGCGCTGGCGACCGCGGCCTACAACGCCGGCGCAGGCGCCGTACAAAAACATGGCGGTATCCCGCCCTATGCGGAAACCCGTGCCTATGTGGAGCGCGTCCAGCTCCTCCACCTGCGCTACAAAGAGATGCTGCAGGCCAAAGGGCTCTGAGGTTAGCCTCGGTTAATGCTCTTTTCTCGCCCCTCCAGAAACAAAAAACACGCCCGCAGGCGTGTCGATACCACACTTTGTTTCGCAAATGATTACTTCTGCTCAGTCGCCACCAGGCGATAAGCCAGCGCACCCAGAATGGCACCGACAATCGGGGCAACCCAGAACAGCCACAGCTGGCTGATAGCCCAGTCACCGACAAACAGCGCAACACCGGTACTGCGGGCCGGGTTGACCGAGGTATTGGTCACCGGAATGCTGATGAGGTGGATCAGGGTCAGGCACAGACCGATGGCGATCGGCGCGAAACCGGCAGGCGCACGGCTATCGGTGGCGCCCATGATGACGAACAGGAAGAAACCAGTCATCACCATTTCGCACACCAGTGCGGCAGTCAGACTGTAACCACCCGGAGAGTGCTCACCGTAGCCGTTGGAAGCAAAACCGGCAGAGAGATCAAACCCGGCCTGACCGCTGGCAATCACGTAAAGCACGGCAGCGGCGGCAATGCCACCCAGCACTTGCGCCACGATATAAGGCAGTACACCGGATGCCGGAAAACGACCACCCGCCCACAAGCCGACAGTCACGGCCGGATTGAGGTGGCAACCGGAGATATGGCCGATGGCAAACGCCATGGTCAGCACGGTCAGACCGAAAGCCAGCGAGACCCCCAACAGACCAATCCCGACGTGAGGGAAAGCTGCAGCCAGCACGGCACTGCCGCACCCGCCCAATACCAGCCAGAAAGTGCCCATAAACTCAGCAGCAACAGGTTTCACATTATTTCTCCCATTTGAGATAACACCGAACAAGACCCGAGAAGGGCCCATGCTTGAACAAGCGCAGCATTATGGGAGTGTGAGTCCAGATTGCGAACCCGGCAGACAGGGCTCACTGAATGTGACATTCGTCACAATTGGTTGATTAGATAAGGGATTTATCATTAAGACAGCTGGCTGCACGTCTCATGCCCAAGGGCGTCATGCGACAACTTGTGACACCATTTAGCTCGAGTGCTCATCCCTTGAGCGATAAAAACGGAGGCGTGGTCAGTCTCCTGTCGGGGCAAAACGGCTGACAACCTGCCCCTGATGCTCAATCCACTCCATGAACATGGCGACGGGACGGGCATAGACCTGACCATCCTGCTCGGATTGATAAATTACCAGCTGCTCCTGGGTTTCGGTATGCAGAGCCAGGGCAAGCACTTGATAGTACCCCCCCTTGAAGTGGCGATAGCGGCCTGGAACGGGTGCTTGCATGGGAAAACCTCGCAGAAGTGAAGACCGATGAGCGAACCACATAAAGATGACACCATGAGTGCCATTCAACTCATCGAAAAGGGGGACGAAGACGATTTTTTACACAAGCCAATCGTGCCACAGGATCCGGATATTGCAACACAGTCAGGCAGCATTGTTAATTCGTTCCCCATGTTTCACTAGTTAACCTTGGTTAGCACCAAAGATCGTGCTGAATTTAACGTTCTAGCAACCCTGTTTTAGGGCTAAAAATCAGGGAATTCTTCTAAAAAGAGGATTGTTCTAGCATTCAATTCTGTGAAGAATAGGGGAAAAGAAATTTGATACTAAAAATCGCCTTTTTCGCCAACGCGTCCCTGTGGGGAAGGAATCACTGTCACCATGTTCACAATCGACAAGTCGCACAAGCTCGACGATGTCTGCTATGACATCCGCGGCCCGGTGCATAAAGAGGCTCGCCGTCTCGAAGACGAAGGCCACCGCATTCTCAAGCTCAACATCGGCAACCCGGCCCCGTTCGGCTTTGATGCGCCGGAAGAGATCATCAAGGATGTGATCCTCAACATGCCGCTGAGCCAGGGCTACTGCGACTCCAAGGGGCTGTTCTCTGCCCGTAAAGCGGTGATGCAGTACTACCAGCAAAAAGGGATGCGCAAGGTCGATATCGATGACATCTATATCGGCAATGGCGCCAGCGAGCTGATCGTGATGGCGATGCAGGCGCTGCTCAACAATGGCGACGAGATGCTGGTCCCCTCCCCCGACTACCCGCTCTGGACCGCCGCCGTCACTCTCTCCGGTGGCCATTCGGTGCACTATCGCTGCGACGAAGGGGCTGACTGGTACCCGGATCTCGACGATATCCGCGCCCGCATTACCCCGCGCACCCGCGGCCTGGTACTGATCAACCCCAACAATCCGACCGGTGCAGTCTACGGCAGCGAGTTCCTGCTGGAAGTGATCGAGATAGCCCGCCAGCACAACCTCATCATTTTCGCCGACGAGATCTACGACAAGATCCTCTACGACGATATCTCCCACACCAGCGTCTGCACCCTGTGTGACGATGTGATGGTGGTGACCTTCAACGGCCTCTCCAAGGCCTACCGTGCCTGCGGCTTCCGTCAGGGCTGGATGGTCATCACCGGCCCCAAAGGCCGTGCCCGCGGTTACATTGAAGGGCTGGAGATGCTGGCCTCCATGCGGCTGTGTGCCAACGTGCCGATGCAGCACGCCATCCAGACTGCGCTTGGCGGCTACCAGAGCATCAACGAACTGATCCTGCCGGGCGGCCGCCTGCGCAAGCAGCGGGACAAGGCGTGGGAGCTCTTGAACGAGATCCCCGGGGTCTCCTGCGTCAAACCCAAGGGGGCGCTCTACATGTTCCCGCGCCTCGACCCCAAGGTGTATGACATCCGCGACGATCAGAAGATGGTGTTCGACCTGCTGCAACAGGAAAAGCTGCTGCTGGTACAGGGCACCGGCTTCAACTGGCCGGCACCGGATCACTTCCGGCTGGTGTTCCTGCCCCGCGAAGAGGAGCTGGAAGATGCCATCGGCCGCCTCGCCCGCTTCCTCAAGGGCTACAAGCAGTAAACAAGGCTCAATTTCTGGCCCTGAAACAGGGCCAGAAATTCTCCGCGTTCTTCTTGCAATCCCCACGAGACAGCACATCGGAGAGATTCTCTCTTAATGACTACAAGTGTGTCTGTTTTCCAAACCCTACTCCTACTCGTGATGCTCTGTCATCAACCCTTTCCGCATTAGACGAAAGTGCCATTTCTCAATAGTCACTGAACTTGCAGGCAATCTAGATTTGACCCAGCACTGACGTACACAGAATCGTTCTCGTTTGTGTGGCAATGGCTTTGTCTCTGTTTTAAACGCCATTTTTTGGCTTGTGGCGCCATAAGGGGCTGGGCTGCCCTGTCAAATATCGGTATGGTAGAGGCACGTTACTCCCCCTCACGTGAGCACACCATGAGCCTGAGATTCAAGAAACCCGCTTTTATCGCCCTGGGGCTCATCGCCCTCATTTCCGCCGCCTGGCTCGACTACTACCTGCCGGAGCACACCATCGCCACCATCACCGGGGTCGAGGTGAAGCGCACCGACAAGGATGGCCCCATCAGCCAGAAGAACCCGGCTGACGGCCCCACCACCGACGTCTATTACATCTACACCGAGCGCCCCGGCGAGAAGATCCGGGTGTTTCGCAATGAAGATACCGAGTGGGGCTGGCCCTTCTACTTCAAGTTCAACGCCGCCGACGTGCAGGCCAAGGCCAAGTCGATGGAGTTCGAGAAACGCCTGGCCATCATTACCTCCTACGGCTGGCGCGTGAACATGTTCTCCATGTTCCCCAACGTCACCAAGATTGAGAGTACCGAGCCTGACGCCTCCACCTGGAGCTTCTTCCGCTGGTTCTGGTTCGGCCTCTGGGCGCTGGTGATGGGCAAAGCAGCCATTGCGACCTGGCGCTACTTCGATCGTCTTGAGGACGAGCTATGAGCGAGCCGAGCAAGACCCGCACCAGCTTCTACCGGCGGCTCTACGTGGCCTGGCTGATCAGTCAGGGCACAGATACGGTGCCTGCCATCATGGAGGCAACCGGCATGCCGCGCCGCACCGCGCAAGATACCCTGACGGCGCTGGCCGAGCTCGACATCAGCTGCGCCTTCGAGCAGACCGAGGGGGCTCGCCACCTGCAGGGACACTACCGCATCAGCGACTGGGGCCCCATCAACCCAGCGTGGATCAAGGCTCAACTGCCGCTTATCAAAGAGACGTTGAGCTATCCCTGAAATGATGTCGAGTCAGGCCTGCGACTGGGGAACCTATTGCAATCCGGCATGGATCAAGGCTCAACTGCCGCTTATCAAGGAGGCGCTGAGCTATCCCTGATCAGGGCGCTAAGCAACAATAAAAAAGAGGGGCCAGCCGGCAAGGCTGGCCCCTCTTTTTTCAGGCCGATGGCGTGACAGGTGGCCCTACTAGGGCATGGCCGAATCCTCAAGCTCCCCGTCAGACTCGCCGCGGGTGCAGTCGATGATGGAGCGCTTGGGGTTGTTGGGATCGCGCAAAAGCAGAGGGGCTAAGCCCTCGTCATGCTTCTGCTCGTCGCCAAACTCGCTGCCGTAGGCGTTGTGGGTCAACCGGCGGGCATTGGCGATGGGAGTATCGACAAAGAGGGCATGCACTTCGAAGCTGGAAGCGGGCACGATAAAGCCGACTACCGGCAAGCCGTGCAGCTCCTCGTGCACCTTGTACCAGGCAAAGCCGTCACTCACCTTGTAGGGGGTGTAGTTGGCCAGTTGTAGATTGGCGGGCCTGCCCGTCTCATCCACATAGAGATCGGTAAATTCACAGGTCGCCAGCCCCTGCCACATCCGCTCGAATGGCGTCGCACAGCCTGTCAGTTGCAACCCGGCCAGCAGCACCAAGCCTCTCTTCCACATTCCCCGCCCCTTCTTGCAAAAATGAACCGGCGCTCAGTCAAACGCCCGCAGCCGCGTCACCAGCAGATCGATAAAGCCCGGACGATCCAGCCCCAACAATACCAGCGCATTGGCTGGCTTGCCGGAGAGACCGTAGCGGTCCACCACCGTCATCCCCACGGTATGCTCACCCCGGGTCTCGATATCGACCCGGCACTCGACCCCGTGGAACAGCTCGGGAGCCAGCAACCAGGCAATGGTACAGGGGTCGTGGAGCGGTGCACCAGCAAATCCCCACTTGGGATCCCGATGGTAGATCATGAAAAAGTCGAGCAGCCCGGCCACGCACTGGGCCACCGGATTGGTGATGGCGCGCACCCGCTCGATATCCTCATCCATCACCTGCGCCTCATGGGTCACATCGAGGCCGCACATGGTGATGGGAATGCCCGACTTGAAGACCATATCGGCCGCTTCCGGGTCCACATAAATATTGAATTCCGCGGCCGGCGTCCAGTTGCCGGCCCCTGCGGCTCCCCCCATCAGCACGATGCGAGCAATCTTGGATTTGAGCTCGGGATGAGCCGCCAGCAGCAGGGCGATATTGGTCAGCGGCCCGGTCGGCACCAGAGTCACGGGCTCCGGGCTCTCGCGCAGAGATCTGGCCATTAGCTCGATCCCCGTCATGGCCTGCGGTGCAAAGGCGGGATCCGGCAGTTTGGGGCCATCGAGACCCGATTCGCCGTGAACGTTGTCGGCGATGATCAGCTCCCGGGCCAGCGGTTTCGGCGCCCCCGCCGCCACCGGAATATCGTCACGTCCCAGCAGGGTGAGAATGCGCAGGGCATTCTTGAGGGTCTTGTCCGGCGTCTGGTTGCCCGCACTGGTGGTGACCGCCAGCACGTTCAGTTCAGGGCTGGCCAGCGCCAGAATAAGGGCGATGGCGTCGTCGTGGCCGGGATCACAATCAAGAATAACGGGCAGTGCCATGGAGAGACTCCTTACAACATCAAAGGGAGCCCTACCTTAGCAAGCTCGCAGCGGCTGAACTCGGGAGGGGGTCACAAAACGGTTCCTGATTTTTTTCAATCAGTTACCTTCGCACTGTCACAGCCGGCCAGCAGCAGGCCGCAATGAGGGGATGGTGTGGCGAGCGTATCCGCTACGCCGATTAGCGCCTTACCCGCCACTTGGGTATGATGGCCCCCCGTTTTCTGCCCATGCCCCCTATGTCCGTTATCGTCGACACCTTTATTGCCCCGCCCTGCAATGCCACCATCGAGGTTCTGTTCGAGGATGAGCATCTGCTGCTCATTAACAAGCCGAGCGGCCTGCTGAGCCTCTCGGGCAAAAATCCACAGAACCTCGACTCGGTGCACTATCGACTGGTGCAGGATTACCCCGGCTGCACCCTGGTGCATCGCCTCGATTTTGGCACCTCAGGCATCATGGTGGTGGCCAGAAACAAGGCCATCAATGCCCTGCTCTGCCAGCAGTTCAGTCAGCGGGCGGTGAGCAAGGCCTACAGCGCCCTGCTGTGCGGTCATCTGATTGACGACGAAGGAGTTATCGACGCCCCCATCGCCAAGGATCCGGCCCTCTTTCCGCTGATGAAGATTTGCGCTGCCAGCGGCAAACCCGCCCGCTCCCGCTATCAGGTGATTGAGCGGCTGGAGTTGCAGATGCAGGGGCAGACCGTGCCTTTGACCCGGGTACGACTGGTGCCGGAGACCGGCCGCACCCATCAGCTGCGCATCCACAGTCAGCTGCTGGGCCACCCCATTCTCGGCTGCGATCTCTATGGTGGCTTGCTGCCGCCCGGCTGCGAACAGGCGCCGCGGCTGATGCTGCACGCCAGCGAGCTGGATTTTACTCATCCGGTGAGCGGCGAGCCGATGCAAGTGCGCTGTCCAGCGCCGTTTTAGAGGCAATCAGTAGAGACAAACAGCGCGAGTGCGACGGGATCAGTGAAAGGGGTGACGGGAGAGGAAAGGCGGTAAACGGCGGATAAAGATAGGGGCCGCGCTTTCGCAACGGCCCCCACCCCCCACTCTTTGTGGTGCTATCAGATCAGCTTGCGGGCAGCGCCCAGTACGATCTTGATGGCATCAGATTCGGTCTTCGCCATGGTCTCGGCGTTCGGGATCTCTTGCTGGGTACGGTTGACGATAACGCCAGCCACCATACCGGCACGCAGACCCTGGCTGGAGCACATGGTAAGCAGGGTTGCGGACTCCATCTCATAGTTCAGCACGCCCATGGCTTGCCACTCTTTCATGGAACCCTGGAAACGGCTCACGACGCGGCCGGATACGGTGTCGTAACGCTCCTGACCCGGGTAGAAGGTGTCAGAGGAGGCAGTCACACCGATGTGCAGCTTGGAGCCCATCTCTTTGGCGGTGTTCACCAGCGCGGTGGTGCAGTCGAAGTCGGCAACAGCCGGGAACTCCATCGGTGCAAAGTGCAGGCTGGCACCGTCGAGGCGCACGGAGCCGGTGGTCACGATCACATCACCCACGTTCAGGTGCGGCTGGATGGCGCCGGTGGTGCCGATACGCAGGAAGGTGCGGATGCCCAGCTGGGCCAGCTCTTCTACCGCGATGGAGGTGGACGGGCCACCGATACCGGTAGAGCAGATGATCACGGCCTTGCCGTCCATCTCGCCGCGCCAGGTAGTGAATTCACGATGGCTGGCCAGGTGCACCGGGTTATCCAACAGCTCTGCGATACGCTTCACGCGCTCGGGGTCACCGGGGACGATCGCCAGGGTGGCGCCTTGCAGATCCGCTTTCTTCAAACCCAAGTGAAATACATCAGACATATTGGACTCCTGGTTGCCCCCTGCCAGCATGGTCAGGGCACAAGTTAAGATGATTCTTTATGATACTTTCAAGCCTTTACCCCCCTCTTCGGGGAGGCGCCAACTATGGTCGAAAGCGCTTTCCAATTCCTTGAAGCGCCTCACACTTCCACGCATTGACAGTGACAAACATTGCGCAAAACGTTTGCTAACTCAATGAAATAATTGACAAACGTTTTTCTTCAAATCGAGTCAGATGCGGGAAAGTCAAGCCTGGTTCAGCGCTTAATTAACGACTCGTGATCGACCCCGTAAAGTTGTAAACAAGATGCTTTTGTATCCCTTTCTAGATGGTAGCCTAGCTCTCAAATACCACTTAATGGCTAACTATAGGAAGTCCATCATGGCTACATTCAAGTTCTATATTCCCGCTATCAACCTGATGGGTGCCGGCTGTCTGCAAGAGGCTGCCGCCGATATCAAGGGTTACGGCTATCGCAAGGCACTGATCGTCACCGACAAAATCCTCAACCAGATCGGCGTGGTCGCCAAGCTCATCACCCTGTTGGCTGAACATGGCATTGAAAGCGCAGTTTTCGATGAGACCAAACCCAACCCCACCACCAACAACGTTGAAGCGGGTCTGACCATGATCAAGGCCAACGGCTGCGACTGCGTCATCTCGCTGGGTGGCGGCTCGCCCCACGACTGCGCCAAGGGTATCGCGCTGGTCGCCGCCAACGGTGGCAGCATCAAGGATTACGAAGGGGTGGATCGCTCCGCCAAACCGCAACTGCCGCTTATCGCCATCAACACCACCGCCGGTACCGCCTCCGAGATGACCCGCTTCTGCATCATCACCGACGAAGCGCGCCACGTGAAAATGGCCATCATCGACAAGCACGTTACCCCGCTGATGTCGGTCAACGACCCCGAGCTGATGCTGGCCAAGCCAGCGGGTCTCACCGCCGCCACCGGTATGGATGCCCTGACCCACGCCATCGAAGCCTATGTCTCCACCATCGCCACCCCGGTGACCGATGCCAGCGCCGTGATGGCCATCGAGCTGATTGCCAAGCACCTGCGCACCGCCGTTCACCATGGCGATGACCTGCATGCCCGCGAGCAGATGGCCTACGCCCAGTTCCTGGCCGGCATGGCTTTCAACAACGCAAGCCTGGGCTATGTGCACGCCATGGCCCACCAGCTGGGCGGTTTCTACGACCTGCCCCACGGTGTATGCAACGCCGTGCTGCTGCCCCACGTTCAGGCGTTCAACGCCCAGGTGAGCGCGGCTCGTCTGAAGGATGTCGCCCGCTACATGGGGGTGGATGTGAGCGCCATGAACGATGAGCAGGGCGCCGCCGCTGCCATTGCCGCCATCAAGCAACTGGCGCTGGATGTGAAGATCCCGGCCGGTCTGGAGCAGCTCGGCGTCAAGGCCGATGACTTCGATACCCTGGCCAGCAACGCCCTGAAAGATGCTTGCGGCTTCACCAATCCGAAACAGGCGAGCCACGAAGAGATCGTTGCCATCTTCCGCGCGGCGATGTGACAGCAGCCGGATTGCCAGAAAGGGTCGCAGTGCGGCCCTTTTTATTGGCTGATGGATCAATGGCTTTTTACTTCCGTGGAGGGAGTCGGTATGATTTGCCGAGCCAAAAAGACTGTATGGATGATCTGAACTCGATATGCGGATGAAACACCTGATTGCCGCGGCTTTGACCGCCCTCACCCTCTCCGGTTGCAGCCTGGTCTATCGTATCGATATTCCCCAAGGCAACTATGTGGAACAAAAACAGGTCGACAAACTGCGCCAGGGGATGACCCGCGAGCAGGTCAGCTATGTACTGGGGACCCCCATGCTGCGTGACGGCTTTGACCCCAACACCTGGTACTACCTCTATGAATTCCAGCCGGGCCACGGCGACAAGGAGCGCAAAGAGCTCACTGTCACCTTCGCCAATGACAGGCTGACCACAGTGACGGGTGACTTCCCGCTGCCAGCAGCTTTCAATACCCCGCTCTGATATCCCGCAAAACCGGCCTCGCGCCGGTTTTGTTTTATCCAGCCCCGCGTAATTCATCCTGCCCTTGATCCTGTCAGGGGATACAGTGTCATCTCCCCCATTGCAGCTGCTCGCAAATTGCCTGATGCTGATGAGCAGCCACCATGGCATCAACACCATCGAATGACACAGGGAGAATCCCCATGAGCCGGATCCTGATTGCCGGAGCCAGCGGCCTGATCGGTCGCGAACTGGTGCAGCAACTGCCTGCCGAACATGAACTGACCCTGCTCTGTCGCAAGCCGGGCAAGGATGCACACCACTGGCTGCCGGTCAATTTTGATGATCTGGCCAGCGTCACCCTCTCCCGCCCGGTCGATATCGCCTTCTGTGCCCTCGGCACCACCCGCAAGGAGGCGGGCTCTGCCGAGGCGTTTCGCCGGGTCGATCTCGACTATGTGGTCGCCTTTGCCGATCTTGCCCGCCGCCACGGCTGTCAGCGGCTGATCGTGGTCTCGAGCATGGGGGCCAGTGCATCGTCCCCGGCTCTCTATCCGCGTACCAAGGGGGAGATGGAGCAGGCCCTGCTGGCCCAATCCTGGCCACGGCTCGCCATCGTACGCCCCGCTATGCTGCTCGGAGATCGCCAGCCACCGCGCCTCTCCGAGCAGATCTTTCAGACCATCTATCCGCTGTTTCGGCCGCTGCTGGTGGGCAAGCTCGCCCGCTGGCGCGCCATCGAGGCCCGTCAGGTGGCCCGCGCCATGATCGCCCTCTCGAAACTGCCCGCCGGGTGCGAGATTGTCGAGAACGAGCAACTGCTAGCACTCTGAACCCGGCCTTTTCCATCGCTATCGCATACCGTCGTTAAAACAGCAGGGCAAGCCAACCGGCTTGCCCTTTGTTCGTACTCTTGATCTGCCGCCACTAGCCACGCCCAGCAGCCAGGGTGCCCAACATCAACCGCGAATATGGTCGATAAAGGCGTCGATCTGCTCGCGAGTGCAGGCAGGATTCATAAAGACCGCCTTCTCCCCGGCGATGTAGGAGTATTTGCCGCGGGCATCGTAGTCGGAGTGGGCCACCGCCTCCACCCAGTTGGTGTAGAGCCCCACCTTGCCGCGCCCCTTGAACAGGCTGCGGTGGTAGTCGGTGTTACGCTGCAGCCGCGCCTTGTAGGCAGGGTCGCTGGAGCGGGCCAGCTCGAAGGCGAATTCGGCCTCCGGATCGCTCACCCACTCGGGGTTGTAGATCTTGAAGCCGACACTCGGCCCCTGATTCTCATGCGCCACCAGCTTGACGTTGCCAAGCTGACTCAGGCGATAGCGGAAGTAGTTGGCATTTTGCAGGCAGTGGGCCAGCACGATACGATACCCCTCCACTCCCATATAGTTGAGCGCCGCATAGGCGCCAAACAAACCGTTCGCCCCGCGGGAGCACTCGATGGTGGATTGCAGGTGGGTCTGGCCCTGAATGTCCCGCTCGAAGTAGGAGAAGTTCTCCGGGTCGTTCTCCATCGCCTTGAGGTCATCCTGATCCTTGATCATCACCAGACTGGAGGTGTAGGGCACATAACCCCACTTCTGGAAGTCGACAGTGAAGGAGTCGGCATATTTGAGCTCGGCAAAGCGCGCCACGTTGCGCTCGATCCCCGCAAGAGTTGCGCTGTTGATGGCGAGCGGGTTGACGGCAAAGTCGTAACCCAGGAAGAAGATCATCGACCAGCCGATGGCGGCATCGACGTGGATATGGGGTTTGACCGCCACCTCAAACTGCTCGCACAAGCGATTGCGCAGTTCGAACACGGGTTTCACCTGATCCACCCCGAAGGTGTCGGTGGTGCCCATGGTGAGCATGATGGTGGGCACCACGTGTTTGAGGGCAAAACAGGCGGTCAGGGTGCGCTCGAGATGGTCGAGATCGATGTCGTTGTTCTCGCCGACCTGAATGCGGATAGTCTTGTTCTCGATATCGACCCCGAGCAGGGAGAGGTTGGTGATGTTGGAGTAGTGACCGCCCTGGGAGTTGATGATGCGGTAATCCTGATAGTGGCCGAGCCCCTTGTGCTTGGCCTCCGGCAAGGTTTTGCGAATGCCGAGCAGGTAGCCGTAGAGGTTACAAAAGGTCCCCCCCTGGGTGAAGATGCCGGTGGCGCGAGCCGGGTCGTAACCCGCCAGCAGCGCTATCTGGCGCACCACCTTCTTCTCCAGCTCCTCGGCCACTCCGGCGTATTCGGAGTAGACCAGATTGGGGTTGGCCAGAATACCCAGCTGGGCGCCATAGATAGCGGGGTCCGCCGACATGGTGATGACGTTCTCGACGCTGGAGGGGTTCTCCCAATCCTTCGACAGCGCGGCGGCAAACAGCAGCTCGGCCATCGGCTCGCCCGGGGTACGCATGGTGGCGGGCACCGGCATGGTCTCGCAGAGATCGGCCAGGCGGGCACGGCCATCAGGCCAGGCGTTCAGGCGGGCATCCGGCGCCAGACCACGGGCCCGAAATTCATTGAGGGTGGCAAATCCGGGTTCGCGAAAAACGGGCCAGAGATCGGGATTACGCGAGAAAAAGTTGGCTTTGACGCTGGCGAAACGGGCGGAGAAATCGGGATGGACGGCATTGACGCTTTCGTCTTGCAGATAAACTAAGTCACTCATTTTTATACCATTAGTACAGCAAATGTGCGGCCGTTATACCCCTGAGGCAGCAGGGCCGACAGTGACAATATCTAATGGCCTACCCTACTTTTTGTCATGTATCAGTCATCACAAGGGCTGGCAAAAAGGCGCCTTTGAGGCGCCTCTTTATATTTCGTGATCTTGCTCCCATCCTGGCTGACAGCGCCCTCACTAACGGACCACCATCAGCACAGCGCCCCCTCAACGCAGGGAGGCCAACAGCCACCGTGCAAACTCCGCCAGCTCGCTCTGCTGCTGCGGAAAGGCCGCCAGCCAGGGCTGCAAGCGCGCGGCGACAGCGTCCGGCCGATAGCCGCAACCCGCCAGTTCGGCCGCCAGCAGATCAAACGGGGCCGGCTCCAGAGTATCGCTAAAGAGCTGCGCCCGAGTGATGACCCCTTTCTCCACATCAAAGTGCAGCTCCACCCCGCCCCAGCTGAACCGCTCCTCCAGCAGATGGCTGAAGGCCGGGGCATGACCATAGTTCCACTCCCAACTGCGCTGACGGGCGAAGGTCTCGGCAAAACCGGGCAGATCCGGCATCTGCTCCGGGGAGATATGCTCGGGCTCAACTCGCGCGCCGTAATGATGGAAAAAGGCCTCCTGCAGCGCCTCGCTCACCTGTTGATGGTCGATCCCCGGCTGCAGTTCGCACAGATTGGCCACCCGGCTGCGCACCGAGGTGATCCCCTTGGCCGCCAGCTTCTTGGGGTCGGGGTTGAGGTAGTTGGCAAGGCGGCCGAGATCGGCGTCCAGCAGCAGGGTGCCGTGGTGGAACCCGCGATCCTGAGTCTCCCGATAGGCCGACCCCGATACCTTGCGCTCCCCGTCCGGGGTCGCCACCAGCAGATCGTTGCGACCGGAGGCAAACGCCTCGATCCCCAATCGCTTGAGCCCGTCCAGCACGATGGCGGTGGAGACGCTCTTGTCATACTCCGGCTTGCCCGCCATGAAGGTGAAGCAGCTGTTGCCAAGGTCGTGGAACACGGCGCCACCACCGCTGCTGCGGCGCGCCAGGGTGACCCCGTCCTCTTCCATGCGGCGGGTATTGCACTCCTTCCACGGGTTCTGGGCACGGCCAATCACCACGGTATTGGCATTGCGCCAGAGGAACAGCACCCGCTGGCCGGGGTCCATCTGGCGGAAGATGCACTCCTCAACGGCCAGATTGAACAGGGGATCGTGAGAGTCGGAGACAAGCAGACGCAAGCGGGACATAAAAAGACCTTATCCGGAACTGGGGGCAGCATGATAACACTGACGGGGTACCATCACTGAGCCATCGCACATTAACCGGTGCGCAGCAGCCGCGATACATTTGCGTCACACCTGACCGCCCCATAAAAGTATCTATTGATATAACGACACAGCTTGACGTGCAACCACGGAAAAAATGCAGTCAAGCTACAATGACAACGATAAAAACGGGAAAAAGTGGCTAGAATGCGACCACTTCGATAGGCCATATGACTCTCTTATTGGTCACATAACTTGCAAAAAACGGCATGTATCCATCCCGTGTGATGAACGACACAAAAATGACTTTCCAACCCCCCTATACCCCATTGCAAACGCCTTTTCTCCCCTTGCAGGTGACACAAAATTGCTTGAATCTAGCCTAGACACCGCTCCCGAGAGAAACGTTGTATGACGGAGAACGCAGCCCCCCGCCAGCCCCTCAGCTGGTTTATGCCAATGCTGGTCAGTATGGTCATCGCGACCCTGACCTCTTCCCCCGTGCGAGCCGGCGAGCAGGTCATCGTCCAGTTGCCGTGGCAACACCAGTTCCAGTTTGCCGGTTACTACGCGGCCATCGCCAAAGGGTTTTATCGGGAGGCCGGTCTGCATGTCACCCTGCGCGAAGCGGACTCCCGCACCGATGTGGTCAACGAGGTGATCTCGGGAAAGGCCCAGTTTGGCATCAGCGGCAGTGATCTGCTGCTGGATCGGGCTGCCGGTCGTCCGGTGGTGGTGCTCGCCGCCCTGCTGCAGCACTCGCCGCTGGTTCTGCTCACGCTGGATAGGCCAGATATTCGCAACCCGGCCGATCTGGCCAACAAGCGACTGATGCTGGAGCCGGGCTCCAACGAGCTGCTGACCTACCTTTCCAACCAGACCCGCAGCCGCGACTGGGTCACCCTCCCCTATAAACAGGGGATAGAGGCACTGCTGGCGGGCAAGGTGGATGCCATCAGCGCCTACAGCACTACCGAGCCCTTCTATCTGCAACAAAAAGGGATCCCCTATCGGGTCTTCAGTCCGCGCACCATCGACTTCGACTTCTACGGCGACAACCTGTTTACCTCCGAGCGGGAGCTGATCACCCGACAGGATCGGGTCTACGCCTTCCAGCAGGCCAGCCTCAAGGGGTGGCGCTATGCGATGGACCACCCCGAAGAGATGATCAACCTCATCATGGAGCAGTACCCGACCGGGGCTGGCCGTGAACAGCTGGAGTTCGAGGCTCGTGAAACCAGAGAGCTGATGCAGCCGGATCTGATCGAACCTGGCTACATGCAGCAGGAGCGCTGGCTGCAGATCGCCAAAACCTATCTGGAGGCGGGCATGCTCACGGTATTGCCCAACCTCGACCGCTTTATCTACGACCCGGCGCAGGAGCGGCTGCGCCAGCAACGGCAGCTGCTCGACAAGAGCGTGGCGGTGGCCATGCTCATCACCTTTACCCTGATGACCCTGCTCGGCATCTTCTTGCACCTCTATCTGCGCCTGCGCCAGGAGGCGCGGGATCGCCAGCGGCTGACCCGTGAACTGGCCCAGAGCGAGCAACACTACCGCTTCGTGGCGGAGAACAGCGCCGATGTAATCTGGACCATGGATGCCGCCAGCTTGCGCTTTCGCTACGTCAGCCCGGCCATCACTCCTCTGAGCGGCTACGAGGCCCCCGAGCTGTTTGCCCTGCCCCTCAAACAGCTGCTGCCGGATGCCTCAAGGCAACTGCTGCGCGAGGAGATCTCCGCCACCCTGGAGGCCTGGCAGCGGGGGGAACATGACCAGACTCGCCGGGTCATTCGCACCCAGTTGCGCCACAAGGATGGCCATCTGGTGGCGACCGAGACCATCACCACCCTCCATGGCAACCACAACGCCCAGCCGGAGGCGATCCTCGGGGTCACCCGGGATATCACCGAGCGGGCAGCGCGAGAGGAGATGATGCGCCGCCTCGCCTTCTACGACCCCCTCACCGGGCTGCCCAATCGCCGCTTGCTGCAGCAACGGCTCAAGGAGCTGATGGAGCAGGAGACGCCCCGTCCGCTGGCATTGATGTTTATCGATCTCGATCACTTCAAGCCGATCAACGACACCTTCGGCCATGAGACCGGGGATATTCTGCTCAATATGGTGGCCGAGCGGATGAGCCACTGCGTGCGCAAACAGGATCTGGTGGCACGGCTGGGGGGCGACGAGTTCGTTATCTTGCTGCCGGATAGTGGCGACGAAGTGCTGGCGGTGGCCGACAAGCTGCACCAGCAGCTGCGCCATCCGTTCCAGCTGGAGGGGCAGGAGCTGCTTATCTCCAGCAGTATCGGGCTGGCGCTCTATCCCGAGCACGGGGAGGATGCCAAGACGCTGATGCACCACGCCGATCAGGCCATGTATCAGGCGAAGAATCGCGGCCGCGGCCGGGTCTGCCTCTTTACCGAGGGCCTTGATCCCGAGCAGGGGGCACTGCTGTGGCAACCCGGCCACGAGTGCGGTCACCCGCGCATCGATGCCGAGCATCGCCAGCTCTTCGTATTGACCAACCGGCTGCTGGAGCGGATGAAAGATCAGCACGAGGATCCGGCCCCGTTTCTGGAGAGTCTGGAGAGCCTGTTCGACATGGCTCGTCACCATTTCGCCTTTGAAGAGCAGATGCTGGCGGAGATCGACTATCAGGAACTCGTCAGCCACCGTCAGGATCACCAGCGCCTGCTCAACAAAGCAAGCCAACTGCTGCACGCTGCCAAAGCGGGGACGCTGGGCAACGACGAGCTGCTCAACTTCATCATTCAGGAGCTGGTAGTCGGCCACATGAGTCAGGCGGATCGCCGCTACTTCCCTCTGTTCAGATCTGAGCGCAACGCGCCGGTTGCGGAGGTGGTCGCCTAGTTCCCCCCTGTTCAGACCCGAGCGTAACGCGCCTCTTGCGAAAGGAGCGACCTAGTCACCGCGCAGGGCCACCACGGGGTCGAGACGCACAGCCCGCAGCGCAGGAGCGACCCCGGCCAATAGGCCAACCAGGGCGCTGCAACCGAGCGCCAGCAGCAGATAGAGAGGATGGAGGGTGAGCGGCAAGCCGGCCGCCAGCAGGGTGAGCAGCAGCTTGAGCCCGCCGAGCAGGGTCAGTCCCATGGCTCCGCCCAGCAGCGCCAGCACCACGGCTTCGAGCAGGAACAGCAATAAAATACGCCGCCGCGGACAGCCCAGCGCCATCAGCAAGCCCACTTCAGGGATCCGCTCCTGCTGGGCGATGCTCATGATGCTGAAGATGCCGACCGCCCCGATCAGCAGCGAGATAATGCCGAGCCCGCCAACCGCCAGCTTGATGATGGAGAGTATCTTGTCGAGGCTGGTCAGCATGTCCTGCTGGGAGGTGAGGGTGAAATCCTCGGCGCCGTGGCGGGCGATCAGCACCCGCCGGATCTGGGCAGTGATATCGGCCTCCGTCTGTCCGGCGCGATAGATGACGTCGATCTCCTGCAGCCCCTCCTTGTTGAACAGCGCCTGGGCGTGAGCGGCGGGCAGATAGATCATGTCATCCAGATCAAAGCCAAGAAATTGCCCCTTGGGGGCCAGCACCCCAGCCACCCGAAAACGGCGATCACCGGCGCGCAGCAGGTTCCCCGGTGCATCACCACCGGGGAACAGCTCTGCTGCCACCTTGGCACCCAGCACCGCATAGGCGCGGGGCATGGCACTGTCATCCGCAGGCAGAAAACGCCCCTGCACCAGGGTGAGTCGCCAGCCGGAGAGCGCCGCCGGGCCGGTGCCCAAAATGGCGGTGCTGCGAGTCAATCCGCGGCTACGCACCTCCCCCTGCCCCTGCACTACAGGGAGCGCAGCCTCTACCCCGGCCAATCTGGCGAGGGCATCGGCATCCTCCAGCAGCAGGGGACGGCTGCTGGAGAGGATGCCGGGCGGGCCGCCGGCGGTCTCTGTCTTGCCCGGGGTCACGGCGATCAGCCGGGTGCCAAATTGGGAGAAGCTGTCGAGCAGATAGAGCCTGAGCCCCTCGCCGATGCCGGTGAGCAGGGTCACCGAGGCGATCCCGATGGCAATGCCCAGCGCCGACAACAGACTGCGACTGCGCCCCGCCAGCAAGGCACGCCAGAGCCAGAACAACAGATCGGCGGCGCGCATCAGCCACCGCTCCACTGCCCGCTGCGCAGGCTGCTGACCGGATCTTGCCTTGCGGCCCGGGAGGCGGGCAGCCAGCTAAAAAACAGCCCGGTCAGCAGGGCCGCCGGTATGGTGCAGAAAGTAGCGAGCAAGGGGACCGCCGCCGGAAATCCGGGCCAAATCACTCCAGCGAGGCCAACCAGGGCATAGCCCAAGACCGTGCCAAACAGCGCGCCACTGCCGCTCAGCAGCAGCGCCTCCCACAAAAACAGCTGGCGGATCTGGCGACTATCGGCCCCCAGCGCCTTGAGCAGGCCGATCTCGCCAGTGCGCTGGCGGGTGCTGATCAGCGCCAGATTCATCATCATGATGCCGGAGACCAGCAGGCTGATGGCGCCGATGCCAGCAACCGCCAGGGTGAGGGTCGAGAGAATGGTGGAGAAGGTGGCCAGCATGGCGTCGCGGCGCACCACGGTCACATCGAGCCCCCCGTGACGCGCTTGCATCAGCTGCTCCAGTCGCTTGACCAGCGGGGGCACCGCTTGCCCCGCCAGCGGCTGGATCAGCAGCCGAAACAGCCCCTCGGTGTTGAACAGCCGCATGGCGCTACCGACCGGGATCAGCGCGGCCTCGGCCATATCCATCCCCAGATTGCTGCTCTGGCTGGTGAAGACCCCCACCACCCGAAAGCGGCGATTGTCAAAACGCAGCCACTGTCCGACCGGATCGGCCTGACCGAACAGCTCACGGGCCACCTTGGCCCCGAGCAGAACGGCCGGGCGATCCTCTGCGGCATCCCCCGGCAGCCAGCGGCCGGAGAGCAGCTCCAGCCCGTGGGTATGGCGCAGCCCGTTGCTGCTGCCAAGCAGCATGGTCTGGCGCAGCCGCGCCCCCTGTTTGGCCTCGGCAAAGCCCATCACCAGCGGCACCAGCCGCACGTTTGGCTGGTGCTGGCCAAGGTAGTGCATGTCATCGAGAGTGATCTGCCGCAGACTGTTGCCGGTGACCGGCGGCAGCCCACCGGTGGTCTCCTTGCGGCCCGGGAACATCACCAGCAGATCCTTGCCAAGGGAGCTGAACTGGTCGGCCACATAGCGCCTCGCCCCCTCCCCCAGCGCGGTGAGCAGCAGCACAGAGGTGACGCTCAGACTCACCGCCAGGATCAAGACCAGCGCCCGTGAACGCTGACGCAGCAGGGCCACGGCGGCAAAGCGGATCACATCGGGGCGCCGCATTCAGCCACCCCCGCTATCAATGTTGATGCGGCCATCGTTCATCAGGATCCGCCTGCCCGCCCGCTCACCGAGGCGCGGATCGTGGGTCACCACCACCAGCGTGATCCCCTGCTCCCGGTTGAGCCCCTCCAGCAGGGTAATCACCTCCTCCCCGGAGCGGGAGTCGAGATTGCCGGTGGGCTCGTCGGCCAGGATCAGCCGCGGCGCCATCGCCATGGCCCGGGCGATGGCTACCCGCTGACGCTGACCGCCGGAGAGCTCGGCAGGGCGGTGTCCGGCCCGGTTCTCCAGCCCCAGATCCCCCAGCAGTCGTTGGCTGCGACGATGGCGCTCGGCGGGGGCGATCCCGCACAGCATCAGCGGCAGCTCGACGTTTTCACGGGCGGTGAGGCGGGAGATGAGGTGAAACGACTGGAACACGAAGCCGATGCGATGGCCGCGCAGCTGGGCCAGCGCAGGTTCTGACAGGGTGGCGGTGTCCTCGCCCCCCAGCCAGTAGCGCCCCTCGTCTGGCCGATCCAGCAGCCCCAGCACATTGAGCAGGGTCGATTTGCCGGATCCCGAGGGGCCCATCACCGCCAGATACTCCCCCTCGGCAACCCGCAGGGAAACGCGGTCGAGGGCGGCCACTTCGCTCCCCCCCAGAGTGAAACGACGGCTGACGGCATCAAGGCGAATGAGATCACTCATCCGTCTGCTCCGTGGCGGCGCTGAAAGGGCCCTCCCCGACAATCTGTCCGGGCTGGGCTGCCAGCCGATCACCGGCGGCGAGCCCCTCGGCCACCTCAATCCAATTCCAGTTCTCCACGCCCCAGCGGGGCACCACCCGCACCAGCTTATCCCCTTCCAGCCGCAGCACACTGCCATCGTCGGCCCGGCTGCTGGCCGCTACCCGCAGCACATCGGTAGCGCGGGTCACTTCGACTTCGAGGTCAGCACTGTAGCCGATAAGCAGGGGGACATCGGTGGGCAGGGCAGTGAGCGCAGCCTCCACCTCGACGGTGCGGGCCTGCTTCTCCAGCTCCTTCACATAGGGGGCGATGCGGGTGACGGTGGCGGCAAAATCGCGCCCGGGCATGGCGTCGAGCAGCACCCGGGCAGACTGGCCCACCTTGAGGCGGGCAGCATCCACCTCATCGATGGGGGCTGAGACATAGAGACAGCGATCGTCGATAAGATCGATAACCGGAGGCATGGCCACTCCGGGCGGTGAGGGAGTCATGTATTCGCCCAGCTTGCTGTTGACCTCCGCCACCACACCGGCAAACGGCGCCAGCAGGCGACGCTCGCTCAGGCGGGCCTCCACCTGGGCGACCTGCGCCTCGTCAACCCGCTCCTGCTGACGGGATGCCTGGCAGACATAGCGGCGGGTATCGGCCAGATTCTGGGCCTGCTCGGCAAGGGTGCGGGAGGTGAGGTTTTTGGCCAGCAAGGTGGCCAGCCGGTTGGCCTCCCGCTCGTAGTAGGCCGCCTCGCTGCAACGCTCCTCACGCTGGGTCTTGCCAAGGGCCTGCTGGGCGCGGGCACGGGCGAGATCGGCGTGAATATCGTCACTCCAGAGGGTCAGCAGCAGATCTCCCCGGGCTACCCGCTCCCCGGCCTTGACGGCGATCTGCTCCACCACACCGCCACCGGGCAGACTGAGTCCGGCCCGCTGACACGACTTGATGGTGCCGGCCCGGGTGTTGACCACGGTGACCAGCACATCCCCCCGCCCGACCTCAGCCAGCCTGATCGGCGTCGGCTGCGGTCGCCACCACCATGCCAGAGCAGCAGCCGCTACCACAGCGCCACTTCCCCACCACAACCAACCTCTCTTCATCGCGCATCCTTTCGCTAGTGACTCCCGTCATGAGCGTCGGGAGAGCAGGGCATAATAGAGCAAGGGTATCACCACCAGGGTGAGCAAAGTGGAGACCAGGATCCCGAAAATCAGGCTGATGGCCAGTCCGTTGAAGATGGGATCATCGAGGATAAACAGGGCTCCGATCATCGCCGCCAACGCCGTCAGCATGATGGGTTTGGCCCGCACCTGCGCCGCTTCGATCACCGCCTGCTCGAACGCCACTCCGGCGCTGCGCTGCTGCTCGATAAAGTCCACCAGCAGGATGCTGTTGCGTACGATGATCCCGGCCAAGGCGATCATCCCTATCATCGAGGTGGCGGTAAACTGGGCCCCCAGCAGGGCGTGGCCCGGCATCACCCCTATGATGGTGAGCGGAATGGGAGCCATGATGATGAGTGGCACCAGATAGGAGCGGAACTGGGCCACCACCAGCAGATAGATGAGGATCATCCCCACCCCGTAGGCGATACCCATGTCGCGGAAGGTCTCGTAGGTGATCTTCCACTCCCCGTCCCACAACAGCGCCACCTCCCCCAGCTTGTCGGGCTGCTGCACGTAATACTGGGGCAGATCGATATCGGCACCGGCGGCAAACATGCCGTAGAGCGGGCTGTCGGTGTGGCCACCCATGTCGGCCACCACCATCACCATGGGCTGCATGTTCTTGTGCATGATATAGCTGGGGGCCACCTCATCACGGCGACTCACCAGCTCGGAGACCCGCACCAGCTGGCCGCTCTGGCTGCGCACCTTGAGGGCCAGTACGCCCGCCAGCTCCCGTTTGTCACCGGGTGCCAGTTCGATGCGGATCGGCACCGGATACTTGGCGCCGTGCCCCTGCAGCCAGCTGGCATCCTGATAACCCACCCCGCCATTGAGGGTGTTCACCAGATCCCCGAGATCGACCCCGAGCAGGGCCGCCTTGCTGCGATCCACCACCAGCCGCCACTTGGGCTGCGGGTCGGTCAGATAGATATCCACATCCACCAGATCCGCCGTGGCCACAAAACGGGCCTGTACGGCGCGCGCGGCCGCTTCGCGGGCGGCCTGAGTCGGGCCATAGATCTCGGCAACGATGGGGGACCAGACCGGCGGGCCGGGCGGCACCTCTACCACCTTGAGGTTGCCCCCTGCCGCACTGGCGATGGCCTGCAGCGGCTCCCGAACCGACTGGGCAATCTGGTGGCTGCTGCGATCCCGCTCATGCTTGTCCACCAGATTGACCTGAATATCCCCCACGTTGGCGCCGCTGCGGATAAAGTAGTGACGAACCAGGCCGTTGAAATTGATGGGGGCGGCTGTGCCGGCGTAGATCTGGTAATCCTTCACCTCCTCCACCTTGGCAAGCTCCCGCCCGACCGCCAGCAGGGTGCGCTCGGTCTGCTCCAAGGTCGCCCCCTCCGGCATATCGAGCACCAGCTGGAACTCCGACTTGTTGTCAAAGGGGAGCATCTTGAGCACCACCCACTGCACCACCGGCATGGCGGTGGCGGCCCCGACCAGCAGCAACACCGCCAGCCAGAGCTTGCGTCTGGCACGCTTGGCGCCATCACCAATCAGGAAAGGGCTCATCAGCCGGTGAAAGAGACCCGCCTTGGCCTCGCCGTGGGCACCGTGCACCTCACCCTTGAGCAAATGGCTCGCCAGCCAGGGGGAGAAGATAAAGGCCACCAGCAGGGAGATAAGCATCCCCATGCTGGCATTGATGGGAATGGGGCTCATGTAAGGGCCCATCAGCCCGCTGACAAAGGCCATCGGCAGCAGGGCCGCGATGACGGTCAGGGTCGCCAGTATGGTCGGCCCCCCCACCTCGTCCACCGCCCCCGGTATCAGATCCTTGAGCGCCCCCTTGCCCAAACCGCGATGGCGGTGGATGTTCTCCACCACGACTATGGCGTCATCCACCAGAATGCCGATGGAGAAGATCAGCGCAAACAGCGACACCCGGTTGAGGGTAAAGCCCCAGGCCCAGCTGGCGAAGAGAGTCAGCGCCAGGGTGATGACGATGGCAACGCCAACTACCAGCGCCTCGCGCCAACCCATGCTCACCAGTACCAGCAGCACCACCGCCGTGGTGGCAAAAATCAGCTTGCCGATCAGGGTGTTGGATTTGGTCTCGGCGGTGACGCCGTAGTCCCGGGTCACCGTCACCTCGACGCCGGCAGGGATAAGCCGATTTTTGAGACTCTCGACCCGCGCCTCCACCCGCTTGGCCACATCGACCGCGTTCTGGCCCGGCTGCTTGCCGATGGCCAGGGTCACCGCCGGATAACTGGCCTGCCCCTGCCCCATCCAGCTGCGCTTGGTCGGAGTCTCCTGACCCAGAGAGACCCTGGCCACATCCCCCAGATAGACCGGCTTGCCGTCGTGCAGCCCCACCACCAGTTCTCTAGCCTCCTGCTCACTTTGCAGGAACTGCCCCACCTGCACCTTGATCTCACTGTTGTCCTGCTCGATGGCCTGTGTCGGGCCCACCTGATTGGCGGCCGCCAGTCGTTGGCTCAGCTCGCCCCAGCTGATGCCGTGGGCGCTGAGGGCCGCCGGATCCGGCATCACCCGCAACACGGCACTCTGGCTGCCCAGCGTGTAAATATCGCGGGTACCGGGAATGCGCTTGAGTTCGGTCTCCAGCTCATGGGCGACCCGGGTCAGCTCGGGTGCCCCCAGTTGCTTGCTCCCCTCTTTGCTCCATAAGGTCAGACTGACGATGGGGACATCATCGATCCCCCGGGGTTTTACCAGCGGCTGACCGACCCCGATCCCCTGTGGCAACCAGTCGCGGTTGGAGTCGAGCTGGTTGTTGAGATCGACAATGGCCTGCTCACGGCTCACCCCTACCTTGAACACCACCACCAGCAGGGCGCCATCGGGTTGGGAAAAAGAGTAGAGAGTATCAATCCCCTTTATCTGGGAGACCACCTGCTCGGCAGGGGTGGTGACGAGAGAGGCCACTTCAGCCGGGCTGGCTCCCGGGAAGGGAATGTAGACATCGGCGAAGGTGACATCGATCTGCGGCTCCTCCTCCTTGGGGGTCACCAGCACTGCAAACAGACCGAGCAACAGCCCCACCAGCGCCAGCAGCGGGGTGATGGCCGAGCCCTGAAACAGCGCAGCCAGCCGACCAGCAGGCCCCAGCCTCTCCTTGTTGCCGTTCAGCTCGCTACTCATGGGCCACCTCCTGCTGCTGCGCCCAGGCATCGGGGGCCAGCTTGTCACCGGCTTGCAGCCCGGCCAGGATCTCGCACTGCCCTTCAAAGCAATGGCCGACCCGCACCGGCGTCAGGGCCCAGCCAGCGGGTTGCTGCAGATAGACGCCGTTGAACTCCCCTTGCCGCAGCAGGGCGCGATCCGGCACCTGCAACACCTGACGCTCACCCTGTTTGAGCTGCACCTTGAGCCACATGCCGGGCAATACCCCGGCGGTTTGCGGCGGCAAGTCGAGGCGCAACCTGAAGGCGTGGCTCTGGCTGTCGGCATAGTTGAAGCGGGTCAATTTGACCGGGGTAACAGACTTGCCATCCGGCAGCAGCACCTGCACATCCGCAGGCTCACGAGCCAGCGTCAGGGCGGATTGGGGCAACTCGACCTCCACCCGCAAGGTGTCGAGAGAGAAGCCGGAGAGCAGTGGGGTACCGGGGGCGACAGTCTCCCCCAGCTCCACCAGCCGTTTGGTCACCACCCCGGCGTAAGGGGCCAGAATACGGGTATAACCGTAAGCCTCGCGGGCCTGAGTGAGGGCCGCATCGGCCGCATTGACCTCAGCGCGGGCGGCGCGATCAGTCGCCTGGGCATTGTCGAGCTGGGCGCGGGTGATCACCCCCTTGGCAATCAGCGCCTGAAAGCGGGCAAGCTGCCGCTCTGCCTCTACCTGCTGGGCCTGCGCCCGCGCCAGCCGCGCCTCGGCCCCCGTGACGGCGGCAAACTGCTCCTTGCCGCTGATCTCCAGCAGCGGTTGCCCCGCTTGCACCTGATCGTTCACATCCACCAGCATGCGGGAGACCCGACCACTGGTCTGGGCCGCCACCGTTCCCTGATTGATGGCACTGACGGTGCCATCCAGCGTCAGCCAGTCGGTCACCGGCTGTGGCGCCACTGTCAACAGGGGCTCTTGCACCCCGTCTGCGGCAAAGGCCCGGGGGGATGTCATGGCCTGCGATGTCATCATCAATAAGGTGATCCCCAGCAACCGGATCTTTTCCATCATTACTCTCCTTCCCTGGCGTAATCTGTCACTTCACGGGATCAGGTGGTATGGGACTGGCGCACCTTATCCACTCCCCGAGCTGGCGCCTTGGTCAGAACCCTGGCCAGTCCTTTGTCAAACAGCAAGATCCCGGCCACCATGGCCGCTATAAACAACATTATCATGGGCTGCCCGCTGGAAATGAGACTCAGAGCAGGCCCCGGGCAGATGCCCACCAGCCCCCAGCCGATGCCAAACAGCGCGGCCCCGCCGATCAGCCTGCGCTCCAGCCTGGGGGCCGGTACGGCGGCGATGGGCTCCCCCAGCACACTCTGGCGACGGGGTTTCACCAGCAGAAAATAACCCGGCATAAAGACCAGCAGAGCCCCTCCCATCACAAAGGCGAGGCTGGGATCCCAGGCCCCGGCCAGATCGAGAAAACCGGTGACCCGAGCAGGATCCATCATGCCGGAGATGGCCATCCCCAGTCCGAACAACACACCCGCAAACAAACTTGTCAGCAACTTCATGGCGATCAGCCCCTTACAGCAGATGATGAGTGACGAAGACGGTGATAAAGCCAGCCGCCATAAAGGTCAGAGTGGCGACGATGGAGCGCAGGGAGAGCCGCCCCATGCCACAGATGCCGTGGCCGCTGGTGCAGCCATTGCCAAGACGGGTACCGACCCCGACCAGCAGACCGGCCAGCAGCACAACGGGCCAGCCGGGCAAGGTGGTGAATGCGGGCATGGTGGCCCAACCCAGGGTCAGCGCCAACCAGGCGCCCGCCCCGAGCCCCAGCAGAAACAGCACCCGCCAGGGTGCACGGTGTTGCAGCGCACCGGCCAGAATGCCGCTGATCCCGGCCACCCGGCCGTTGAACAACATCAGGATCAGGGCCGACAGCCCCGCCAGCATGCCACCGCCCAAAGAGAGCAGCCATTGGCTTTCCATCATCAAGATTCCTTATTTTCTGAGTGACAAAAATGGGTTTGCAGCGCTCCCAGCACATCGGCGGCCGCCTCGCTCACCAGCGAGTAGTAGATCTGCTGGGAGACCTTGCGCGAACGGATCAGGCCGTAGCGCTTGAGCACTGACAACTGCTGGGAAAACGCCGACTGCCCGAGTTGGCTATGGGCCAGCAGCTCCCCGACCCCCTTCTCCCCCTCCACCAGCTGGCAGAGCACCATCAGGCGTTCGGGATGAGCCAACGCCTTGAGCAGGGAGGCGGCGGCTGTCGCATGTCTGTTCATCTCGTCGAATTGGCTCATAAGAGTAAATTAGCAATTGCTGATATTTGTTCTATTGTATAAAACAACACTAAATTAGCAATATCTAAAGTAGATAAGGAGAAAGACCATGACAGTAGATAACGGAGTCAGAATCGTCGCGGGTTGCATGTTGCTGCTCTCGCTGATCCTTACCACCTGGGTTCATCCTGGCTTTGTCTGGTTGAGTGCCTTTGTCGGGGTCAACCTGATCCAGAGCGCATTCACCGGTTTCTGCCCGGCAGCGATGATCCTCAAACGGATGGGATTTAAATAACAGGGTCGGATGACCCGGCTCACATGAGCGTGTAATAAACGCAGGAGGCTGAACATGGCAACGGTAATCGTCATCGGCGCGGGTCTCGGGGGCATGTCTGCCGCCTACGAACTCAAGGCCGAACTGGGCAAGCAGCATGAGGTGATCCTCATCAATGACAAGCCGGACTTTGAATTCACCCCCTCCAACCCCTGGATTGCCGTCCAGTGGCGGGAGCGTAAGGAGACCTCGATCCCCATCGAACCCCATGTGAAGAAGAAGGGGATCCGCTTTATCCATGCCGCTCTGACCGAGCTGCAACCGGCGGCGCAGCAGCTCACCCTCTCCGATGGCCAGACCCTGCGTTACGACTTTCTGGCGATCTGCACCGGCCCGGCCCTCGCCTTTGACGAGGTGGCAGGGGCTGGCCCCGAATCCGGTGGCACCACCAGCGTCTGTACCCTCTCCCACGCCGAAGAGTGCCGTCACAGCGTCAGCGCACTGGTCGATGAGCCCGGCCCTGTGATTGTCGGCGCCATGCCGGGCGCCTCCTGCTTCGGCCCCGCCTACGAGTATGCGTTCATCCTCGATCGCCACCTGCGTGACAAGAAGGTGAGAAAAAATGTGCCCATGACCTTTGTCACCAGCGAGCCCTACATCGGCCATCTGGGTCTCAACGGCGTGGGCGACTCCAAGGGGATGCTGGAGAGCGAATTGCGGATGCGCGACGTGCAGTGGATCTGCAATGCCCGCACCGTGGCGGCGCAAGATGGCCAGATGACGGTGGAGGAGCTGGACGATGAGGGCAACCTCAAGCGCACCCACACCCTGCCCTACAAACACGCCATGATGCTGCCCGCCTTTGTCGGCATTGCGCCGCTGCGGGGCATCGAGGGGCTGGTCAATCCCCGCGGTTTTGTCATCGTCGACGAGCACCAGCGCAACCCCGCCTTCCCGCAGATTTACGCCGCCGGGGTCTGCATCGCCATTGCACCGCCGCACAAGACGCCGGTACCAACCGGGGTGCCCAAGACCGGCTATATGATTGAGGCGATGGTGCGCACCCTGAGCCACAACATCAAGGCGGAGCTCAGCGGCCAGCCGCCGGTGACCAAGGCAGTGTGGAATGCCATCTGTCTGGCAGACATGGGGGACACAGGTGCCGCCTTCGTCGCCATGCCGCAGATCCCGCCGCGCAACGTCGCCTGGTTCAAGAAAGGAAAGTGGGTCCATCTGGCCAAGATCGCCTTTGAGAAGTACTTCCTGCACAAGATGCAGGTGGGGGATACCGAGCCCATCTACGAGAAACTGATGCTCAAATACCTCGGCATCGACAAGACCGAATGACCCCGCAGACCCGGCCCTCGCCGGGTCTGCTTTTGGCGGCCCTGCGCGGCAAAAACGGGGCTTTCGATTATGTTTCAAGATGTTGCTGCGGGCAGCGCGGGGTTTACCCTGCCTGCCGCCTCGGCTATCATTCGAGCCTCTTATCAATAGCGGAGACCATCAGTGGGCAACTCATCAAGTGACAGTTGTAGACCGACCCTCATCGTCGGTACCAAGGTCGCGAGCTAGCCGCAGGTCTTTCTCTGCCGCATGCTCGCAACCCTGCGAGAAGCGGAAATCCACTCCCCTCTTCTCCCTTTTTACACTTGACGTCTGGCAACCAGAGGCCAACCGCCACGGTCGCCATGCCTGCATAGTTTCTGCTTCCCACAAGGAGGCTGCTATGCGTTTTATCTCAATCAAACCGGCTGCGGATCGCGCGGTCGCAACAGGTTCTGTTGCTACCCGGGCTCACCCCCTGTTGAGCCGGCTCGGCCGTGGCATGCTGCCACGATGGCTGGGCGGCAAACAGCGTCAGCACCACTACCGGCTGCAGATCCGCTGTGAGGATCGCGCCGATATGGAGCAGGTGCTGGATATGGTGAACCACACCCTGCAACCGGCCGGGCTGCAACCGATGCAATCGATGAAGCCGGGTCGCGGCAGCGGGCGTGAGCTGGTGCTCAACCTGCAGTGCACCCCGCCCCAGCGCCGCTATCTGGTGCAGTTTGTTCATCAGGTCGGGGTGGCACATCCGGTGCGCTGGCAACTGCGCCCGCGCATCGACTGCGATCCCGAACTCAACTGACCGCACACCTGCGTTAACCACAGTGAAAGGGGCCAGCCACGCTGGCCCCCTTGTCGTGAGCAACAGCTTGCTCTGCGGCTGATCAGATAGCCGATACGCCGTTCATGCTCGCACGTATGTTCGCGCCTATGCTCGGCTCGCACCCCGAGCGCCCGAAGGCGGGCGCGCTGTGTTGTTTTTCTGCTGGCCATCCGCGCAATCACACCTGATCCATCCGCCATAGGGCGTTTCATCATGGATTGCGCCAAGCCAGCACTCATCAGAAGGAGTACGCCATGAAGATGTGGCAACAAATTGACATGATCTCCCTGCTCGATACTCTGGCCAGCCTGCTGCTCGCCTTTGTGCTAGGCAGTCTGGTCGGGCTGGAGCGCCAGTACCGCCAACGTACCGCGGGCCTTCGCACCAACGTGCTGGTCGCCGTGGGGGCCGCCCTGTTCGTCAGTCTGGCCCAGCGCATCTATGACCTGCACGGCGGCAACTACAACGTGGTCCATGTAGTGGCCTATATCGTCTCCGGCATCGGCTTTCTCGGCGCTGGCGTCATCATGCGCGAGTCGGGCAATATCCGTGGCATCAACACCGCCGCCACCCTCTGGGGCGTAGCTGCGGTCGGCGCCGCCTGTGGCGCAGGGTTGGCCATGGAGGCAATTCTGGGTGCCCTGTTCGTGCTGGCCGCCAACACTCTGCTGCGACCGCTGGTCAATCAGATCAACCGTCGCCCGGTGGACAATACCGACACCGAAGTGACCTACAAGGTGACGGCACTGACCCAGCGCGAGCATCAAAAAGAGGTGCTGCACTGGCTCGAGGAGATGCTGGAGCAGGCCAACTACCCCCTGAGCGAGCTCGACATCGAGCCGTTTGGCGCGGGGGATCTGGAGATCTCTGCGGTGCTGCTCGCCACCTCCATCGATGGCGACGAGCTGGATGCCCTGATGGTGAAACTCGGCATCCACCCCCATATCAAGCAGGTGTTCTGGCGCACCAGTACCACCGATTGAGCCGTTGATCAGAGGAACGAACCATCCGCCCGCAGCAAAAAGCCCCGCCAGCAATGGCGGGGCTTTTTCATATGGATGGGCGAAGAGTGGCTAGCGGCGGCTGCGCCAGCGCACCCTGGGGGTGATCACCTGGGCAGTCTGTGCGGGAGGACTGCCCGCAATCAGTTGCTGCATCAGCTCGAAAGCGGCGAGGGCCAGCGCCGGACAATCCTGCGCCACCGAGTCGATGCGCATGGGAATACAGTCGAGCAGGTCGTGATCGTCGAAGGTGCACAGGCGCATCCCTGTCTCCATCAACCCCGCCTCGTTGAGGTAGCGCAGTACCCCTTCCAGCAGGGTAAAGGAGGCGGTAAAGAGCCCCTTGGGGGGCGCTCCCAGCTCGGCCACCAGCTCGGCCATCAGCTGATAACCGGAGCTCGGCTGGTAGTCGCGATGGCGCACCCGGGCGGCATCGGCTTCAAAACCGGCGCGATGGAGCCCCAGCTCATAGCCCGCCAGCCGGTGACGGCTGGGGGAGAGATCCAGCAGACCGCCGAAGTAGTAGATCTGCTCGCCGCACTCGCTGGCCATGTCCCGCACCAACTCGGCGGTCGCCTTGCAGGCATCGGAGATCACCATGGGCAGGCGCGACTCGCCGATATGGCGGTCGAGCTGCACCACCGGCAGGCGGTTGTGGATGCGGGCATAGATGTCATCGCTGTGGCCGCTGGAGGCAACAATCAGCCCGTCCACCTGACGGCTGATAAGGTTGTCCACCACCCGCTGCTCGAGGGCGGGATCATCTTCGGAGCAGGCGATCAGCAACTGGATGCCCGCCTCCCGGCAGTGAGCCTCGAGGGCGCGGGCGATGCGGGCAAAACCGAAGTTGGTGAGATCGGGGATCACCAACCCCCAGGTGTAGCTGCGGGTCTCGCGCAGGGAGCGGGCATGAAAGCTCGGCAGGTAGTGACACTCCTCCGCCACCGCCTGAATGCGCTTGCGGGTATCGTCGGCAATGCGGTACTCCGCACTCTTCCCGTTGAGCACCAGACTGGCGGTCGCCTTGGACACCCCCGCCAGTTCGGCGATCTGGGCAATCGTGATCCGTTTCTTCTTCTCCACCTGGCCTCCCGGCTGACTAGAACCGGGCTATTGTACTAGGCATGCCGACAGCGGCCAGTGATTGAGGCAAATTTTGCAGCCATCATCGCCGTTACCTGATGATAGTTGCGGCTTTTCCCCTGGGAAGTAGCGCGCCGACAGGCTGTGACGACCCTCATCGATGAAACACTCCAGACTGGAGCGATCACACAGCACGGTGATCCGCCCGCCAGCCCATGGGCTGCTGCGGGTCTCCCACACCCCGCTCAGCCAGTTCTGGCGCCGCAAGGTGATGCGCCCCGGCTGCCACACCAGCTCGGCCACGGCACCGAACCAGAGGCTCCCCTCACCGCAGAGATCCAGATCGAGCCAGGCCGAGTCGATGGCCAGCCCCGGTAATTCACCGAGCGTCCCCTCGAAGCGGGCCAGCTCTCCCTTCAATGCCGCCAGCTCCGCCACCGGTCGCTGGCAGAGCCACTCATCCTGCCAGAACAGCTCCCGCGGGCAGCTCATCTGGTGGATCCAGCCGTAAGCGACAGTGGGCTGGCTCATCTCGTTCTCCTCCGGCAGCCCCAGCCAGCCAATCAGCAAGCGGCGCCCCTGACTGTCTCGGGTGGTTTGCGGTGCATAGAACTCGAAGCCCCGGTCCAGCTCGTGGAAAGCCCCGTGCTCGAAGCGCTCGCCGTCGAAGTTGCCCGCCAGCCAGCCGCACTGGTAGAGGTTGCGATAGTCCTCGCCTGCCGGGGCAATCCCCTGCGGGCAGCTGATCAGCACATGGCGCTCCCCCAGCGGGAAGAGATCCGGGCACTCCCACATATAGCCAAACTCACCCAGCCCCCCGTGCCCACTGCCGGCGATGGGGCCCACCCGCTGCCAGCTTTGCAGGGTGTCGCCGCGATAGAGCAGCACTTCCCCCTTGTCATCCAGGGTGCGCGCGCCCAGCACCATCAGCCACTGTTTGCCGTCGTGCCACACCTTGGGATCGCGCACATGGCCGCTGTAGCCTGCGGGCAGATCCAGCACAGGCCCTAGCTTGGCAAAACCGCCCTCACTGTCGGCGCGGGCCAGACACTGATAAGCGGTGCGGCTGCCATCCGGGTATTTGACATTGCCGGTGTAGATGAGGGTCAGACGCCCCTGCTCATCGCTCACCGCCGAGCCCGAGTAGCAGCCGTGGATCTCATAGGCTTCGGTGGGCAAGAGCGCCACCGGCTCGTGCTGCCAGTGCAACAGATCGGTGGAGGTGACATGGCCCCAACCCTTGTTGCGGTGCTCGCAGCCAAGCGGGTTCCACTGGTAGAAGAGGTGGTAGCGCCCGTCGTGCTCGATAAAGCCGTTGGGATCGTTGAGCAGCCCCACCGGGGCTGCCAGATGCCAGCGGGGCCGATGGGGATCGGCCGCCGCCTTGAGCTGTCCGGCCAGCAGCGACCGGACAATCTGGTTGAGAAGATCGCTTTCCTTCATCACTCCACCTTGTACTTGAGCAGGTAGGATGCGGCGAAGGCGGCGCCAAAGGCGATCACCAACCCGATGATGTAATGAATAAGGCTCATGGGCTGGACGATGGCCATGCCGGGAATACCGGTCAGCCCCACCGCCGTCATCCCCACCTTGGCCGCCACCACGTAGGCGCCGCCGCAGGCCCCGCCAAACAGACCGGCAAGGAAGGGTTTGATATAGCGCAGGTTGACACCAAAGATGGCCGCTTCCGTGATGCCCAGCAGGCAGGACATGGCAGCCGGCACGGTAATGGCCTTGATCTTCACATCACGAGTCTTGAAGTAGACCGCGAGGCAAGCCCCGCCCTGTGCCACGTTGGCCATGGCCCAGATGGGCAGCAGGAAGTTGACGCCAATTTGCGGATTGGCCAGCAACCCCGCCTCGATGGCATGGAAGCTGTGGTGGATGCCGGTGATGACGATCAGCGAATAGGTGCCGCCAAATACCAGCCCCGCCAGCCAGCCTGCCTGCTCATAGAGGGCGCTCAGACCGAACGAGATACCATCCCCCAGCACACGACCCGCCGGGCCGATAAAGAGTAGCGCCACGAAGCCGGTGATGATGACGGTCAAAAACGGGGTGAGGATCAGATCCAGCGCATCCGGAATGCGCTTGCGCAGCTGTTTCTCCAGATGGGACATAAACCAGACTGCCAAGAGCACCGGGAAGACGGTGCCCTGATAGCCGATCATGGCCACATCGAGCCCGAAGAAATCCATGGTCTTGAAGCCACCGGCCACGCCCCAGGCGTTGGTTAGCGCCGGGTGGGTGAGGATGCCACCAAGGGTCGCCCCGAGGTACGGATTGCCGCCAAACTCACGTGCTGCCGTAAAGCCGATCAGGATCGGCAGTATGATAAAGGCCGCCGAGCTGAACATGTCGAGCATCACAAACAGGGCGCTGTCGGCATTGACCCAACCGTAGGTGCGCACCATGCCGAGCAGCCCCATCAGCAGGCCCGAGGCGACGATGGCCGGAATGATCGGCACGAAGATGTTGGAGAGGGTTCGCGCCAACCGCTGGGCCACGTTGAGCTTGGCCGCCGCCATGTCGGTCAGCTCCGCCTTGCTGGCGGTGCCGGTACCGGTCAGCGCCACAAACTCCGCATAGACCTTGTTGACCAGACCGGTGCCGAAGATAACCTGAATTTGGCCCGCGTTGCTAAAGCACCCCTTGACCCCCTCCAGCTTGTCGATGGCGGCCTTGTTTACCTTGCTGTCATCGGCCAGCACCAACCGCAGCCGGGTGGCGCAGTGGGCAGCGCTGACGATATTCTCCTTGCCCCCGAGCAGGGGCACCAGATCCTTGGCTATCGCACTGATATTCATATTCTTCCTCTTATGACTCGCCACGCTGGCGAGTCCTTGTCACATGAGAGTAGGGGCTGTCGAGCCGGGCTTCTAGCCGCAGCTCAACAGCCGCTTGCGCCTGATCGCAAAAAGGCATCCAGTTCGGAGCGGGTCGGCAGCGCCGTCATGGCCCCCTTGGCGGTGGTGGCGAGCGCCCCGCAGCCGTGGGCCTGAGCCAGGATGGCGGGTAGCTCGGCCAGCGTCGGCAGCGACGAGCGCCCGGCCAGCGCCGCCAGCAGACCGGCGACGAAGGCATCCCCCGCCCCCGTGGTGTCGATGGGCGTCACTTTCTGCCCCACCCACTCCAGCAACTCGCCATCAAGGCGAGTCACCACCCCGGCCGCCCCTCTGGTCACCAGCACCAGCGCCGGGCCAGAGAGAGTTGCAAGCCCGGCCACCAGTTCATCCTCGCCACTCAGCAGTTGCAGCTCCTCAATGGAGAGCTTGAGCACATCCGCCTGCGCAATGGCCTGACGCACCAGCGGCAGCATCTCGGCGGGGTTGCCCCACACCTCGGGGCGCAGGTTGGGGTCGAAGCAGACCCGCCCGCCTGCCGCCTTGATGGCCGCCATGGCCTGCAGGCAGCTGGTGCGCACCGGTTCGTTGGCGAGCGCGATGGAGCAGGTGAGCAGCCACTGACCGGCATCGAAGCGGGGCAACTCATCCGGGGTGAGGAACTGGTCGGCACTGGGGCGCACCATAAAGGTGAAGCTGCGCTCCCCCTCATCATCCAGTGCCACCAACACGGTAGAGGTGCGATGGTCTGGATCGAGCCGCAGCTCACCGATATCCACCCCCTCCCCGCTCAGGGTATCGGCCATAAAGCGGCCGAACGGATCGGCACCAACCCGGCCGATAAAGGCCGCATCGCCACCCAGCCGTGCCACACCAACCGCCACATTGGCGGGCGCGCCACCCGGACACTTGAGGTAGTGCAACGCCCCTTCCGGGATCAAATCCACCACCGCATCCCCCATTACCCACACACGATTCGTCACCTTGCTACTCCACTGCTGCATCGGATCCACGGTCAAACCCGAACTCTGTTCTGTTGGCTGGCATTATCAGCTAAACCGTTTTAGCCAACCAACAGATCTCGGCACCGGCTGCCATTTTTGTGATCGGGATAACGAACTAGAACCAGGTTTCCATCTGTACGCCAAAGTTCCACTCGCCACCGGCGGTGAAGTTGCTCTGGCCCATGGCATCGTCGCTGGCGTAATTGTCGAGCTCGGAGGACCAGTCCATCCAGCTGGCGAACACCCGCAGCTCGGGACGTTCGAAGAAACCGGCGGTCTGCGCCTTGAAGGTGGGGGCGAAGGTGAGCTTGGTGAAGTTGCCGTTCACCGCCTGGCGTCCCTTGTAGCCCTTGGGATCGAGATCCATGTACTGCCAGGCTGCCTCGTAGACCAGCTCGACGTTCTGGCTCAGCACCTGCGCCACCCGGGTATTGAAGGTGAGCCAGCGGTACTCGTCCCCTTTCACGTAGCGATCCTGACTCTGCTCGGCCAGCAGGGCCGGGGCAAAACGCCAGCGCGAGTTGAGATCGGTGGCGCCAAACACGGCAACCCGCACTGCATCGGCGTCCGCCAGCAGCTCGCTGTCAGAGCCCAGCCCCTTGACCTCGGCCCCCAGCCCATGACCGTACAGCACCGCCGCCTTGGCAAAACCGGGGTTGATGCCAAAGAAGCTCTCGCCGTGGTAGGCCAGCAGGGTGTGTGCCCCCTTGTCCGCCGCCTCGCTGCCCGCCCCCTTGTCATTGATGCGGGCGTCATTGTCCTTGGCCGAGAG
The DNA here is from genome assembly GCF_041402405.1 of Aeromonas sp. S13(2024). NCBI lineage: Bacteria > Pseudomonadati > Pseudomonadota > Gammaproteobacteria > Aeromonadales > Aeromonadaceae > Aeromonas > Aeromonas sp. S13(2024). The sequence goes on along the minus strand of NZ_JBGLRA010000001.1, from coordinate 146,428 downwards.
GCCGTTCACCATCCACTGCCAGTTACCGATGCGGTTGTTCATGGTGAGGATGTAGCTCTCGATATCGGAGAGACCGCTGGCGCTGATGTCGCCGTAATCGCGGCCATAGAGGGAGAAGTTGGCCTTCCAGCTGTCGGCCAGCTGCACGTCGTAAACACCGCCGCCGGTACCGGCCAGGAACACCACGTCGGAATCAAGCCAGTGGATGTCAAAGTTGTCCCGATCAAAGCGCTTGCCCGCCCACAGCACCGCATTCTTGAAGGGGCCGTCGAAGCTCGCCAGATTACCGATCTCGGCAAACACCTGACGGGTATTGAGGCTCGAATCGCTGGCGGTCCAGTCGTTGCTGGTCTCCACCCCGTCAGCCAGCATCAGCTTGTAGCGGGCCCAGCTGCCATCCTCGAAGGTCTGGGTTTTCAGCAGGTTGGCCTCCATGTAGGTGTCATCCTCGTTGCCAAGGCGACCGACGGCCCCGCCCACCGAACCGGCTGGCGTGATGTAGGGGCCGCCGCGCCCACCGTTGCCATTGCTGTTTACCAACAGGCCCGAGCGGGCATAGCCGTGAAACTCGAAGCCCTGGGCACCAGCGGTCTTCTCATCCACCTTCTGGCTGCGGTTGTTGACCACCTGCGCCTGCTCGCTGGCCGCGCTCGCCTTCACTTCCGCCTGACTGGCACGGCTCTCTGCTGCCTCGGCTCTCGCTTCGGCCGCCTGTACCCGCGCCTCCAGCGCCGCCAGTCTGGCCTCGACACTCTCACCTGCAACACTCGCCTGCGCCGCCCACAGCGGACTGCTCATCCCCAATCCCAGCGCTACCGCCAGCGCCAACTTGCTCTTGAACATCATCATCTTCCTCACCTGTCATCTGTGGCCCGGACGGGCGCTGTTGTTATCGACAGATGGAGCATAGCTAAACCGCTTTAGCCAACTCAATACAGCAACTAAACCGTTTCAGCGACAGTGTGAGCGGGATAACATTTGTACAGCAGGAATTGGCGGGAGTTGTGAGGAGGATCCCTCATCAGGATCCACTCAATAGGGCGGATCCTGGCTAAACGGCGGGCAAAAAAAGAGCCGGCACAAGGCCGGCTCTGTTTATTCGGGTCGCAGAAATCAGCTGGTCAGATCGTCGAAGAAGCGTTTCACCCCTTCGAAGAAGCCTTCCGATTTCGGCTTGTGGGTCTTGGCAGCGGCACCGCTGAACGACTCGTCCAGCTGGCGCAGCAGCTCTTTCTGCTGCTCGGTGAGGTTGACCGGCGTCTCGATCACCACCTTGCACATCAGATCCCCTACCTGACCGGAGCGCACGGACTTCACGCCCTTGCCACGCATGCGGAACATCTTGCCGGTCTGGGTCTCCGGAGTGACCTTGAGCTTGACGCGGCCATCCAGGGTCGGCACTTCAATCTCGCCACCGAGGGCGGCTGCGGTGAAGCTGATGGGCACTTCGCAGTAGAGGTTGTTGCCGTCACGCACGAAGATCTCGTGCTCTTTGACGTGCACCTGTACGTAGAGATCCCCTGCCGGAGCCCCTGCCTCCCCTGCCTCCCCTTCGCCGGAGAGACGGATGCGATCGCCGGTATCGACGCCCGCCGGAATTTTCACCGACAGGGTCTTGGTGCGCTGGTAGCGACCTTCACCGTGACACTTGCGGCACGGATCCTTGATGATCTTGCCGCGGCCGTGACAGTGCGGACACGCCTGCTGCACCGCGAAGAAGCCCTGACGCATCTGCACCTGGCCGGAGCCGTGGCAGGTCGGGCAGGTCTGGGCACTGCTGCCGGTGTGGGCACCGGAGCCGTTACAGACTTCGCAGTGAACCAGAGTCGGCACCTTGATCTCCTTGGAGACCCCGCGTACCGCCTCTTCCAGCGTCAGCTCCATGGTGTAACGCAGGTCGGAGCCACGGGCCGGGCCACGACGGGCACCACCACGGCCACCGCCGAAGATGTCACCGAATACGTCACCAAACATGTCGGCGAAGTCGGCACCGCCGCCAAAGCCACCGTGGCCACCGCCACCCTGGCTCGGGTCGACACCGGCATGGCCGTACTGGTCGTAACGGGCACGCAGGTTGGCATCGGTCAGGACCTCGTAGGCTTCCTTGACCTCTTTGAACTTCTCTTCGGATGCGGCATCACCCTGGTTACGATCCGGGTGATACTTCATGGCCAGGCGCTTGTACGCCTTCTTGATCTCGCGATCGTCGGCATCTTTCGCCACACCCAGTACTTCGTAGAAATCGCGCTTCGACATACTCATCCTGTGGTTACGCAGACGGGCGTTGGTTACCCAACGCCCGTGAATTCATTGACCAAGCCGATGGGCGAAGCGGACTTCGCCCATCTGGGTAGAGCTTACTTCTTGTCGTCTTTCACTTCTTCGAACTCGGCGTCGACTACGTCGTCGTCAGCCTTGGCAGAAGAGGAGGACTGACCGGCATCAGCACCGGCTGCACCCTGGGCCTGAGCCTGCTGCTGGGCAATTTCCATCAGCTTCTGGGACGCTTCCAGCAGAGCCTGCTGTTTGGCTTCGATAGCAGCCTTGTCGTCACCCTTGATGGCCGCTTCCAGCTCGCTCAGAGCAGCTTCGATCTTGGTCTTGTCGTCGGCAGGCAGGGCTTCACCGGCTTCGGTGATCTGCTTGCGTACGGAGTGGACCAGACCATCAGCCTGGTTGCGAGCCTGTACCAGCTCTTCAAACTTCTTGTCCTCGGCCGCGTTGGCTTCGGCTTCGCGTACCATGCGCTCGATCTCGTCATCAGACAGACCAGAGGAGGCCTGGATGGTGATCTTCTGCTCTTTGTTGGTCTCTTTGTCTTTCGCAGAGACGTGCAGGATACCGTTGGCATCGATGTCGAAGGTCACTTCGATCTGCGGCAGACCGCGCGGTGCCGGACGGATGCCTTCCAGGTTGAACTGGCCCAGAGACTTGTTGTCGCTGGCGCGCTTGCGCTCACCCTGCAGCACGTGAATGGTCACGGCAGACTGGTTGTCTTCGGCAGTGGAGAACACCTGGGACTTCTTGGTCGGGATGGTGGTGTTCTTCTCGATCAGCGCAGTCATCACGCTACCCATGGTTTCGATACCCAGGGAGAGCGGGGTGACGTCCAGCAGCAGTACGTCAGTCTTGTCACCGGACAGTACGGCGCCCTGGATGGCAGCACCCATGGCCACGGCTTCGTCCGGGTTAACGTCTTTACGCGGCTCTTTGCCAAAGAACTCGGCAACGGTCTTCTGAACCAGCGGCATACGGGTCTGACCACCAACCAGAATCACGTCGTCGATCTCGCCAACTGCCAGACCGGAGTCTTTCAGGGCAACACGAACCGGCTCCAGAGAGTCCTTCACCATGTCTTCTACCAGGGATTCCAGCTTGGCGCGGGTCACCTTGATGTTCATGTGCTTCGGACCGGTGGCATCTGCAGTGATGTACGGCAGGTTGACGTCGGTCTGCTGGGCAGAAGAGAGCTCGATCTTGGCTTTCTCGGCGGCATCTTTCAGACGCTGCAGAGCCAGCTGGTCGTTGCGCAGGTCGATGCCCTGCTCACGCTTGAACTCGTCTACCAGATAGTTGATGACGCGGTTGTCGAAGTCTTCCCCCCCCAGGTGGGTGTTACCGTTGGTCGCCAGTACTTCGAAGGTGGTTTCGCCTTCCACTTCGTCGATCTCGATGATGGAGATATCGAAAGTACCGCCACCCAGGTCATATACGGCAACCTTGCGCTCGCCCTTGACCTTGTTCACGCCGTAAGCGAATGCAGCAGCAGTCGGTTCGTTGATGATGCGTTTTACATCCAGACCGGCGATGCGACCGGCATCCTTGGTAGCCTGACGCTGGGCGTCGTTGAAGTAGGCCGGAACAGTGATAACGGCTTCGGTTACCGGCTCACCCAGATAGTCTTCGGCGGTCTTCTTCATCTTTTTCAGCACTTCGGCAGAGATCTGCGGCGGTGCCATTTTCTTGCCCTTCACTTCAACCCAGGCGTCGCCGTTGTCAGCTTTGGCGATGGCGTACGGCATGATTTTCAGGTCACGCTGCACTTCTTCATCTTCAAAACGACGACCGATCAGACGCTTGATGGCGAACAGGGTGTTTTTCGGGTTGGTGATGGCCTGACGCTTGGCCGGCTGACCAACCAGGATCTCGCCATCATCGGCATAGGCAATGATGGACGGAGTAGTACGATCGCCTTCTGCGTTCTCGATCACGCGAGCAGTGTCGCCATCCAGAATAGCGACGCAGGAGTTGGTAGTACCCAGGTCAATACCGATGATTTTACCCATTTGACGAATCTCCAAATACTTTGAATAAACTGGCGAGGAACTCGCCTTAATGCGTTAACGGCTAGGTGGGGGCTGCCAATCTGGCTTTCAAGCTCCCGGCATCAATTTTTTTGTGCCGCCGCGGCCTTGCTACCTATATGGGGTCGCCAGACGCAGCTTCAAGCCCCAACCCTAAAAAACCACACCCTTTGTCATGGTTGCGCGGTCACGTTGAGCCGTAAAACCGGGCAAGATGAACAGGTGCTGCACTGCGAAACAAAAAGCCCGCCACGGGGCGGGCTCGGGCACCCACAGCCAATCAGTCGACCGCTTTGGCGATCATCACCATGGCCGGACGGATCACCCGACCGTTGAGGTCATAGCCCTTCTGCATTACGGCGATCACGGTGTTCGGCGCCACATCGGCACTCGGTACCATGCTCATCGCCTGATGGGCGTTGGGGTCAAACGGCTGGTTGATCGGGTCGAGCGCTACCAGACCAAACTTGGCCACGCCGCTCTGCATGGATTTCAGGGTCAGCTCGACACCTTCAATCATCGGCTTGAGGGCTTCGTTCTCCTTGTCGGCCAGTTCGATGGCTCGCTCAAGGTTATCCAGCACCGGCAGCAGTTCGTTGGCGAACTTCTCCAGAGCAAACTTGTGCGCCTTCTCCACATCCAGCTCGGTACGACGACGCAGGTTCTCCATCTCGGCGGCGGTACGCAGGGCGCGTTCACGCTCTTCCGCCGCTTTTTGGATGGCAGTTTCCAGCTGTGCTTCCAGTTCGGCAATACGGGCCTGCTCGGCTGTCACTTCACTGTCTACATCGGTCGGCTCGACTGGCTGGGCTTCCACTTGCTCCATCGCTTCAACCTTTTGCTCTTCGTGGTTCATGACATCTCCAATTCCGGGGTTACTTATGAGGGCCCTGACGTCTGGTTGAGCGACCGGACGACCACAGACCGACTATGTCGGCGCTATTATGGGGATGCATCCCCGGCTTTCAAGGGGTAAAGGGCAATCAGGGTTGCTGAATAGCCGCAACCGTCGGTTTATCCGGGTTACCGCTCACCGTTTAACCAGTAGCCTCAAGGGGATAGCCACCCCCGTCACACGGGAGAGCGTCACAAGCGGAGCAAAGCACTGTATACTGGCCCGCAATACCCATCCCAGATCTGACTGACTATGGATTCTCCGTTCAAAACCATCGCCCTGATTGGCAAACCCCACCATGAGGGGGCCAACCAGACGCTGACCGGCCTGCATCAATACCTGACCGCCCGCGGCTTTCGGGTTCTGGTGGAGAGCCGGGTCGCCCAGACCCTGAGCATCCTCGATGAAAACGTGATGGATCTGGTGCAGCTCGGTCAGCAGGCCGATCTCGCCATCGTGGTCGGCGGTGACGGCAACATGCTGGGGGCGGCGCGGGTGCTGTCGCGCTTCGATGTGGCGGTGATCGGGGTCAACCGGGGCAACCTCGGCTTTCTGACCGATCTCTCGCCGCAGGATTATCTGCTGCCGCTGGAGCAGGTGCTGTCCGGCCACTACAAGAGCGAACACCGCTTCCTGCTGGAGGCCTCGGTCTATCGCCACGGCGAGCGCAAGTCGAGCAATCTTGCGGTCAACGAGGCGGTGCTGCACCCGGGCAAGATCGCCCACATGATCGAGTTCGAGGTCTATATCGATGGCAGCTTTATGTATAGCCAGCGTTCGGACGGCATCATAGTCGCCACCCCGACCGGCTCCACCGCCTACTCCCTGTCAGCGGGCGGCGCCATCCTCACCCCCAAGCTCAACGCCATCACGCTGGTGCCCATGTTCCCGCATACCCTCAGCAGTCGCCCCATCGTGCTCGATGCCGACAGCGAAGTACGGCTGCTGGTCTCGCCGGATAATCAGGACGATGCCATGCAGGTCAGCTGTGATGGCCAGGTGACCCTGGCGGTCCACCCGGGGGACGAGATCCTTATCAAGAAGAGCCACCATCAGCTTCATCTGGTGCATCCGCTCGACTACAGCTACTTCCACGTGCTGCGCAACAAGCTCGGCTGGGGCAGCAAGCTGTTTTAATCGGCGCTGACCGACAACGGCATTGCCAGAGAGGGTGCCTGAATTGGCGCCCTTCTCTTTTCTGTCGTGGCAACGTCGCCTGCACTCTCATACCCGTACCGCGTACCAATAGTCAGTACCGCATTTTCATAGCGATACCACACTGGCGCGGCTTTCCTGCGTTAAAAATGACGGCGCCCTCTTTACTGTATATAAGACCAGTATATACTGGATGCATACACAGTAATGTTGACCTATACAGGATGAGACCATGCTGACCCAGCTGACCGTCAACAACTTCGCCATCGTCAAGTTTCTCGAACTCGATCTGCAACCGGGCATGACCTGCATCACAGGTGAGACCGGCGCCGGTAAATCCATCGCCATCGACGCTCTCGGTCTCTGCCTCGGAGAACGGGCCGAAGCCGGCATGGTGCGACCCGATAGCGACAAAAGCGAGGTCAGCGCCCGCTTCCTGCTGGACAACAACCCGGCCGCCCGCGCCTGGCTCGCCACCAACGAACTGGAAAACGAAGGTGAGTGTATCGTCCGGCGAGTCATCTCCGCCGAGGGGCGCTCACGCAGCTATATCAACGGCGTGCCCGTCCCCCTCACCCAGCTCAAGAATCTGGGCCAGCTGCTGGTCAACGTGCACGGTCAACATGCCCACCAGATGCTGCTCAAACCCGACTACCAGCTCGCTCTGCTCGACGGTTATGCCGGTCACCATCTGCTGCTCGACGAGGTGCGCCAGCACTATCAGCAGTGGCGCCAACTGCAAAACGAACTGAACCGGCTCAAGGCCGAGCAGCAGCAGCGAGAGGCCCGCCGCCAACTGATCGAGTATCAGGTGCAGGAGCTGGACGAATTTGCCCTGCAACCAGGGGAGTTCGAAGAGATAGAAGAAGAGCACCAGCGTCTCGCCAACGGCACAGAGCTGATGCAAGAGTGCGGCGCTTGCCTCGATCTGCTCTATGACAACGAAGAGACCACTATCGCTGGCCTGCTGCAATCGGCCGTCGATCGGGCCGAGGGGCTGGTCAGCATGGACAGCCGCCTCACCCCGGTACTGGAGATGCTGAACGAAGCACTGATCGGGGTGCAGGAGAGCCACAGCGAGCTGCGCAGCTATCTCGATCGGCTGGAGCTGGATCCCGAGCGGTTCAACGAGCTGGAAGCTCGCCTCTCCAAGGCAATCAATCTGGCCCGCAAGCACCACGTCAAACCGGCAGATCTGGCTCAGTACCATCAGGAGCTGGCCTCGGATCTCGCCCGCCTCAACTCTGACGAAGAGCGGTTAGAGGGGATGGAGGATGAGCTGGCCGAGGCCCGTCAGGCTTTTGTCCAGGCCGCCGAGGCCCTGAGCCAGAGCCGTCAGCGTTACGCCCAGGAGCTGGGCGCCAAGGTAACCAGCAGCATGCACGAACTGGCGATGCCCGATGGCCGCTTTGCCATCGAGGTGCGCCCCGATGCCCAGAGCAGCCTCTCTCCGCTGGGTATAGATCGGGTGGAATTTATGGTCACCACCAACCCAGGCCAACCGATCCAACCGCTTGGCAAGGTGGCCTCCGGCGGTGAACTGTCGCGCATCAGTCTCGCCATCGTGGTGATCAGCGCTCGCAAGGTCTCCACCCCGACCCTGATTTTCGACGAAGTGGATGTGGGGATCAGCGGCCCGACTGCCGCCGTGGTGGGGCGCCTGCTGCGCCAGCTCGGGGAGTCCACTCAGGTGATGGTGGTCACTCACTTGCCTCAGGTGGCAGGCAACGGCCACCAGCATATGGTGGTGAGCAAGCATACCGATGGCAAAACCACCGAAACCCGGATGGATGCACTCGACCAGAATGCCCGCCTCAATGAGCTGGCACGCCTGCTCGGTGGCGACCAGATCACCGACAACACCCTAGCCAATGCCCGCGAGCTGCTGCGCCGTTGAATCAGGCCAAAACGCCGATTTGCAGCGATGGCGACTGACAGGGCTGACCGAACATGCTGACTTCGCAGGCACAGGCGAGCGCCATAGCCTCCACAGTCAGCAATAGCCAATAGCCAGCTGTGAGCACCGAACTCGCGTCAGGATTACCGACCCAGATCAATAAAATGGCGAGTTAGGCGAAGCTGGCAGCAACATGGGCGTGGATCCGGTTGCCTTCATGTGGCGGATTTCGCATAGTGTTGCCCCCCTTTATGGGTATCCAATTGTGAGGCTTTGTCTATGATCCACGTTTTTGGTCACAAGAATCCTGATAGCGACAGTATCTGCAGTGCGCTGGTTATCACCGACTGGCTCAATGGCCAGGGCCGTCAGGCCACCCCATGGAGTCTGGGTGACCTGCGCACTGAAACCCGTTTTATTCTGGAGCAGGCTGGCGTCAGCGAACCCGAGTTGCTGACCAAAGATCTGACCGGTGAAGATGTCTGGCTGGTGGATTTCAGTGATCTGGAACAGGGCCCTGCCACACTGGCACAAGCCAATGTACTGGGTCTGGTGGATCACCACCGTCTCGGCACTCTGGTCACCCAGTCTCCGCTGGATGCCTGGATCCGGGCTGTCGGCTGCACCTGCACCATCGCCTTCGATCTGCTGAGCCAGCAAGGCACTGTAACCCGCAGCCAGGCTCGCCTGATGCTGGGTGCCATCATGAGCGACACCCTCTGTCTCACCTCGCCCACCACCACCGAGCAGGACAAGATCGCCTGCGAGCGTCTTGCACCGCTGGCCGAAGTATCGCTGGCCGAGTTCGGCCAACAGCTGCTGATGGCGAAAACCGACCTGAGCGGCCTGACTCCGGCTCAACTGCTGCAGCAGGATGAGAAGGCATTCCAAGCCGAAGGTCTGAACTTCATCATGAGCCAGATTGAAGTGGGCAGCGAACAACAGCTTGCCGACCAGATCGAAACCCTGCAGCAGGAGATGGCCCTGCGCGTGGAGAGCGAAGGGCTCGACTTCTTCGTGCTGATGGTGACTGACCTGACGGCCGCAGCCAGCCGTATCTACTTTACCGAGCACGCCAAAGTACCGGCCGAGTCCAGCTACCACCCGGGCTTTGTCAGCCGCAAGAAGCAGGGTCTGCCCTGGGTGATGGATCTGCTGGCCAAGGCCTGATCCTCCCTCGCCATCACCTATTCCAAAGCCCTGCCTCTGCCCAGGGCTTTTTCATCGCCACCACCAGTCGCACTCCCCCCTCTTGCTGACCATCTTGCTCACCACTGCGGTCTCTCACGTACGCCTTTCACTGCTTATTGACAGTTAACGCCATAACTTTGCTTACATATTTGCGGCTGTTATTTATCAGGGCTTTGCTGCAGGATAATCGCCGCGCACAACCTTTTCCGTTTCCATTCAGGTGATCGATGAACATAACCCCCAAGCAGAGAACCCTGGCCATCACCATGTTGATCGCCGGGGTGCTCCTCGGCTGGCTGCTCTGGCCCAGTCAACCACCCAAGGCGATGCTAACCGCTCAAGTGACCCGCGAGGATATTGCCCAGACCGTGCTGGCCAGTGGTGTGCTGCAGGCCGTGGAGCAGGTGGATGTGGGGGCACAAGTCTCCGGTCAGGTTACCAAGCTGGCCGTCGAGGCTGGTGATCAGGTCAAGCAGGGAGACCTGCTGGCCGAGATCGATCCCCTGATTGCCCAGAACAACCTCAAGACGGCCGAGGCGGAGCTTGCCAGCAACCGCGCCCAGCTCAAGATCAAGCAGGCACAACTCAAACAGAACGAGCTCGCCTGGCGGCGCCAGCAGCAGATGTTCAAGCAGGAGGCGAGCTCACGGGCCGATCTGGAGAGTGCCGAGGCCCTGCTGGCGGTCACCCGCGCCGAACTGCAAAACAGTCAGGCCAATATCGACAACGCCCTGATCAAGGTTGATCGGGCCAAGACCGAGCTGGGCTACACCAAGATCCTGGCGCCGATGGATGGCACCGTCATCAGCATTGTGACCCGTCAGGGCCAGACCTTGGCTGCCAGCCAGACGGTGCCGACCGTGCTCAAGCTGGCCAACCTCGAGACCATGACAGTCAAGGCTCAGATCTCCGAAGCCGATGTCACCAAGGTCAAAGCCGGCATGCCGGTCTACTTCACCCTGATCGGCGATCCGGATACCCGCTATCAGGGTACGCTTCGCGCCGTGGAGTTAGCGCCTACCAACATCAACGATCAGGCCACCACAGGCACCACCACCAACAATGCGGCCGTTTACTACTACGCCCTGTTCGATGTGCCCAATCCCGATCATACCCTGCGAGTGGCAATGACCACCCAGGTGACCATAGTGCTCGGCGAGCGCAAGCAGGTGCTCACTGTGCCGCAAACCGCCCTCGGCAAGTCGCTGGGTGACAACGAGTATGAAGTCACCGTGATCAAGGACGATGAGACAACCGAAACCCGCCATATCAAGACCGGTATGAAGGACGAGATCCGCATTGAGGTGATCAGCGGGCTGAGTGAGAAGGAGGAGGTGCAGCTCAATCACGGAGCCCCCGCCGACAATGATGAGATGGCGGTGATGCTATGAGTGAGCCCCTGAACCAGCTGCCGTTGATCCAGCTGAAAGGGGTCGAGCGACGCTACCAGAGCGGCGACAGCGAAGTCACCGTGCTCCACCCTCTTGACCTCACCATCACGGCAGGAGAGATGATCGCCATTGTCGGCGCGTCCGGCTCTGGCAAGTCGACCCTGATGAACCTGCTGGGTTGTCTCGATAGCCCGAGCGGCGGCCAGTACCTGTTTCGCGGTCAGGACACCGCCACCATGGATGCGTTGGCGCTGGCCCGGCTGCGCTGCCACCACTTCGGCTTTATCTTTCAGCGCTACCACCTGCTGCCCCATCTCGATGCCGCCGCCAACGTGGAGATTCCAGCTGTCTATGCCGGTACCAGCCGCCCGGATCGCCAGGCGCGCGCGCGTCAGCTGCTGGACAGACTGGGGCTGGCCGATCGCAGCCACCATACCCCGGGCCAGCTCTCCGGCGGTCAGCAGCAGCGGGTCAGTATCGCCCGGGCGCTGGCCAATGGCGGCGAAGTGATCCTCGCCGATGAACCGACCGGCGCACTGGATAGCCAGAGCGGCAAGGAGGTGATGGCGATCCTCAAGGAGCTGCACGCTCAGGGCCACACCATCATTCTGGTCACCCACGATATGAACGTGGCCAGCCATGCCGACCGTATCATCACTCTCAAAGATGGTCGGATTGAACAAGATAGCGGCCCCAGCCAAACGGCCGTGTTGGCCCCAGCCACCGCTGTAGCCGCTCAAAAAATAGCTCCCACTAAAGGCGCCATGGGTCACGACTGGGATCGTTATCGGGAAGCGGGACGGATGGCGATGCATGCCATGCTCGCCCACCGGATGCGCACCTTCCTCACCATGCTCGGCATCATCATCGGTATCGCCGCAGTGGTGAGCGTGGTCGCTCTTGGTCAAGGGGCGCGCGCTAAGGTGATCGACCAGATCAATGCGATGGGCACCAACACCATCGAAATCTTCCCGGGTAAAGGATGGGGCGATGAGAAGATGGCCAGCATCCAGACCCTCAACAAGGGGGATCTCGATGCCCTGCTGGGGCAGCCCTATCTTGCGGGCGCCAGCCCCGAGATCGGCAGCTCAGGGCAGTTGCGCTACCGCAACAAGACCAACAGCGGCAACGTGACCGGGGTCGGTAACGACTATTTCAAGGTGAAGGGGATGACGCTGGTCAGTGGTCGCTTACTGGAGTGGCAAGATATCCAGCAGCGTGCCGCCGTTGCCGTGGTGGACAAGAAGAGTATCACCAGCCTGCTTGGCAAGGAGGATCCGGTCGGCAAGGTGGTACTGGTCGGCACCTTGCCGGTGCGGATTGTCGGTGTAGTTTCGCAGGAGACCGGCTTCGGCCCCACCAGCCAGTCGGTCAATATCTGGCTGCCCTACAGCGCGGTGATGAGTCGTCTCATCTCGCAGCACCACTTCAGCCAGATCACCATCCGGGTCAAAGACGGGGTACAACCGGCACTGGCCGAACAGGCGGTGATCGAGCTGATCACCAAGCGCCACGGGGTGAAGGATTTCTTCACCTTCAGCAGCGACAGCATCATCAAATCGGTGGAGAAAACCACCGCCACCATGACCCTGATGGTCTCGGCCATCGCGGTGATCTCGCTGATCGTCGGCGGGGTGGGCGTGATGAACATCATGCTGGTGTCAGTGGTCGAGCGCACCCGCGAGATCGGCATTCGCATGGCCGTGGGCGCCCGCCAGTCGGATATCCTGCAGCAATTCCTGATTGAAGCTGTGATGGTGAGCCTGCTGGGGGGGATCTTCGGCGTCGGCCTCTCGCTAGGCATTGGCGCACTCTTTTCACTGCTGGTGGACTCCATCAAGATGCAGTTCTCGCTCTTCTCCATCCTGATGGCCTTTGGCTGCTCGTCACTCATCGGGATCCTGTTTGGTTACCTGCCGGCACGCAATGCGGCGCGGCTCGACCCTGTTGTCGCACTGGCGAGGGAATAACAATGCACAAACTCTCCTGGCTGGCTCTCTGCATGGCCCTCAGCGGCTGTAGTCAGCACAGCACCTATCAAAGACCCGAGCTGGCGATCGCCCCCACATGGCAACAAGCAGAGGGCGCCCAACTGGCTGCGCAGGCAGGCCCCTGGTGGCGGGAATTTCATGATCCCCAGCTCGACAAATTGGTCGAGGCGGTACTGGCCGCCAACCCGGACATGCATGTGGCGGCCCTCAAGCTCAAAAGCGCCCGACTGGGCGCCGAGCAGGCCGATACCAACCTCACCCCCTCGGTCAATAGCACTATCGCCGCCAGTGGCAACAAGGATCTGAAAACCGGCAAAGGCACCAACAGTCTGGGCCCCTCGCTGAGCCTCAGTTACGAAGTGGATTTGTGGGGCAAGCTTGCCTCGGTGCGAGATCAGGCAAGCTGGGAGGCGGCGGCAAGCGAGCAGGATCTCGCCAGCACCCGACTACTGCTGATCGGCAATACCCTGGAGCAGTATTGGCAGCTCGGCTATCTCGGCTCTGCCATCACCCTTGGGGAACAGCAGCTGGCCAATCTGATCCGTACCGAGCAGCTGACCCAGACCAAATACCAAGCAGGCGCCATCACCCGGCTCGATCTGGCGCAGGCACGCCAACAGTTGGCCGGAAAACAGGCTGAGCTGGCCTCCCTCAAGGCGCAGCAGGAGCAGGCTCGCAATGCCCTGCGTCTGTTGCTGGGCCGCAGCAGCGGGCCGCTGGAGTATGCACCCGCTTCCCTTGCAAAGCAGACCATTCCTGAACTTGCGGTGGGTATTCCGGCCGATGTGCTGGCACGCCGCCCCGATGTCAAAGCGGCCGAATTGCGGCTGCGCAAGACGCTGGCTAAAGGAGACGAGATCCGCACCAGCTTCTACCCCAGCCTGACCCTGACCGGCAGTGCCAGCACCGCATCCGATAGATTGGCGCAGGTGCTGCAAAATCCGGTTGGTACGCTGGGAGCCAGCCTTGCCCTCCCCTTCCTTGAATACAACCGCACCCAGCTCGCCATCGAAAGCTCAGAGCTGGATTACCAGATCGCTGAAACCGAGTTTCGCAAACAGCTCTACACCGCACTGGTAGAGGTGGAAGACAATCTGGCCGCCCGCCACTATGGCCAGCAGCGACTCGATTATCTGCAGGAGCAGCTGAGTTATGCCCAGGAGGCCGAACGACTGGCAAAGGCTCGCTTCCAGGCGGGTGCGACCGGCGTGCAAGCCTGGCTCGATGAGCAGAACCGACTGTGGGATGCCCAGCAGAGCCTGTTGGCCCAGCAAAAAGAGCAGCTCACCACCACTGCCAAAATCTATCGCGCCCTGGGTGGCAGCGATAGCGTGGCGCCCCGATAACGCCTCGGCTATTCCCCACTCTGCCTGTAGAGTGGGGAATGCCATCACCATCGACCGCACAGAATTCCCTCTCCCACACGGCAGACGAACGCCATTGCTCATCATCAGGGGCAGTTACGGCAGCACATCCAATTACATGCATCGGCGACCCTGAATATCCCGGCCATACCTTGCGGCTCTCTCTACCTCACGCCCCCTGATCGGAGATAACGGTTACCGGATATTCCATCAGCAGCGAGCTCGGTGCTCTTGCCGAGCGGCTTACCGTGAATCGTGAGAGACATATCCGAAGCGCATATCTGCACGACGCATACAAATAGCGATATCACGCTGTTAATCCTACACGACAAAATTAATCGCAAACAACGATTGATATTGAGCAAAGTAACAGTGAAGTGAAACGACGGTAAAAAGGATACAAGCGAGGATGTAGATAGTAGAGCGGCAGAAGGCGGATTGGATAACGACGAGTAAAACGGCAAAAAATAATGCCGCTCTTGGGCGGCATTATTCAATCTCGGAACCTGACGAATTAGATCAGGAAATCGTTCAGGTCTTTACCCAGAGCTACTTGAGCAGCAATGGCTTTCGGCATACGGCCTTGACCGGTCCAGGTTTTTTCCTGGCCATCTTCTTCGTACTTGTATTTAGCCGGACGCGGAGCACGCTTGCTCTTGGCAGCGCCAGTTGCAGAAGCCGGAGCAGCGGCAGTCGCCAGCAGCTCGCGAGGATCAATACCAGCCTGCTGCAGCATTTCGGTGAATTCATTCAGCTTGCGCTGACGCTCTTCCTGTTCAGCACGCTCCTGTTCAACAGAATCGGCGCGCTCTTGGTAAACCAAGTCAAACTTCTCTTTAGCTTCCAGCAGTTGCTCAAACGGCAGCTCACGAATAGCCGCACGCAGACTGCGAATGTTCAGCAGAACTTTCAGAAACTCGTTCATTATTTCCTCACAAAAAAGTCGGTTACAGGGATACCGTTTCAGAATAGCATGGACAATTCGCGAGAACATACAGTTTTTCTATATTAACGTTCTTTTTTTCTTAAATTTCACCATCAAGATCGAATGCTTGCCACTATCAATAACAAACTGGCTGGAATGCAGATCTTCTGGGTAGTGTGGTGATTACCATCTTGTGTTCAAGAAACATCAGTATTTCAAGACTCATTAATTTCCAGTTCAGCATCCAACAAAACTAACTCTGTAACCTGCTTTATAAGCCTGAGCGCACATTTCTACCATACGTTCAACATCATGTGACAAGACTACGCCTATCTGTTTAGCAATGAACACGTCTAGAACCTGTCCCTTCACCTGATGATGAGGGGGATACTCCCAATTGACTATCAACCCATTCGACACCACCAATAAAATCACATATCAATCAATTTGTTGAGAGCGAATCATGACATTTCAAATATGCTTTTCGTAGCCCGTATAACAGACGTATGCGTCCGAAAACAGACTGTTCGGATACTGGTCGTCCAGAAGGTAAACAATAAAAAAGCCAGCCGTTTTTAAGGGCTGACTTTCTATGTAGCCAAATAGCACTATTTATTTTTGGTTATATTCTTGCCTGATTGGTCAACACCAGTAATCACAGCCTGTGAAGCGGATCCAGTTAAAAGGGGCTCGGTTGGATAGAGCTTGAGCGCTTCCGCTCGCATCGTATTGGCTTCCTCTGTACGACCCAATGCATTAAGCGCGATCACCATATTGGCGTATATGTTGGCACGGGGTGTATGGCGTACGAATGACAGCCCCCACTCCAGATAAACTTCCAGTTCAGCCTTGTTATTTGTCTGCAAGCCCACCATCAGACGAACCGAGTTCACATCAAATTCCACTCGGGTCAACCAAGCCATGGGATTGATGATATCAAGTAGCAAAGTCGGCTCTTTATACCCACCTCTTTCGTACTTGGTGACTACCCATGCGGTGTGAATTGCTGTGAGCATAAAGGGAACAACCAGCAGCGGGATAGCGATCGCCATAAATCGCAGTAACAACCATGGTCGGCACTCCATATCCCACCATGATGAGAAACCACGACTCGCCAGGTTGGTCTCTTCAATTTCGGTATCGATGATATAAATCAGCGTCAGCAATACCCACCACAACACGATCGCATGGTAGAGCGGGTATTCCGTCTGGGTATGAAGCAATATCGGTGTAACCGGAGCAAGCAGTCTCATGGCATTTACCCAACGCACACTCGCCAGACGCCATAATAATGCGCCTCCCATGATCACCATGCCGACCATGGGTGCAATACCGCCCTCAACAGCCCAATAGAGAAACTCGTTGTGGGGGTGGTCAAGATTGTACTCAATCTGCGCCATGGACGGATTCAGTGCTTTATCAGCCATGTAGTGATGAAGAAAAACAGATTCAAAACTGCCGTATCCCCAACCACTCCAGGGAGCCTGTGCAATCAGTTTTGCCGCGTAAGGCCAGTAAATAGAGCGCATACCACCGGACTGATAGATCTCTAATCCGCGTTTTGCTCCAGCCAGCCAATATTGTGATAACAGGCCAATCGCTACAGCCAAAATAACCAGACCCACTATACGCCATAACAGCCGCTGTCGATAAAGCTGAGGCATCAGTAAAAACAGTGCTAGCAGACCGCCTAACTGCCCCACTCGGGATTGCAAAACAACGAGCAGCAGTGCCGCAGATAGAATGACGCCATAGCGCAACGCCATCAGTAATCGACCACCCTCTCGGCGTAATTCCAGCCAGATAGCAAGGGCAAGGCCAGTTGCCATAAACGTCGCCATCACGTTTGGCTGTTGAAAGATCCCGTAAGGGCGATTGGCCTTGGTGTCATAGCCAATCCAGTTACCTGGCGTCAACAGGTAGAACTGCACCAGCCCCAGCACTGCCTCCATCGCGATCGCAATCAGGATGAGATAGAGCAAGCGCTCACGCTGCGCCTTATCAAAACGCCATTGATAGAGTCCAAACAAAAACAGTAGGCCAGCAAAAAGTCCCAGCAATCGGGTAATAGCATAATCCTTGAGTGCAAAACCTGGATAGAGCATCGGGAGCAGTAGCAAGAGAGCTCCTATCCATAAACCCGCTTGTAATGGAGAAAAGGCCAGACGTTGACGTAACGTCACCTGCCACAATCCCAATCCAATAGCCAGCGAGGCAAATACCCATCCCCATGCATTAAAGGGCAGATACAGCCCTGATCCTCCCGGGTTGTGCATAAAAAAATGCATCCCCAACAACCAATAGAGCCCACATAAAACCATCATGATTCGCGTTAACGTCACAGCCCAGCTCCTTAGGCCCACCCATCATTGAAAGGGCATACAAGATACAGATAAAAAGAGAGGGGGCACATTGCCCCCTCGATTACATCAACGATTCCAATTATGCCTCTTCTGGTCGGCGAAATGCATGGCGAATCAGCACAATACCAACACCAAGCATCCCTCCCAGCAGAGTTGCCAACACCACAATCAAGGGCCGTTTCGGCTTGTCACGGCTAAGAGGTTCATCTGGAGCATCCAGATAGGAGAAAGGACGAAATGCAATACCTTCCAAAGATATACTTTTTAAACGTGCCATCTTCAACTGCAAAGATTGCAACTTGGGTTGATAAACCTCAAGATCGATGGATTTCAGTAATGACAGTTTTTCTTCCAAACCTTTCGAACCCAGAGAAATGAGGAGACGCTCCTGAACATTATAGTTTTCCAATGGCGCACTGACACCAGCCGCTTTGGCTATTTTGTTAGCCATTGCCAATTCTAATATTTCCTGTTGCAGGGCACGTTTAGTATCCTCCACCATGATCAGGTACTCAGTTTTCATGCCATCCAACTGCAGATCACGTTGCTCTGCAAGTCGGTTTGTCAACTGTTTCTGTTGCAGTCTGACAATATAATCAATATACCCTTCCAACATTGCCAGCGACGTCTCGGCGGTAGGGGCTGCAAACTTGAGCTCAACCCCCGGCACCTCCCCCTTCTTGTCTACAGGCTGAGCCATGACAGATTTACTCCAGTCGCGTAACCAACGTACCTGTGCCTTGTCATCCAGCTCATGACTTTTTACAACTTCGGCAAATAAAGGACTGGCTTTGAGATAGTTACGGCGATTTTCGTAACTGTTGAACTCCAGAATAAATTCTTGGTAAAGATATTTTCCGCTGGGAAAACCGCCAAGACCCAATGCTGTTGCCTGCTGTGATACTTTCAGCATCGGTGTCATCTCTTCCGGCTTCGGCTCTGCAACCACTGCCGAAGCGGACCACTGCTGTGGAGCCAACAGCGCATAGGAGATACCACACACTGCAAATACGCCAGCAATAAGCACTATCAGCAGCTTCTGGTGCCACAACACCAGCATCAGCTCACGAAAATCAATCTCATCATTGGAGGATGGTGACCATCCGCAAGGCAGTTGGGTATCTGAATTATCGAGCATATTTTTATTCATAGTGGGCCCTACAAGTGAAGTCATAGCCAGAAAGGTGCATTACGATCTTTTTCAGAAAGTATCAATGGCACTTGATCCAAAATGGGCCACTCAATTGCCAAGGTCGGATCGGACCAGTTGAGGGTAGCCTCAAGTTCAGGGGCATAATAATCGGTGCACTTGTACAACACATGAGCCTCCTCGCTCATCACATAAAAACCATGGGCAAAACCTGGTGGGATCCACAATGATGCGCCCTCTGCAGCCGAAAGCCGAGCGCCAACCCATTTCCCATAAGTTGTACTCTTCTCTCGCAAATCTACCGCTACATCAAAAATGGAACCAGCAATAACCTGTACTAACTTACCCTGTGGTTTTTGTCGTTGATAATGCAGCCCGCGCAATGTCCCTTGCCGAGAGCGGCTCAGATTGTCCTGAACGAAACCAAAATCACCGCATCTACGGGTAAACAGGTCGTGGCGGAAGAGCTCCATGAAATCACCTCTGTCATCTTCATGGCATAGATGGTTAATCTGAACAACATCTGGAATTTTTAGTGGAATAAAATGCATAGAAGAGTCTTTGGTGTAAGGGGCAAGTGTATATCAGCATACGTAACGGTCTTTAACGTCCTATCTCAACATCTCTGGCTCAACAAAGGGGCGCCGACACACTGGCAGGTATCATACGCCCCGGAGCTGACGGTCACCTGATCGGTGTCAGGTGATGACGTTCATCGTGCTTCTCCAGGCAAAGAAAACCTAACTCACTCATCTGCCCAGATGCATGGTGTCTTTTACTTTGTATCCACATACCGTCATCTGGTGCAAAGCAAATGCAGGCCATCAATCCACAGTACCTAGGCCCGCAAGCCAGTGTCTCATCTGTTGCAGCCAAGGCGGCAACCTGACGCCAAATACAGCAGAAAACTGTCGGCAATCGAGCCTGGAGTTGAGTGGCCGGCGGGCCGCCTGGGGCCAGTTCGCCGAAGGAATGGGTTTTATCGGAACGGGCCGCGCCAGCAGGCCAAGCCGACAACCTTCCTGCACCAGGGCCGACGCAAAGCCATGCCAACTCGTCTCTCCTTCGGGACTCAGATGATAGAGACCGCACTTGTCTGGCGCCTTCACGACCTGCTCCAGCGCCAGGAGTACGGTCGTCGACAGCCAGTCCACCTGCGTCGGCGCCCCCCATTGATCCGCCACCACCTCAAGGGGCTGGCCCTCTTTGGCACGGCGCAGAATGGCACGCGCGAAGTGTGCCCCCTCCCCGCCATAAAGCCAGCTGGTTCGCACAATTAGATGATGGGGACACAGGGCCTGGATGGCCTGCTCGCCGGCCAGCTTGCTGGCCCCGTAGACATTGAGCGGGGATGGCGCATCCGCCTCGCGCCAAGGTCCACTGCCGGAGCCGTCAAACACATAGTCGGTGGAGAAGTGCACCAGCAGTGCCCCCCTGGCACTGGCCTCTCGGGCAAGAAGTGACACCGCCTCATGGTTGATGCGCTCGGCGAGCGCAGGCTGGGCCTCTGCAAGATCGACTGCCGTATAGGCCGCGCCGTTGAGGATGACATCCGGCTGATGGCGCTCCAGGGCACCGATCAGCGCACCGGGGTCTGTGATGTCGCACTCCGCCCTGCCAAGGGGCGTCACCTGCCAATGGGAATAATCCCGGCAGAGGGCAGAAAAAAAGGCTCGTCCCAACTGACCACGAGCCCCCAGCAACAAGATCCGCATCGAGGATTACCGCGCGCCGAAGCCGGTCAGAATGGTGCGGATGGTCTTGAACACGATGAGCACATCCAGCCAGAGGGAGAAGTGCTTGATGTAGTAAAAATCGTGCTCGATCTTGATGCGGGTATCATCAGCATCGGCGGCATAACCGTGCACCACCTGAGCCCAGCCGCTGATCCCCGGCCGCACGATATGACGATACATGTAAAAGGGGATCTCCCGCTCAAACTGATCGACGAAGGTGCGCTGCTCCGGCCTCGGCCCAATCAGGCTCATGTCCCCCTTGAGGACGTTGAAGAACTGCGGCAGCTCGTCGATGCGCAGCTTGCGGATCACCTTGCCCACCCGGGTGACGCGCATGTCGCCGTCCTGAGCAAACTGGGCACCGGCCTTCTCCGAATCCTTGCACATGCTGCGGAACTTGTAGATGCAAAAATCCTTGTTGCCCTTCCCCACCCGGTTTTGCAGGAACATCACCGAACCCGGGCTATCCAGCTTGATGAGGATAGCCGTCACCAGCATCAAGGGGGAGAACAGCGGGATCGCGATCAACGCGGCCAGGATGTCCATTCCCCGCTTGATAAAGGCATAAACAGGGGACGGCAAGAGGGAGCCAAGCTGGTTCTCATGGAGATGGTCGATCTTTACGCGTCCGGTCAGGGTCTCGCTGATCTGCTTGATGTGATAGACGGGGATGTGAGCCAGGGCACAGCGCGCCAGGAAACGCTCCCACTCCCCCGCCAGTTTCTCGTCCCGAAGATCTGCCACCACGGCGTCATAGCGCACGGCCCCAAGATCGGGCTTGTCCAGCAGGCGCCACTGCACGCTGGAGTGCCGTGTCAGGGCCTGGTAGTCGCCAAAGGGCAGCAAGGCGTATTTGGGTGTCCGGTAACGGCGACCGATGAAATAAGCCAGCCAGCAGCAGAGCAGGGCCACCACATACGATTCGAACAACACCTGACGGCTGTAAGGTAGGCGAAGGAAAAAGAGAACCCCCACCAAAGCACCATAGAGTGTCGTGACAGTCGGGATCATATAGGCAACGGGGCTCGCGCCCGGATAGCGCAGGAAGCGATGCAGCACGATCCCAGTCAACAGAAAGGCCACAAAGGCGCCGCTCAGGGTATTGATCCTGACGGCATCCATTTGATACCAAAACTCCCATCCCCAGCGCTCTATGGCTGGTAAACAAACCGTAAGCAGGGCCCCGAAGATAAACAGTGCAGGAGGAGTAAATATGATGCGCTCATACCAGCGTGAGTGGCGACGTTGATAACTCACTTGATTCCTCAATATGATTTTTATAAGGGGAAAATAATGTCAATCTGAACCGAAAAGATCACGAGTGTAGAGTTTGTCTATAACATCATCAAGCTCAGCCACGCGTCGATTGGCCAGTATCACATCGCAACTGGCTTTAAACTCTGCCAGATCTGTGATGACCCTGGAATGAAAAAACTCCGATTCCGCCAATGCTGGTTCGTAGATAACCACTTCAATGCCTTTCGCCTTGATGCGTTTCATGACACCCTGTATGGCTGAAGCTCGAAAATTATCAGACCCCGACTTCATGACTAATCGATATACCCCGACTCTTTTCGGCTTTTGTCGGATAACAGAATCCGCAATAAAATCTTTGCGGGTTGTATTGGAATCGACTATCGCCCGAATCAAGTTATTTGGAACCTGACTGTAATTAGCCAGCAACTGCTTGGTATCTTTTGGCAGACAATAACCACCATACCCGAACGAGGGATTGTTATAGTGGCTGCCAATACGCGGATCCAATCCAATACCTTCAATCACCTGCCGGCTATCGAGGCCATGCAACTGAGCGTAGGTGTCAAGTTCATTGAAAAACGCAACACGCATCGCAAGGTAGGTATTAGCAAACAGCTTGATCGCCTCTGCTTCTGTGCTGTCCGTATAGAGCACAGGTACATCCTTCTTGATCGCGCCTTCCAACAGCAGGTTGGCAAACACCTGAGCCCGCTCTGAACGCTCACCAACTACGATACGAGAAGGATGCAGGTTGTCATAGAGAGCTTTCCCTTCACGCAAAAATTCGGGGGAAAAAATCAAATTCTCACAACCGAGATCCTTGCGCAACCTGGCGGTATATCCAACTGGAATGGTCGATTTTATCACCATAACAGCACTTGGATTGATTACCATCACATCCTTGACTACTGACTCAACCGTACTAGTATTGAAATAGTTAGTGTCGGGATCATAGTCTGTTGGCGTCGCAATGATGACGAAATCGGCTTGTTGATATGCCTCTGCTTTATCTAAAGTCGCCCTCAGATTAAGCTTTCCGCCAACCAGGTACTCTTCGATCTCTTTATCTACGATGGGAGAGAGCCCTTGATTGATAAGCTCGACCTTGCTGGCAATAACATCAACAGCAACCACCTCATGGTGTCGTGCCAGCAATACTGCATTAGACAGGCCAACATATCCCGTACCCGCAATAGCAATTTTCATGTTTTATTTCCGATGTTTAAAAAAACCATTTAGTGCATACCAAAAGAAGTACCATAAGGACTTCAACAGATTCAGCTGTACTACAGTCCTGTAAAATTCCCACTGATATTTCGCTACATTCAATTTATTTTGCGTCATACCAGAGTCTGTTCTATATCTTGCCAACACATCAGGTAAACCATAAGCTTTGTCACACTTTGTTAGCAAAGCCAACCATAGCCCCATGTCCTGCCTCTTTCTTATAAGTGGCATTTCCTGACGGCCTAAGATCTCAGCATTATATACTGCAGTTAAACATCCGATAACATTACCATACAACAATTCATTATAAGTCACGGATGCAGGAGCATGGACAACCTTGCCCTCGCCCTCGCAGGAAAACATTTGATATGAAGAAAAAGTAAATAAATAATTTTTTCTCTCCATAAAAGAAATCTGAACTTTCAGTTTATCTGGATTCCAAAGGTCATCTGAATCGAGGAATGCGATATATTTACCCTTCGACCTTCTGATTGAATGATTTCTTGAGAATCCTGCACCAGAATTAGTGTTATTGCATACAACATTAATCCTTGTGTCTTGCGCTTCAAAAGCTTTTAATATAGCAACGGTATCATCAGATGAGTTGTCATCTGTAACCAACAATTCCCAGTTATCATACTCTTGAAGAAGAATACTCTGTATTGCTGCAGATATCGTTTTGCCCGAATTATAACTCGGCATAACGATTGAAACGAGGGGGGATGCGTCCATAATAATATTACCTCACGGATGTGAGCTTACTTAAAAAGCGAGTGTTTTAAGAAAAACAAACCATAGCCAGCCTTGTATGCCGCAGGATATTTTTTCAAAATAAACAGTATAAACATAATTCCGCCTAACTGGCCATACACTCTTTTAAACATGGCCTTCTTAGCCAAGATCTTTTCTTTGGTAGAATAGAAGTCGCTACCTGATGTGACAGGAGGATGAATACATACCTCAATGGGATATCTTTTCAACTTTAAACCTGACTTTATACAGTCAGATAAAAATATCATTTCTTCACCCGAAGGATAACTGGTCCCTAAACCAAAGTCCTCATCAAATAGCACTCCACTTGCAACTATCGATTCCCGCTTTAAACAAATATCAATTGATGAAGGGTTAGCGATATTTAACATATTGTGAGAAAAAGAGTAATCCCTATTTTTTGTAGTCTTTCCGTTGGTGTATTTATGATAATATGTACCAATGTCCACATCATCTTCATTCATACATATTATTAATTTCTCTATGCTATCTAAAAAGAAACATACATCATCATCCATTATTAAAATATAGTTACCCGTGGCATTTTTAATTGCTATATTTCTACTTACAGAAATCCCTTTCGTGTCAGTAGGTATATATAAGACATCATTTCTATTTTTTATATAGCTGATGGACTCCTTAGCTACATTTTGTGGTTGCTGATGCACAACAACATAATTAATGTTAGGGTAATGTTCTAATAATTTTAAATTAGCAACTCGTTCCGCATAAGTAGAAATAGCGATAGATATTGTTGTCACTTTAGTTACCTAGTAAAAAAGCAGTGAAATCCTTAAGGATTACTATATTTTAAACTCACTCATCCACGAATACGCTTATGAACAATAGAAATGGGTATCACTAAGAAAAACAGTATATATAGGAAATATTTTTGATATATTATAAATTGCAAAGATTGATTAATTGGCAGCATGGAGAAAAAGATC
The DNA here is from genome assembly GCF_041402405.1 of Aeromonas sp. S13(2024). NCBI lineage: Bacteria > Pseudomonadati > Pseudomonadota > Gammaproteobacteria > Aeromonadales > Aeromonadaceae > Aeromonas > Aeromonas sp. S13(2024). The sequence goes on along the minus strand of NZ_JBGLRA010000001.1, from coordinate 121,864 downwards.
ATAGCTATAGGCCAATATATAATTCTATTGAATGAAAAAAGCCACTTGAAAAATAAAAAATAAAAAATCAAAAAAAACAAAACTATAAATGAAAAAACAAAAACACCGACATCACCTGCATATGCCCACATTTCTCCTACAATATATGTGTTGGAGTTTACAACGTGAGTACTATCTGAATAGATATATGGGATTATCCATTCGTCCGGCTTTAATTCCTTTAAGCCCAGCAGATGAGAGAATGGTAAATCTGAAAATATACCAGTGAGTTTTGGATCATAATATTCGATAATATAATACATACCTTGCGCCTGACCGAATATACTTCTATCAAGAGCTCTTAATAATGGATTCCCATCTCCAGACATCATGAAAGAATACAGTGAACTTGCTATAAGCATAAAAGAAAAGAATAATAAAAATAACTTTAAAAATGATTTAGAAAGAATGAAATACGTAATAGTAACCATCATGAATAGTAGAAATAGACTAGCCTTTTGCCCATCAAAGGTAAGCTGTAACGAGGCTAAAACAATCACAGAAATTAATTTTAATTTAGCCTCCTTATTATTGTGAACTAATATCATGGTAGTGAGTGTTAGATAGAAAGCGAGAAAATAAAATATTTTGCCAAGATATGGAATATCGACAGAAATATCACCTTTTTGGATTGCAGCTCTTGCTAGTGCCGCTTCCTCAGGTTGCCCCATAGCAGCAATATATAAAGGAGAAAGCTTATAAAAAACAACTATTTTTATAACGCTATATATAAAAAATGCTATATAAAGAGGGTTGATAACTCGTACAGTTTCATCTAATTCAGCATTATCACTAAGATTTATCTGTTTATGGTCGTACAAGTATAAATATATACCCATACCGAGAAATAAAATCAAAACAGATATAGATGCTTTATAATAAACATCAAGTATTAGATCATAGCCAAAGCCACTTAATCTAGTTGATATATCTGGAAAAAAAACAACTAGTACGGTAGATAACCAAGAAGTAAAAAAAACATTGAATGCTATCAGGATAAAACAAGAAACACTTTGCTCTTTCTTTTTTAAGAATTTAATTATGAATATAAAAAAAACAAACATAACCATTAAAGCAATAATGGCTTCATTAATCATTTTCAATCCTTCATATAGTTAATCATTTTTCTTACCTTCATTTATATTTATTGGCAACTTGCTTATCAAATGAAGCTTCATTTTATACATTTGAAAACTAATAAAACCAGGTTTTAAAAAATTAATACCCATTACTAATACATCAGAATAAAAGCTCTTTTTGTTGTCAAAAATCCTAACTATGTAGCGCATGAGTTTTGACCAAAGTCTTTTTCGAATTTTGAAAATAAAGTCACTTTTTGAAAGCCTAGGAATTATTATAAGCTCATCAATTAACGATATCTCATGAAGATAACTTTCATTTATTATCTTCGATTGGCTACTGCTAATGCTCTCAGACTTACGATACATGACTGTTTTTTTATCTAAAAACCGAAGAGCAAAACCATGCTGGGACAAATTTAACCATAACGGGTAATCTTCAATTAAATGAAAACGCTCATCTGCATAATTAACTGATATTAATGCGTTGCGCTGAATAAAGGAGGATGGAGCCATTGGTATACCGTGTACTTTCAAATAACTATATTGTTCGCTTGGCGTTAACGTGAAGAACCTTAAGTATGCAGGCGATGGAGTTACACCAATGTAACGTTTTTTTAAGTCACAGTCAGCACTAAATATTTGGAGTAATGAGAATACTGCACCTATATTTTCAGAGTCACTCTCTTTAGCCAAAAATGAAACATTATCCGCAATACAACTAGGCAAAAGGATATCATCACCAGCTATTGTTTTTATCCATTCAGATGTCGACGCTCGCCATGCCATATTAATATTTTTTGACACACCAAGATTATTTTCATTTTTAATGAAAATAATCTTTTTGAAACTATTCTCGTTATTTTTTAGCCATTCACCAATGACTCCGATAGTATTATCTTTTGAACCATCATCAGATATTACCAACTCAATAAAATCAGTACCATAAGTTTGAGAGGCAATACTATTCAATGTCTCGAGCACTGTTTTCTCTGAGTTATAAGTTATAAGAGCAACAGATATAATCTTTTTCATACTTCACCCAAACCCATAAATTTTAACACAAGACTACCTTCATTTGTTTTGAGATAGTTAATCATCTTTTACTTGTATATTTTTATCATATTGTGTCTTATAAACAAAAAATAAATTACGTAGTTTACTAGATATGCAATGGGAGCACCTTCAACCCCGACCAAGCAAACAAATATATATGTTAAAAGTACGAATGTAAATGATGATACTATTTCTGTCATGACAAACCATCTAGTAGCCCCCTTGGAGAGCATAGGGTATGCATACAACCAACTAGTTATCTTTATTAAATCACCACTCAATTGAACCAAAAATAGATCGCGTGCTGTATAAAAGTCTGGAGTAAAGAGTAGCCAGATGACAAAGTCTCGAGAAAAATATATAACCAATGCCATCAGAGCAACTATAGGGATAATGACTCTAGCAGTGTTATTAATTTCATTAACAATGGCGTCTGTTTTCGTCAAGGAAGATAGACGAGGCAAGTAATAGGTCCCTAAGGCCATGGTGATCACGCCAAGATAGACTTCGGATATTTTCCATACTGCCTGCCAATGACCAGCAGCTTCCCATCCCACTTGCTGGATCAAAATTGTACGAACTAGAATCAGTGATATAGGGACGGTCAAGGCACTGGTGATTGCCATCAACATGTAGCCACCAATAGACTTTCTCGCTTCCGAATCTGTTCTTCCCCACCAATACTTCAATCTAAACCAGGGTTGGCGCAAATTAGCAATCAGCATCACCAGTCCAATCAAGGCAGCCTGTACGGCAGCAGCCAACAAGGCTCCCTGGATATTGGCCATCACTATCATGATCAACATCACACAACCGGATATAACGGCAGAGAGCATACCCAAGCCAACATAGCGGCGATATAGTTGCTGACCATTGATAATGGAATTACACAGTGTCCCTATGGCTGACAACGGCAAAACACAGACGGTTGCCATTACCACCCAAGCAAGGGCTGTATCTTGAAAAAGCCAATTTGAAATGTGTTCGGCCAGAAGCAATCCGCTTGGAATCGTGATGGCAGAAATAATCATTACCCACTGTACTGCTGCTCGCCACCAGGGAGAACATGCCTCAAATCCCTGAGCTTTCTTCTCGGCGGTATAACGTACAACCCCGCTGCCAACTGGGGCATTAATCACCCCATTGAGCGCACCGACTATGCTTTGAACCTGGCCTAACATGGCCATCCCAGTGGGGCCTGTATAAATGGCCACCACCTTGGCAATGACAAACCCCATCGCCATTTTAAGGAGCGTCAATAGCCCCGTCATGGCGGTCACTTTAAGCAAGCGTCTCATACGGTAAAGCCATTCACCGCATCGATCACCCTAGTCACAGCTTCATCGCTCATGGTCGGATCCATGGGGAGAGAAAGGACTTGCTGATGGATCTGCTCTGTCAACGGCAGCCGGTAATCCTGGAATTCAGGATACGCTTTTTGTTTATGGGGAGGTATAGGGTAGTGGATCAGCGTCTGGATACCTTGCTCAGACAACCATTGCTGCAACTGCTCACGTACGTCACTGCGTACTACGAATAAATGCCATACATGGGCACCCTCATTTTCCACACAGGGTAGTGTTACGAAAGGATTGTTAATTCGTGTGCGATAGGATTGAGCAATACTTTGACGACGGGCCGTTTCCCCTTCCAGATAAGGGAGCTTGACCCGCATCATTGCCGCCTGAATTTCGTCCAAGCGGCTGTTGACCCCTTGATACAGGTTTTCATATTTTTTGTGCGAACCATAATTGCGTAGAGCCCTGATTGTCTGAGCTAACACATCATCATTCGTTGTTACAGCCCCTGCATCTCCCAGAGCCCCCAGGTTTTTGCCTGGATAGAAGCTGAAACCTGCAGCATGTCCCCAGTTGCCTGCGCGCTTGCCCTGAATTTCGGCACCATGCGCTTGGGCACAATCCTCCAACACCAGCAAATCAAACTCTGTGGCAATTGCCATCAGTTCTGGCATAGGAGATAGTTGGCCATACAGATGCACTGGTAGTATGGCTTTGGTTCTTGATGTGATAGCCCCTCTAACCTGAGTCGGTTCCAGGTTAAAAGTTTCTGGATTTGGTTCCACTAAAACAGGAACCAAATCGTTTTCAGTAATCGCCAGAATGGAGGCGATGTAGGTATTAGCCTGCACTATTACTTCATCGCCAGCTTGCAATTTTCCGAGTTTCTTCCATGCTCTCAGTACCAAGTTGAGAGCATCCAATCCATTGGCTACCCCAATTGCATGCTTGGTGCCACAATAACGAGAAAACTCGATTTCAAATTGAGTAAGCTCATTTCCCATAATATACCATCCAGAATCAATAACTCTGGCACAGGCATCTTTAAGTTCATTTTTGTACTGATTATTGATAGCTTTCAAATCGAGGAAGTTAATCATTGTTTACATCTCAGCATAACGAATTATTTTAGCCGGGTTACCCACCACAACAGCATAATCGGGTACGTCTTTTGTGACAACGGATCCAGCACCGACCATGGCATATCTTCCTATGGTGATTCCAGGTAACAGTGTCGCATTCGCTCCGATAGATGCCCCATTCTTTATGAGCATTTTAGAGAATTCATCTGGATAAATCTTGGAGCGAGGATGCCTGTCATTCGTGAATGCAACACAAGGCCCGATAAAAACATCATCCTCGATTGTGACTCCATCCCAGATATATACACCAGATTTGATCGTAACACGATCACCTATGGTGACATTTCCCTCAATTAGAGTATGTGCACATATATTACATTCTTTACCAATTCTTGCGCCTTGTAGTACAACTGAGTACTGCCAAATACGAGTGTTATCGCCTATATCACTTGACATTACATCACTAAGATGATGAATAAACATTTATATCTCCCCTAGCTAGGCGCAAAAAATCTTCATACTTTCTTATATAATCAGATTCATCATACAACTGATCAGCCAATACCATCAGCACACAGTCATCAGAAAAATCATGCATCTCACGCCACATAAAAGATTCTATTAACAACCCTCTAGTCGGCACATCAAGAATAACTTCTGCCTTATCCACCCCATTATCAAGGACAAAACGGCAAGATCCAGACACTGCAACAGCAACCTGCTTTAGTGCTTTGTGGGCATGGAATCCACGAGAAACACCTTTTACCGTGTTGAAAATGTAGTAAACTCGCTTTATGTCGAAAGGGATATTATTGTTGCTTTCTAGTGATAACAAAGAACCACGTTCATCACCGAGCATTGGGAACTCAATAAGTTTAACAAGGCCCATCTTAACTCCTTATTAAATCTAGTAGATATTGACCATAGCTATTTTTAGCCATCCTTTGAGCTGTTATAGCAACTTCTTTTTTGCTGAGCCAATCATTTCGTAATGCGATTTCTTCAAGGCATGCTATTTTGAACCCCTGCCTAGCCTCAATGGTAGCCACAAAATTTGATGCTTCAAGTAGGCTTTCGTGGGTGCCACTGTCGAGCCAAGCAAAACCGCGCCCCAGCAGTTCAACATTAAGCTGCCCTCGCTCCAAATATGCTTGATTGATACTGGTTATCTCAAGCTCCCCTCGTTTAGAGGGTTTGACTTGTTTTGCAATATTGACTACTTGATTGTCGTAAAAATAGAGCCCAGTTACTGCAAAATGTGACTTGGGTTGTGCAGGCTTCTCTTCGATAGAAATGACACTCTGCTTATCATCAAATTCCACAACTCCAAATCTTTCTGGATCTTGAACTTTATAGCCAAATACTGTTGCGCCTTCTTTCCTGCTGGCGGCGTCTCGCAACATGGGTGAAAAACCCTGCCCCCAAAACATGTTGTCGCCAAGGATCAAGCATACTGATTCATGCCCAATGAAATCCTCACCAATAATAAATGCTTGAGCAAGCCCATCCGGACTTGGCTGAACTGTATATTCCAGTGAAATACCAAATTGACTGCCATCACCTAACAAACGTTGAAAGCTGCCTTGATCTTCCGGGGTGGTAATAATCAAAATTTCCCTGATACCGGCAAGCATCAAGACCGACAGTGGATAATAGATCATGGGTTTGTCATAAACGGGAAGCAACTGCTTGGAAACCCCCATGGTAATGGGATAGAGACGGGTACCAGAACCACCAGCCAGAATAATGCCTTTCATTGATTTTTCTCCCCATACTGCTGGGTGATCCAGGATTGGTAGGCACCGCTCTTGACGTTGCTGACCCACTGCTGGTTATCCAGATACCACTGCACGGTTTTGCGAATACCGGATTCAAAGGTCTCTTGCGGTTGCCAATCCAGCTCGGCGCTCATCTTGCTGGCATCGATCGCATAGCGGCGATCGTGGCCAGGACGATCCGCCACATAGGTGATTTGCTCACGATAAGAGCCCGCCTTCGGCACCATCTCGTCCAGCAGATCGCAGATGGTGTGTACCACCTCTAGATTCTGCTTCTCGTTATGACCGCCGATGTTGTAGGTCTCGCCGATGACACCTGTGGTGACCACGGTATAGAGCGCGCACGCGTGGTCCTCCACATAGAGCCAGTCACGGATCTGGTCGCCTTTGCCATAGACCGGCAACGGCTTGTCATCCAGCGCATTGAGGATCACCAGCGGGATCAATTTCTCGGGGAAGTGGTACGGGCCGTAGTTATTGGAGCAGTTGGTGACGATGGTTGGCAGGCCGTAAGTACGGCGCCAAGCGCGAACCAGATGGTCGCTGGAGGCCTTCGAGGCGGAATAGGGGCTGCTGGGGGCGTAAGGAGTGGTTTCGGTAAAGAGCGGCAATGGTTCACCGACGGCTACTTCATCCGGATGGGGCAGATCACCATATACCTCGTCTGTGGAGATATGGTGGAAGCGGAAGGCCGCCTTGCGTACCTCGTCCAGACCATTCCAGTAGGCGCGGGCCGCTTCCAGCAACATATAGGTGCCGACGATATTGGTCTCGATAAAGTCAGCCGGGCCTGTGATGGAGCGATCAACATGGCTCTCGGCGGCCAGATGCATCACGGCATCCGGCTGGTGCAAGGCAAACACCCGATCCAGCTCGGCGCGATTGCAAATATCCACCTGCTCAAACACATAACGCTCGCTTGACGATACATCGGCCAAGGATTCCAGATTGCCGGCATAGGTGAGTTTATCGAGATTGATAACGGAATCTTGGGTATCACGGATAATATGGCGCACCACGGCAGAGCCGATAAAACCTGCGCCACCGGTAACGAGAATTTTCATAGATATGTGTTCTCTTGCGAGGAGTGAATACAGAATTGGGTATCAAGGGTATGGTATGGCAGGCGGCAGATCCGTTGATTAACATTAAGGAGCAACAAATAACGTATGTTGTTAAGGCTATACAAAACAACAGGCGCGCTTATTTTTTGAACAAGCACAGGAGAGGTGTCATGGCTACCGCCCCTAGGTTACAGCCCCCAGTTTGCTGCTTTTAACCGAATTTTGCTTGCTGTTGGTCATCATGTCCTCCAGCATTTTTATGTTTCGATGGAACATCACCTTGTTACCTCTTGAGCCTGCACAGCAAAAAGAGGTTGTGATATTAACAAGGGACATACCGCCTACCAGCCCGATAAGGGGCAGATTCTATCTCGTTTTTTATAAACCTGCACACCAAAAAGTGCCTTCATCAAGGGTTTTGAATCAAGATTCGATGGAGAACCAAAAGCACTTAGTGGACTCATACAAACCCCGCCCCAAAATCGAACAGATCACAGACAAGTTACCGTTTTTTGGGCGAAAAAAATGGGGCAACCGCTCACGTTGCCCCATTTTATAGTCAGCGCTAACTGACTCATTTATCAAATTGTGATCTGTCGCTCAGAACAGATGGACACGCTTTTGCTCAGTCACCTTTTGACTCAACCGCTGCAGCCATGCGCGCCTCTTTACTCTTGTGGTTAGTGAAGTAACGCATCACCAATACGAAGAAGAGGGGTACGAAGAAGATGGCCAGCACGGTGGCACTGATCATCCCCCCCATCACGCCGGTACCGATGGCGTTACGGCTGCTGGCACCTGCACCGGAGCTGATCACCAGCGGCAGCACCCCGAGGATAAAGGCGAGCGAGGTCATCAGGATCGGACGCAGACGCAGGCGCGCCGCCTCCACCACGGCTTCACCCAAGCCCATCCCTTTGTCGTAGAGCTCTTTGGCAAATTCCACGATCAAAATAGCGTTCTTCGCCGACAGACCTATGGTGGTGAGCAGGCCGACCTGGAAGTAGACGTCGTTCTCCAGCCCGCGCAGGGTGGCAGCCACAATGGCCCCCAGTACCCCGAGCGGCACCACCAGCATCACCGAGAACGGAATGCTCCAGCTCTCGTAGAGGGCCGCCAGACAGAGGAACACCACCAACAAGGAGATGGCGTAGAGCGCGGGTGCCTGTGAACCGGCCTGACGCTCCTGGAAGGAGAGCCCGGTCCACTCGATACCCACCCCTTCCGGCAGCTGTTTCACCATCTGCTCGATGGCGGCCATCGCATCACCGGTACTCTTGCCGGGCGCCGCCTCACCGACGATCTCCATCGCCGGCACGCCGTTATAACGCTCCAGACGAGGCGAGCCGAAGCTCCACTTGGTACTGGCAAAGGCGGAGAAGGGCACCATCTGACCGGCACTGTTGCGCACATACCAGAGTTTCAGATCTTCCGGGTTCATCCGGAAAGGGGCATCCGCCTGCATGTAGACCTTCTTGATCCGGCCACGGTCAACGAAATCATTGACGTAGGACGAGCCCCAAGCGGTAGCCAGGGTGTTGTTGATATCCGCGATGGATAGCCCCTGCGCCAGTGCCTTCTCGTAGTCGATCTTGATATCGAGCTGCGGCGTATCTTCCATCCCGTTCGGGCGTACCCGCACCAGAGTGGGATCCTGCGCCGCCATGCCGAGCAGCTGGTTACGCGCCGCCATCAGCTTGTCGTGACCAATACCGCCGCGATCCTGCAGGAAGAAGTCAAAACCGGTCGCCGTACCCAACTCCGGGATCGGAGGCAGGTTAAAGGCGAACACTTGCGCCTCCTTGATGCTGAACAGATAGCCCATGGCGCGGCCGATGATGGCATTGGCACTGCGATCCGGGCTCTTGCGCTCGCTCCAGTCCTTGAGCTTGATAAAGGCCATCCCCGCGTTCTGGCCACTACCGGCGAAGCTGAAGCCGGATACGGTCAGCACAGAATCGACATTATCCTTCTCGTTTTTCAGGAAGTAGTCGCGCATGTCCGCCAGCACCACCTCGGTGCGCTGCTTGGTCGCCCCCACCGGCAGTTGCACCATGGACATGATGACCCCCTGATCCTCTTCCGGCAGGAAGGAGGTGGGCATCCGCATAAAGAGCACGGCCAGTACCGCCAGCATGGCACCGTAGATCAGGCTGTAGCGCACGCCCTGCTTGATCACCTTGCGCACACCGCTCTGATAGCGGTTGGTACCCGCATCAAAGGCGCGGTTGAACCAGCCAAAGAAGCCGCGCTTGGCACCAAACTCGCCATGTTTCATCGGCTTGAGCAGGGTGGCACAGAGCGCCGGTGTCAGGATCAACGCCACCAGCACCGACAGCACCATGGCCGAGACGATGGTCAATGAGAACTGGCGATAGATGGCGCCGGTCGAGCCGCCGAAGAAGGCCATCGGCACGAACACGGCGGATAGCACCAGGGCGATCCCCACCAGCGCGCCGGTGATCTGGGTCATAGACTTGCGGGTCGCTTCCAGCGGGGAGAGATCCTCCTCGCTCATCAGCCGCTCCACGTTCTCCACCACCACGATGGCGTCATCCACCAGCAGGCCGATGGCTAGCACCATACCGAACATGGTGAGGGTGTTGATGGAGAAGCCGAAGGCCGCCATCACCCCGAAGGTACCGAGCAGCACCACAGGCACCGCAATGGTCGGGATCAGGGTGGCGCGGAAGTTCTGCAGGAACAGATACATGACGCAGAACACCAGGAAGATCGCCTCGATCAGGGTCTGCACCACCTCCTCGATGGAGATCTTCACAAACGGCGTGGTGTCGTAGGGGTAGACGATCTCCATGTTGGCCGGGAAGTAATCCGACAGCTCATTGAGCTTGGCACGCACCTTCTCGGCGGTATCCAGCGCGTTGGCGCCGGTAGCCAGCTTGATGGCGACCGCGGCGGTAGACTGGCCGTTGTAGAGCGCATCGGCGTCATAGCTTTCGCCCGCCAGCTCGACCCGGGCCACATCTTTCAGCCGTACCTTGGAGCCATCCTGATTCACCCGCAGCAGGATGTCGTTGAACTGCTCCACGGTAGAGAGACGGGTCTGCCCCATGATGGTGGCGGTGAACTGCTGATCTTCTACCGACGGGGTGCCGCCCAGCTTGCCGAAGGCCACCTGGGCGTTCTGCGCCTTGATGGCTGCCTGCACATCCCCCGGGGTCATCTGAACTCGGTTGAGTTTGTTGGGATCGAGCCACACCCGCATGGAATACTGGCTACCGAACAAGGTGATATCCCCTACCCCGTCCAGACGGCTCAGGGGCTCCTTGATGTTGGAGACCACATAGTCCGCCAGATCGTCGTTGTTCATCGAGCCATCGCTGGAGATGAACGCCGCGACCATCAGGAAGCTGCTGGAGGTCTTCTGTACCCGGATCCCCTGCTGCTGCACCTCTTGCGGCAGCAGCGACATCGCTTGCTGCAGCTTGTTCTGCACCTGCACTTGGGCAATATCGGGATCGGTCCCCGGCTGGAAAGTGAGGGTCACCGACACCCGCCCCGCGGAGTCAGACTGGGAGGACATGTAGAGCAGGTGATCCAGCCCGGTCATGTTCTGTTCGATGATCTGGGTTACCGAGTCTTCCACCGTTTTGGCAGATGCGCCCGGATAGCTGGCAGAAATACCGACCGCGGGCGGCGCAATGCTCGGATACTGGGCGACCGGCAATTTGATGATGGCCAGGCTACCCGCCAGCATGATCACCAGCGCGATCACCCAGGCAAAAATGGGTCTGTCTATAAAAAATCGAGCCATGAAGCGACTACTCCATCCTACTTGTTGGCCGGGGTGTTGGACGCAGCTTGAGCAGACGGTGCATCAGCACCCTGCTCGGCGGGATTGACCACGGCGCCCGGTCGTACTTTCTGCAAGCCAGCCACGATCACCCGCTCGCCGGAGGTGAGCCCTGACTCCACCACCCAGTTGCTGCCGACGACACGGCTCAGCTGCACGTTGCGCAGCTCCACCTTGTTGTCAGCGGTTACCACCATCACGGTGGCACCGCCGTTGGGGGTGCGAGTAACGGCAGTTTGCGGCACCAGCAGCCCTTGCGCCCGCTCACCCTCTTGCAGGGTCGCGCGCATAAACATGCCGGGCAACAGCAGTTGGTGAGGGTTGGGCACAATCACCCGCAGGGTCACCATGCCGGAGGTCTCATCCACGGTCACATCGGAGAACTGCAGCGAGCCCTCTTCGCCGTAAGTGGAGCCATCTTCCAGCTGGAAGGTCACCTTGGCCCCCTTCTGCTCGTCCTGGGTCAACTTGCCCTCGGCGACCAGTCGCTTGAGGCGCAGCAGATCGGCAGTGGACTGACGCACATCCACATACATGGGATCGAGCTGCTGAATGGCGGTCAGGCTGTCAGCCTGCTGTGCAGTCACCAGCGCCCCCTCGGTCACCGCGGATTTACCGATGCGGCCACTAATGGGGGCGGTGATGCGGGTGTAACCGAGATTGATCTCGGCAGTACGCAAAGCCGCCTTGCTCGCCATGATCTCCGCCTTGGCCTGCTTCCAGCTGGCGTCGGCGTCGTCATAGTCCTGACGGCTGATGGATTTGACCTTGAGCAGCTCCTGATAGCGCTGCGCCTTGAGGCGGGCACTCTGCTCGTTGGCCTCGGCCTTGGCCAGATTGGCTTTGGCGCTGGCGACTGCCGCCTGATAAACAGCCGGATCGATCTGATAGAGCAGATCGCCCGCCTTCACATCGCTTCCCTCGGTAAAGAGGCGCTTGAGGATGATGCCGCTCACCTGCGGACGCACTTCGGCCACCCGCAACGGGGCGCTGCGGCCGGTCAACTCGGTGGTCAACATCAGCGGACCGCTCTGCAGAGTCACCACGTTGACCGCCGCGGGGGGCATGCCGCCCTGTCCCTGGGGGGCGCCCCCCTTGTCACCACAACCTGCCAGCAAGCCTGTAGCCAGCAAGGCAAGACCAACTGAACGAGCAAGAATATGTTTATGCATGAAACACCTGAGCCTTTGCCAGTCAATGAACAATCAGGGCCACATGGGCCCTGTTGGTAAATAGTCGAAAGATGAGGCAATATACATACATTCATAAATGTATGTAAGTGACTTTTTGCTTGCATGAGGCACAAATTTCGATGGCCAGACGAACCAAAGAAGAGGCGCAGCAAACCCGCTGCCACATCATGAGCACGGCGCTGGATCTGTTCTGCTCTCAGGGCCTGGCCAAGACCAGCCTGACCGACATCGCCAGGGCGGCAGACCTGACCCGCGGGGCCATCTATTGGCACTTCAAGAACAAGGATGAACTCTTCATTTCGCTCTGGCAGGAGCTCTGCAGCCCCCTCGCCCACCAGCTCGATGCCTGCCTCAATCCAGATGAGCCGGATCCGCTCGGGCAACTGCGCCTCTTCTTCGAAGGGGTGCTCCACAGCTTCATTCACAATCCGGCCCAGCGGCAGATGTTCACCATCCTGTTCAATCTCGAATCGCTGGAGGGGGAAGCCATCTCACTGCGCGAGCATATCCGCAGCCAGTCCGCCAACTTCTTCCGGGATCTGGAGACCACCCTGGCCAACGCGGTACGGCGGGGGCAACTGCCCGCCAACCTCAACCTGCAGCGCGCCGCCACCCTGCTCCACTGCACTCTGGATGGCTACATCATCAACTGGCTCCACTTTCCGGGGCGGATAGACCTGCAGGGCGAATCCGCCTTTATGATAGAGAGCATGTTCACCATGCTGGCCCAACCCCACGGGCCTGCCTGTGACCGCTAACCGGCTCCGGCAACTCTCACCCATCCAAATCGGGGCCTGACCGCGCGCTTTGGCAGTCTGGCCCCGATTTGTTACCCTGTGCGCCCCCTGCTTGAGGTAACCCCTGTGCCACACTCTGACGCCATCCCCGCTTCCTGGCCATTTAACGACCAGCACGCCCGCGCTCGGGCTGCCTTTGTGGCACGCCTCAAACCCGGTGCTCACCTGCTCAATGGTCAGTGCGGTATGGGGGAGGATCTCTGCTGGCTGCGTGCAGAAGGGTATGTGGTCACTGCCTGTGACGCTGTGCTGGCTGACGCCAAAGTCGCCTCGCAGCAATCCGGACAAGCGGTGCGGGTCTGCCTGCTGGCGAAGATGCACTCGGTGCTCCCTTACGATGGCATCTGGCTAAGCCGCCCGCTTGATGGCGACGCGGCCACCCTTGTCCCCCTGTTGCAACAGCTGGCGACCCTGCTCAAAGCGGGCGCTCCGCTCTGCTTCCCCCTGCAGCCAAGCGGCAAGATAAGTCACGCTCAGCTACCGCAACTGATCACCACATCCGGGATAGAGCTACAACTGGCGCCGATGGAAACCGCCTCGACCAACACGCCATCATGCACAGGTCAACACGCCACCCAGTACGTCATGTTGCTGCGTGGCGATCATCAGGCCACCTAACGGGCTAATTCATCACGGATTTTCCCGTTCAACGTCAAGCCGACAGCTAGTCGGCGATCTTGGCTTTCGACAATATTTAACTCGGCATTAACGCGGAAAAGGCAGACATAACACGGCTTACGTGTTAAAAAGTGTGATTAATATCAAATTTTAATAACAAAACAGACAATACAACCAACTCCGGATTTCCTTATGAAACTTGTCCTGAAACTCATTGCTGGCATCCTTGCCGGTCTCTTGCTCGGTCTCTACGCCCCTGAGTGGGTGGCGCGCGTGCTGTTTACGGCCAAGACAGTGATAGGTCAGCTCATCACCTTCACCATTCCGCTCATCATTCTGTTCTTTATCATGAGCGGCATCGCCAGCCTGCCGAAAAACTCCGGCAAGCTGCTGGGCAAAACCGTAGCCCTCTCCTACTGCTCCACCATTCTGGCAGGGCTGTTCGCCTTTACCGTGGCGAGCCACCTGATCCCGCAGTTCACCACCGCTGCCGAGCCCACCACGGCCACGGCTATCAAGCTCGCCTCCTACGTCAATCTGGAGATCCCGCCGCTGTTTGGCGTGATGTCGGCACTGGCCGCCGCCTTCGTGTTCGGCATCGGCATCAGCGCCACCCAGGCCACCGATCTGCGCCGGGTCGCCGATCAGGGTCGTGACATCATCGACCGCCTGCTGGCCAAGGTGATCATCCCGCTGCTGCCGTTCTACATCGCTGGCGTCTTTGTCGAGATGACGGTAGAAGGCACCGTATTCGCTACCCTGAAAACCTTCGGCGTGGTGCTGGTGATGGCGATCCTGATGCACTGGATCTGGCTCTCCGTGCTGTTCGTCGGTACCGGTCTGGCCCTTGGCCGCTCACCGGCCCAGCTTATCAAGAACATGCTGCCCGCCTACTTTACCGCGCTGGGGACCATGTCGAGCGCCGCTACCATTCCGGTCGCCCTGCAATCGAGCAAGAACAACGGGGTGAGCGACGGCATCGCCAACTTTACCGTGCCGCTGTGTGCCACCATTCACCTCTGTGGCTCCACCATTACCCTGGTCACCTGCGCCACCGCGGTGATGTTCCTCTCCGAGCATCTGGCCATTCCGGGTATCGAGACCATGCTCCCCTTCATCATGATGCTGGGGGTGATCATGATTGCAGCTCCAGGCGCGCCGGGTGGTGGCGTGATGTCGGCGCTGGGCCTGCTCACCTCCATGCTCGGTTTCGGTGAAGCCTCCATCGCCCTGATGATCGCCCTCTATCTGGCGCAGGACAGCTTCGGCACCGCCTGCAACGTCACCGGTGACGGCGTGATTGCCCTGTGGGCGGATCGCTTCGCCAACGGTAGCGAGAGCGCAGCTCCAGTGGCCGAGGCCGAACAGGCATAAGCTCGCCGGGAAGGCCCGACCATCCTCTGCAAAAACCGCAGGCCCGAACCTCTGTTCGGGCCTGCGTCGTTTCTGCCACCTTCACTGCTTTTGTACGTATTCCTCCTCCCTCTCTTTACCCCCCTCTGCCGTAAACAGCATTCGCGCAGCTCTCTACACCCGACAAAATTATTGGCATATGCTACATATGAGCGTATAAATGGCTTATGCCAATTAGGAGCCACCATGCCAAGACCCAAGATTGCCCGCCAGATCTGTGGCCACCCCGCCAACAGCTGCTTCAAACCCAACGGCCGCCCCATGCATCAGCTGGAACAGGTCACGCTGGCCCCTGACGAGTTCGAGGCACTGCGCCTCGTCGACCTTCAAGGAATGCAGCAGCAGGAGGCCGCCCTGGTGATGGGGGTTTCCCGCCAGACCCTGGCCAATATCCTGAAAAAAGGGCGCTACAAGGTGGTGGAGTGTCTGAGTCTGGGCAAGGCATTGATGATGCAACCCGCCGAGCCCGACCACCAAACCAGTGGAGAAGAGCCGACATGAATGCTGTCACAACCATGACCACCAACCCCCGCAACAGCGCCCTGATGCTGAGTCAGGGGCTGCTGGCTGGCCACTTTACCCGTGCCGAGCAGCTGCAAATTCTTAACCCCGAAGGGAACGTTATCGCCACTCTGCCCAATCCGGCCGCCGCCGAAGGCTGCCACGGCAAGCAAGCGCTGCTCGACGCCCTCACCCATCATCAGGTGGGTCAGGTGGTGGTGCGCAATATCGGCGAGCGGATGCTGGGTCGCCTGCTGGCGGTCAATATCCGGGTGCTGCAGTGCCGCTCTGCCCGCCTGCCGCTGCCCGCGCTGCTAGCCCCCGCCAATCTGCAACCTCTTACCGAGGCAAGTCAGGGCCGTCCGTCTCGTCGTCATCAGAGCAAGGCGACTATCCGTGCCATCCAGCCCGTCGGCGCAGGCCACAGCCATGCGAATTGTCACGGTGGTTGCAACAGTGGCTCCGATCACTGTTGCGCCAGTAGTGGCAATCAGGCAGAGAGCTCACGACAAGGCCATACTTGTTGCCACGGCAGTGAAGGCGCCAACCAGCAGGGCGGTTGCTGCCATCATCACTGATGCCATCGCTGTGCATGTCATCACCATCAAGGAGAAGAGATCATGTCCATCTGGTTGTTGAGCCTGCTCGCCTCGTTTGTGCTGATCCTGGCCATGGGCACCATCATCTGGTGGCGCCAATACCAGCTTGCCCAGAAGCGGGAAGATAAAGAGGTGCGTCCCTGTGGCTGCTCCAGCGCCTGCGCGGATCACCTCTACCAGATCAGTGAGCCGACGCCCAAAAAGTAACCTGACCGCAGCCGCCATAGCCGCAGAGATAAGGTCGGCAAAATAAGGGCGCGTGGAATCGAGAGGCGCATAAAAGAGAGGGGGCACCTGCTGGTGCCCCCTCTCTATTTATTCCTCGCCATGCTTGAACCGCCTCTTTCCCCCCTTACGCTCATCACGGGCGCTCAACCCGGCTCGGCGCCGCTGGCCGCCATACTCGGAGTGCAGGCCGGATCCTGATACTGCTGATAGATGGCATAAAACTTGGCCTTGTTGTGCAGGGCTGCGGCAACGCAGGCGGGATCAAACTGGCTGCCGGCATGCTCCTCCAGATAGGCAAACGCCGTCTCGAACGGCCAGGCCTTCTTGTAGGGGCGCTCGCTGGTAAGGGCATCAAACACATCGGCCACCGTCACGATGCGTGCCGCCAGCGGGATCGCCTCCCCCGCCAGCCCCAGCGGATAGCCGGTCCCGTCAAAGCGTTCGTGATGGCTGGCGATGATATTGGTCAGCATGTCGGTGTGATGAATGCCATCGAGACCAAACTCGTTGATCATCAGGCTGATCATCTCCCGCCCCTTGCCGGGGTGGATCTTCATGATCTCGAACTCTTCCGGCGTCAGCTTGCCCGGCTTGAGTAAAATGGCGTCCGGCACCGCGATCTTGCCGATGTCGTGCAGCTCGGAGAAGAGGTAGATAAACTCCACCTCCTCATCGCTCAGCCCGCAGGTCGGGGCCAGCGTCTTGGCGATCAGTCGGGAGTAGGCCGACATCCGGTGCAGATGGTTGGCGGTCTCCTCATCCCGATAGCGGCTGAACTCCCGCGCCGTGGTCAGCGCGCCGCCAAGGGTCTGGATGGAGAAAAACTCCACCGCAATGATGGCCGAGAGCGCCTGGGCATAGGCCGACAGCTCGCTGCGGATCGGCTCCTCGAAGTATCCCGGCTCCATGGCATCGCAAAACAGAAAGCCAAACAGCTTGCTGTTGAAGAGCAGCGGCTCGGTATAGCTTGAGGCATAACCCGCCTCCAGCACCTTGCGGCTGTGCTCCGACGCCGAGCCACGCAGGGCATCGAGATTGCCGAGCACCCGGGGCTGCTTGTGCTCCGCCAGATAACTCAGGGAGGGAACATCGCTCAGCTTCACCTCATATTGCACCAGCGGCGAGGGCCCCTCGGTGCTGTGGGCAAAGGTCTTGAGCTGATCGGTATGGGGATCGTAAATCGCGATGGCCACCCGACTCAGCTTGTCAAAGCGCTGCCTGAGCGTGGCATGTACGCTCTGCATTTTTTCGCCAAATGAACTTTCCATCGCCTTCTCCAACGGGACCCCGTGATGGAAGTATAGTGACTCCCTTTGAAGCTCTCCCCGCCACAGCGTCAAAATTGACAGAAAAATCAACAAAGCAGCTTCCCCACAACAAGCCTGCATGGCAGAGGCAATAGCCCCACCAAGGTCGAGCCATCACCGGTTGCTCGTGCGGCCCAATCTTGCCTAGTCGGAGATATTGTTCGGTTCTGCCATGCTGGCTGTATAGTTTTTGGTTAACCATTCCGGTAAAATCCGCGCCCTTAAAGAAGAGCCACCTAAGAGTGATTGAGCGATGTCCAACACAAAACAGGCCCCCAAAGTAGGATTCGTCTCCTTGGGTTGCCCCAAAAACCTGGTCGATTCAGAACGCATCCTGACCCAGCTGCGTACCGAAGGGTACGATGTGGTGCCCAGCTATGACGATGCCGAGCTGGTCGTCGTCAACACCTGCGGCTTTATCGACAGCGCGGTGCAAGAGTCGCTGGAAGCGATCGGCGAAGCGCTGGCCGAGAACGGCAAGGTGATCGTCACCGGTTGCCTCGGCGCCAAAGAGAATCAGATCCGCGAGATCCACCCCAAGGTGCTCGAGATCACCGGCCCCCACGCCTATGAAGAGGTGCTGGGTCACGTCCACAAATATGTGGAGAAGCCGCAGCACAACCCCTTCACCAGTCTGGTTCCGGCCCACGGCGTCAAGCTGACCCCGCGCCACTATGCCTATCTGAAGATTTCCGAAGGCTGCAACCACCGCTGCACCTTCTGCATCATCCCCTCCATGCGCGGGGATCTGGTGAGCCGCCCCATCGGCGACGTGCTGGCCGAAGCCAAGCGCCTGAAAGAGGCGGGCGTGAAGGAGCTGCTGGTGATCTCCCAGGACACCTCCGCCTACGGCGTCGATGTGAAGCACCGTACCGGTTTCTATGACGGCATGCCGGTCAAGACCAGCATGGTCGCCCTGTGCGAAGAGTTGGCCAAGCTCGATATCTGGGTACGTCTGCACTACGTCTACCCCTACCCGCACGTGGATGACGTCATCCCGCTGATGCGTGATGGCAAGGTACTGCCCTACCTCGATATTCCGCTGCAGCACGCCAGCCCGCGCATCCTCAAACTGATGAAGCGCCCGGGTACTGTCGAGCGCACTCTGGAGCGGATCCAGAAGTGGCGCGAGATCTGCCCGCAGATCACCCTGCGCTCCACCTTTATCGTCGGCTTCCCGGGCGAGACCGAGGAAGATTTCCAGATGCTGCTGGACTTTATCGACAAGGCGGAGCTGGATCGGGTCGGCTGCTTCAAATACAGCCCGGTCGAAGGGGCGCTGGCCAACGAGCTGCCGGATCCGGTACCGGAAGAGATTCAGGAAGAGCGCTTCCAGCGCTTTATGGAGCTGCAACAGCAGGTCTCCATCCGCAAGCTGGCTCGTAAAGTGGGTCAGGAGATGACCGTTATCATCGACGAGGTGGACGAAGAGGGCGCAACTGGCCGCTCCTTTGCCGATGCGCCGGAGATCGACGGTCTGGTCTACCTCAACGGCGAAACCGGCCTCAAGCCGGGGGACATGGTCAAGGTACGGATCGACGAATCCGACGAATATGATCTGTGGGCCAGCCTGATCAGCTAATTGAGGCTTTACCAGCCAAATGAAAAAAGCGCCTGCGGGCGCTTTTTTATTGGCTCAATGTCACAGGCAAAAACGCTGGCCTAGCTCAAATCATGGAGCGCCTTGCCAAAGGGCGGCGTGAGGCGCAAGTCAGAGAAGCGCACCGCCAGCCCCTGCCGCTCCGGCGTGCAGCACATCACCCCGATAAAGCAACTTTCGCTTGGCGGGAACGGGGCGAGGCGCAGCAGCGGCCACACCTTGCCATCGGTGGAGTATTGCAAACGCAGGCAATCGGCCAGCCGGGTCAGCCGCAGCCAGAAGCGGCGCGGATTGCCGGTGAAGATGCCGGTGGCCCAGTCAGAGCGCGGATTGGTCAGCACGCTGCCGATCATCGGCTGGGCATCGTTGTACTCGATCCCCGCTTTCAGCCAGTGCGCCTCGTCTTGCAGCAGCATCAGCCCCGCCTGATCGTAGAGGGTGGTGAACTTCCCCTCGACGCAGACCTGAAAGGTAAACTCACCCGCCACCTCGCAGCCATAGAGATGACCGCTGTGGCGCTCGAAGCCATACCAGGTGCTGCGCCAAAAATCGGTCTGCCGGTCTGTCACTACCTGCAAACCGTCGTCTGTCTGGTGCCACTCGGTCGGCTCATTGAGCCAACGCCATTCCATCCCTTCCATCATCCAGCTTTGCTCCTTTTTATCCCGCATAATCCCGCAAAAATGGGGCTCGCCAACCCCTCGACCGGTCACGGCAGGTCATGGCTGCGCCTCTGCGGAACCTATAAAAGGAGTCAATAGTGTCGCTATTGCCGCCCCGATACAAGGCTTGTGCGTTGCGCCATCACTGCGCCCCAAAAAGCGCGGGGGGCCTGATGGCCCCCCGCAAACACACCGGATGAGAAAATGCCTTACTTGGCGGCGCTATCCTTCACGCACTTCTGAACAAAACTGTTCTTGGCCGCGCCAGCCAGCTTCTTGTCGGCCGCCGCCTTATCGCACTTGGCCGCCGGATCCATCGCCGCGCCCGTCTTCACGCACTTCTGGATAAAGCTGTTCTTGGCCGCTCCGGCCAGCTTCTTGTCGGCTGCCGCCTTCTCGCACTCGCCGGTCGCGGCGCCAGCAGCATCTTTCACACACTTGCCGACAAAGCTGGTTTTGGCGGCGCCGTTTAACTTTTTGGCTGCGGCCTGCGCTTCGCACTGCAACTGGGCTGTGTCGTTGGCAAAGACCGGATTGGCCAGCAGCACGCTGCCGCAGAGCAGGCCGAACAGGATGGTACGCTTCATGGGAGATCTCCTCTCTATCTGGTGATGTGTTTGCATGGTCATATTTGCATGACGAAGTGTTGCAAATGGTTGTGATTGCAACAGCTGATTGTTGCCGCAGATCCCCCGCCTCGCCAGCTTGGGAGACGGAGCAGAAGGCAACCAGCGCCCGCACTATAGCGCCGATTGGCCACGCGGGATTGTCCCCACCAACCCTTCCTCAGCGGCAAGCCCGCCCCCTACTTTCCCGCCACGCCTGCCAACCCCAATAAAATCAAGGGCCATGGGAATCCAATGCCCACTCAGTTCGATTTGTTGAGCCAGCGCAAAAAACCAATCATTACTGACAGTTACGTCATTTTTTGTCTGGTGAGCACAGATTCGATTGGCTTAACATAGCCATCCGGTGCCTATTCATCAGTGATGGGCTGCTGCCCTCGCTGGTTAATGGAGCATTTTGGAAGCTGTAATCCACGGGCGGTAGCGTGGGTTTTGAACAACTATTGATACTTTGTAGTAGGTTAACGCTAAGCGCAGCAAAGCCCAACAAATGAGAGATATCATCTCCAAAGCAATATGAATTTTGACGATATAATATCAACAGCCAAATCAAATTTAGCTTTCACGGTAAACGTTGGGCCTTACTTCGTTTAACGCAAGCCAAATATATGAGATATAGTAATACTCTCCAAGTGCAGAATAATTTTTCATTCCTAACACAAAACTATATGAAGAAAATTCCATGAAAGATATAGAAAAAATAAAATCTGAATATTTAAAGTATGGATATAAAGAATTTAAGCATGATATAAAAAATGGATTCCTTTCTTATCTTTACACTACAGGACCTTTTAGAAATATTGAAATTATAAGATTGAAGGCAGAGTCAAACACAAATGAGTTTGAGCTCGAGCTGAAAAGATCTGGATATAACACCTTAGTAATAGATAAACACAATGCAACAAACGAAAGACTTTTTAATAGCTTTTTCCATGTTCAAGACTATAGGGAAAAAATAAAATTCGACTATCAGTCTTATACAAAATCAATAAGTGACAAATACAGCAATGTATATTCTTATGAATACCTGAAAGCACCATATATTATAGATGGTAGTGTTGGTGAGTTAGATATACCTCAAGAGATCATATCACGTCTAAATACGCCTAAACCAATACTGTTTGTAATAGAAGCTGCTGCGGGATTTGGTAAAACAAGTTCCGCCTATGAGCTCGCATCACAAATCAACACAATTTCAGATAAAATTCCGTTACTCGCTGAATTATCAAAAAATCGTCAAGCTAGAATATTTAAACATATTTTATTAGATGAAATAGACAAATCATTCCTAGGTTTAACATCTGGTTTGGTTAAAAGTGAAATCGAAGATGGGAAAATAATTACTATTCTAGATGGTTTTGATGAGTTATTAAAAGATGATAATAAAAATGAAAGCGATTTTGTAAGTAAAGAACCAATGCTTGAAACCATTGGAGATTTTTTGCATGGTGCCGCAAAAATAATATTAACAACAAGAAGAACAATGCTTTTTGATGGAGATGACTTTCATACATGGGCAGAAAAAAACAATTCAAACTTTCAATTAGTTAAGATACAAATAAATGAGCCGTTAGTTACCGACTGGTTAAATAGAGAACGGCATGATATGTTACAGCAAGCAAATATAGAAATAGATTCCATTGCAAATCCTGTAATGCTCTCATTCCTCAGATATGTATCAATAGAACGATTACATGAAATATTTTCCAGTCCAGAAAGTCTTGTTGACAACTATTTTGGGTTCATACTTGAGCGAGAACAAAATCGACAAGACCTTAAAATGTCAGCATCAAAACAAAATGAAATAATAGATATCGTGGCTTCTGATATGATATTGAATGATTATCGATCAGAAGACCGAAGTTATATTGTAGAGTTAATTAAAAATGAGGGTGATGAATTAATCGAAGAGTGTATAGAGAAGTATACATCTGTAGAACGTCCAACAACTGACGCCATATCAAACAAACTAGCTAGCCATGCCTTTTTTGATAGGAGTTCAAGAAACCCAACGAAAATAGAGTTCATTAATGAATTCGTGTTCGGACACTATGTTTCAAGGTTTTTAAGCAAAAATACTGACTGGATTAGTGATGACTGGAAGATCATTGGACCGGCTGTGCTTTCATTTAGAACTAGGTCAAAAGAGAACAGGATAAAGCTATGGGAAAGGCTCAAACCATCCTTAGATTTTGTGACGCCGAGCAATAAGATTTCAGCTGCTATTGAATTATTGCAATCTATCCCATTTGAAATTGAAAACAGTGAAGTAAACTCACTTAATTTCAATAAAATTCTCTTGGGAGAGAATAATATAACCAACAGTCAATTTAATGATTGCCAATTCAGTAATTGTACTTTCAACTTATCCTCTATAGGTGACGTTACTTTTTTCTCTTGTAGGTTCTATAATTGCGTTATTGTTAACGGTAACATGCAGCTTGGTGGAATACATACTCCGGGAAGTTCATCCGACAATGATTTAATTCAACAATTTCATTCTCGTAAAGAACAAGAGAACGACTTTAAAGATGAGGACATTAGTATTATTGATAGAGCAGAGAGAGCTGTTCTTGAAAAATTTTGGCCTGTAGGAAAAGAAACTATGCCACATAAACATCGGCCGATTAGAGGTATATGTATATATTCAGACTCTGGGCATATAACTCCAGATGAAATGTATGATGCTATTCAATCTCTGAAAAAGAAAGACATTTTAAGAAGTGGAAAATCATCAACAATAGCAGAAATAAATCTATCCGAGATAGTTGAAATACGTAAAATTCTAGGTCGGTAAATAAATATGAATAGTCATTTTCATCATAGCGCATTAGACATACAGAAAGAAATTGAAAATAAGCTACATGGATGCGGTATCCTTTGCCGTGTTTTTGGGAGAGGGAAAAGTGAAGCATCTCTTTTAAAGAAACTAGAAACATTAAGCGACGATGGGCAATCAAAAAAATATTCAATCGATGGAAAAAAAATCCAAGACAGTGTTGGTATTAGAGTAGTGCTATATTTTTCTGATGATATAGAGATTGTGCATGACATTTTGAACGATATGTATACAGCCTTACCTAATGACTCAACAATAGATGAACCAGACCCTGATAAATTTTGCGTAACAAGATTCAACCTGATTTATAAGGTACCTCAGGAACAAAAAAATAACTTTGATAGAAACATTAATAGTAGGCCTATTGACTTTACTTTTGAAGTACAGTTGCGAAGTGTGCTTTCTGAGGGGTGGCATGAGGTTGAGCATGACCTAAGGTATAAACAAAAAGAACACTGGGAAAATCAGAATGAATTATCAAGATCACTAAACGGAATATTAGCCTCTCTCGAATCTAGCGAGTGGGGGATGCGCAAGATATTTGAAGAATTAGCCTACAAACACTATAAACAAAAATATTGGGATGCGATGGTCTCTCTAAAATTCAGGTTAAGAATTCAAGGAAGCTTAAGTAAAGATATTAAATCAATTTTTGACAATGACCCAAGGGTTGCAAAAAAAATATTAAAATTTGACAGAGGAACTTTCCTTTCCATGTATTCTAAACATTTCTACACCATACCATTAAACATGGATAACCTTATCTACATCACCAATATATTATCCTCTCCTATTACATCCATAACAGATATAACCCCTTCCTTTATCATTGATCAAAAAATAAATTCACGACAAATATAAACTAGCATAACTTATATTTAGCCCATAAAAACTCTACTTCTGTACAGATCTATTAATCACCTGCTACAAACTCGGGCTTGTGGGAGCTCAGCAACACTACGCCCAAAAGATTGTCGAGTCAATTGTGCAGCCCCTCAAACTTGATTGACCTTCCCAATCCAGAAAACAAAAAATCCCCCATCACTGGGGGATTTTTTGTTTCTATCGGTTATCTCGACACAACAGTTAACCCACCAAAAACGCCCTTAACCGGGCAAACTCCGCTGGCAAATTCACGGAGAGCAGCGGCAGTTCGGCGTGCTTGGCGAGCGGGCCGGGCAGCGGTACATCGAGATGCAAGATCTCGTCCACTGACTCCTTGAACTTGGCGGGATGGGCGGTGCAGAGGAACACCCCCACTTCGTCCTCGGCCAGCTGTTCCCCCAGCAGATCCCAGGCAATCGCCCCGTGGGGTTCGCACAGGTAATCCAGCTCGTGCAGGCGTTTGAGGGCTGCGCGGGTTTCGGCATCACTGCGCATGCCAGACCCCAGGGTCTCCAGCGCCCAGCCCTTGCGGCGGCAGAGCTCTTCTACCCGCGGCCAGTTGTTGGGGCGGCTGACATCCATGGCGTTCGACAGGGTTGCAACCGTCTGGTGCGGCTCCCACTGACCGGTTTTCAGGTAGCGCGGCACGGTATCGTTGGCGTTGGTGGCGGCGATAAAGCGCTTCACCGGCAGCCCCAACGCCTTGGCGATAAGACCTGCGGTGAGGTTGCCAAAGTTGCCGGACGGCACGCTGATCACCGCCTTGGCGCGATCGGCTTTCGGTAGCTGGGCCACCGCCTCGAAGTAGTAGCAAACCTGCGCCAGCAGACGGCTGATATTGATGGAGTTGGCGGAGTTGAGGCCAATGGCCTTTTTCAGCGCCTCGTCGTCAAAGGCCTGTTTTACCAGCGCCTGACAGGCATCGAAGTCGCCATCGATGGCGATGGTGCGAATATTGCCGCCGAGGGTGCAGAAGAGCTTCTCCTGCAAGGGGCTGATCTTGCCCTTGGGATAGAGGATCACCACCTCAATCCCCTCCAGCCCGAAGAAGGCGTGGGCCACGGCGGCGCCGGTGTCGCCGGAGGTGGCGGTGAGGATAGTAATCTTGTCGTTGGTTCTAAAGGCTGCGAGACACTGGGCCATAAAGCGGCCGCCGAAATCCTTGAACGCCAGGGTCGGGCCGTGGAACAGCTCAAGGGCATAAGTGCCATCTTTGAGCTTCACCAGCGGCGCCGGGAAGGTGAAGGCGGCATTGATAAGCTCGCTCACTTTGGCGGCGGGCACTTCGTCCCCCAGCAGGTGGCTCAGGATGCGGGCAGAGCGTTCGGCCAGCGGCAGATCCAGCAGGGCATCCACATCGGCCAGCGGTTCGAGTTGTTCGGGGAAGAAGAGCCCCTGTTCGCGACCCAAGCCCTGACGCACCGCCTGCGCGAAGCTCACCTGTTCGCTGTTGTCCTTGATGTTGTAGAGATTCATAGCTCGCTTCCTGTTACCCGTGCCCCGGCCATGTCCAGTTTGCAGACCCGGGCAAATCCATCTTCGTTCTGCACGAAATGTGCTTCCATCCAATCTTTCATCCGCTCGGCCTGCGCCAGATCCTTCATCACCACAAACACGGTGGGACCGGAGCCGGAGATGCCGGTGGCCAGCGCCCCGTTCTGGGCCGCCTGCGCCCGCACCTCGGCAAAGCCTTCGATCAGCGCCGCGCGGTAGGGTTCGGCAATCACGTCTTTCAAGACGCTCGCCGCCAGCCCCTCCTGTCCGGTGTAGCTGGCGTGAACAAAGGCAGCCAGGCGACGACCGTAGGTGAGGCAATCCTGACGGCGATATTGGGCCGGCAAAATGGCGCGGGCAGCAGCGGTCGAAACCACGGTACCCGGGTAGCAGACCACCCAGTACCACTGATCGAACACCGGAATACCCTGACTGATAACGCCGTGCTCTTCCAGCACCAGCTGCATGCCGCCCAGATAACAGGGGGCCACGTTGTCGTAGTGAACGGAGCCGGAGATCTTGCCCTCCATCTCCCCCATCAGCAGCAGCATGTCGTGCTCGTCGAGGGGCGCGCCGTGAAAGGCGTTGAGTCCCTCCAGCGCCGCCACCACGCTGCAGGCGCTGGAACCCAGACCCGAGCCGACCGGCAGGTTCTTCTCCAGCACCATTTCGAGCGGCTTGAGTTTCAGGCCACGCTTCTCCAGCGCCTCGCCATAGGCGACCCAGCAGTCATGGAGGATATTCTTTTTCGGATCATCCGGCAGCTTGTGGGCGTAGCGGCCCACGGATGAGAGGGCAAAAGGCACGTCAGCCGCTTTTACCTGCACCCGATCGCCCAAGAGGGAGCCATCCACAGGGGCGAGCGCTGCCCCCAGTACATCGAATCCCACGCTCAGGTTGGCGCTGGAGGCGGGTGCATAGGCGACTACGCTGCCGCCTTCAGTCATATAAGAGGGGTACATGTCTGAACTCATGCTTATAGCTCCTGCTTCCAGTTCTGGGTGCGCAGCACGTCGGCAAAGACGCCAGCGGCAGTCACTTCGGTACCGGCGCCATAGCCGCGCAGCACCAGCGGGATTGGCTGGTAGTAGGTGGAGAAGAAGGCGAGCGCGTTCTCCCCGTCTTTGACCTTGAACAGCGGCTCGTCGCCACCGACCGCCTTGATGGCGACCTTGCACTTGCCACCCTCGATGGAACCCACGTAGCGCAGCACCTTGCCTTCACGCTGGGCCGCGGCGAACTGGTCGCGGAACCAGCCGTCCGCTTCGGGCAGGCGGGCCATAAAGGCTTCTACATCGCCGCTCACATCAAAGCCGGGTGGCAGCGCCTGCTCTACCTCGACATCGGAGAGCTCCAGCGCCATGCCAGCCTCACGAGCCAGAATGAGCAGCTTGCGCGCCACATCCATGCCGTTGAGATCGTCGCGGGGATCCGGTTCGGTAAAGCCGTTGCTGCGGGCAATCTTGGTGGCTTCAGAGAAGGCCATCCCTTCATCCAGCTTGCCGAAGATAAAGGAGAGGGAACCGGAGAGAATGCCATCGAAGGCACGCAGCTTGTCACCGGCCTTGATGAGGTTCTGCAGGTTCTCGATAACCGGCAGACCGGCGCCCACGTTGGTCTCGTACAGGAACTTGCGGCGAGTCTGGCGGGCAGTGCGGCGCAGCGCCTTGTAGTAATCGAGCGAGCCGGTGTTGGCCTTTTTGTTCGGGGTGACCACGTGGAAACCGGCGGCCAAGAAGTCGGCATACTGAACGGCCACCGCCTCGGAGGAGGTGCAGTCAACGATCACCGGGTTGATGATGTGGCTATCTTCCACCAGCTTTTTCACCCCTTCCAGCGAGAAGCTGTCGCGGGCTTCCACCAGCTGTTCACGCCAGTTGGCGAGGTTCAGGCCATCCTTGTTGACCGCCATCTGGCGGCTGTTGGCGATGCCGACCACGCGAAGGCCAGTGCCCTGCTCGGCCAGTACCGGTTGCTGGCGGGCAATCTGATCCACCAGCGCCGCACCGACACCGCCGACGCCGACCACAAAAAGATCGATAAACTGCTGGCTGCCAAAGAAGTTCTGGTGACACGCCTTGATGGCTTCCGCCACCTTGCAATCCCGCACCACCGCCGAGATTGAGCGCTCGCTAGAGCCCTGGGCGATAGCGACGATATTGATGGAGGCTTGCGCCAGCGAGGTGAAGAAGCGGGCCGCCATCCCTTTGCTGGTGCGCATGCCGTCACCGATCAGGGAGATGATCGCCAGATCGCTGATGATATCCAGCGGCTCCAGCAGCTGGTTTTTGAACTCCAGCTCGAACTCGCGCTCCAGCACCTTGCGGGTCTTCTCACTGTCGTAGCTGTGGATACAGAAGCTGACGCTGTACTCGGAAGATGACTGAGTGATCAGCACGATACTGACCCCGGCACGTGAGACGGCGGAGAAGATGCGACCGGCCATGCCGACCATCCCCTTCATGCCGGGGCCGGAGACGTTGAACATGCACATGCCGGAGAGATCCGAGATGGCCTTCACTTTCAGGTCATCGTCGCCGCTCTCGGGGCCGATCAGGGTGCCCGGCCCTTGCGGGTTGAAGCTGTTCTTGATGAGGCAGGGAATATGGAACTGGGCCACCGGCGCGATGGTTTTCGGATGCAGCACCTTGGCGCCGAAGTAGGAGAGCTCCATCGCCTCCTTGTAGGAGAGGGTTTTCAGCAAGTAGGCATCCGGCACCAGACGGGGGTCGCAGCTGTAACAGCCTTCGACGTCAGTCCAGATCTCGCAGCACTCGGCATCGACGCAGGCAGCCAGCACGGCGGCGGAGTAGTCGGAGCCGTTACGACCCAGCAGCACTGTTTCACCCTTGTCGCTGCCGCCGGTAAAGCCCGGCATCAGATAGAGACAATCGCTGCGTAATCCTTTGGCGGCAAAGCGCAGGCGGGAGGCTTCGATATCGACGTGAGCTTCCAGATAGCCGCCGTCGGTGACCAGCAGCTCTTCCGGTACGATCAGCTCCAGATCCAGACCGCGTACCCGCAGCAGCTCGTGCATAAAGGCGATGGAGAGGTTCTCGCCACGGCTCAGAATGCGTGCCTGCACGTTGTCCGGGCAGAGGCCCAGCAGACGGATGCCCTGCATCAGGCGCTCAACCTGATCCAGCTCGGCGGTGAGACGGGCCAACAGCGCCTTGTCATCGAGCGCCGGATAGGCCGCCTTCAACCCGGCCAGCAGGCGGGAGAAGATACCGTTGACTTCAAACAGGGTGGAACTGGCATCCATGCCGCGGCTGGTCTGTTCCACCAGCGCCACCAGATGATTGGTCACCTTGGCAGGTGCAGAGAGCACCAGGGCTACCTGAGATTGGCCGTGGGTGTTGACCGCGATATCGGCCACCCGTAAAAAACGCTCTGCATCGGCCAGTGAAGACCCGCCAAATTTCAACACTCTCATCGCTTTCTCTCCCTGTAAATCTATGAAATTCAATCTAAAAACCAATCCAACAAAAAGGCCCGTACTGGGTGGGTACGGGCCTTTTCTGATTTCTGTGCTTGTTCGTCAGCGCATCAACCGGCCCCAGTGCCACCTGTGGTGGTACCGGTAATAATGGTGGTGGTGATGACGTTGATGAATAACTGCATGACGAACACTCGTTGACGAAGCTGGCTTTTAGCAATACCGCGGCGGGCGCTGGGCTGTCAACTTAAACCTCTTTGCCAAGTTTGCGCGCAAGGTCTTTGCAGAGCAGGTGGAGCATGTTCAAATCCCGCTGCGGCAGCATGGGCACCCGGTCCATCACCCATTGATGCAGTTTTTCATCCTGCGAAACTCCGAGTTCACCAAGTAATTCTGCTGTTTTGCTTTTCAGCACCCGAACCTGCCCGGCGTTATCAAAATTTTCTGCTACCGCAGCGCCGCCGTCGGCGTTCAGCTCATCCATCAGCTGACTCATCTCGTAGGCGTAGAGCATGATCGCCTGCCCCAGATTGAGGGACGGGTAGCTCACCTTGAGGGGCAGATAGCTGATGAGATCGACCTCGGCCAGCTGCTCGTTGGAAAGCCCCGACTCCTCGCAGCCAAACACGATGGCCACCTTGTTGAGTGAAGGCTTGCTGCGGATCTGCTCGCGGATCTCCCCCGGGGTGAGGTAGTGCTGGTAGCGACCGCGCTCACGGGCAGTGGTGGCGATCACCAGATCCATGTCCGCCAGCGCCTCGGACAGGGTGTCAAACGCCTCGGCCTGGGTCAGGATCTCCTGGGCGCCGTGGGCCACCCAGCTCGCCTCCTCCTCTTCGTGTACCCGGCTCGCCACCAGTCGCATGGCATCGAATCCCATGGTTTTCATGGCGCGGGCCGCCGCCCCCACGTTCGCAGGACGGGCAGGTGCCACCAGGACAAAATAGAGCTTCATCAGGTTTCCTCACAGGCCGGACGGCCTCTCAAACAGACAGCAAACAGTCGCTAAACCATCACCAAAACAGGGGCGCAATCTACCGTTTATCCCCGAAAATTGCCACTTGAACAGACGTTTGAATGTTGCGATAGTTGCCAGACGTGTGAACAAATTACACCCAATCCTTCGCGCTATCGGCCCGACAGATCACAAGGAAGAGAGAGATGCAGCAGCCATTGGAACAGGCCGTCGCCGAGACTATCTTGCAACGCTTCGAGTCGTTTTACAGCCGGTTTCTCGAGATAACCCAGGGCAGCAAGAGCCGCTTCGAGAACAGTGACTGGCTGGGGGTGCAGCTCGCCGGGCGCGAGCGTATTCGCCTCTATGACCACCATGTGGGGGCCACCGCCAGCTCCATCCGTCAGATGATGGGGGAGCACCACGCCACTCAGGAGCTGCTCAAGCGGGTCAAAAGCGCCTTCAGCGATCTGCTGCCCCGTTGTGACAACTTCGAGGTGGCGGAGTCCTTCTTCAACTCCGTCTATCGGCGGATCTTTCGTCATCGCAATATCCGCGACGAGAACCTCTATATCCACCCCTTTGTCAGCCGTGGCGAAAAACCGGATTTAAGCTCCCTGCTGCGGATCTATCGCACCGATCTGGCCCACTTGCCGCAGACCTTGAGCCAGCTTTTGGGGGATTACAGCTTCACCCTCCCCTACGAGGACAAGCAGCGGGATATTGTCGACATCCACCGCCATCTTGCGGAGAACGGCCCGCAAATTATCCATGACGAGCCGTTTGCCATCGAGCTATTGAAAGAGGTGTTCTACCGCAACAAGGGGGCCTATCTGGTGGGACTGATCCGGGCCCGGGATCAGGTGTTCCCCTTTATCCTGCCCCTGCTCAGCACCGGCCACAGCATCTATGTGGATACCGTCATCTTCGAGCCGGATCTCGCCTCCATCGTGTTTGGCTTCGCCCGCGCCTATTTCATGGTCTATACCCGCGAACCGGCGCTGTTTGTCGCCTTCCTGCGCCAGATCATGCCCCACAAGCCCGATTACGAGATCTACAACGCCATCGGTTGCCAGAAGCATGGCAAGACCGAGCTCTATCGCCACTACCGCCACCATCTGGCCCAGAGTCGGGATCAGTTCATCATCGCACCGGGCATAAAGGGGATGGTGATGAGCGTGTTCACCCTCCCCTCCTACGACGTGGTGTTCAAGGTGATAAAAGACGAGTTCACTCCCCCCAAGGATGTGAGCCACGAGCAGGTGAAGGCGAAATACCGGCTGGTTAAACAGCACGATCGGGTGGGTCGGATGGCCGATACCCAGGAGTTCACCAACTTCGAGTTTCCGCTGGACCGCATCTCGCCGGAGCTCCTTGCCGAGCTCAAGACGGTGGCACCGTCGGCGCTCACCATCAGCGACGACAAGCTGGTGATCAAGCACCTCTATACCGAGCGCAAGATGATCCCCCTCAACCTCTATCTGGACAAGGCGGACGAGCAACAGACCCG
Organism: Aeromonas sp. S13(2024); assembly: GCF_041402405.1. NCBI lineage: Bacteria > Pseudomonadati > Pseudomonadota > Gammaproteobacteria > Aeromonadales > Aeromonadaceae > Aeromonas > Aeromonas sp. S13(2024). The sequence goes on along the minus strand of NZ_JBGLRA010000001.1, from coordinate 89,988 downwards.
GCTCGCGCTTGAGGAGTACGGCAACGCCATCAAGCAGCTGGCGGCGGCCAACATCTTCCCGGGGGACATGCTGTTCAAGAATTTTGGCGTCACCCGTCACGGCCGGGTGGTCTTCTACGACTACGACGAGATCTGCTACATGACGGAGTGCAACTTCCGCCAGATCCCGCCGCCTCGCTACCCCGAGGATGAGTGGAGCGCCGAGCCCTGGTACTCGGTGGCCCCCAACGACATCTTCCCCGAGGAGTTCGCCACCTTCCTGCTGCAAAAGCCACAGGTGCGCGAGATCATGTTGCAGTTGCACAAGGAGATGTTCGACGCCAACTACTGGAAGATGCTGCAGAGCAACATCAAGGTGGGGGTATTCGAGGATGTCTATCCCTACCGACGCAAGAAGCGCTTCAAGTACCAGCGCGGCGGCTGATCCCGCAGCGCCCGCCCACATCGCAGCAACGAAAACGGGGTGGCCCAAGCCACCCCGTTTTGCTATCCGCTTTGCGCCTTAACTGCCGCGACGGCGGATCACTCCTTCCTGCATGGTACTCGCCACCAGCATGCCATCACGGGTAAAGAACTGGCCGCGCACCAGACCACGACCGCTGCTGGCGCTCGGGCTGTCTACCACGTAGAGCAGCCAGTCGTCGAAGCGGAAATCCCGGTGGAACCACATGGAGTGGTCGATGGTGGCCACCTGCATATCCGGCTCCCAGTAGGACACCCCGTGCGGCTGCAGCGAGGTGAGCAGGAAGTTGAAGTCGGAGGCGTAGGCCAGCAGGTATTTGTGCACCCGCAGATCGTCCGGCATCTGGCCGTTGGCCTTGAACCAGACGTGGCGTACCGGATCCTGCACCGTCGGGCGAATAGGGTCGACCAGGGTCACCGGGCGCATCTCGATGGGCTGCTCGCAGAGGATCTTGTCGCGCAGAGAGGCCGGGATCAGATTCTCATAGGGGCGCACCAGCTCCAGCTCGCTCTTGAGCTCCTCCGGCGGGGTGATGCCGGTGGGCATCTGCGCCTGATGCTCGAAACCATCTGCCGGCACCTGAAACGAGGCGTTGAGATAGAAGATGGGCTTGCCGCCCTGAATCGCCTTGACCCGGCGGGTGGAGACGGTCTGGCCGTCACGGATATTCTCCACGTCATAGACGATGGGACGGGTCACATCCCCCGGACGCAGGAAGTAGGAGTGAAAACTGTGAACCTGACGGCCGGTCTCGACCGTCTGCTTGGCGGCTGACAAGGCCTGCCCCATTACCTGTCCGCCAAACACGGCCCGCAGACCGAGATCCTGGCTCTGGCCCCGAAACAGGCCCTCCTCGATTTTTTCCAGCGCCAACAACGCCAGCAGCTCATCAAGTACCTTGCTCATCGTTCACTCCTCTATCAGAGCCGCACAGGCTAACAAGCTCACCGGAGCAGAGCAACCTCGGCCACGTCTTAGCGGGCAAGCTGACGACAGAAATGCCCCCTCAATTTCTCACCAGCCACCCTTTTACCAGCCAAGGGGCGCTGATACAAAAAAGCCCGCACCAGTTGGTGCGGGCCTTTGCTTGGCCGACTGTGCGCTATTTGACGGCGCGCAGTTCGCAACAGGCTATCGGCTTACTTGCTGCCGGTCCCTGAGTTGCGGGTAGAGGCTTGCGGCTTGCGACGGGCGGTGGTGGCGCGAGCGCGCGGCTCTTTGCCCTGCATCTCTTTGTGACGCTGCACGGCGCGACGGATCTGGGCGGCCTGCTTGTGACGGCTGGTTTTGCCATCCTGCTGCAGATCGACTTTGGATTCGGTCTCCGGCGGCAGGTTGACCAGACCGCGCAGGTAGTTCACTTCCGGCAGTTTCAGCTCTTGCCAGCCGCCGCGCGGGATACCGCGGTCCAGCTTGACGTCGCCGTAGCGGATCCGCATCAGGCGGCTCACCTGCACTTCCTGGGATTCCCACAGGCGGCGCACTTCACGGTTGCGTCCTTCGGTCAAGGTAACGTTGAACCACTGGTTCAGACCCTCACCGCCAGCCGGTTTGATCTTGTTGAACTTGGCGGTGCCATCTTCCAGCTGCACGCCCTTGCGCAGACGCTGCAGCATGGCTTCGGTGATCTCGCCAAAGACACGGACCGCGTATTCCCGCTCCACTTCGTGGCTCGGGTGCATCAGACGGTTGGCCAGCTCACCGTCGGTGGTGAACAGCAACAGACCGGAGGTGTTGACGTCGAGGCGCCCGACCGCAATCCAGCGGGCACCTTCCATCTTGGGCAGGCGATCAAACACGGTGGGACGACCTTCCGGATCGTGACGGGTACACATCTCCCCTTCCGGCTTGTGATAAGCCAGTACGCGGCAGATCACTTCCTCTGCGGCACGGGTCTTGACCTGGTGACCATCCACCCGGATCACGGCGTTCACTTCGACGCGATCCCCCAGTGTGGCGACCTTGCCATCCACACTGACCCGACCTGCGGTGATCAGGGCCTCCATCTCACGACGGGAGCCGTGACCCGCGCGGGCCAACACTTTTTGCAGTTTTTCACTCATCGGGGTTACCTGATTGTTGATCGCTGCCCACTGGTGAAAGGGGCAACGGGGTTAACTGTAACAAACGCCGTTTGGAGCACTCGCCACAGTTGAAAAATGTATATCTCGGTGACATCGGCACGCTTGGGCGCCATTCACCGGGCATCGCTCTCCCCGTCCACCGCAGAGGGCAACAGGGGTTGCAGTTCAGGATCCAGCTCGGGGAGCTGCTCCAGACTCTGCAGATTAAAGTAATCCAGAAACTCTCTGGTGGTGGCGAGCAGCTCGGGGCGACCGGCCACCTCTTTGTGGCCTATGCTGCGCACCCAGCCACGTTCTTTCAGGGTATTCACTATCTGGCTCGACACCGCCACCCCGCGGATCGCTTCGATCTCGGCCCGAGTGATGGGTTGGCGATAGGCAATCAGGGTCAGCGTCTCCATCACGGCGCGCGAATAGCGCGGCGCGCGCTCGCTCCAGAGCCTTGAGAGCTCCTCGGCATACTCCTGACGCGCCTGAAAGCGCCAGCCGGAAGCGACCTCCTTGAGCTCGACGCCCCGCGAGCTGTAATCTTGCCTGATCTCGGCCAACAGCAGCTGAACATAGCGACTGGTCACCGGATAATCCGCCAGCACGCTGCTTTTCAGCTCGCTGACATTGAGCGGACGACCGGCCACGAACAGCGCCGCTTCGATCAGGGTCTTGAGTCGTTCAGTGGGCAGCGCCACGGTTGCCCTCCTCGCTCTGCTCGGCCAATGCGAAATGGATTGGGCCGAGCGGTTCTGCCTGCAGGATCCAGACCAGTTGCTCCTTGCACAGCTCCAGCAGGGCCAGAAACGTCACCAGTACCCCCATGCGCCCCTCTTCGGCACGCAGCACCTGCTCAAGGCGCAGGGTCTGCCCCAGCGTGAGCATGGCGAGGATCTCCGCCATGCGCACCCGGGTCGGGATCTGTTCGCGGCGGATCTGGTGATGTTCGAAATGAGTCGCGCGTTTTACCACACTTTGCATGTAAAGGGCGAGCTCAACCAGCGAAACATCGGGCGCCAGTGGCTTGAGGGCGCCAAAATCGGGGGGCAAGGCAGCGGCGATATAAATATCCCGCTCCACCCGTGGCAGCTCATTGACCCTCTCCGCCCCTACCTTGTAGCGCTCGTACTCCTGCAGGCGGCGGATCAGGGTCACTCGCGGGTCTTCTCCCTCATCTTCATCCTCCAGCTCCGGCGCCTTGGGCAGCAGCAGGCGGGATTTGATCTCCGCCAGCCAGGCCGCCATCAGCAGGTATTCGGCCGCCAGCTCAAGGTTGAGCCCCTGCATCAGCTCCACGTACTCCATGTACTGGGCGGTGATCTGAAGGATTGGCAGGTTGAGGATATCGAGCTGCTGGCGCCTGATGAGATAGAGCAGCAGATCCAGCGGCCCCTCGAAGGTATCGAGGAACACCTCCAGCGCATCGGGCGGGATGAACAAGTCCTGGGGCAGCTCGTGATAGGGCTGCCCCAGGACTTTCGCGATGGGTAGTGCGGCGCCAGTCCCCGTCTCGGCGGAAGGGACTGTCACCGGTTCAGCGACATCACTCAAACGGAGTCGGGTCTCCGGCGCCGCGACGACGCAATACCGGCTCGTCGTCAGAGAAATCGACCACAGTGGTGGGCTGCTCACCCAGATAACCGCCGTTGACCACCAGATCGATCTGCTTGCCCAGCTTGTCGAAGATCTCTTCCGGGTCAAACTCGGCCATCTCGGAGTCCGGGAGGATCAGAGTGGTGGAGAGCAGCGGCTCGCCGAGGGCTTCCAAGAGTGCCTGAGCAATCTTGTTGTCCGGCACCCGGATGCCAATGCTCTTCTTCTTCTCGTTCATCAGGCGGCGCGGCACCTCTTTGGTCGCCTTGAAGACGAAGGTGTAGGCACCCGGGGTGTTGTTTTTAATCAGGCGAAACGCGCTGTTGTCGACCTTGGCGTAGGTGGAGATCTCGGAGAGATCGCGGCACACCAGGGTGAAGTCGTGGTTAGCGTCGAGACGACGGATGCGGCAGATGCGCTCCAGCGCGCCCTTGTCACCCATCTGGCAACCCAGCGCATAACCGGAGTCGGTCGGATAGACGATGACGCCGCCGTTCTGGATGATCTGTACCGCCTGACCGATCAGACGGGCCTGGGGGTTTTCCGGATGTACGTAAAAATGCTGACTCATAGCTTGTTCTCGCAATGGGGGCAGCAATACCTGCCCGCTCGTATGGTCACGGGTCAAAGACCCATGACACTACCTTAACCTGTTTGTGGCCGCTTCGCTGGCGCCGTTACCGGCTTGCCAGCAGCTCGGCGTGTTGCTCGGTGGTGAGCCCAAAGTGACTTGGATAGGCCAGCCATACGGGCATCCCCTCTTTGGGCAGCCAGAGGTGGCGGCCCAGCTCGGTCCAGTTGGAGGGGAAGTGAAAATCCGATCCCACCGAGATATAGAGGTCGTGCTCCTTGGCCCACTGGCCCAGATTGGCCCGCTCCTGCGGGCTCTGCTGGGGCAACGAGACCTCCATGGCATCGCCACCGGCCGCTTTGAAGGCCACCAGCAGCCGCTTAATCCACTTGGCGGTGAGATCGTAACGGCTGGGGTGGGCCAGCACCGCCAGCCCACCCGCGGCGTGAATGGCAGCGATGGCTTCACTCATCTCGGGCCACTCGGCCGGGGCATAGCCTTTATTGCCACGGCTCAGGTACTTTTTGAATACCTTCTGCATGTTGTCGGCCACCCCGCGCGCCACCAGCACTCGGGCAAAGTGGGCGCGGGTCACGGCGGCGTCACCGGCGAGCGCCTTGGCCTCTTCATAGGTGCCGGGGATGAGGCACTTCTCCAGACGACGCCCGATTTCCAGCGCACGCGCTTCGCGACGGGCCAGCTGACCGGCCAGAAAATCCAACAGCTGCGGATTTTTTTCATCCACCCCCAGCGCCACGATATGGATCTCGTGGTGCTCCCAGCCGGTGGAGATCTCGACCCCGCTCACCAGTCGCAGCGGCAGTTGCTCGGCTTCGATAGTGCGACGCACCTCATCAAGTCCGGCAAGGGTATCGTGGTCAGTAACCGCTAACACCTCGACCTGTTTCTCGGCGGCGCGGCGCACCAGTTCGTCCGGGCTCAGCACCCCGTCGGAAGCAGTGGTATGGCAGTGAAGATCGAATCTCATCAGGTTATTCCGCTCTCGTGGTCAGGTCACCATTCATGAAAAATCGGTGAAAGAAGGCTAAAAAGCGACTTGACTTGGCCGCGGCTTTATCGTTTTCTGTAGGCACTTCATTGCAAACATCTTTTTACAGGACTTTATCATGCAAACGACTTCCATCCTGACCATTTGGTGGTGGCACACTCCCTGACATGCGGGCGTGTGGTCGTTGCTGTACCTGTAAACTGACAGCAAATTAAGAACCCAAAGAAAAAGCCCGCTGACCCCAGCGGGCTTTTTTATTATCCGGCAAATGGAGCTGTGATGAAACCGAGAATTCAGACAAGCGTAATGACCAGGCGATGGCGCCCCTGCTGAAACCGCCAGAACCCACCTCATTTTCAAGGCACTTTTTCAAGGTATTAGACGTCATGAACATCGGTAACACGCATCACACGCAAGGGAACGCACTATGACAGCCACGCACCGCCTTCCTCTGGGTGAATTCGATACCCTCAAACTCAACGCCCCCTATGTGGCCGATCCGCTGGCGCTCTACAGCGAGTTTTGCCAGCAGCGCCCCAACACCCTGCTGCTGGAATCGGTCGAGATCGACTCCAAGGCGGGCAAACAGAGCCTGCTGCTGGTTGATGCCTGCCTGCGCATCGAGTGCCGCGGCCGCACCGTGCGGGTGCGCAGCCTCAATGACAACGGCGCCCAGTTGCAGAGCCTGCTGACCGAGCGCCTGCCCGCCGCCGTTATCCAGAGCCTGGTGGCCGGCGAGCTGCAGCTCGACTTCCCGGCCTCCGATCGGGAGCAGGATGAAGATAGCCGCCTCAAGGGGATCAGCGTGCTGGACGTGCTGCGCACCCTGCAGCGGGAGCTCGATTGCCAGCTCGGCAAAGAGGCGCTGTTTATGGCGGGCAGCTTTGCCTACGACCTCATCGCCTCTTTTGAAGATCTGCCCGAGGTACCGGAGGGGAGCAACGACTGCCCCGACTACTGCTTCTACGTGGCCGAAACCCTGATCACCATCGACCATATCGCGCGCACCACCCAACTGATTGCCTGTATCTTTGGCGGCGACAGCGACGAGAGCCGGGTGGAGGACAGATACCACCGCCTGAGCGAGCGTCTCGCCCGGTTCAAGCAAGCCTGCCAGCAGGCGCCGCAACAGGAGCCGGTAACCCCGGCCCTGAGTGGCGGCATCAGCGTGGACAAGAGCGACAAGCAGTTCTGCGCCGAAGTAGAGAAGCTCAAGGGCTTTATCCGCCGTGGCGACATCTTCCAGGTGGTGCCGTCCCGCTGCTTCTCCCTGCCCTGCCCCAGCCCCATCGCCGCCTATCGCCGCCTCAAGCAGACCAACCCCAGCCCCTACATGTTCTACGTGCAGGATGAGGGCTTCACCCTGTTTGGCGCCTCCCCCGAGAGCGCGGTGAAATTCTGCGCCACCAGCCGCGACGTGGAGATGTACCCCATCGCCGGTACCCGCCGCCGCGGCTTCAACCCCGATGGCAGCATCAATCGGGATCTCGACGGCCGCATCGAGCTGGAACTGCGTCAGGACGAGAAAGAGGTGGCCGAACACCTGATGCTGGTGGATCTGGGCCGCAACGACATCGCCCGCATCTCCGAACCCGGTACCCGCTACGTCAAGGAGCTGCTGAAAGTGGATCGCTACAGCCACGTGATGCATCTGGTCTCCAAGGTGGTCGGCACCCTGCGTTCCGACCTTGACGCCCTGCACGCCTATCAGGCCTGCATGAACATGGGCACCCTGACCGGCGCCCCCAAAATCCGCGCCAGCGAACTTATTCGCATGGTGGAAGGCAAGCGCCGTGGTAGCTACGGCGGCGCGGTCGGCTACATCAACGGTGCCGGCGAGATGGATACCTGCATCGTCATCCGCTCCGCCTTTGTCAAAGATGGCGTGGCCCACGTACAGGCCGGTGCCGGGGTGGTCTATGACTCCAAGCCGCAAGCCGAAGCGGACGAAACCCGCGCCAAGGCGGCCGCCGTGCTGGCCGCCATCGCCGCCAGCCATGGCACCTCCCTGCAAGCCCTGAGCGCCCAGCAGGAGCAACATAAGGACGTGAGCCATGACTAACATCTTCCTGCTCGACAACTTCGACTCCTTTACCTACAACCTCGTCGACCAGTTCCGCTCCCTCGGCTATCCGGTGCGGATCTACCGCAACAGCCTGCCGGCGAGCCGCATCATGAGCGAGATCGCTGCCTGCGAAGGGGATGCCGTGCTGGTGCTCTCACCGGGCCCGGGCGCCCCCCATGAAGCGGGTTGCCTGATTGATCTGATCAAACTGGCCCGTGGTCAGGTGCCCATCCTCGGCATCTGCCTCGGTCATCAGGCCCTGTGCGAAGCCTACGGTGGCACCGTCGGCGCGGCAGGCGAGATCGTCCACGGCAAGCGCTCCCTGATTGAGCACAACGGCCACGGCGCCTTCGCCGGTCTGCCAAGCCCGCTGCCGGTGGCCCGCTACCACTCGCTGGTCGCTACCTATGTACCGGAAGAGCTGACGGTGATTGCCCACTATCAGGGCATGCCCATGGCCATCGAGCAGCAGGATGAGCGGGTGCTGGGCTTCCAGTTCCATCCCGAATCCATCATGACCTCGGAAGGGGCCCGTCTGCTGACCCAGGCGCTCGCCCATATCACCCGTCCAGAAAGCAGCGTGCGGTAAGGTAAGGAGACCAACATGCATCATCATCTCAACACCCTCTATCAGGGTCAGTCTCTGAGCCGTGAAAGTACCCGCGACGCCTTCGGCCAGGTGGTACGTGGCGAAGTGGATCCCATCGTGCTCGCCAGTCTCTTGACCGCCCTCAAGATCAAGGGGGAGACCCCGGAGGAGATCGCCGGCGCCGCCGAGGCCCTCTTGGCAGAAGCGCGCGACTTCCCGCGTCCGGACTATGAGTTCTGCGACATCGTCGGCACCGGTGGCGATGGCCTCAACACCATCAACGTCTCCACCACCTCGGCGCTGGTCGCCGCCGCCTGCGGCCTGAAAGTGGCCAAGCACGGCAACCGCTCGGTCTCGAGCAAGTCGGGTTCGAGCGATCTGCTCGACAAGATGGGCATCAAGCTCGACATGAGCCCGGCGCAGGCGCGCCGCTGCCTCGATGAGCTCGGCATCTGCTTCCTGTTCGCCCCCCAGTACCACGCCGGGGTGCGCCACGCCATGCCGGTGCGCCAAGCCCTCAAGACCCGCACCCTGTTCAACGTGCTGGGGCCGCTTATCAACCCGGCGCGCCCCACCTATCAGCTGATGGGAGTCTATGCCCCCGAGCTGGTGCGCCCCATCGCAGAAACCCTGCTGGCACTGGGGCTGAAAACCGGTATGGTGGTTCACGGCGCCGGGCTCGACGAGATTGCCATTCACGGCCCGACCCAGGTGGCCCAGATCCGTGACGGCGAGATCCGCGAGTTTCTGCTCACCCCGGCTGACTTTGGCCTCGAGACCTATCCGGTCAGCGCCATTCAGGGTGGTGAGCCTGAAGAGAACCGCGCCATCACCGCCGCCATCCTGGAAGGGCGTGGCACCCCGGCCCACAACGCCGCCATCGCCGCCAATGTGGCACCGCTGCTGCTGATGGCGGGCAAGGCGACCGATCTCAAGAGCGCGGCGGCCGAGGTGCTGGCGGTGCTGGCCAGCGGCAAGGCAGCGGATCTCGCCGCTCGGCTCGCCACTTTGAGCCATCAGGAAGCGGGCCATCAGGAGGCATGATGTCAGCCACCACATTGCACAGCAGTCATTCAGAACGCCCACAGGGCAAGAGCCAGCTTCGCAAGGATAACGAGATGTCAGACCTTATTGCCCCCCATGCTTTTCTGAACATGGCCTCCATCAGCCAGACCATTCTCGGCAAGATCGTGGCGGCCAAACAGCAGTGGGTCGCCGCCCGCAAGCTGGCCCAGCCGTTGGAGAGCTTCCAGAGCGCGCTGACCCCCAGCGATCGGGACTTCGTAGGCGCGCTCAAGGCGGGCTCCACCCGCTTTATTCTGGAGTGCAAGAAGGCCTCCCCGTCCAAGGGCTTGATCCGCGACGATTTCAGCCCGGAGGCTATCGCCGACATCTATGGCAAATACGCCACCGCCATCTCGGTGCTGACCGACGAGAAGTTCTTTCAGGGGGATTTCGCCTTTTTGCCGCGGGTGCGCAGCCGCGTCAGTCAGCCGGTGCTCTGCAAGGATTTCATGATTGACCCCTATCAGGTCTATCTGGCCCGCCACTATCAGGCGGACGCCATCCTGCTGATGCTCTCCGTGCTCACCGACGAGGGCTATCGTGCCCTGTTCGCGGTCGCCAAGGAGCTGGGCCTTGGCGTACTCACCGAGGTAAGCAACGAGGAAGAGCTGACCCGGGCCATCGCGTTGGGCGCGCCGGTGATTGGCATCAATAACCGGAACCTGCGCGACTTGAGCGTGGATCTCAACCGCACCAAACAGCTGGCTAAAGATATTCCGAGCGATCGGGTGGTGATCAGCGAATCCGGCATCAACCACCGCGCTCAGGTGGCGGATCTGCGCCACCACGCCAAGGGCTTTCTGGTGGGCTCGTCATTGATGGCCGAGCCGGATCTGGAAGCGGCTGTGCGCAAGCTGGTACTGGGCCAGAACAAGGTGTGCGGCCTCACCCGCGCCGAGGATGCCGCCGCTGCCCATCAGGCGGGCGCGGTATTCGGGGGTCTTATCTTTGTGGCGAAAAGCCCGCGCTATGTGGACATCCCCGCCGCCCGCGCCGTGATGGCGGGTGCGCCGCTCTCTTACGTCGGGGTATTTCGCAACGCCCAGCCCGCCACCATCGCCAAGACAGTGGATGCGCTGGGGCTCGCCGCGGTGCAGCTGCACGGGGATGAAGATGCCGCCTATATCGAGATCCTGCGTCCCCTGCTGCCCGCTGGCTGCCAGATCTGGAAAGCAATCGGCATCTCTCTTGGCAAGGAAAGCGGCGAGCCGCTGCCCGCCCTCGACTACCCGGCCGATCGCCTGCTGCTGGATACGAAAGTCGGCAGCCAGAGCGGCGGCACCGGTCAGGCGTTCGACTGGGCCCTGTTGGCAAATCTCGATAAAGCCAAGCTGATGCTGGCGGGCGGCCTTAATCCCGACAACGCCCTGCAGGCGGCGCAAGTGGGCTGCCTCGGCCTTGATTTCAACTCCGGGGTGGAGAGTGCCCCGGGCCAGAAGGATGCGCACAAGATTGCAGCCGCCTTCGGCGCACTGCGCAACCTGTAACGCAACCCTTTTTGATGTTTCGATTTAGCTAATACAAGGAAGAAGCCATGACCCTGCTCAACCCGTTTTTCGGCGAATTTGGCGGTATGTATGTACCCCAAATCCTTATCCCGGCCCTGCTCCAGCTGGAGAAAGCCTTTGTCGATGCCAAGGATGATCCGGCCTTTATCGCCGAGTTTCAGTCCCTGCTGACCGAGTATGCCGGTCGCCCGACTCCGCTCACCCTGACCCGTAATCTGACCAAGGGCACCAAGACCCGCCTCTATCTGAAGCGTGAAGATCTGCTGCACGGCGGCGCCCACAAGACCAACCAGGTGCTGGGTCAGGCGCTGCTGGCCAAGCGGATGGGCAAGAACGAGATCATCGCCGAGACCGGCGCAGGTCAGCACGGCGTCGCCACTGCCCTGGCCTGCGCCCTGCTCGGCCTCAAGTGCCGGGTCTATATGGGTGCCAAGGATTGCGAGCGCCAGAAGCCCAACGTATTTCGCATGAAGCTGATGGGCGCCACCGTCATTCCGGTGCACTCAGGCTCGTCCACCCTGAAAGATGCCTGTAACGAGGCGCTGCGCGACTGGGCCGCCAACTACGAGTCGGCCCACTACCTGCTCGGCACCGCCGCGGGCCCACACCCCTTCCCCACTATCGTGCGGGAGTTCCAGAAGATGATCGGCGAAGAGGCCAAGGCCCAGTGCTTCGAGAAGGAAGAGCGACTGCCCGATGCGGTGATCGCCTGCGTCGGCGGCGGTTCCAACGCCATCGGCATGTTTGCCGACTTTATCGATGAGCCGTCGGTGCGCCTGATCGGCGTCGAGCCGGGTGGTCACGGCATCGAGAGCGGCGAGCACGGTGCGCCGCTCGGTCACGGCAGCAAGGGGGTCTTCTTTGGCATGCACTCCTACCTGATGCAGGACAATCAGGGCCAAATTCAGGAGTCCTACTCCGTCTCGGCGGGGCTCGACTTCCCCTCCGTCGGCCCGCAACACGCCCACCTGGCCGCCATCGGCCGCGCCGAGTACCCCTCGGTGACCGACAAGGAGGCGCTGGACGCCTTCCAGGAGCTGGCCAAATCCGAAGGTATCATACCAGCGCTGGAGTCCTCCCACGCACTGGCCCACGCCCTCAAGATGGCCCGCAGTGAACCGGAAAAAGAGCAGGTGCTCATCGTCAACCTCTCCGGCCGTGGCGACAAAGATATCTTCACCGTTGCTGACATTTTTGAGAAAGAAGGAACCTTGTCATGAACCGTTACGCACAACTCTTCTCCCGTCTGGATGAAGCCAATCAGGGCGCCTTTGTGCCGTTCGTGATGCTGGGTGACCCCACCCCCGAATTGTCGCTAGCCATCGTCGATGCGCTGGTAGAAGGGGGCGCCGATGCCCTCGAGCTCGGCATTCCCTTCTCCGATCCGGTGGCGGATGGCCCCACCATTCAGGGCGCCGCCCTGCGCGCGTTTGCCAGCCACACCACCCCGGACGACTGTTTCGAGCTGCTCGGCCGCATCCGCGCCAAGTACCCGCAGCTGCCCATTGGCCTCTTGGTCTACGCCAACCTGGTCTATGTGCGCAAAATTGACGGCTTCTACGAGAAGTGCCAGCAGGCGGGCGTGGATTCGGTGCTGGTCGCCGACGTGCCGGTGCAGATGTGCGCCCCCTACAAGGCGGCCGCCGACAAGTTCGGCATCGACAGCATCTTTATCGCCCCGCCCAATGGCGACGCCGAGACCCTGGAACAGGTGGCGGAGCTGGGCAATGGTTACACCTATCTGGTGAGCCGCGCCGGTGTCACCGGTGCCGAGACCAAGGCCGGCATGCCGGTGGAGGGGCTAATCAATACCCTGCGCGAGTTCAACGCCCCCCCCGCCCTGCTCGGCTTTGGCATCAGCGAACCGGCTCAGGTGCGTGAAGCGATTGCAGCTGGCGCCGCCGGTGCCATCTCCGGCTCCGCCGTGGTGAAGATCATCGAGACCCACCACCATAACCCGGAACATATGCTCACTCGTCTGAAAGAGTTTGTGGAAGGGATGAAGGCTGCAACCAATCGATAAGGTCGGGTATGGGGTAGGCTGTCTGTGGCCCTGAGTTGCCAGTTCGCATAACCATGTAAAAGGGAGCCTGACCGGCTCCCTTTTATGTTGCTCGTTTGTACCCGCTAACCGCACCCTCTCCCAAGGGAGAGGATGCGGGAAATTAATTACCACCGATGTGACTCACATCGAATATCACTAATGGCTGTGTTTTGAGCGACTCCGTTTTTTTTCCAAAGCCCTCTTCTCATTTATCCCCCTACTCGATTAGAATGTCCAAACGAAAACGGCTCCTCAATGAGAGATCGTATAAATAATCCTTAATATCTCGCTGAATGGAGACTGGTCTGTATCTTAATATGATGAAAATAACTTCAATAGATACCATCTTCGTTTGGCATTTAGACTTATTTATTCTGTATTATGAAATAAATACATTAAAAACAAACAATAGGATATCGAGTTAATTTCAGTTTCCATTTCATTATTCTTGCATTAATTAAGTTCAAACAAGCTATAAATATATTAGCTAAATTTCTGACACGATCCTATCAGAGAGGACATATGGATATAAAAACACTGCAGAATATGGTACAGAGTGCATTAAGTGCTCTTGACAGTTTTGAAGACGGCACCGACACAAATGGGGTTTTTGATAAAATTAGGGCTGCGGCAGATATATGTATCGAGAATAATGATCTTCATCCCTTCCTGAAGGAAAATATTGAACTTACTAAACAGTATACATTTAAAAAAGTAGTTTTTAGCCTATATCAACTTAATGCTCTAACAGGAGGAACAAGAGGCAACCCTTCTATACGCGAATATCTATCCTTTATGAGCGCCACCTATGACTCGATCATCAATAAACCATCCCATAATGAAGAAGATAAAATTAATAATGTAGCTCAATCTAATAAAATATTTATCGTACATGGTCACGATGAGCAAGCAAAAATAGAAACTGCTCGATTCATCGAAAAAGCAGGTCTTGAGGCAATAATTCTTCATGAACAGCCCAGTGGAAGTAGGACGATCATTGAAAAAATTGAGTCGTTTGGTGATGTCGGATTTGCGATTATTTTGTATACCCCATGTGATGTAGGTGCAAAAAAATCCGAAACGCTGGAACTAGCTGAACGCGCGAGGCAAAATGTAGTTTTTGAGCATGGTTACTTTATCGGACGCCTAGGGCGTAGTCGTGTTGCGGCATTGGTAAAGGGTAAAATTGAGACTCCCAATGATATTAGTGGCATTGTCTACACCTTAATTGATAATAGTGGCGCATGGAAAATGGCGTTATTTAAGGAGTTAGAGGACGCAGGATACATTGTCAATACTAAAGCACTACGATAAACATAAACAGAGCAAGTAGTTGAAATTTATTTTCAGTAGAACCAGCTACTTTTAATTGTCGTATAAATAATGCAAGAAATTTTATTTTATGTTAAGGTGGTAGTTTGCAAATGAATGATTTTTTAATTGGTGTATTCGCTAGTATCGCAGCCACAGTATTTGTCACAATCATAGCAAAGTGGATTTGGCCAAATATCAAAGATCGGTGCTTGTATAATGGAATTCGCGTTGATGGAGCATGGGATATAATAGAGACACGAAATGGAAATAGTGTCAACGTAGGAAGAATCAAGCTAAACCAACAAGGCCGTATAATAAAAGGTATAAGTACCCGAACAAAAACAAGAGATGGAAAAAAATCTGAAAGAACTTTTAATTACAATGGATTTGTTAATGGCAATCAGGTAACTTTAATTTTTGAGGATGCACAGGGTATTGGATTTGATACTGGAACCTATGTATTCATTATTCATAATGACGTAAAGACAATGGTTGGCATGGCAACCTTTAATGGAAAAACAGAAAATAAAATAGTCTCTGAACCGAGAACCTTAAGTAAGGTAGTATAGTAATGCATCATGTAAAGGATCTTAAGCGTTGATTCCCTTTAACAAACCTTCCAAGATCCTAGTCTGTATAGATTTTCTCGGCTTTGTGCGGCAAACGCTCCTTGCCAAATAATCAGGACACCCATTTTTCTGGGTAAAATGTTGCATAGCCAGAGCAGAATAGATGGGTGTCCAAGTTTTGATTTCTTTGCTCAGCCAAGATATATCCAACAACCAATTCCGATCCAACCACTACAGCCCTCTTCCCCACACCCGCCACCCCATCAACACCAACATCAATGCAACCCCCGGCAGCCAGACCCAGTAGAGCTCGGAGAAGATCACCGCTTCACCCCGGGCAGTGAGATAGGCCTCCAGCTTGAAGGGGGCAACCCGGATCACCTGCCAGGGGGCAAAGAAACGCTCGTCACGCCACGGCCAGAGCCAGCCAACCCCTTTACCGCCGGTGGTGAGGGAATCGAGCAGGCTATGGGAGAGCAGAGAGACCAGCAGAAACGACCAGACGGTGGCGGCGCTGGCCCGAAATTGGCGGTGAAACAGCATGGCCAGGGTGGGCAGGGCAAAGGCGAACAACAGGGAGTGGGTAAAGCCGCGGTGGCCAAAGACATGGCCGTAGGCGACCCCCAGTTTGAAGGCAAGCACATCGGCATCGGGCAGCATGGCGATGGCAACCCCAGCCAGCAGCAGGCGCGGCGGGATAATCCGGCTCCCAAGCCCCAGTCCAAGGCAGAGAGGCACGGCAGCGTGGGTGACTATGGTGGGCATACGGTGAAGCTCCAACTGAAAACGTGAGCCTACCCTACCCCCGCTCGGTGAAGTGAAGGTGAAGTGCGCCCACTGTATTGGTTCGCTGTTAGATAAACGCAGCGCCAATCAGCGTTGGCGCGTTAACTTGAAATGTTCATTTAACAGCGGCTGACATGCAGAACGGGATCGTGATAAGTAGTCTCTTCGATTCACATCACAGGGATAGTGGCAGCGATGAATGTACCAAAAAGCGTCGTGCGGATTGCGAGCGTTATCAGCCTTTGGTTAATGACAGGGTGCATGGCAGAGGCCGCCTCTGCGCAGCCGCAGCAAGAGCCGTACGCGCTGATCTATAACGGGCCGGTTTCTGATGGGGATAGCACGAAGGCGATTGCGGATGTGGTCAGGCAGGTGGGCTTGCCGGTCAGGTATCTCTCCAATCTCGAGGCGCTGCCTGCAGAGCTCAATAATGCCAGGGTATTTATCGTTGGCGGCACTGAGGACGATGTGGAGCCGCTCCTCAATGCCTTCACCGCAGACGCGCGCTCGGCATTAAAAACCTATTTGCTAAGCGGTGGCCGCTACCTCGGGATCTGTGGGGGTGCCTTTGTGGCATCTATCGGCTGGTCTGAGGATGAAGGCTTTGTGCCGGCGCTGGGCCTTGTTCCTGCGACATCCGATGATTATGACGGCGACTTTAGCGCCAGGATCTTCCCGATCAGCTGGCTTGGTGAAGAGCGCCAGATGTATTACCAGGCCGGCCCGCAATTTACGCCGGTGCCAAGCCCCGAGCAGGTCAAGGTCATCGCCCATTTTCAAAACCATCATATTGCCGCGCTGATCAGCTCATACGGGAAAGGCAAGGTGGCCGTTTCCGGGCCACACCCCGAAGCCCCCGAATCGTGGAAAGAGAATGCGGTGGATGGCGACAAGATGGAGTCGAATATTCATTTAGCCACAGGACTCGTCAACGAGTTGCTCTCCGAAGAGCCCGTCACCCATTCGAAGTAGTCGCGCCCCTACGCCCCTGGATGTGACCCCATTGCTCGGCCCGGAAGTCAGGCCAGCCAATCGGCAGCAATCCATAAAAAAAACCACCGACCTGCAAAAGGTCGGTGGTTTTTTTATCGGTGGTAGATAACGGGTAGCCGATACAAAGGGTTCGCTACCTCAACTTTCGCCCGGGAACGAGCACTACTCTTCCTGCTCCTCCGGTTGTCTCTCCTCACCCCGTATCTGTAGCAGCTCTTCGACCCTGGCTTGCCACTTGTCGTGGGCCTGTTTGCGCTCCTGCTGCATAAATGCTTCTCGCATGGTGTCGATTTTCTGGTCAAGTGTTTCCATCAGAGTGTCTCCTTGTGTGACCGCGTAAAGACTGGCTGACGGCGCGTTGGCCAACCTGCTCCCCTAATCTGACACCGCTAATGCCGTTACTGCCCAATCAAATAATCGATTGGAAGTACTAAAACCAATCTAAAAATTCTTTTCCTTGTTTGTTCCACCACGCCAGCGCAAGGGAAACAGACCGCTCAGAGCGGGATGATCCGGCACGCGGCCAACACGTTGTTGAGTGTGGTCGCCCCCCTTTTCAGGAGAATGGGGCGCCGTTTCCCCATCCGTCCGGTGAGGAGTACCGGCAGATTTCAGGCGTGTTGCTGTGCCCATGATCACACAGTCACAACTCTCGCCCTCCTCTCACCGCGCCCCCGCTTTTTATCATCTAGAGTTACCGGGCAGTCCAAAGCTGCTGAATTATATACATTCGCCGCCAAGAGGGATCTTTTTTCATGACCGAGCATATCGATCTGCTACCTATCAACACGGATGATGAGCAGGACGCAGGCAACCGTTACCTCTACTACACCGAAGGGGATCTGGCCCGCATTCTTGCCAATCTGGAACAGCTGCGCCACGCGGTGTTTCCGGCCGCCATCGGAGAGAGCGAAACGGGCGCCACCGTGCCCCACAACTTTCCGTCCGTCTGTCTGGTGGGGCTGGGGCGCTGCGGCTCCAACATCGCGCAGGATGTGGCCTCGCTGGTCTACAACGCCCGCAGCTTTTATCTCAATGAGTTCAACAGTGAAGAGCAACGCAAGCAGGAGAAGGAGTTTGGCCCGGTGAGCTGGATCCGGCGCAACCTGCGACTGCCAAACAACGGGGCCCGGCCGGTCTTTCTGATCGAGCCCATGGTGATGCTGGGGGATCTGGACAAGGACATCGATGGCCGCATCCGTCACTCCAATCGCAGCGGCGAAGGTGGCTCCTTGCGTGATTACGCCAAGATGCGGGTGATGGACTTGTCGGAGATCCACGCGGGAGGCGCGGGTAACGCCCCCATCCTTGGCCAGTATCTGGCCAAGATCATCCTCAACAAGAGCCCCCACTACTTCGCCAACTCCGAGTGGCAGGCCATTCATACCTATCTGGTGGACTCCTGCGGCATCAAGGCCAACCAGTCCCGCCTCTATTTCTACATCTTCAGTGCCGGGGGCGGCACCGGCTCCGGCATGGCCTCCGAGTTCGGGCTGGCCCAGCAGTACTCCTACATGAGCAAGACCTTTTCGCCCCCGTCAGAAGAGGAGGAGCACCTCTCCCTCGGGGAGCACTTCATGTTCGATCCCATCTTCACCAGCGGCATCTGCATCCTGCCCAATATCTGTGATCGGGGTATCGAGATCTCGGAAGCGCTGCACATCAACGCGGGGCGCCTGCTGTGCAAGTACCTGGCCGAGGAGTGGGACTTCTCCTATCACTTCGACAACGAGCAGGCGTGCGATGCCAGCATGCTCAAGCGGATCAGACCCTGGAATGCCATGATGCTGATCTCCAACGACATCATGCGCTACGCCGAAGAGAGCGACGATGGCGAGATCCAGCATGTTGATGTCAACACCATGGAGAAGTACGCCAACCAGTACATCTCCCAGCAGATCTTCAACATTCTTACCGCCCAGGCCGTCACCACCGACTACGACGAGAACTACTTTCGCCGAGCGGGCATCGACATCAGCGAGACCATTCGGCTCGATGCCAACGACCTCTTTATGAGTCTGGCGGGGCCGGTGGCGGTGGCATATGCCGAGTCTATCTCGCCCCCCGGCGGCCTGTTTGACAAGGAGGACGGGCTCAATGTGGACGATCTCTTCACCCGTTCCATCGAGCTGCCCCACTTCAACAAGATGACCCAGGCCATCGAGGGGATCAGTCTGCTGCCCATCGAGGCGGGCAACTATCGGGAGTATCTGGACGACTATGTGAAAAGTGGCCATGACCCGGCCCACCTCAACGAGCTGCACTTCTTCAAGAACTGCTCCTCTGTGGTGTCGATCATCTCCCTGCCCAAGGAGTACAAGCTCTCCTATATGGATCTCAACCGGCTCAAGTCTCACCTCAACGGGCTCTTCCCCAATACCACCCTGAAGCGCTATGCGCTGGTCATCGGGGCGTCGGCCAACATCTCCCTCACCACCCTGATCGTCAAGAGCCCCTGCCTGAGCGATGACTTCCTGACCCTGATCGTGGCCTTTATCAAGCGCTGCTTTGCCAAGGATCACTATCGCTTCGATGAGCATCTGGACAAGGCGGTGATCGAGATGATCTGCAATGAGGAGTGGAACGATGCGCTGCTCGACAGCATGCTCAACGAGTTCGAGAATCCGGCCAAGATCCTCGATACCAACTGGTACGCCATCAAGCCCATGTATGAGAAGAAATATCGGGAGCTTATCCGCGAGAAAGAGAAGTTCGTCTCCATCAACGATATTCGCCTCAGCCGCGAATCGGTGAAAAAGGCGCTGCTCTATCTGCGGGAGATCTATCGCCACCGGGTCAGCAAGACCCGCATTCTCTCCCTCAACCCACGTCTGGGGGAAGCAAACGCTCGCTAGCACTCTGCCCATGAAGCAAAGCGCCAGCCCCAGATGGAGCGGGCGCTTTTTTTACTGGCGCAGCCTCGTTTTATCTCATCAGAGGGAAACAAAGATCCCGGCCAAGGTGGCGCTCATCAGGTTGGCCAGGGTCGCCGCCAGCACCGCCTTGAAGCCGAGGCTCGCCACGTCGTGGCGGCGCTCCGGCGCCATGGTGCCGATGGAGCCTAGCTGCACCGCAATGGAGCCCAGGTTGGCAAAACCACAGAGGGCGAAGGTGATGATGATCTGGGTGTGGGCGCTCAGATCCGCCTTGATATTGGCAAAGTCCAGGTAGGCGACGAACTCGTTCATGATCACCTTCTGGCCAATCAGGGAGCCTGCCGCCATCATCTCGCTGGCGGGCACGCCAATCAGCCAGGCCACCGGGGCAAACAGATAGCCAAGCAGCTGCTGCAAGGAGAGATCGGCCCAGCCGAACCACTCGCCGACCGTGGTGAGACCTGCGTTGATCATGGTGATGACGCTGACAAAGGCGAGCAGGATGGTGCCGATGGCCACAGCGATTTTCATGCCCCCCATGGCGCCGCCCGCCAGCGCATCGATGGCGTTGCTGTAGTCGCTCTTGTCGAGGGTGATCTCGGTCTGATCGCTCACCTGCTGCTGCTCCGGCACCAGCAGTTTGGCCATCAGCAGGCCACCCGGCGCCGCCATAAAGGAGGCGGCAATGAGGTATTTAAGATCCACCCCCAGACCGGCGTAACCGCCCAGCACCGAGCCCGCTACCGAGGCCATGCCGCAGGTCATCACCGCAAAGAGCTCGGAACGGGTCATACCGGCAAGGAAGGGACGAATAAGCAGCGGCGACTCCCCTTGCGACAGGAATATATTGCCGGTGGCCACCAGAGATTCGGCGCGGCTGGTGCCGAGCAGGCGATGGATGGCGCCGCCCAATACCCGGATCACCCACTGCATGATGCCGAAGTGGTAGAGCACAGCGATCAGCGCGCTGATAAAGATCACCAGCGGCAGCACCCGCACGGCGAAGATAAAGCCGTTGCTGGCGAGACCGCCAAACACGAAACGGATGCCGCTGTCGGCGAAGCCGAGCAGGGCGGAGACGCCATTGCTCATGGCACCGAGCATGATTTGTCCGGGGGGGAAATAGAGCACCAGGGCAGCAAAACCGGTTTGCAGGGCGAGTGCACCCAGCACGGTTCGCCAGCGGATGGCTCGGCGGTTTTCACTCGCCAGCCAGGCGATAAACATCAGGGCCAGCATACCGACCAGACTCAATAACAGTGTCATCTTGCACCTATGAAGAGAGGAGTTTCATATGGCAAGTCTGCAGACAGGCGTCGCGGGCGATCCGGCGAGAGAAATGCCGACCCACGCGACACGCAGACCACAAACCTACAGGTTAGTGGCGGGTCCCATCCTGGGGTCATTCACGTTCCGGGTGACAGCATGTATCGGGTGACGCCAGCGCCGTCGCAGGGGGAGATGCGGCCGGGTGGCAGGTCGGGCGGCGATGGTACAGTGATCATCGTCACAGAAAAAGCGGTAAAACGATTGGCCGGAATAACTTTTTCAACTTGTTCACACAACGAAACAGGGCCAGCGTGAAGCTGGCCCTGTTTCAATCCGTACTTGAGCGTTCAGATGATTACTTGAGGCGCTTGCCGCTCGCATCCACCACCTGCTCGCCATCCTCCTTGGCGAAGGCCCCTTTTTGCTGATCGGGCAGAATATCGAGCACCACTTCCGACGGACGGCACAGTTTGGTGCCAAGCGGCGTGACCACGATGGGACGGTTGATGAGGATGGGGTGAGCCAGCATGGCATCGATCAGTTCATCATCGCTGAAACGATCTTCCGCCAGCCCGAGCGCCTCGTAGGGTGGCACGTTCTTGCGCAGCAGATCCCGCACCGGCATGGCCATGGCGGCGATCAGCGCCACCAGCTGGTCACGGGAGGGAGGCGTCTCCAGATAGTGGATGACAGTGGGTTCCACGCCGCTGTTGCGGATCAGCTCCAGGGTGTTGCGGGAGGTACCACATTCCGGGTTGTGATAGATGGTGATTGCACTCATTTGCGTGTCTCTCATTAATCAAGTGAATAGAAAATGGATAGCATCAGTTCGCAGCCATCAGTTAACGGCTTAGCCCTGCTTCGTACCAAGGTTTGCTGGCGTTAACCACCCGCACCACCAGCAGCATGACCGGCACCTCGATCAGTACCCCGACCACTGTGGCGAGCGCCGCGCCGGAGTGAAAGCCGAACAGGCTGATGGCGGCAGCTACCGCCAGCTCGAAGAAGTTGGAGGCACCGATCAGGGCGGAAGGACAGGCAACTGAGTGCTTCTCCCCCACCTTGCGGTTGAGCCAGTAAGCCAATCCCGAGTTGAACAGCACCTGGATCAGGATGGGCACCGCCAACAAAGCGATAACCAGCGGCTGCTCGATGATGGCGTTGCCCTGAAATGCAAACAGCAGCACCAGAGTGAGCAGCAGGGCCGCCACCGACCAGGGCTGGATGCGAGTCATGACGCCGTCAAAATGGGCCTCTCCCTTTTTCAGCAAAGCCTTGCGCAGCAGTTGGGCGATGATGACCGGGATGACGATATAGAGCACCACAGAGGTGAGCAGGGTATCCCACGGCACTATGATGCTGGAGACCCCGAGCAGCAGCGCCACCAGCGGCGCGAAGGCAAACACCATGATGAGGTCGTTCACCGCCACCTGCGACAGAGTGAAGTAGGGATCGCCGTTGGTAAGGCGACTCCAGACAAACACCATGGCGGTGCAGGGGGCCGCCGCCAGCAGGATCAGGCCCGCTACGTAACTGTCGAGTTGATCCGCCGGCAGCCAGTCGGCAAACAGCACGCGGATAAAGAGCCAACCGAGGAAGGCCATGGAGAAGGGCTTGACCAGCCAGTTGATAAAGAGGGTGACCCCAATACCCTTTATGTGGCCCTTCACCTGATGCAGGGCGCCAAAGTCGATCTTGAGCAGCATGGGGATGATCATCACCCAGATCAGCAGCCCCACCGGCAGGTTGACCTTGGCCACCTCCATGGCACCGATCGCCTTGAAGAGATCCGGCAACCCCTGCCCAAGCCCAATACCCACCAGAATGCAGAGGGCGACCCAGGCGGTCAGATAACGTTCAAAAAAGCCGATGGCAGGCACGGCCTTGGCATCACATGTTGCAGACATCACAGCTCCCGATGCGGCGCAATTTCGCATCTTCTATTGGTTCAAAACACGGGTTTATAACAAGTAACGGCATATTCAAGCCGCCCCGGCAGCAGGCCGGGGCGGCGACTCAATGGTGCTGGCAGAGACGGCGCAGGGCATCGGGCCCCACCGGCTCTTCAGCGAGCAGCGGCACCACGGCGTAGCGGCTGGCGTGTTGCTGCTCGACCGCTTCGATATGGGGCAACTGGCGCTCGGCCCGCAGTTGCAGCAGCGGTGAGCTGACCGCGGCTTGCTGCAAGCTGTGGTTGATGAGCCAGCCCCAGGGCTCTATACCGGCCCGGCGCAGATCGGATTGCAGATTGACAGCCTCCTGCACTGGCGTCGGCTCGGGCAACGTCACAATCAGCACCTTGGTCTGTTTGGGGTCCTGCAACTGCATCATGGGGGTGGTGAAGTGCAGCCCCTTGTTTCCCATCTGGCGAGCGATCTCCCTGTGGTAGGCGCCGGTGGCGTCGAGCAGCAGCAGGGTGTGGCCGGTGGGGGCGGTATCCATTACCACGAAGCGCTTGCCCGCCTCGCGAATAATGCGCGAGAAGGCCTGAAACACGGCGATCTCCTCGGTACAGGGGGAGCGCAAGTCCTCCTCCAGCAGTGCCCGCCCCTGCTCGTCCAGGGCTGCTCCCTTGGTGGCCAGCACCTGGGCGCGGTAACGCTCGGTCTCGGCGTGGGGGTCGATGCGACTCACCTCTAGATGGGGCAAACTAGCTGCCAAGGTCTCGCTCAGGTGCGCAGCGGGATCCGAGGTGGTGAGGTGCACCGGCAAACCGCGGCTCGCCAGCTCCACAGCCACGGCGGCCGCCAGCGTAGTTTTGCCCACCCCGCCCTTGCCCATCAGCATGATAAGGCCGTGACCGTCGGCGGCCAGCTCGTCCACCAGCGAACTCAACTCGGGCTGGGCTTGCTTGACAGTGGACTGTACTGTCGAGGATTGAGCAGCTGTTCCCTCTGATTGCAGCAGCTGGCGCAAACTGTCGACCCCCACCAGATTGGTGGCCAGCAGCGGGATATGATCCTGCGCCAGCCCCTTTATCCCCTGTGGCATCTGGGCGAGAGCCTGTTGCTCGCGCTGCCAGAGCGCCATTGCCAGCGGATCTCCGGCAATAGCGCCTTCGGGGAAGAGGCCATTGATCACCAACTGCTGATTCAGCAAGCCGATGGCGGCCAGCTCTTCGTGGGTGCGAGCCACTTCCCGCAGAGTGGATTGCTGGGCGCGCGCCACCAGCACCAAGCGGGTGCTGGCAGCATCAGCCAAGGCGGCGACCGCCTCGCCATACTGGCTGCGCTGCTTCTCCAGCCCCGCCAGCGGGCCAAGGCAGGAGGCATCCCCCTTGCCCTGCTCCAGAAATTCGCTCCAGGCGCCCGGCAGTTGCAGCAGCCGGATGGTGTGGCCGGTTGGGGCCGTATCAAAGACGATATGGTCATACTCGGCCAGCAGCGTTTGGTCGGTCAGCAGCGCAGTGAATTCGTCAAAGGCGGCGATCTCGGTGGTGCAGGCGCCGGAGAGCTGCTCCTCGATGCTGCGCACCACGCTCTCGGGCAACTTGCCGCGCACCGGCCCGACGATCCGCTCCCGATAAGCTTTGGCCGCCGCGGGGGGATCTATCTCCAGCGCCGACAAACCGGGCACAGCGGCGATGGCGGTGACGCGATTGCCGATCTCGGTGGCAAACACCTGCCCCACGTTGGAGGCAGGGTCTGTGCTCACCAGCAGCACCCGCTTGCCAATATCACACAGCGCCACCGCACTGGCGCAAGCCAGCGAGGTCTTGCCCACCCCGCCCTTGCCGGTGAAAAAGAGAAACGGCGGTGGATTGGTCAGAAAATGGTACATAGCCTCTCCCGAATGGTGCGTCGCGACTCAGCAGCAACCGCTGCCGGAGCAGCAGCCACCCTTGACGATCCCCTTGATGGCCACTTGCGGCGCAGGCAGCCCGGCATAACGGGCCAGCTCGCTGCGGTTCGGGTAACGGCCGGTCAACACCACCTGCCCTTCCACCAGCACCAGTGGCAACCCCTCCTCCCCGGCGTGGGTCAGAAAAGCGCTGACCGCAGGTGTCTCGGCAAACTGCATCGGCTGCTGGGCCAGATTGAAACGCTCGATGGCTACCCCCTGCGCCTTGGCCCAGGCAAGGTCGGCTGCGAAGGTGACCAGTGCCTGATCAACCTCGGTACCGCAGACACCGCTGGAGCAGCAGAGGGCGGGATCAAAAATCTGAATGGAGGACATGGCATTACTCCTTGTTGCAGCAGGGCTGCGCAGGCAGAACATGGGGGGAGCAGGCTGACTCGGCACGTATCACGCCGCACGCCTCGGGATGACCGGCACAGCACTCCTCGGTGAGGTAGGCGATCACATCCAGCATCAGGGGAATATTGGCGCGGTAGCGTAGAAAGCGCCCCTCCTGCTCCACCGACAGCAGACCGGTGTTGAGCATCGCCTTAAGGTGAAACGAAAGGGTATTGGGGGCAATATCGAGCTCGCTGGCCAGTTCACCGGCGACCCGCCCCTCCAGCCCGGCCTTCACCAGCAGCCGCCATACATCGAGCCGGATGCCGGATGCCAGCGATTCAAAGACCTTGGTGGCCATCTCTTTGTTCATCTTCACTCCCCTTGGTGCAACCTTTCATTTCAACTATACAAGAATCATTGAAATGATCAAGATACGTACCGAAGCAAAGATACGAGATTCTGGCATCAAACCGGGCAGAAAGGGGAATCGACAAGTGAACAACCGTTGTGGACGGCCACACAGGGTTCATCGCAGATAAACAGACGCCCTCCAGAGGGAGGGCGTATCAGACAGTCAGCGCTGTCGGGGCAATCAGACGAACGCGTGCCTTATTTGGCAGCAGGCACAGCGTTAAAGGTGAGCAGGGCAGCCTTGTTGGCATCGCTCAGGGTCAACTGGTTGCCGTTGATGGAGTAAGTTGCCACCTTCTCCAGCTTTTGCAGGAACTCGGTCTCTTTGTTCATGGCGTCGCCGATGCACATCATGCGAGTGGAGCCCATGGCGCCCAGCGTCAAGACACCGTCACCCTGCTTGGTGATGCCGCCAAAATAGCGGTTGCAGCCGCCCTTGCCCGCCACCTTGCCGTCGACCACTTGCAGGGTGAAGGTATCGCCGGTGGCGCCTTGCAGCTGCCAGCTGGATGCTTGCAGTTGAGCCATGCTGGAACCTGTTGCCATTGCGCAGCCTCCCAGTGCCAGCGCGGCCAGCAGAGTCAGTTTCTTGTTCATGGATTCACCTCTTAATGATTAGAGCCATCAATACGGCAGCCTGTTTAACATGGCTGGCGCCCATGCCAAAGGATTTTATTGTGATCTCCCTTCACTTTACTACCAGCTGGCATGTGCCATGCTTAGGCTCAGTTCCGGACCCAGGGAGGGGAAACGAATGGTCAAATCACTCATCATCACACTGCTTGCAACCTGCGCCAGCATGGCCGTACAGGCCGCCGACTGGGCAGTGGTTCAGCCGCAATCCAACCCGTCTCTCTATGTCAAAAGTTACTCGGGTGTGCTGCTCAATGGCCATAGCCATCACAGCGACAGTTTTGATCTCTGGCTGGTCAATAGCGGCTATCAATATCCGGTGGTGGATGATGTAACCCTCTTTATGGAAGCGGGCCCGGCAGTGGCGGATAAAAATCGCACATCCGGTTTCAATATGAGTTCGGGGGTACGCTACCAGCTCTCTCCGGCATTCAATATCGGCAGCCAAATCAAGCATCTCGATCTCGACAAGGCCAGCACGCTGCTGGAGCTCAACTCCAGCCTGCTGCTGACCCCCAGACTCTCCCTCACCGCCAACTACGGCGTCAGCGCCATCACAGCCGATCAGGCGCTGAGCCTGGGGGTCGGTTTCAACTTCTGAATCAGATCAGCGGCGTGGCACTCACCACCACGCCGTTGCGATCCGCATAGACGTAATCCCCTTCGTGGATGGTCACACCGGCAAAGCTGACCACGGCCCCCAGCTCTCCCAATCCTCGCTTCTCGGTCTTGACCGGACAGGCTGCCAGCGCCTTGACCCCGAGCGCCAATGTCGCCAGGGTGCCCACATCCCGCGCCGCGCCGTGGATCAGGATCCCCTCCCACCCCTGCTCCACCGCCTTGACCGCCAGTTGATCGCCAAGCAGCGCACGGCGCAGCGAGCCGCCGCCGTCGATCACCATCACTTTGCCGTGACCGGGGCGGGTCACCAGATCCCGCACCAGGCTGTTGTCTTCATAACAGGAGAGCGTTACGGCGCGACCATAAAAGAGGGCCTTGCCGCCAAAATCCTGAAACACCGGGTCGGCCACTTGCAGCAAGTCGCCATGTTGATCGCAGAGGTCGGGCAGGAGATCCAGCATGATTTGATTCCTTTCAGATGCATGAAGGTGTTCATTCTTTCATCAGGCAAGGTTTCTGGCAATCCAGAAGGATTCAATATTGCCCAGACAAACTGCTGATCTATCCGTCAATACTGGTGTCAGCCAGAGCTGGCCATCCTCCACCCAGTAGATGGCGTTCTGGCCAAAACGCGCAGCCAGCTGACGGGCTTGTGGCAGGGATAGCGCCAGCGCCAGCGATGACTCCTGCCAGCGTTCGTCCGGGTCAGATCCCCAAAACGGCCCCACCACGGGCACCTGCAAATCCACGATCAGATGGCGCCACAGCGCCCGTTCCCGCCGCATATTGCGTCGTTCTGTGACACACTGGCTGGCCGGATTCCAGGCTGTGATGATGGCAAAGGCAGACCAGTCTGGTGGCTCAAATGGCGCGATAAAGCAGATTTTCTTGTAGTTTTCCCACAAATTCATGTCAATCACATGTTACATTCCATTACATTTTGTAGGGGCGAAAACCCGGTTCAGGCCAAGTATGATGCTGCTGTACCAGGGTTTGACCTATATCAAATCAGAGTTAAAAAGTTGCTATCTGACGGCAAAGAGTGTTGTTATGCTCCTGTTAACTGATAAAATGCGGCCACTTTCGTAATGGACGACCTTTCCAGGCTCTGCTCGACCAGACTTGTCGGGAACCTATAAGTGGCACAGGGATACTTGCCGGTACTGATGCCTAATTCGCGATATTCCGACCTGACTCTCATACCCAGGATGACGTAATAAATTTTCAGGATCAGTCAGGAAATCGGTTTGAAACGCCAAAGAGTGTTAAATTTAAGATAATTAACTGATAAGAATCTGGGAATACTCATGCAAACACCACACATTCTGATCGTCGAAGACGAGCTGGTCACACGCAATACCCTGAAAAGCATTTTTGAAGCCGAAGGCTACATCGTGCTCGAAGCCAACAACGGCGACGAAATGCACCAGGCCCTCACTTCCCACACCATCAATCTGGTGATCATGGACATCAACCTGCCAGGCAAGAACGGCCTGCTGCTGGCCCGTGAGCTGCGTGAGAACGACAACATCGCCCTGATGTTCCTGACCGGTCGTGACAACGAAGTGGACAAGATCCTGGGTCTGGAGATCGGCGCCGATGATTACATCACCAAGCCCTTCAACCCGCGCGAGCTGACCATCCGTGCCCGCAACCTGCTGAGCCGCACCATGAACGTGGCTGCCGGTGGCGAAGAGAAGAAGCTGGTTGAGCGCTACCTGTTCAATGGCTGGGCGCTGGATATCAACAGCCGCGCACTGGTCAGCCCGACTGGCGACATGTTCAAGCTGCCGCGCTCCGAGTTCCGCGCCATGCTGCACTTCTGCGAAAACCCGGGCCAGATCCAGACCCGTGCCGAACTGCTGAAGAAGATGACCGGCCGTGAGCTCAAGCCCCACGACCGTACCGTCGATGTGACCATCCGTCGCATTCGCAAGCACTTCGAAAGCGTCAACGATACTCCGGAGATCATCGCCACCATCCACGGCGAAGGCTACCGTTTCTGTGGTGAGCTGGAGCAGGAATAAGCTCCCGCAACGCTGTTGATCTGAAAAGGCGCCTTGGGCGCCTTTTCTGTCTCTGCGGTTTGCCTTAAAAGCTGAGAAACCGTGAGCGTGACGTCGAACGCCGCACACGACAGATGAAAAACAAAAAGCCCACTCTCAGGAGTGGGCTTTTTGTTTTGAAGCTGGAGCGGGCAGCGGGAATCGAACCCGCATCATCAGCTTGGAAGGCTGAGGTAATAGCCATTATACGATGCCCGCCTGGCATCTGAAATTTGGAGCGGGTGATGGGAATCGAACCCACGTATGCAGCTTGGGAAGCTACCGTTCTACCATTGAACTACACCCGCGTCAGGGCTCCTACTATATGCATTTTGCCGCCGAGCGCAATGGCGCCTTTGCCACTTTTTTCAATAAATCAATCTGTTCGGACAAGGATTGAACAGACGGTTGCTTTTTCAATCAAACATTTTCAACACAGATAATTTACAAGGTTGCCAAGGCCAAACGGCAAGGATAGTCTTGCGCCACTCGACGCGAGGATGGTGGTAATGGATAAAAAAACGCAAAAACGTCTCTATGGCTGGTTGCGCAAGCAATCGAGTCACGGTCGCCGCTGGATCACGATATCCATCGCTTTTGGCCTTGGCCAGGGCATTCTGATGGTGGCGCAAGCCTGGCTGCTGGCGACCCTGTTGCACGGCTTCATCATCGAAGGCTCAACGCCCGAGCAATCCATCACGTTCTTTCTTACCCTGCTGCTGGTGACGCTTGGCAAGGCCGCTCTGGCCTATGGCCGCGAAGTGGCCAGTTTCAAGGCGGGCAGCGCGGTGCGCCAAACCATCCGCCAGCTGGTACTCACTCGCTTGAGTCGTCTCGGCCCTGCCTATATCCAGCGCCGTCCGGCCGGTAGCTGGGCCAGCCTGTTGCTGGAACAGATTGAAAACATGCAGGATTTCTTCTCCCGTTATCTGCCGCAGATGGCCATCGCCGTCTTTATTCCGGTGGTCATTCTGGTGGCCGTGTTCCCGGTCAACTGGGCGGCGGGCCTGATCCTGCTGGGCACTGCGCCCCTCATCCCTATCTTTATGATCCTGGTAGGTGTGGGCGCCGCCGATGCCAACCGCCGCAACTTTCAGGCGCTGGCCCGTCTCTCCGGCCACTTCCTCGATCGGCTGAAGGGGCTGCGCACCCTGCAACTCTTTATGCGTACCCAGGCAGAAGGTGACGCCATTCGCGATGCCTCGGAAGATTTTCGCGAGCGCACCATGGAAGTGCTGCGCCTGGCGTTTTTGAGCACCGCCGTGCTGGAGTTCTTCGCCGCCATCTCGGTAGCGCTGGTTGCCGTCTACTTCGGCTTCTCTTATATCGACCATCTGAACTTTGGTAGCTATGGGGTAAAGGTCACCCTCTTTACCGGCCTGTTCGTGCTGTTTCTCGCCCCCGAGTTCTACGCCCCGCTGCGGGAACTGGGTGCCCACTACCACGCCAAGGCGCAGGCCATCGGCGCTGCCGAGCAGTTACTTGAATTCCTCGAAGCCGAGGTGAGCGAACCGGCCGCAGGCACGGCGCCGTTCCATGCCGACAGCCCGGTCAAGGTAGAAGCCAAAGGACTTGAAGTGCTGAGCGCCGAGGGCAAGGTGCTGGTCGGCCCCATCGACTTCACTTTGGAAGCCGGTTCACGTACCGCCCTCATCGGCGTCAGCGGCGCAGGCAAGAGCTCGCTGGTCAACGCCCTGCTCGGCTTTGCCCCCTATCGTGGTGAGCTCAAGGTCAACGGGCAGGAGCTTGCCACCCTCGACATGAGCCAGTGGCGCTTGCAACTGGGCTGGCTCTCGCAAAACCCGCAGCTGTTCCACGCCTCCTTGCGCGACAACCTGCTGCTGGCCAAACCAACGGCCAGCGATGCCGAGCTGGAAGATGCCCTGAAACGGGCGCAGGCGTGGGAATTTGCCATGGAGAAGGGGCTCGACTATCCGGTCGGCGATCAGGCCGGCGGCCTCTCTGTCGGTCAGGCTCAGCGTCTTGCCCTGGCGCGAACCCTGCTCAAATCGACCCAGCTGATGGTGCTCGATGAGCCGACCGCCAGTCTGGATCGCCACTCCGAGCGCGCCATCATGACCACCCTCGAGCAGGCGATGGCTGGCCAGACCCTGCTGATGATCACCCACCGCCTCGACCAGCTTACCAAGATGGACAAGATAATGGTGCTGGCCCACGGCCAGCTGGTGGAGCAAGGCAGCTTCCAGCAACTTAGTTCTGGGCAGGGGCATTTTGCCCGCCTGCTCTCCCAACGTTCCGGAGGTTCTCTCGATGAGTGATCTGTTGCCGTTTCTGCGTCTCTATCGCCAACACTGGCTCAGCCTCACCATTGGTTTGCTGCTGGCGCTGGTGACCCTGGCCGCCGGCATGGGGCTGCTCTCCCTCTCCGGCTGGTTCCTCTCCGCCGCCGCCGTGGCGGGGATGACCGTTGCGACGACCCATGCCTTTAACTACATGACCCCCGCGGGCGGAGTGCGCTTCTTCTCCATCGTCCGCACCGCCGGTCGCTGGGGTGAGCGGGTCGTGAGCCACGACGCCACCTTCCGGGTACTGACCCGACTGCGGGTCTGGTTCTGGCAGAAACTCTCGCCGCTCTCCACCGGTACCCTGGCCGGTTTCCGTCAGGCGGATCTGCTCAACCGGCTGGTGGCCGACATCGATGCGATGGACCACGTCTATCTGCGGCTGATCACCCCCATAGGCGCGGCCCTGCTCAGCACCGCCGGACTGGTCTTCTTCCTGTCGTTTTTCGACAGTCGCCTCGCCCTTACCCTGGGTGCCATTCTGCTGTTTGGCATGATTGCCCTGCCGCTGGTGTTCTACTTCCTCGGCCGTCGCCCCGGTCAGGCGCTGATTGCCGAAAAATCGACCCTGCGTACCCGAATGGTGGACTATCTGGATGGTCAGGCCGAGCTGCAGATGTTTGCCGCCGCCCCCAAGGCGCTGGTTGAGCTGCAACAGGCCGAACAGGCGCTGCTCGTCGCGCAGGCCCGCATGGCCAAGGTGAGCGGGCTGGCCAACTTCTCGGTGCAACTGCTGAGCGGCTGGACCCTGACCCTGATGCTCTGGCTGGCCGGTCATGGGGTAGCGGGCGCTGCGCCCGACCCCATTACCGCATTGATGGTCTTTGCCACCCTGGCAAGCTTCGAGGCACTGATGCCACTGGCGGGGGCTTTCCAGCACCTCTCCACCAGCCTCACCTCGGCACGCCGCCTGAACGAGATCCTGCAAGAGGCAAAAGCCCCCGTGTGGGGCGACGAACAGACCCATGCCACCGCTGGTGCGCTGCAGATCAATGACCTCTATTTTGGCTACCCCGGCAACCCTCAGCCGGTGCTGCGTGGCTGCACCCTGCAGCTGCACGCCGGTGAGAAGCTGGCGCTGCTTGGCCAGACCGGCTGCGGCAAATCGACCCTGATGGGGCTGCTGACCCGGGAGTGGAGCCCGCAGGCTGGCAAGATCCTGCTCGATGGCAAGCCGCTCACCGACTACAGCGAAGGGGCGCTGCGCGCCTCCATCTCGGTGGTGAGCCAGCGGGTGCATCTGTTTGCCGATACCTTGCGGGGCAACCTCAAACTGGCCGCCCCGACCGCCACTGACGAGCAGCTGATTGCAGTGCTGACCCAGGTCGGGCTGGCCAATCTGCTGGAAGATGAGGCGGGTCTGGATGCCTGGCTCGGTGACGGCGGCCGCCCCCTCTCCGGTGGCGAGCGTCGCCGTATCGGCATCGCCCGCGCCCTGCTGCACGATGCGCCGCTCTGGCTGCTGGACGAACCGACCGAAGGGCTCGACAGTCAGACCGAGCGGGAGATCATGGATCTGCTGTTCAAGCTTGGGGCAGATCGCACCTTGCTGCTCATCTCCCACCGTCTGCTGGGGATGGAGCAGATGGACCGGATTGCCCTGATGGAAGAGGGACAGATCCGCCTCTGCGCCCCTCACAACGAGCTGCTGGCGGATGATTACTACCGCAGCCTCTATCAGCGACTGGCTCCGGTTTGATATCAGGCTGATGGGGGTCACACCCTGACAAACGGGCGCAAAACGGGGCTGGTCGCCGCAGGCGGCTGGCCCCTATAATGTCCCCCTCATTATTCAACAAGATGCCGACATGGAGCGCCTGCGCATTTCTACTGTCCTCATCACCGACACAAGATACGAGACGATGAAACGCCTGATCCTGATGATGCCCCTGATTGCCTCCGGCTGTGCCAACTACGCCTTCAACAGCAATCTGGATAAAGAGAACTTCGACGAATACTTCAAACCCGGTAGCGTGCGCATCTATGAACAAGATGAGCTGGCTGACCTCAACTACCTCTACCTCGGCACCATCGAGGGTGAATCCTGCCAGGCCGATGCCAACCAGCCAGTGCCCAATGCCGGTGAAGCGCGCACCCTGGCCCGCCGCCGCGCAGCCGACATGGGCGGCAACGGCGTCACCATCGACAAATGCGCCGAATTCAGCGACACCCCGGGCTGCCTGAAACAGGTGATCTGCTACGGGCAAGCGCTGAAAGTGGCCGAAGAGAAGTAACTCGCTGTCATGGCCCTCGCTATCGTTCGCCTTGGCAGCCCGCGCCTGCCCGATGAGGGGCTGCGGATCGGCACGGTGCGCCGCCCGCCCCGCGGCGTACCCAAGAGCGAATTTGCCAGCCAGCATTGGTACGATGTCTGGTTTCCCAACCTTGCCCCCAGCAGCGAGACCATGAAGCTGGGGCAGGCAGCCGAGACACCCGCCCAGTGGGCGGCGTTTGGCAAACAGTACAAGGCCGAGATGGCGCAACCTGCCGCCAGGCATGATCTGGCGCTGCTGGCCGCCCTCTCCCACACCACCAACCTCTCGGTGGGCTGCTACTGCGAGCAGGAGTCCCGCTGCCATCGCACCATTTTGAAAGAGCTGCTGGTAGCCGCGGGGGCCGCCATCCGCTAACTAGGTGATCGACAGCGATGGGACGGGGAATCGCGTCAGCCTCTATTCGGCAACCATCAGGCATGGATAGAGAGAGAGGGCATCCCGCGGGATGCCCTCTCTCGTTGTATTCACACCTGCCGCGCCACGCTCGGTAGCAGCGTCACGATGCTCCCTCTCCTATTGCAGACTGGGCTCCAGCAACTGCTGCCGTAGCGAGGTCTCCTGTGCCTCAGTCATGGCATTCGCCGCTACCCCGGCGGCAGGCTCGATGGCCAACCAGTGGGCAAGGTCGGCGGCGGTCTCTTCCAGCGGCCGGAAATTCAACCCGTGGACGATGGCCGCCTCGGCGCTTATAGAGCCGTAACCGGCAAACTCCGCCTGCGCGCAGGGCAGCAGGGTGGGATAGCTCTGCCAGGGCTCGATTCCGGCTGCCATCAGGGTGGGCCAGGGCAACCATTCGGGCTGGATGGGGCGGGCGGGCTGCAACCGGGCGCTCAGCCGCTCCAGCCAGTCGCAGAGGGTAATGCCGGGTTTGAGCAGGTTGAAGATGCCCGATAGCTGCTGCTCGGCCGCGCGCAACACAAACTCGGCGCAGTCGCGCACATCGAGATACTGCAAGCGATCCTCGCCACTGCCCGGCAGCAACCAGGGCCCGCCCTGCTGCACCCGCTTAATCCACCAGGCCATGCGACCGGTAGGATCATGGGGGCCGCACAACACGCCCGGGCGCAGGATGCAAAGCCGCTCACCCCAGCGGGCGCGATACTCCTGCTCGCACAACACCTTGAGCGGGCCATAGTCAGTGGGCATTTCACCTTCGGGGATAGCATGCAGCGGCGCCGACTCATCCATCCCGGGCATTGAGAAATCGCGATAGACGCTGATGGTGGAGATAAAGATCAGCCGCGCGCAGCACCCGAGCAAAGCTGCCGAGAGGCTCGCAGCCTGCTCGGGGCGATAGCAGCAGGTATCGATGACGAGATCCCACTGCAACCCGGCCCCTTGCAGGGCGCTCAGGCTCTTGTCCCTGTCGCCGGTGAGCTGCACCAGATCGCGCCAGTCCGGATGCTGGTGCAGGCCGCGATTGAACAGAGTCACTTCATGGCCCCAATCCAGCGCCAGCGCGGTGAGGTGACGCCCCAAAAAGCCGGTGCCACCGATAATCAGCAGTTTCATCCCTCTCCCTCCCCCTTCGGCGCGAGTGCGCACATTTCATCCTGACACGCCTGTTGCCTCCACCCTACGCAACTCGGCGCGCGGGCACAGCCCCCGACTGGCCGGGATGGGACAGGGATCACGGCAGCGCCGCAGAAAAGGGCGTAATGAGGCCAAACCTGCGTTTTGGGGCCGTCTGTGCTAAATTGCCGGGGTTTTCAGTCAGGATCCGCCATGAAGTTCGAAATCGACACCCTCGGGATCATCCGCTCTCCCTACAAGGAGAAGTTCGCCATCCCCCGCCAGCCCGGACTGGTCAAATCGGCCCGCGCCCGCCTCGAGCTGCTCCCCCCTTACGATCAGCCGGATGTGCTGCGCGGCATCGAGCAGTTCTCCCATCTGTGGCTAAGCTTCGTCTTTCACCAGACCATGGCGCAGGGCTGGCACCCAACGGTGCGCCCGCCGCGCCTTGGCGGCAACGAGCGGGTCGGCGTCTTTGCCACTCGCTCCACCTTCCGCCCCAATCCGCTAGGGCTCTCGGTGGTCGAGCTGCACGGGGTCGGTCGCGAGCGTGGCAAGCTGTGGCTGGAGCTGGGGGCGGTGGATCTGCTCGATGGCACCCCCATCGTCGATATCAAGCCCTACATTCCCTATGCCGACAGCCTGCCGGATGCCCGTGGCGGCTTTGCCCCCGACGCCCCCACCCCGCCGCTAGCGGTGAGCTTCAGTGTCGAGGCCGAGCAGCAGTTGCAACCCTGGCTCAAGGCCCATCCCGAGCTGCGCCAGCTGGTGAGTGAAGTGCTGGCGCAAGATCCGCGCCCCGCCTACAAGAAGGGCAAGCCCGATGAGAAGGAGTACGGGGTGCGGCTGTTTGACTGCAACGTCCGTTTTCGCATCAACGAACCCGCGTGTCTGGTAGTGGCCATCGAGCCCGCCTGAACCTGGGCGGGCCGACATCACTGATGCTATTTCACGCCTTCTTCACGTCACAAGGGGCTTAATGAGCCTGTAAATTGTGTGGCATTGATCAGACTATCCACCCGGTTGCCAGTGATACCATGCAGACAGCAGAGGGCATCTCCTCTCTGACTGAGTCCAGCCGCAGGCTGCCGGTTGATGGCAAGCATGGTAGCTCTGCTATTGCCGCCAAAGGAGCTGGCCTCGCCCCGACACGTTTGAGTGCGGGGATGCCACACGGATGTGACAGCACTTCGAAGGAACAAACCTATGCTGATGAACAGTGAACAACGTTATGGCACCCTGAATATCGGGCTGCACTGGCTGACCCTGTGGGCCATGATCGCCGTCTACGCCCTGATCGAATTTCGCGATATTTTCCCCAAAGGGGACCCTGGCCGGGATCTGATGAAGGAGTGGCACTTTATGCTGGGGCTGCTTATCTTCGCCCTGGTCTTTGTCAGACTGGCCCTGCGCTGGATTAGCCCGACACCGCGTATCGTGCCCGAGCTCTCCCCGATCATGCACCAGCTGGCAAAACTGGCCCACCTCGCCCTCTACGGTTTTCTCATTCTCACCCCGCTGTTTGGCTGGCTGCTGCTGAGCGCCGCGGGCAAGCCCATCCCCTTCTTCGGGCTTGAGCTGCCTGCCCTGCTTTCCCCCAGTCCAGACCTCAAGGGGCTGATCAAGGAGGTGCACGAGACGCTGGGCAATATCGGTTACGCCCTGATCGGCCTGCACACGGTGGCGGCCCTCTATCACCACCATATTCTCAAAGACAACACCCTCACCAATATGCTGCCGCCGCGCCGCAGCTAACCGGTAACGGGGAAATGCAGAGGGGGCCATCGTGGCCCCCTCTCTGTTTTCCTGAACAACCGTCATCTGCACCGCTGGCAAACGACATCACGCCTGCTTGGCCAGCTCCTCGGTCGGCTTGCCTTTCGGCTCGTGCGGCAGCTTTTTCACATTGCTCTTGCTCTCCGGCTGCTTGCTCCCGGACGCACTGTTTTCAGACAAGGCTTGCAACACAGGATCGGCCTTGCCGGCCACGGTGGGCTGGGACTGGCCAACAAAGTTGCCGCCTTTGCAGATGGAGAGACTGCCCCCCTTGAAGACCCCCTGCATCTTGCCGCTCTCCAGGATCTCCACCTCGGCGGAGGTACAGGTGCCTTCCAGCAGACCATTGATGATCACGTGGGGCGCACTCACCTCCCCCTCAACGCTACCACCCTCCATGATGCGCAGCACACCACCGATGAGCTGGATGGTGCCATTGACCTGACCGCGCACCTCCAGATCCCCCTCCACCTGCAACTCGCCCTTGAAGCGGGCACCGGCTGCAATCACAGTGGCACCGGCCGACCCAGTAGCCGCACCACCTTTGTTTCTTCCAAACATCCGTACTCTCTCCACCAACCACACAAGCAGAACCAGCGGCATCGGCGCCACTGGCCACAGAAAACAGGGCGACCCCAGCACGTAGAGCAGCAAGGCTGCCCCCCAGCAGAGCCAGACAATATAGAGGAGGTCGCTGCGCTCACGCTGTTGCAGTCGCGCCAGCAGCCTTCCGGCCATCTCTCTCATCGCATCAAACCTTTCGCAACATGACTGCCGACCAGCAGGCCATCGACAACCCGGACCATGGTTAAACGACCAGTTGGCGCGAACTCTGAAGTCCCGCTGATTCAGTCCCGATACAGCCGGGATGCATTAGGATTCGAATTGACTCGAAGCGACATACACTTTCTAATTGACAGCCTGGATCCCTATGACCGCTCACATCATGAAAATTCTGTTGGTCGAAGACGACAAGCTGCTCAATCACCACCTCTCCTCTCTGCTGACCGAAGCCGACAATCAGGTCTACAGCACCGACCAGGCCGGGATTGCACTGCACTACGCCGCCGACTATCCCATTGATGTGGCCATCATCGACCTCGGTCTGCCCGATATGGACGGCCTGCAACTGATCCGGCAACTGCGTGAACGGCAGATCCCCTTCCCCATCATTGTGCTGACCGCCCGTGGCAACTGGCAGGACAAGGTCGAAGGACTGGAAGCAGGTGCTGATGACTATCTGGTCAAACCGTTCCAGAAAGATGAGCTGCTGGCCCGACTCAATGCGCTGGTGCGCCGCAGCGCCGGCTTTATCTCGCCCAGGGTGAAGGCCGGTGATTACGAGCTGGATCTCTCCCGCAAGGAGCTGACTATCGCCGGTGAAGTAGCGGTGCTCACCAGCTTTGAATACCTCATTCTGGAGTACCTGATGCGCAACGCCCGTCAGGTGGTCTCCAAGCAGCAACTGCTCGACCAGCTCTACGGCGACGGCGAAGGGGACCCCAACACCATCGAGGTGATGGTGAGCCGCCTGCGCAAGAAGCTGGATCCGGAGGGGACGATTCAACCCATCTCCACCATCCGGCGTCAGGGTTACATCTTCAACCTCTCCTGTAACTGATGCAGTTTCATCTGCCGCGCCCCATCAAGATGATCCGCAGCTCACTGCACATCAAACTGCTGCTCAGCTCGCTGCTGGTCATCGCGCTGATCATGGGGTTTGCCGTCTACGCCCTCTATCTGGGCCACGTCGAGGAGCAGACCCAGAAGGCCAGCGCCCGGATGCAGGAGAACCTGGCCAAGCTGTTTTCCTCCACCGAGCCGGATGACAAGGGGTCGAACGTCGAGCTGGGGCGGATATCCCGTGGTGCGGGGGATCGCAACCTCGATACCCTGATCTGCCGCGCCGATGGCGATCTGGTCTGGTCGAGCCTCCATATGCCGGAGGTGATCAAGGCCAAACAGACCATCTGCGGCGATCTGATGAAGTATCTGGGGGGGATGGATCTCGACTACTTCTTCAAGAAGCACACCATCAAGAACGGCGAGAGCTACTTCGTCTACAGCCTGCGGTTTATCCGCAATCCCGGCAGCGGCACCACCGCCTACTACGTGGTGATGATCGACTCGGCCAAACGCTATCACGAAGAGTCCCGCACCTATCTCTACCAGACTGCCAAACAGGCGCTGCTCGCCTATATGCTGCTGGCCGGGCTGCTGCTGCTCACCACCTTCTGGAGCCTCAGCTCCCTGCGCACCATCGCCCGTCAGATCGACGAGATTCGGGCCGGCAAGCGCGATGACCTCTCGAGCGATTTTGAGCGGGAGCTGGCCCCGCTGACCGACTCCATCAACCAGCTGCTGGAGAACGAACGCCAGCAGACCCAGCGCTACCAGCACGCCCTCAACGATCTCGCCCACAGCCTGAAAACCAGGCTGGCGCTGATCCAGATCACCACCCGCGAAGTGAAGCTGGGGCGGGAGATCCATGACAACATCAACGAGCAGATCCTCACCATGGATCAGATGATCCAGTATCAGCTCAGACGGGCCGTGACCGGCCGCCAGCGCCTTGCCAGCAAAGGCACCGAGCCGGTGCCGCTGATTGAAAAACTGCTGGCCAGCCTGACCAAGGTCTATCGCCACAAGAAGCTGCAAACCCACTTCAAGTTCGACGATGACGCCCTCTTTCACGGCGAACAGGGCGACCTGATGGAGCTGATGGGTAACCTGCTCGACAACGCCTGCAAGTTTGCCATCAGCGAAGTGAAGGTGACGGTGCGCCGTCATCTCGAGCGGCTGCGCATCGAAGTGGAAGATGATGGCCCGGGTATCGATCCGGCCAAATCGGAACAGATCTTCCAGCGCGGCGTGCGGGCTGACAGCTCGCCGGGTCAGGGCATAGGTCTGGCGGTGGTGACCGAAATCGTCCACAGCTACGGCGGCCAGATCCGGGTCGATGAATCCCCCATCGGCGGCGCCCGCTTTACCCTGGACTTGCCCTGATCGGCATTGCCCTGCTCAGCCTCGCCAGTGATGGCCCTACCACAAGGCCCCAACCTCGAGAGCCTTGTGGTAGGGCAAACAAAAACACATTGCGGGCTCGCAAGAACAATCCCCCATCTATCATTCCAGCATGGGGAGTGTTGCGCCAACCCCGTCTAACCCCTATCATTGCGCGGATTTGTCAATTTTAGAACTGCTCCTCTTCACAAAGGTGCGGTTCATCTTTATCTGGCCAAGGTTAATCTCATGCTCAAATCCCCACTGTTGCCCCGTTTCGGGGATCTGGTCGTTGCCATTGTTGACGATGTGCTCGGTCAGGGTCTTACCCTCGACCGCGCTTACGCCCGTCACTTCTCCGGCATCGAACTCAAACCGCAAGAACAGGCAAGGATTGCCCTGGTCACCGGCGACCTGCTGCGCCGTCTCAGCCTCTATTGTTTCCTCACCGGTATTCAGGTGCGTCAGGCCGAAAAGAATGTCTGGCCGCTGCTTCACAGCTGGCACGCATTCCACAAAATTGCCCAGCCCAACCACCCGACCCTGGATCGCTTCAATGAAGAAGCATTCCGCCGCCGTCTGACCGAGGCGAAGAAGAACTCGGTATTGATGGATGGTTGCCCGAGCTGGCTGGAGAAACTGGGCAGCGAGCAGCTGGGTGAAGCCTGGCCTGCCGAGCGTGCAGCCCTGGCCTGGATGCCCAAGCGTTACCTGCGGGTCAACACCCTCAAGTGCACCCGTGATGAGCTGCAGGCCATGCTGGCCAAAGAGCAGGTCACCACCATTCCGGTTGAAGGTGTGGAGACTGCCCTGCAGGTCACCTCCGACGCCGCCTTGTTCCGTACCAAGGCCTTTGCCGATGGTTGCTTCGAACAGCAGGACGCAGGCTCCCAGCTGGTTGCTGCTGCGCTGGAAGTTGCCCCAGGCATGCGCGTTATCGACGCCTGTGCCGGTGCCGGTGGCAAGACCCTGCATATCGCCGCCATGATGCAGGGCAAAGGCCGTCTGCTGGCAATGGATGTGGAAGAGTGGAAGCTGGAGAACCTCAAGCAACGCGCCCGTCGCGCCGGTGCCCACAACGTGGAGACCCGGGTCATCACCAGCAGCAAGACCGTCAAGCGCCTCAAAGAGAGCGCCGACCGCGTACTGCTGGACGTGCCCTGCTCCGGTCTGGGCGTACTCAAGCGCAATCCGGATGCCAAGTGGCGTGATACCGCCGAGCGTCTGCCGGTGCTGGTCGCGCTGCAAGAAGAGATCCTGCAGCGTTACAGCCAGATGGTGAAAGTGGGTGGTCTGCTGGTTTATGCAACCTGCTCCATCCTGCCCGAGGAGAACCGCCAGCAGGTGGACAAGTTCCTCGCCGCCAACGAAAACTTCCGTCTGCGTGACGATCACACCGTGAGCCCGTCCGAGACCGGCTTCGACGGCTTCTACATGGCTCGTATCGAACGGATTGCCTGATCCAGAATGACCTGCTCCTTGCGCCCTTATCGCGCACGGCGGGTTCGATGAAAAAAGAGCGGCAGCCCTCGGGCTGCCGCTCTTTTTATTGATAAGGATCGCCGCGTCAGGACTCCAGCGCAGCAATCGCCTCTATCTCGATCTTCACATCCTTCGGCAAGCGGGCCACTTCCACGCAAGAGCGCGCCGGATACATGGCATCGTGCTCGGTGAAGAAGTCGTTGTAGACCTGATTCACCGCAGCAAAGTCGTTCAGATCCGAGACAAACACCGTGGTCTTGAAGATGTTGCGCACCTCGCCGCCTGCTGCCTCGACAATCGCCTGTACGTTTTGCAGGGAGCGCAGGGTCTGCGCTTCGATCCCCTCCGCAACGTCGCCGCTCACCGGGTCCAGCGGGATCTGACCGGAGGTGTATAGGATGTTGCCAATCCGGGTGGCCTGCACATAGGGGCCGATGGCGCCCGGCGCCGCCTTGGTAGTGATAACCTGTCGCATCTGTTACTTCCTCGTGCTGACAAACAAAAAGTAGGCCCGGAGCAAGCCTGCTCACCCCGGGCATGAGAGTTACATCATGTTGGTGAAGGTTCTGGAGATGACGTCCTGCTGCTGCTCGCGGGTCAGGGCGTTGAAGCGCACCGCATAGCCGGAGACCCGGATGGTCAGGCTGGGGTACTTGTCCGGATTGTCGATGGCATCCAGCAGCATCTCGCGATTCATCACATTGACGTTGAGGTGCTGACCCCCTTCCACATCCCGCTCATGATGGAAGTAGCCATCCATCAGCCCCACCAGATTGCTCTCGCGATTGGCCGGATCCTTGCCGAGCGCCCCCGGCACGATGGAGAAGGTGTAGGAGATCCCGTCCTTGGCGTATTTGAACGGCAGCTTGGCCACCGAGGCCAGCGAAGCGACCGCTCCCTTGCGATCCCGACCGTGCATCGGGTTGGCCCCCGGTGCAAAGGGCGCACCGGCACGGCGGCCATCCGGGGTGTTGCCGGTCTTCTGGCCATAGACCACGTTGGAGGTGATGGTCAGGATCGACTGGGTCGGTACCGCATTGCGGTAGGTCGGCAGCGCCTGGATCTTCTTCATAAAGCGCTCGACCAGATCGCAGGCGATGGAGTCGGCCCGCTCGTCGTTGTTGCCGTACTGGGGATACTCCCCCTCAATCACGAAATCGACCGCCAGCCCGTCAGCATCGCGCACCGGCTTGACCCGGGCGTACTTGATGGCCGCCAGCGAATCGACCGCCACCGACAGACCGGCAATGCCGCAGGCCATGGTGCGATAGACGTCGCGATCGTGCAGCGCCATCAGCGAGGCTTCGTAGCTGTACTTGTCGTGCATGTAGTGAATAAGGTTGAGCGCGCTGATGTACTGCACCGCCAGCCAATCCATAAAGCTGTCGAGGCTGGCCATGACGGTGTCGTAATCCAGCACCTCGTCCATGATGGGCGCCACTTTCGGGCCAACCTGAATCTTCAGCTTCTCGTCCACCCCGCCGTTGATGCAGTAGAGCAGGGTCTTGGCGAGGTTGGCGCGAGCACCGAAGAACTGCATCTGCTTGCCGATCACCATGGGGCTCACACAGCAGGCGATGGCATAGTCATCGCTCTCGAAGTCGGTGCGCATCAGGTCATCGTTTTCATACTGCAGGGATGAGGTATCGATGGAGACGCGGGCCGCATAGGTCTTGAAGGCCCGCGGCAGCCCTTCCGCCCAAAGGATGGTGAGGTTGGGCTCGGGCGCCGGCCCCATGGTCTTGAGGGTGTGGAGGTAACGGAAAGAGTTCTTGGTCACCAGAGTACGACCATCCAGCCCCATGCCACCAATCACCTCGGTGGCCCAAATGGGGTCGCCGGAGAAGAGGGAGTCAAACTCGGGGGTATGCAGGAAACGTACCATGCGGATCTTCATGATGAAGTGATCAACCAGCTCCTGGGCATCCTGCTCGCTGATAAGCCCCGCCTTAAGATCCCGCTCGATATAGATGTCGAGGAAGGTGGCAGTACGACCGAGGGACATGGCCCCGCCATTTTGCGACTTCACCGCCGCCAGATAGGCAAAGTAGAGCCACTGCACTGCCTGCTGCGCCGTGCGTGCCGGCCCGGAGATGTCAAAGCCGTAGCTGGCCGCCATCTGCTTGATCTGCACCAGTGCCCGCTTGTGCTCGGCCAGCTCCTCGCGCTGGCGGATCACCTGCTCCAGCTGCTCTCCCCGCTCAAGCGCCGGTTGCAGATCGGCAAACTGCAGCTCCCGCTCACGGATTAGATAATCTATGCCATAGAGCGCGACCCGACGATAATCTCCGATAATGCGACCACGGCCGTAACCATCCGGCAAACCGGTCAAAATTCCTGATTT
Source organism: Aeromonas sp. S13(2024) (assembly GCF_041402405.1). NCBI lineage: Bacteria > Pseudomonadati > Pseudomonadota > Gammaproteobacteria > Aeromonadales > Aeromonadaceae > Aeromonas > Aeromonas sp. S13(2024). The sequence goes on along the minus strand of NZ_JBGLRA010000001.1, from coordinate 46,617 downwards.
TCGGCAGCGCAACATCTCGGGAGAGTAGACGTCGAACACTCCCTGGTTATGGGTTTTGCGCAATTCGCTGAAGGTATATTCAAATTCGGGATCCATCTCCCGGCCATATGCTTCAAAAGAGCTGCGGATCATATTTACGCCGCCAAATGGATGCAGTGCTCTTTTAAGGGGCTTGTCGGTTTGCAGGCCAACGATTTTTTCCAGCCCCTGCTCGATATAACCCGGCCCGTGGGCGGTGATTGTGGTGGCAATATTGGTATCAAAATCAACAGGCGCGTGGGTGGCATTCTCGATGCGGATCCCCTCCATCACCTTGTTCCATAAAGTGGTGGTCGCTTCGGTGGCATCTGCTAAAAACTGTTCGTCACCTTCATAGGGGGTGTAGTTCTGCTGGATAAAATCACGGACGTTGATCTCGTGCTTCCAGTTTTCACCGGCAAACCCTTGCCATGCCTGACGGAATTTATCCTGATCCAATTGCATATCAACTTTCATCAAATAAACCTCATTCACTACTCATGACACTACAGTGGAAGATGTCAGACGCACTCGGCCTGACGAACCTGCTGCCCCAGACGAATGGCATCCAGCGCGATCATTTTCTCTTCATTGGTGGGAATAACTGCCGCCATCACCATGGACTCTGCCGCCGAAATTACCCGGCAGCCCTCGCTATTGGGACGCTGGTTAAACGGCTCGCTGATCGCTACGCCAAATACCTGAAGCCGTTCGCATACCAGCTTTCTGATAAAGGCCGAGTTCTCGCCGATCCCGCCGGTGAAAATAACGGCATCCAGCCGGCGCAATGAGGTGGCATGGCCGCCGATATGGCGGGCAATTCGATGGACAAAAGCGTGAATGGCCAATTTTGCCCCGGAATGTCCTTCATGATAGGCAGCTTCCAATACCCGCATATCGGAGGAGAGCCCCGAAATACCCAGCAGGCCGGACTGCTTGTTCAATACCCGCTCGATATCCTCGATGGATTGCCCCGTCTTGCTGGCGATATAGGCCAGCGCGCCAAAATCGATATCGCCGCTGCGGCTGCCCATGATCAGGCCCTCCAGCGGCGTCATCCCCATTGAGGTATCGACGCTCTTGCCATCCTGCACCGCGCAAATAGAGGCGCCATTGCCCAGATGAGCGATGACCAGACCGGCATGTTGCTCATCCAGCCCCATAAATACGCAAGCCTGCTCGGCAACATAGCGATGGGAGGTGCCATGGAAACCATAGCGACGTACGCCGTAATCCTGCAAATATTGGTAAGGCAGCCCATAGATATAGGCTTCCGGCTTCAGGGTCTGGTGAAAACCGGTATCAAATACCGCAATTTGGGGTTGTGTGGGAAATAGCTGACGAGCCGCCATCACACCACTCAAATTGGCGTGATTGTGCAGGGGAGCCAAAGGTGACACCTGCTTGATTTTGGCCAATACATGTTCATCAATGATCACGGCTTCACTAAATTCACTACCACCATGAGCAATTCGATGACCAACCAGTGCAATGGCATCCAGCAGATCCCGTTTTTTCAATTCAGCCGCAATGGCAGCCAATGCACAGGTGTGGTTATTTTCAGGTAATGACATAGCGGGCTCTTTACCCACTTGCAATTGGGGATGGGCTGTATCAATACCATCAGCCATACCGGATATCACCACCTCGCAGGTTTTACTGTCCAGTACCGAGAATTTGACCGACGAAGAGCCGCAATTGATAACCAGAACCAACGAATCAAACTTCATTACATCGCCTCGATATTTATGATGTCGAGTCACTGCAGTCAGAACATATTTACCACTGAGTGTGGTGGCCAAATCACGGATAGCCTTGCCCTGGGCCCACATAATTGGGCCAACCAAGAACAGGTTATTGCGCACTTCTGACTGCGCCATGCAGACCCCGCCAGGGGGCCTGAATGACTGATGACGTGCAGAAAAGGTTTTCAGAACAGCTTGGAAACTATATTCAGGATGGTCAGTACACCGATGATGGTGACAAACAGGTTGCTGGCCTGACCTTTATATTTTGCAAGTGCCGGTGTCTTGCTCACCGCATACATCGGCAGCAGACAGAGCAGGGAAGCGATGATTGGCGCCCCCATTGCCTCAATCAGGTCGAGGATGTTGGGGTTCACATAAGCGACCAGCCAGGTCGAACCCATGATGAACAACATACTGACCATGTTGAGTTTTTTACTGGAAACCTTGCTCTTGTCACCCTGGTAGCCAAAGCGGAGGATAAGGCCGTTCAACCCTTCCAGCGTCCCCAGATAGTGGCCAAAGAAGGATTTGAAGATGGCAACCAGCGCAATGATGGACGCCGCATACTCCAAAGTGGTGGCAAACGCAGACTTGCTGCCCGTCATTGAAGAGAAGTGGTTGGCCAGATAGGAGAGCACCGGAATGTTCTGGGCTTTGGCTTCCGCCATATTTTGCGGTGACAGGGTAAAGAGGCAGCTGAAGGCAAAGAACATCACCACGGCCACCATCAGCATGCTGGCACCGGAGATAATCTTCGAGCAGCGCTTCTCGGTAAAATCACGCCCGAACTCCTGCTCATACTCTTCCCGTTTGGAGACGATGAAAGAGGAGACAATCGGCGAGAAGTTGAAGGAGAAGACCATGATGGAGATCCCCAGCCAGACGGTAACCAGAATACCATCGTGACCAAACATCGATATCTCGCTCAGATTGACCTGATCAAAGACGGCACTGTTCCAGTACGGGACGAGGGAGAGAGAGATAACGATCAGACTGGCAATAAAGGGAAAGACCAGATAGCTCATCACCTTGACCATCAGATCTTTACCGAAGTAGATCACGAATACCATCAACATCAACAATGCCAGTGCAACCACACCTCGATTAAGCGGAACCAACTGTAGTTGATGCTCCCAAAATGCCATAAAGGTATTGGTGATCGTCACACCATATATCCACAGCAGTGGGCAGATGGCAAAGAAATAGAGGAAGGTAATTACCACTCCACCCATCTTGCCAAAATGTTCTTCAACGGTCTCGGTAATATTTGCCGATGGATTACTGCCAGAAAGACATAATCTGGCCAACGCCCTGTGGCAATAAAATGCAATGGGGTAAGCCAGCACCAGCATGATTAATATTGGGATCAGGCCACCATATCCGGCCCGGATTGGAAAGAACAAGACCCCCGCCCCGATAGCAGTACCGAACAGACCTAATCCCCATGTGGTATCCGATTTACGCCATGCACGCGTATTCTCTTTACTGCCGGTGACAACACTGTCTAATATCATGACTGCATTCCTTACAGGCTAAATTGACGAATATTGTTCTGTTCGATAATTTCGGCGATCCGGGTCAGATCAATATTGCCACCCGAAATAATGCTGACGGTCTTTTTACCTTCGACATAATGTTTCAGCTTGCCACTGAGCAGCGCTGCCGAGGCCAGAGCTCCCGCCCCTTCGGTAATCACCTTGTTGCGCTGAATAAGGTCAACCATGCTATGACGAATATCATCCTCGGTGACCAGTACAATATCATCCACCAATTGTTTGACGATTTCTAAGGTCAGTGAACCAGGTCTTGCCACATCACAGCCATCGGCAAGCGTGCTGCTGGTTCTATGATTGGTCATGGTACCGGCATAGAAAGAGGCCGCCATACCGTGCACATTCTCGGATTGCACACCAATCACCTTGATGGTCGGATTAATAGATTTGATAGCCATGGCAACACCGGCAATCAAACCACCGCCACCGATCGGTACTATGATGTTATCGACATCATACAAATCTTCGATAATTTCCAGGCCAATGGTGCCCTGGCCGGCAATCACTTTTGCATCGTCGAAGGGGGGGATAAATACGCGGCCTTCCATCTCCACGATTTCGCTGACTTTGGCAATGGTGTCATTGAAGCTATTTCCATGGAGGATCACTTTGGCTGAATAGTCACTGGTTGCAGCAATTTTTGATTTGGGGGCGCAGCAAGGCATGACCACCTTGGCATCAATTCCCAGCATAGCACTGGAGAGTGATACACCTTGGGCATGATTACCCGCCGAGCAGGCGACAACACCTTTTTGTCGGTCTTCCAGACTTAATGAACTGAGCTTGTTGAAGGCGCCACGAATTTTAAAAGATCCTGTACGTTGCATGTTTTCAAGTTTGAGGTAAACCTCGCCATGACAACGTTCGCTGATGTAGTTAGAGGGTAGTTGCGCGGTCTTGTATATATGATTGGTCAGTCTTTTTTTGGCTTCAGTAATATCATGAAGACCAATGGGCAGATTGCTATACATCTTCATCGCAAATCTCTTTTTATTTATTAATTTGTAGGGTTTTATTTCACAGGGCGAAGCGATACTAGGTTCTATCACTTGCAATTAATGTGAGCATAAACACAAAAAAATCTACAAAGAGACTGCGTTACGGTGAAATTATCAAAAAATGTGATGACAGCAACACTTGAATCTCAACGGATTAAAAAAAGTAATCACATATTGGCGAAGAATATAATTAACAACTCCAAAACAAAGCCGTAAAGATTAGATTTTTCAGGGCAATTGCGTTGCTTTTTGCAACCGGCAATCAGTTGCTTGCCTGCCAGAACCGGGACAATAAAAAAGGGAGCCTATAAGGCTCCCTCTCGACAACACAGAACCGATTACTCGGCTGCAGCATCATCTTTCTTGTACTTGGCAGCAGTCTCTTTGATCAGAGCCTGCAACTCGCCAGCCTGGAACATCTCGATCATGATGTCACAGCCACCGATCAGCTCACCCTCAACCCACAGTTGGGGGAAGGTCGGCCAGTTGGCGAATTTTGGCAATTCGGCGCGGATATCCGGATTTTGCAGGATATCAACGTAGGCAAACGGCTCGCCGCAGGACATCAGAGCCTGGGAGGCCTGGGCAGAGAAGCCACAGCTGGGTAGCTTGGGGGAGCCCTTCATGTAGATGATGATGGGGTTGTCAGCCAGCTGCTGCTTAATCTTTTCAATAGTTTCCATAGGTGCCTCACTAGAGCGATTTCGGCGGCCATTCTACTGCAATCTTGCCCGAGCACAAACTGACAAAGGGGTGACCCGGCTCGAATTGTGCAAAGAACCCACACAGGATTGATCGCGATCATGGCGCCAATCAAGAGTTGTTAGGCCATCTTTGATACTGCTACAATCCCTTGGCTTTGGGCTACCCAGCCCCATCATTTTAAAAACAACTCTTTTCACATATAGAAAAGAGTACGCAATGTCTTGCAACCGTCGCCTTCGCACGGTCCAGCCAATGGAGAGTAGAAAATGGCATTCGAACTTCCCGCTCTGCCCTATGCAATCAACGCTCTGGAACCGCACATCTCCCAGGAAACTCTGGAATATCACCACGGCAAGCACCACAACACCTACGTGGTCAACCTGAACAATCTGGTGCCGGGTACCGAGTTTGAAGGCAAGTCTCTGGAAGAGATCATCAAGACCTCCAACGGCGGCATCTTCAACAACGCCGCCCAGATCTGGAACCACACCTTCTACTGGCACTGCCTCTCCCCGAATGGTGGTGGCGAGCCGACTGGCGCCCTGGCTGATGCCATCAACAAGGCATTCGGCTCCTTCGCCGAGTTCAAAGATGCCTTCACCAAATCAGCCATCGGCAACTTCGGTTCCAGCTGGACCTGGCTGGTGAAGAAAGCTGACGGCTCTCTGGCTATCGTCAACACCTCCAACGCTGGCTGCCCGCTGACTGAAGCCGGTACCACCCCGCTGCTGACCGTTGACCTGTGGGAGCACGCCTACTACATCGACTTCCGCAACCTGCGTCCGAAGTACATGGAAACCTTCTGGGCTCTGGTTAACTGGGAATTCGTGGCCAAGAATCTGGCTGCCTAATCAGCCTCGCTTGCCAAAACGCCCCGCACTGCGGGGCGTTTTTTTATCTCGATATGGCTGCGAAAATGAATAAGGCGCCCGCAGGCGCCTTTTACATATCGAGATGACCCGCTTACTGGTCCAGCTCGTCCATGTATTCATCCAGATTGGCATCGTCGGCCTGCTCTTGCTGAGACGCTTTCAGCTCGGTCTGCTTGCCCGTCACCTTGCCCTGGTTATATTGCAGGTAGAAGTCCTTGGTCAGCGCATAAGGATCGAGGGAGTTGTCGATGATCCGCTCCTGATCGATAAGCTTGGCACGTGTGCCCAAGCCATCCAGTGCCCAGTGTGCAACCTTCATCGGGAAGGTTAACAGGGCATAGGGGAAGTAGAAGCTGTCAATCGCATCACCAACCAGCTCCCGGGTGGTGGTCGGGCCGTAGACAGGCACCATGATGTAGGCACCATTACCGATATCGGCCCTGCCCAGCACTGTGTCCATCTCCAGTTTGTTACGCTCGAGGCCTGCATGTTTGGCCACATCGAAGATACCCAGCAGACCGACCGTGGTGTTGAGGGTAAAGCGCCCCAGGTTGGTGCCCGCCCCCTTCAAATCACCGGTGATCAGATGGTTCACCATGCTGCTTGGCTCATCAAAGTTGGCAACAAAGTTGGCAATGCCATCCTTTACCCCTACCGGAATGTAGCGGGCATAGGCATGTACCACAGGACGTGCCACATAGGGTTCCAGCACATCATAGTTGACCGCCCACATGGCCCGGTTGGCCCCTTGGAAGGGATCGCGCGGATCGGCCGCCGTACTGGTGGCACCCGGATTATTCATGCCGGGATTGAGATCCAGACTCTCTGGGCTAGGCTTGGGTGGACCACCGGCACAGCCAGCCAGCAAGAGGGCTGCCAGTATGGCCCCTGAACGAAGATACATATGATTGTCCTGACGTTTTATTTTGATTTATCAGAAGTATAGATAACCCGGCTCCTATCCAGGGGCCGGGTTATCCAAAGGCATATTAGAGGGCGTGATCTATGCGGATGTCAATCGGAGCAGCAGGGATCTCGGCCGTCTTGACCGGCACGGATACCCCTTCGAAGGCTCCTTCCTTGTTCATCACATTGCCACCGCGCGAGAGACGTGCCTTGAACTGCAGCTCCGGATAGGCCGCCAGTTTGCTACCTTCCATCATGGCATCGCCATCCCCGAGTGACAGGGTAACAGGCAGGGTTGGCCCTGCAATACGCTTCACGGCGATGGGCATGGGCGGCCCGTTGGGCACCACGGCAAAGACGAAGAGATGGGCATCTTCCGGCATCTGAATGCCCGCCGCCAACGTGACCTGGATGGGGAATTCCCCCTCCTTCACCGCCAGCGGTTGTCCCTCAACTGCGCCCGCTTTGGCTGCGCCTGAATTCGTCACCTCGATGCCGCGCTGCTTGAGCTGCGCGCGGGCGTACTCCATGGAGCGCTCGACCATCACGTAACGGGGGGTACCTTTCTCCATCAGTGGCAACATCGCCTGCCAGCGAGCCAGCGCGGTCTGGAAGTCCTCTTTTTGCAGCGCCATAAAGGCATAGACGGAACGCGCTTCGATATTGTCCGGATCCTGCGCGATAGCAGCCTGCAACAGGGCATCCGCTTGCGCCTCATCCCCCGTCATCATCAGCGCCTGCGCGTAGGGCACCGCCACCAGCGACTTCTGGGGAGCCAGCGTGTAGGCCCGCTCCAGCGCCTCGCTGGCCATCTCGGGATCATTGCCATCCAGCGCCAAGCGTCCCAGCAGCAGCCAACCGCGGTAGTCGTTCGGTTCATCCTTGAGGCGGGTACGCAGTGCCAGCGTGAAATCCAGCAGATCCTGCTCGGTCACCTGGGCATCCCGCTCCACCAGAATGCGGTTGCTCAGCTCGCCAAGACGGCTGCTGGCATCTTGCCAGCGACTCACCTCTTGCCAGGAGCCCAACTTGTAGTAGAGCCCCAGACTCACCACCAACAGCACCAGTACACCCGGGATCCAGATCAGACTCTTGCCACTGCGGGCAGTCTGCTCCACATCGGGAATATCATCCAAGAGGCTTCGTTGCAGCTCGACCAGCGAGTCGGACTCCTCAGCCAAGACACCCTGCTCGCGCTCTTCGCCAATTTCCAGCAGCCGCTGGCGATAGAGCTGTTTGTTGAGCGCCGAGCGACTGATGCTCTGTTTGCCTTCACCACGCCACAGCGGCACGACGAGCGCCAGACTCACCAGCACCAGCAAGCCCGCAATAACTATCCAAAAAGCGGTCATTGTTTCTCTTCCTCTTTGAGCAGCTCGGCCAGTCGGCGCTGCTCCTCCTCGCTCAAGGCGTTATCCAGTTGTTTTTTCACCGCAGGGGGCCGGCGGCTGCGCATCACGACCACGGCGCCACCGATCAGGATCACCAGCAGCGGGCCGAGCCAGAGGATCAGGGTGGAGGCCATTAGGGGCGGGTTATAGAGGATAAAGTTGCCGTAGCGGGCCACCATGTAATCCACTATCTCCTCTTTATCCTTACCCTCGCGCACCATCTGGTAGGTCTTGTCGCGCAAGTCCTTGGCCAGCCCCGCATTGGAGTCGGCGATATCCTGGTTCTGGCACTTGGGGCAACGCAGCTCCTTGGTCAGTTCGCGAAAGACCTGCTCCTGATTGTCGTTGTCGAAGGTGTAGACATCGATAGCGGCCATGGCGGGCGCTTGCACCACCCATCCCAGCAACAGCAGCAGGGAAGCAATAAATACTCTCATCAGGACTCCCCTCACTTCATGGCATCAAAGATGGGTTTGAGGGTCGACGCCCAGTTCTCGGGGTTGATATCCCCCACGTGGCGATACCGGATGATCCCCTTGCTGTCGATAAAGAAGGTCTCCGGCGCGCCGTATACCCCGAGATCTAGCCCCAGCATGCCGTCCGGATCATAGAGGTTGACCTGATAGGGGTTGCCCAGCTCCGCCAGCCATTTGATCGCCTTGTCGCGCTCATCCTTGTAGTTCATGCCGATGATGGGAATACCCTGCCCCGCCAGCTGTTTGAGGTAGGTGTGCTCGCCATAGCAGGTCGGGCACCAGGTGGCCCAGACGTTGAGCAGCATGGGGCGACCGGTCAGGATACTGCGATCGTGCTGCTTGTTCAGATCGTAAATGTCCTGCAGGGTGAACACCGGCACCTCTTTGCCCACCATCACGGACTCAAGCTTGGTGGGATCGGAGTAGAGCCCTTTGAACAGGAACACCGCCCCCAGCAAAAAGACGATAAAGGGGATTAAAAACAACCAGGTCTTTTTGTTCATGCCTTGGCCTCCTCCTCACGACGGCCGAAACGGTAACGCTTGTCCAGCATCGCCAGCACGCCACCAATGGCCATAAAAACGCCGCCGAACCAGATCCAGCGCACGAACGGCTTGTAGTAGATCCGCACCGCCCAGGCACCGTTGTCGAGCTGTTCCCCCAGCGCCGCATAGAGATCGCGGGTGATACCGGCATCGATGGCCGCTTCGGTCATCGGCATCCGGGTCACCTTGTACATCCGCTTCTCGGGCTTGAGCAGGGCGACCTGCTTGCCATTGCGGTGCACTTCCAGCACGCCCTTGAAGCCATCGTAGTTGGGGCCGTTCTTCTCCTTGATCCCGGCAAAGACGAACTCGTAATCGGCAAAGTGCACCCGATCACCCGCCTGCATCCGCAGATCCTTCTCGATGCTGTAGTTCTGGGTGCAGGCGATACCTATGATGCTGACTGCCAGCCCCACATGGCCAAGGATCATGGCCCAGTGGCTGTTGCCAAGCTTGCGCACACCGACCGCAAAGCTGTGCTTGTGGGTCGCTCGCGCCCAGGTCTCCTGCACGCTGGTGACGATGATCCAGGCCCCCAGACCAATCCCTACCGCCGCCCACGGCTTGAAGGTTTCGGCAAAGAGCAGCGGCAACAGCAAGGCTGCGGCCAGACTCAGCACCAGTGCCACGAGCACCTTGCTTTTGAGTTCTCCCAGCTCCTGACGACTCCAGCGAAATAGCGGGCCAACCCCCAGCAGCAGGGCAAACGGGATGATCAGCCAACTGTAGATGTGGTTGAAGAAGGGTGTGCCGATAGAGATGCTCCCCAGCCCCAGCTCCTTGTGCACCAGCGGCAACAAGGTGCCGAGCAGCACGGTCAGCAGACCTGCAACCAGCATGATGTTGTTGCAAAGCAGCAGGGTCTCGCGGCTCCACAGCTCGTGTTTGCCGTGGCTCTTCACCTGCGAGCCTTTAAAGGCAAACAGCAGCAAGGATGAACCGATCACCGCCAGCAGGAAGCCGAGAATAAACAGACCGCGGGTCGGGTCGGAGGCAAACGCATGGACCGACACCAGCACGCCGGAGCGTACCAGGAAGGTACCCAGCAGGCTCAACGAGAAGGCTGACAGGGCCAGCAGCACGGTCCACGCCTTGAAGGTGGCGCGCTTCTCGCTCACCGCCAGCGAGTGCAGCAGAGCGGTACCCGCGAGCCAGGGCATGAAGGAGGCGTTTTCTACCGGATCCCAGAACCACCAACCGCCCCAACCGAGCTCGTAGTAGGCCCACCAGGAGCCGAGCACGATGCCAAGGGTCAGGAATACCCAGGCCGCCATGGTCCAGGGGCGCGACCAGCGAGCCCAGGTCGCATCGAGACGTCCGGTCATCAGCGAAGCAATGGCAAAGGCAAACGCCACCGAGAAGCCCACATAACCCATGTAGAGCATCGGCGGATGGAAGATGAGACCCGGATCCTGCAGCAGCGGATTGAGGTCACGACCATCTACCGGGAAATAGGGCAAGGTGCGGGTGAAGGGATCGGAGGTGAACAGCACGAAGGCGGTGAAGCCGACCGAGATCAGACCCAGCACGCCGAGTACCCGCGCGACAGCATCGAGCGGCAGACGGCGGCTGAACATGGCTACCGCCGCAGTCCAGCCCCCTAAGGTCAGAACCCACAGCAGCAGGGAGCCTTCGTGGGCGCCCCACACCGCCGAGATGCGATAGGCGAGCGGCAGCAGGCTGTTGGAGTTAGTGGCCACATACTGCACGGTGAAGTCGTTATCGATAAAGGCCCAGGTCAGGCAGAAAAACGACAGCAGCAGCAGCAAGAACTGGGCATAGGCGAGCGGACGGGCCGCCGACATCATGCCAAGACGCCCCCAACTAGCGCCAAGCAGCGGATAGCTACCCAGCAGCAGGGCGGTGGCAAAGGCCAGGATCAGCGCAAACTGACCTAATTCCGGGATCATGAAGGCATTCCTTTCAATTGAACGGTGACAACAGCCGCACCACGCACGGCAGGCAAAGCGGAAAAGGCAAACACCAGAGGGATCACTGCTTGGCTCCCTTCAACTGTGCCTCGGTATACTCCGGCTTGAAGTGCATGCCGTTGGTGGCATCGGCCACTTCCGGCGGCATGTAGTTCTCATCGTGCTTGGCCAGCACCTCGAATGCCTCTACGGTCGTGGCATCCTTGAGGGTGCCCTGGGCAACAATCCCCTGCCCTTCACGGAACAGATCCGGCAGGATGCCGTCAAACTCGACCTTCACCAGATGACCGCCGTTATCCACCAGCTTGAAGGCAACCTTGAGGCTCTGTGGATCCCGCTGTACCGATCCCGGCACGACCAATCCACCGATGCGCAGGCGCTGCCCCTCTTCCGGCTTGATCTTGTCCGGCCCCTTCCCCTCCACCAGCTCGCTCGGGGTGTAGAAGAGGTCGATATTCTGACTGAGGGCGTAGAGCACCAGCCCGCTGACGGTCGCCAGACCCAGGGTGATGGCAAGAATGATGGTGAGGCGTTTTTTGCGTCTCGGGTTCATAGGGTGTTCTCCATCTGCTGGGCCGCCTTGCGACGGGCCTCACGCGCCTGCTTGCTGCGCAACTCGGCGAGCAGGCTGCGGGTTTTCATGCGGGTAGAAATGATGATGCCGACCAGACACACCAGCGTCAGGCCAAAAGAGAGCCAGACATAGAAGGCGTAACCGCCCATCGCCATAAAATCACTGAAAGAGGCAAAGTGCATGCTTACTTCTCCTGCTCTGCAATCTCTTTGACCCAGGGGCGATGCCACTCCCGCATCAGGAGTTCATTGCGAAAACGCATCAGGGTCAGAGCCCCGAGAAATGCGGCAAACGCCAGGATCATGATCAGCAGCGGCCAAAGCATCTCGGGTGAAATGGAGGGTTTGTCAAATTTGGTGATGGTGGCCCCCTGATGCAGGGTATTCCACCACTCCACCGAGTAGTGAATGATGGGCAGGTTGATCACCCCAACCAGTGCCAGAATGCCGGCCGCACGGCCAGCGACCACCTTGTCGCTGAAGGCGTTGTAGAGAGCAATCACGCCGAGGTAGAGAAACAGCAGGATCAGTTCAGAGGTGAGCCGTGCATCCCACACCCACCAGGTTCCCCACATGGGTTTGCCCCAGGCGGCACCGGTAAAGAGGGCAATAAAGGTAAATACGGCGCCGACCGGCGCAATGGCTGCAACCGTCATGTCCGCCATCCGCAATTGCCACACCAGGCCGATAAAAGCGGCCACCGCCATGGTGGAGTAGGCTCCCATGGAGAGAATGGCGGAAGGCACGTGGATATAGATGATCCGGAACGAATCTCCCTGCTGGTAATCCGCTGGCGCAAACGCGAGGCCCCAGACAGTACCGATCACAAACGAGAGCAGACTAATCACCGCAAACCAGGGCAACAGCGTGCCTGCCAGCTGATAGGCACGCTCCGGTTTGGCATAAGGGTGCAACCATTTCCACATAGCTCACAAAACCTTTTTGTTATTAATCGTTTGGCGAGGCCTACCATACCGACCGCAGGGCAGCATCAAATACCCCGAAAGCAATAAGCGGCACTCTCCTTGATCCATCGCAACATTATTTTTTGCAAAAAGACTCCGTTCGGAGCCAAATCCGGTTCAGCTCACGGCCATCAGTTGAGGCTGACCCGCAACGCCGCCGACACAGCCAGCGGCGTCAGTGTCAAAGCCCCCACCAGCATGGCGGCCAGAATGGCAAGCTGTCCGCCATAGGGCAAGCTCATCCCCGCGGCATCGATGGCTGAGGTGGCAAAAATCAGTACCGGAATATAGAGCGGCAGGATCAGCAGACTGAGCAGAACCCCGCCTTTGCGCAGTCCCACCGTCAACGCAACCCCGACCGCGCCGAGCAGACTCAATACAGGAGTGCCCAGTGCCAGCGTTGCGACGACCGCCAGATAGGTGTTCATATCCAGCGACAGCAAAATCGCCAGCAAGGGAGAGATCAGCAGCAGCGGCAAGCCGGTCAGCAGCCAGTGAGCGACCACTTTCGCCAGCGCCAGCAAGCCCAGCGGGTGCGGCATCAGCATCATCTGCTCCAGCGCGCCATCGGCAAAGTCGTCGCGAAACAGCCGCTCCAGCGACAACATGGCCGCCAATAGCGCCCCCACCCAGATAATCCCCGGGGCAATACGGGCCAGCAGTTTGGGCTCCGGGCCAATCCCTAACGGAAACAGGGTGATGACGATGAGGAAAAACCAGAGCGGATTGAGAATATCGGAACGCTGGCGCAGAGCCATCAGCAGTTCACGGTGAATAAGGTGCATAACAGCGCGCAACATGTCGTTACTCCTGCAATGTCGAGGCGAAGGGGGTCAACGAGATAGTCTTCAGCCGTCCCTGCATCAGGGTCAGATCCTGATGGGTGGTGAGGATCACCATGCCGCCCCGCTCGGCGTGGGCCAGAAAGAGCTGTTCGAGCACCTTGACCCCTTGCTTGTCGATGGCTGTAAAGGGCTCATCGAGGATCCAGAGTGCCGGTTTCTGTGACAGCCAGAGTCTGGCCAGGGCCACCCGGCGTTGCTGGCCGGCAGAGAGTTGTCCGGTCGGGTTCTCTTCAAATCCGGCCAGCCCTACCCGGGCCAATATCTGCCACAAGTTAGTCTCTATTTGCTGCGGGTAATGCAACTGCTGGTAGAACTTCAGGTTTTCAAAAGGGGTCAGCGCCGCTTTGACACCGGGCTGATGGCCGAGATAGAGCAGATTGGCATGATACTCATCACGACAGTGACGAATATTCTCCCCATCCCAGCACACCTCACCGGCAAACGGCTGCGACAGCCCAGTCAACAACCGCAATAGGCTGGTCTTGCCAACACCGTTGGGCCCTTCAATTTGCACCAGATCGCCGGGCGCAACAGAGAAAGAGAGGTGTTCAAACAGAGTGCGATCTTCGCGCACGCAGCTCAGATTGTTAACTTGAAGCAGCATGGGGATTTTTTCAGAGAAAATGAAGCGGTCTGCATCTTAACACAGTATTGGAATACGTCTTTTCAAAGATGCAACAATTGAACTGACTGGCGACCGGGATCACAAAGAAAATATGGTAGAAACCGCCTGCTCAACGCAGCTGGGGGACAAGCGGCTGCACGCCATAAAATTCAGGAAGGCAATTGCCTTCCTGAATCATCAAGAGCGACCTTTTCGCAACGATATCAAGAGCTCGGCCTCTGCCTTTGGCAACTCGCACTCACTCATGACTTCATCAAGATCGGCGCCCAGTTCGACCATCTTGGCCGCTCGGCTGTAAAGCCTGCGTTCGGGATCCTGCATGGTCAGCTCTTGCTGGCGCTCATTGACCTGCTGCATCGCCACTTCCACCGACTGCAGACGCTGCCCCATGCCAATGGCACCGGTATGGAGCTCCATCATCTGCTTGCGCAAGCTTTCCAACTGACCTTGCAGGGTTGCCACACTGGCCTCGGACTCCTGCTTGCTGCGCTTGCTCTTGAACCAGATATAAGAGGCAAACGCCAAGGCAATCAGGGCCCCCCCCAAGGCAACCATCTCGATTATCAAAACATCACCTTACTTATCAGAGGGAACCGATATCTTCCCACTCTTCATCGGAGAGCAGCTTGTTCAAGTCAACCAGGATCAGCAGTTGCCCATCGCGGTTGCTCACCCCCTGAATAAACTTGGCGCTCTCTTCAGTACCGACCGCAGGTGCCGCATCGATTTCAGAAGAACGCAGATAAACCACTTCCGCCACGCTGTCGACCATGATGCCGATCACCTGCTTCTCTGCCTCGATGATCACAATCCGGGAGTTTTCACTCACATCACCGGAAGGCAGACCGAAACGGGAACGGGTATCGATGACAGTCACCACATTGCCACGCAGGTTGATGATCCCCAGTACGTACTCAGGCGCACCCGGCACCGGTGCAATTTCGGTGTAGCGCAACACCTCCTGAACCTGCATCACATTGATGCCGTAGGTTTCGTTTTCCAGTTGGAAGGTTACCCATTGCAGCACTTCATCTTCGGCCAGATTCTGTGCAATATTGCGCTTTTCTGTCATGCTTTTATTCCTTTTATGAAAACGTCTACTGCTAAAACTAGCAATAAAACAGCTCGATTGCAGAAGTTATCAGCGACCTTCTATGTTAACCCCACGCTCCAGCAACAGGAGCAATTCGCGGACGTGTAACAGGGCACACATTTTTTCTTTAACCATGCCCGCCAACCAGGGGCGCTTGCCCTCCTGATGGCGCCATTTCACCTGGTCACGGTGTAACAATTCAGTCCCTTTGAGATGGTGGCAGGCTAATCCCCACGGCGATTCACCAAGCATAATCAGATACTTGTAATCATCCATCTCGAGATGCTGACCCGGCATGACCCACTGGGCAGTATCGACCACATTCATCTTCTGCTCGCGAGAGGTCATGATCCCCTTGTACCAGCCCGGCTGGCCAAACAGGGAGGTGATCTCGCCCAGCTGATGAATACCACCCAGCTCGGTCAACGGGACCGCAAACGTCACACCCGCGACTTCAAAGAAAAGGGCCTGAAACTCTTTGCCGGTATCGATATTTTCCCAGGCGACCGGTTCACTGGCCTCTACCGGAGCAACCTCCAGCGCTGTCTCGGTCAGGATAGTAGTATGGGGCTCCGCAACCTCGGGGAGCAGCACCTCCGCAGGCCACTCAGGCTCCACCGGCAACAGTGACTCCTCCGCCACAATCTCCAGCGGAGTGGTGAGTGTTATCTCCTGGGTGAAGGCATCATTTTCGAACTGGACTTGTCCCACCTGAGCCAATAGCTCACCAAGTTGGACAAGCCGTGGATCGCTTTCGAGGTAAGGTGCGGCGACTACCTCAGGGACGCTTTGGGGCTGACGTTGCAACTGTAAAACAGGGGCGGATTGAGCCTCTTCCACCTCATCCAGCACCAGTGGCTCATCGAGCAGCAGGGAGTGGAAATAGTCATCCATCGCCCGAACTTGAATGGTATCTCTCATGCCGTCACCTCATGAACCCGTTGCCGCTCAAGGGCATCAAGATGGTTGAGCAGCGTTTCATATGCATAGGTTCCACGACTCCCGGGAGAATAGATAGACGGGGGGATATGCAGCAAGCTGGCATCCCGAAACTTGGTATCAATAGGGATCACCGCATTCCACACTGAATCTCCATACTGATCCTTGATCGACTTCAAGGTCATCAGAGAGGCACGGGTGCGCTTGTCGAACATGGTCGGGATCACGGTATAACGGAACTTGTCACGCTTGGAACGCTGCATGATCTCGAATGTTTTCATCATCCGCTCCAACCCCTTGAGGGCCAGAAATTCGGTCTGGACAGGCACCAGAATGCGATCGCAGGCAGCCAGCGCGTTGACCATCATCACTCCCAGCACTGGCGGGCAATCGATCAGCACGTAATCATATTGATCCTGAATGCGCAGCAGTGCCCGTTTCAGTACCAGTCCCATCCCCTCACGATTGCCCATCACCCGATCAAGAGTTGCCAAGGTAATAGATGCTGGCAGCAAGTTGATATTTTCGAACTTGGTCTTGAGCGTCAGTTTATTGACAAGCTCGGCTGTCGGTTTGACAGCTTGAAACAACTCATAGAGGGTTCCATCCAGGCGATCTGAATCAAAATCAAGATATGCAGTCAGCGAAGCATGGGGGTCGGTATCAATCAACAGCACCCGCTGGCCACGCTGGGCCAGGATCCCCGCAAGCGAGACCACTGTGGTGGTTTTACCCACACCACCTTTCTGGTTGGCAACCGTCCAAACAATCACTGTATCAATCCTGCCTTGTTGTTATGCGTATGCCACCACCGGGCAAGGTGATCACCTTTATCTCCCCCGCATCCACCGCCTGTTGTACAGCAGGAACCGGTTCAGCAACTACCGTAGGCGTTGCAACCACAGGTGCTGGCGGCACCCAGGCAAATTTGGAGATAGCGACCACAACCTTGCGATTCTGCAGTCTGCCCTGCTCGCTGCCGTTGTCAGCAAAGGGGGAAAACTCGCCATATGCCTCGAACGCCAGACGCTGGGGGGCGATCCCATCTGCAATCAAACCATTGAGTACCGCTTCGGCCCGAGCAGCAGAAAGCGCCCAGTTAGAACGATAAATTTCATTATTTATCTGTTGGTTATCGGTATAACCCCGAACCCTTACATAGTTATCGACCGGTTTGAGAATACTTGAAAGAGTATTAATGACCGGTGCAGCGTTTGGTCCCAAAAAGGCACTGCCGCTGCCAAACAGCAAGCCGGAACTGAGTTCAACCGTCAGCCAGTTCTCATCTTGCGTCAGTTTGACGATACCGGCATCCACCAGCGAGCCCATGCTCTGTTGCAACTGCATATCGAGTTTTGCAAGTGTCGCGCCATCTTGCAGCACTGGCACACCAGAAATGGGAGCAAGTGAAGGAGAGGGGGATGCTGGGCTTTCCAGCAACGATGGAGAGGCAGATACCGGGTTATCCAGCAGGGAATTATCCTGCCCTTCGAGCAAGCCATTGCCGCCAGACTGCATGACACTGAACGCCTGGCTCATACCATCAATCACCGCGCGATACTTGTCCTTATTCACCAGCGCAACAGAGTAGAGCACCACGAACAAGGCAAAGATCAGCGTCATATAATCGGCATAGGAGACCAGCCAACGGTCAAGATGCTCGCGACCCTGCAAGTGCAACCGATAGCGCTTGCGCATGGCTACTCTCCTTTCAAATAGGCCCTGAGCCGGCGTTCAACCTGCAAGCCGTTTTCACCATGGGCGATAGCCAGCAGCCCTTCCAGGGTCATCTCCTGAAAGAGTGCATAGTGATAGTGAAATGCGCGTAGCCGGTTGGCGATAGGCAGGTAGATGAGGTTGGCAAACCCCACTCCATAGATGGTTGCCACAAATGCCACTGCGATACCCGCCCCCAGTGCTGAGGGGTCTTCGAGATGAAACATGGCCTGGATCAGGCCCAGCACGGCACCGATGATCCCGATGGTCGGACTGTACCCCCCCATGGCTTCAAATACCCTGGCGGCATGTTCATTGCGCTCCTGTTCGATATCGATGTCCGCTTCCAGCAGCATACGGATATCCTCTGTGGAGACCCCATCGACAATCATGCCAAGCCCTTGACGGGTAAAGTTGTCCTCCTCCTGCTCGGCCTGATTTTCAAGGGCAAGCAGCCCTTGCTGGCGCGCAAAAACGGCCCATGACTGCAACCGTTCGGCCTGCGTCGCAAGATCTTGGCGGGGAGGGATAAAAATCCATAACAGCTGGCGCAACGCCAGCAGGATGTACTTGGCTGGAGTCTGCAACGTGACGGCGCCGACGGTACCACCCAGCACGATCAAAAAAGCGGGGCCGTCCACCAGCGTCAACAGGGAGCCGCCATGCCACAGTTGGGCAATGGCAATAGCCCCCAATGCCAGGAGCAGACCGAGCAAGCCCATGATTAGCGCCCCAACTCAACCAGAATACGCTGGGCCACCTTGTCCAGAGGGAGTGATTCGCTGGCAATCCCCGCTTTGGCTACTGCTTGGGGCATACCATATACCACGCAGGAAGCCTCATCCTGAGCCCAGATGGTTGATCCCTGCTCTTTCAGCAGTCTGGCGCCATCACGGCCATCTGCGCCCATACCGGTCAGCACAATCGCCAGTACCTTGTCGGCATAGGTTTTGGCCGCAGAGGCAAAGGTGATGTCCACACAAGGCTTGTAATTTACCTTGTCGTTGCCATCCACGATGCGAATGCGAGCCCCTGCACCACGACCTTCCAGCAGCATCTGTTTGCCACCGGGAGCAAGGTAGGCATGCCCGGGTTTAAGCACATCGCCATCTTCCGCTTCCTTGACGCCAATCTGACATAACCCGTTGAGACGGGCAGCAAACGCGGCAGTAAAAGTGGCTGGCATATGCTGGATAAGCAGGATGGGATGAGGAAAATCCCCCGGCAACTTGGTCAGCACATTTTGCAAAGCAACAGGTCCGCCGGTAGAAGTACCGATCGCCACCAACTGATAACTCTTGCCACTGCGCTTGAATGAAGCACTTGGCACAGTACGTTGCAGGTCAGGCTGACGATCTGAAGTTCTGGGCACAGTGCTGCCCAGAGGAGCACGAGCAACCGGTTCAGGTGCTTTGGGGCGAGCAGCGGATGTCATCAGGAAGCGCTTGCGGGAGATCTCCTTCACCCGTTGTTGCAACAGTCTGACCGCTTCATCTTTGTCTCTGGCAATGTCCTCAAACTTCTTGGGCAAGAAGTCTAGGGCACCGGCGTCCAGCGCATCCAGCGTAGCCTTGGCCCCTTCATGGGTCAGGGAGGAGAACATCAGAATGGGGGTTGGGCACTTGGCCATGATCTCCCGCACCGCACTGATGCCATCCATCACGGGCATCTCTATGTCCATGGTGATCACATCAGGGCGCAGTGACAGCGCCTTGTCCACCGCCTCACGTCCATTCTGGGCCGTATCAATCACCGTCAGCATGGGATCCTGATTGATGATCTCGCTCACCCGACGGCGAAAGAAGCTCGAATCGTCGACAACTAATACCTTGACTGCCATTGTTGTTTTTCTAACTCCTTGGGCCTGAGCTATTAATGTCTACGCGCATATGCTTTGAGCAGACTCGGCACATCCAAAATAAGAGCAATTCCGCCATCACTGGTAATGGTCGCACCGGCCATGCCAGGGGTACCTTGCAGCAGGTTATCGAGTGGCTTGATCACCACCTCTTCCTGACCAATCAAGCTATCTACCACAAACCCGATTTGCTGAGAGCCAATCTGCACGATCACCACATGTCCGGTATCCTGACGTGAACGCTTGTTGGCGCCACGAATCAACCATTTATGCAGATAGAAGAGCGGTATCGCCTTCTCGCGTACAATGATGGTGAGCTGACCATCAACCATGTTGGCCTTTTTCAGATCAAGATGGAAAATCTCGTTCACACAACCAAGGGGAAGTGCGAAGGTCTGCTCACCCACTTCAACCATCAGAGTCGGCAGAATGGCTAGCGTCAACGGAACCTTGATTTCGAGACGGGTACCTTTCCCCCAAGTGGAATCTATGTGCACTGACCCATTGAGGCTGACAATGCTGGTTTTAACCACATCCATTCCGACACCACGACCAGAGATATCGGAGATCTCGGCCTTGGTTGAAAAGCCCGGAGCAAAGATCAGGTTATAGGCATCGTTGTCGCTCATGCGAGCGGCAGTATCTGCATCCAGAACACCGCGACTGATTGCGATGGACTTGAGTTTCTCAGGATCCATCCCTGCCCCATCATCCTCGATGCAAAGCAGAATATGGTCACCTTGCTGGGAGGCGCTAAGGGTTATAGTCCCTTGCCGCGGCTTGCCCGCTTTCTCCCGCACATCTGGCATTTCGACCCCGTGATCGCAGGAGTTGCGAACAAGGTGAACCAGAGGATCGGCGAGCGCCTCCACCAGGTTTTTATCCAGATCTGTCTCTTCCCCCACCATCACCAGCTCAATCTCTTTCTTGAGGGTTCTGGCCAGATCTCGCACCACGCGCGGGAAACGACCAAATACCTTCTTGATTGGCTGCATGCGGGTTTTCATCACCGCACCTTGCAGGTCAGCCGTTACCACATCCAGATTGGCAACCGCCTTTGACATCTCTTCATCATTACTGGCAATACCCAAGCTCACCAGCCGGTTACGAACCAGTACCAACTCACCTACCATGTTCATGATGACATCGAGGGTCTTGGTATCCACCCGCACCGTCGTATCGCTTTGCACGGCACTATTTTCTGCTGGCGCAGGCGCCGCCTTGGCGGCAGGCACTGGTGCCTTGGCTGCTTCAGCGGGTTTTGCGGGGGCTGCCGGTGCTGGTTTGGCAACAGGAGTGGCCGGTTTGGGCGGAGTCACCGCAGCAGGTGCCGCAGGTGCCGCAGGTGCCGCAGGTGCCGCAGGTGCCGCAGGTGCCGCAGGTGCCGCAGGTGCCATAGTACTCTGAGGCCCTTGACCACGACCATGCAATTCATCAAGCAGGCGTTCAAACTCATCATCATCGATAAGCTCGTCCACCTCTTTTTGCACCGACTTCAGAGGATTCACCTCTGGCGCCCCCATGTGCTGTCCCTGGCCATGGAGCTGGTCCAGCAAGGCCTCAAACTCATCATCGGTGATATCGCCAGAGCCACCCGCTATCGGGACTGCTGCAGCCGTCTTGGTCGGTGCCCCCCCCACGCCGTGGAGCTCGTCCAGTAGACGTTCAAATTCGTCTGCAGAAATTTCATCGATCGAGCCGCCGCCATTGACAGGAGCAGGCTCGCTGCTGATGGCTGTGGGTTCAACAACTTCTGGAGCAACTTCTTCAACAACTACCGGTGCTGCAGGTTCAGATTCTACAACCGCAGCCGCACTCGTAGCAGTGCGCAGTTGCTCTTCCCCTTCCGGCTTGCACAACTCATGGAGGTCATGAAGCAAATCATCTGACGCAGGGCTGGGTGCTTCGCGATTTTGAACCTGGGCGAACATGACATTGATGGCGTCCAGCGCTTGCAGGATCACATCCATCAACTCCGCTGTAACGGTTCGCTTGCCATTACGCAAGATATCGAACACGTTTTCCGCACCGTGGCATACATCCACCAGTTCACCGAGCGACAGAAAACCTGCCCCCCCTTTCACGGTATGGAAACCGCGAAAGATGGCATTCAACAGGTTCTTGTCATCGGGCCGCTTTTCCAAGTCGACCAGTTGTTCAGACAACTGTTCCAATATTTCGGATGCTTCGACCAGAAAGTCTTGCAGTATGTCTTCATCAACTTCGAAGGCCATGCGTCACTCCATTAGAATCCCAAGCTAGACAGCAGATCGTCCACATCATCCTGACCATTGACCACATCGGCACGAGCCTCGGGGTTCATGATAGGGCCCTCTGCTTCAATCCCGTTGACAGGAATACTACGAGTTGAATGCTCAGCAGAAGCCTCACCAAACATGGTCAGCATTTCTATTAATTTTGTTTCAACTTCCTGAACAAGCTTGATGACCTTGCGGATCATCTGCCCTGTCAAATCCTGAAAATCTTGTGCCATCAGAATTTCTGTCAGCAGTTGCCGTAATTTATCGGCATCAGACTCTGAAGCCTTAATAAAATCATCAAGTTGGTGACATAAGGATTTGAACTGCCCCACGCTCATGTCACGAGACATCAGGGCATTCCAGTTCGGCATCACCAGCTGGATATTGTCATTCAGGCGATCCGCTATCGGCAAACTGGCTTCCACCGCATCCATTGTGCGATTGGCCGCTTTGTCGGTCATATCGATAACGTAGCTCAAGCGTTCCCGAGCATCGGGAATATCATGAGTAGCCAAATCGGGAATACGGGGATCGAGGCGAAATTCTTGAAGTGAATCATGCAGTTGTCGGGTCAGCTGACCTACTTTTTCAAACAGATCGGCTGCGTTGGGGGCACATACTTCGGCAAGCAGTTCATCGGCCAGCTCAAATTCGCCTTGCTCCAGATGAGCAACAAGCATCCTTGCCTGGTCGAGCGAAATCATTGCTCTCGTTTTGGCCATCATCCCTGCAGCTCCTTAGCCAATTCGTTCGAAAATTTTGTCGAGTTTTTCTTTGAGCGTTGCTGCGGTGAAGGGCTTGACGATGTAACCGTTGACGCCAGCTTGGGCGGCTTCAATGATCTGCTCACGTTTGGCTTCAGCGGTTACCATCAGTACCGGCAGATGCTTGAGCTTCTCATCGACACGGATGGCTTTAAGCAGGTCAATACCTTGCATGCCAGGCATGTTCCAGTCGGTAACTACAAACTGAAAGTCACCATTTTTCAGCATCGGCAGCGCTGTATTGCCGTCATCCGCCTCATGGGTATTGTTGAATCCCAAGTCGCGCAGCAAGTTCTTGATAATCCGGCGCATCGTTGAAAAATCGTCAACAATGAGGATTTTCATGTTCTTGTCCAAAATTCCCTCCTAAATAGCCACCAGAGTGGCTCACTTACATGATGCTAAAAACGGGTTGTGTCGTGCGGATTATGCCTTAGAGTTTCATCTCAGTGTAGCCAGTACAAACACTTATAGATGCCAATCTCTCAAACGAGCACGCAATCTGTGCATTGCCTGACTGTGGATCTGGCTCACACGCGACTCGCTGACATTCAAAACCTCGCCAATTTCACGCAAATTCAGCTCTTCATCGTAGTAAAGAGAGAGAACCAAAGCTTCTCTCTCCGGTAGACGACCAATTTGCTCGGATAATTGAATCTGAAATCGCTCGGCAGCCAATTCATCGAATCCCGAGCCTGAAGGGGCGTCATCGGGGTTGCCGATCACATCCTCGCTGACCCCCAAATCTTCGATGCCGATAATTTTTCCGCAGGAGACGTCTTGCAGCATCGCATGGTAATCAGCGATGGAGACACCCATCTCGGCAGCAACCTCGGTATCTCGCGCGTCACGCCCGTGAGTCTGCTCGACATTCTCGATCGCCTCTGCAATAGCGCGACTGTTGCGATGCACAGAGCGGGGTACCCAATCACCACGCCGGATCTCATCCAGCATGGCGCCTCGGATGCGGATCCCGGCATACGTCTCGAAGCTGGCCCCCTTGCTACCGTCAAAATTGCGGGAAGCTTCAAGCAGCCCAATCATACCTGCCTGGATCAGGTCATCCAGCAAGACACTGCTGGGCAGGCGAGCCAACAAATGCTGGGCAATTCGCTTGACCAGGGGAGCATGACGCTCCACCAGCACGTAGGAATCCTGATGACGCAAGTACGCTTGGGCTTTATTCACGGGAACCTTCCTGTGTTGTGGCCGGTTTCTGCAACAAATTTTCCAGGAAAAACTCCAGATGGCCGCCCGGCTGGTTGGGAACCGGCCAGCTCGCCGCCTTGTTGGCAAGGGCCCGGAACGCCAGTGCGGCCGGTGACTTGGGAAACGCCTCGACAATCAGCTTCTGCTTGCGCACGGCGGCACGCAGATTGGTGTCATAGGGTACACAGGCGACCAGCTCCAGGGAGGTATCGAGGAAACGATCCGTGACCCGGGTCAGTTTGGCAAAGAGCTCCTGCCCTTCGCGCAGACTGCGCACCATATTGGCCACCACCTTGAAACGAAACACACCGTGATCTTTTGAGAGGATCTTGATGAGGGCATAGGCATCGGTGATGGAGGTCGGCTCATCGCAGACCACCACCATGATGTCCTGAGCGGCTCGGGTGAAGCTCAGCACCATGTCGGAGATCCCCGCGGCCGTATCCACCAGCAGGATGTCGACCTGGGTCTTCATCTCGCTGAAGGCACGGATAAGCTCGGCATGCTGCACCGGAGAAAGCTCGACCATGGACTGGGTGCCTGAGGTCGCAGGCACGATCATCATGCCGTAGGGACCTTCGACGATGATATCGTCGATGGTGCATTCACCCGCCAGGACATGAGAGAGGTTGCGATGAACCCGCAGCCCCAGCATGACGTCGACGTTGGCCAGACCCAGGTCGGCATCCAGCACCATCACCCGCTTGCCTTGGGCGGCCATGGCTCCGGCCACGTTCAGGGTCACGTTGGTCTTGCCCACGCCACCTTTACCACCGGAAACGGCGATTACTTTTACTCGATTGTTTTGACGCATTTTGCGCAGACCACTCGCCTGATCCATATACATGTTACTCATAAAACTCCGAATCTTCGGCCTCGCCAAAGCCTGCGCCCCAGAAATAGGGCTCCTCTGTTTCTCGCTCCAGCGAGCCCATGGCAGCCCCGACGAGCTGCGCCGCATTGGCAACCTGAATATCTTCCGGAACCCTTTGTCCGTCAGTGATATAGCTGATGGGCAATGAATTCTGGATACACACGTTAATCACTTCGCCCAGATTCAGACTTTCATCCAATTTGGTAAGTATGCAGCCGCTAAGCGGAATACGCCGGAAATGGTCCACCGCCTCCTGCATCACCCGACGCTGGGACGTTGCCGACATCACCAGATAACTGCGGATCCGCACCTTGGCATTCTTGACCAGGGTATCGAGCTGCTCGGTCAACCGGATATCCCGCTGACCCACCCCGGCCGTATCGATAAGTACCAACCGACGATGGCGGAACTGATAAAGGGCATTGGCCAGCTCTTCGGCATCACGCACCTGACGTACCGGGCAACCCATGATGCGGCCATAGGTCTGCAGCTGTTCATGGGCACCAATCCGGTAATTGTCGGTGGTGATCAATGCCACCTGCTCGGCGCCATACTTCATGGCGAAACGGGCCGCCAGCTTGGCGATGGTGGTGGTTTTGCCCACCCCGGTCGGGCCAAGCAGCGCCACCGCGCCGCCCTGACGCATGATCTCGTCCTCGCTGATCTTGAGCTGGGCCGTCAGCACTTCGGCCAACTGGGCCATCGCCTGATGGATGGACATATCTTCGGGGATCAGTCCCGCCAGTTGATCGGCAAACGCATCGTCAAAGCCCAGTTTCTTGAGCTCCTTGATCAGCAGGGCCCGCATCGGTTCGCGGCGCTCCACCTCTTGCCACATCAGCCCGGAGATCTGGTGCTCCAGCAGTTTGCGGATGCTGGCCATCTCCTTGCGCATCCCTTCCATCTCCTGATCCCGCTGGGCAGGTTGAGGGGCGCGCTGGCCGGACGCAACTCGAGCTTTGGGCTTGGCAGGTTCCGGAGCAGCGCCCCACTGCCCCTGCTCGGCCAATGTTCTGGGCGCTGCATTGACAGCGGCCAGCCCGGCCGATTTGGTATTGCCTATTGGCGCCCCATTGCCCGGCTTGAGCTTCTGCTGGCGCGCCAACAAGGCGGCCAGGGTATCGGCATAATGTTCGTTCTGCTCCTTCGCCGGCGCCGGCTCGGGGCGGATCATCTGCCGTGCAGCAGACGAAATATTGACGCTCTCATCGTTCAGCTGACGGCGAACCGGCGCATCTTTGGGCCCCGGGACCTGGGATTGATAATCGACTGCGGCGACTATCTCTACCCCTCCGGTGACCTTCTTGTTGGACATGATGACGGCGTCAGGCCCGAGAGTCTCCTTGACCTCGGCCAGAGCCGTTCGCATATCCTTGGCAAAAAACCGCTTAATCTTCACCCGTCGTCTCCGCTAACTAGTTCTGCCCTACCGCACTGACGATGCGGATCTGCTTGTCGTCGGGCACTTCCTGATAAGACAGAACGCGCAATCCAGGAATGGCATTCTTGACAAATTTCGCCAGGGTATTGCGCAAGATCCCCGATGTCAGAAGCACGGCCGGTTGGCCTTCCAATTCTTGTCGTTGAGTGGCTTCCACCAGCGAACGCTGCATCCGCTCTGCCAGACCCGGTTCAATACCGGCACCATCACCGCCACCAGCCTGCAGGGATTGATGCAATATACGTTCCAATTCCGGCGCCAAGGTAATCACCGGCAGCTCGGGATCGGGGCCTGCAATCTCTTGCACAATCAGGCGACGCAGGGCAATCCGGCAAGCGGCCGTGAGCACTTCCGGATCCGGACTGCGCGGCGCGTATTCAACCAGGGTCTGCAGGATAGTGCGCATATCGCGGATTGGCACGCCTTCATTGAGCAAATTCTGCAATACCTTCACAAGGTTACCCATGCTGATCACTTCCGGCACCAACCCTTCGACCAGCTTGCTCTGATGTTTGCCAATCATGTCGAGCAGCTGTTGTACTTCGTCATGGCCCAGCAGCAGAGCCGCATGGTTGGTCAGGATCTGGCTCAGATGGGTAGCCACCACGGTCGCGGTATCCACCACCGTATACCCCAGCGTCTGTGCCTGAGATACCATCTCCTTGGCAACCCAGACCGCTTCCAGTCCGAAGGCGGGATCCCGGGTCGCTATCCCCTGGATCTGGCCGAACACCTGCCCCGGATTGATGGCCATCTCCTTATCATGGTAGACATTGGCCTCGCCGGTACTGACCCCCATCAAGGTGATGCGGTATTGGTTTGGCGCCAGATCCAGGTTGTCGCGAATGTGGACGGCCGGGACCAGAAAGCCCAGCTCTTGCGAGAGTTTCTTGCGCACCCCTTTGATCCGGTTGAGCAGCTCACCACCCTGATTGCGATCCACCAGCGGGATCAGCTGATAACCCACTTCCAGCCCGATGATGTCCACCGGCATCACATCGTCCCAGCTCAGCTCTTTCTGCTCATGAGGCTGCTCGGCTGTGGCAGGCAACAGCTCACCCTTGGCCGCTTTGGCGGCTGCCAGTTTCTCGCGGCGCAGCAACCACCAGGCGCCAGCGGCGGCAAGAGCCCCCAGACTCAGGAAGGCGAAATGCGGCATCCCCGGCACCAGCCCCATCATCAACAGAATACCGGCCGAGATGATCAGCGCCTTGGGATTGTCAAATAGCTGGCCTAGTACTGCAGTACCCATGTCCTGATCGGTATTCTGACGGGTCACTATGATGGCGGCTGCAATTGAGAGCAGCAGGGAGGGGATCTGCGCCACCAGACCGTCACCGATGGCCAACAGGGTATAGATCTCGGCAGACTCGCCGAAGGTCAGCTGGTGCTGCATCATCCCGATGATGAAGCCGCCGATGATGTTGATAAAGAGGATCATTACGCCTGCAACCGCGTCCCCTTTGACAAACTTGGAGGCACCGTCCATGGAGCCGTAGAAGTCAGCTTCCTGGGTCACATCCTGTCGACGATTCTTCGCCTCTTCCTGATTGATGAGACCGGCGTTCAAATCGGCATCGATAGCCATCTGTTTGCCCGGCATCGCATCAAGGGTAAAACGGGCACTCACTTCTGCGATCCGCCCGGCCCCCTTGGTGATCACCACAAAGTTTATGATCATCAGGATGGTGAAAACGATGATGCCGACCGCATAGTTGCCGCCGATCACCACGTTACCGAATGCCTCGATCACATGACCGGCCGCCGCACTACCATTGTGACCTTCCAGCAACACCACCCGGGTCGAGGCAACGTTCAACGCTAACCGCAGCAAGGTAGCGAGCAGCAGTACGGTCGGGAAGGCAGCAAATTCGAGGGGGCGGCGAGTATAGACGGATACCAGCAGCACCACGATGGAGAGAGCAATGTTGAAGGAGAAGAGCACATCCAGCATCAACGGCGGGATGGGCAACACCACCATGCCGAGCGCGGCCAATACCAGCAGAGGGGTTCCAAGGCCTTTGCCCAAAACTCCCCGGTACTCTTTGAACTGGCCCAATACTGCCTTGAATTCCATCGCGCTTCTCAAATTTCAACCTGCTGGTGCCAGATTAAAGCAAACATCAAGCCAACAATACAAGGCTTTGAAATTCAATGGATTTATTTTGACTACGTCAGAACTTTGTCATTTGCGATATTCCGTCGGGATGGGGAGATCTTTAGCCAGCGGCTGGGGACGGCGCCCCTGACCACGACGGAATTTCTTGAGCTGGAAGACATAGGCGAGCACCTGGGCAACCGCCGCAAACAGCCCTTCCGGGATCTCGTGGCCCAGCTCGGTTGAGTGGTAAATAGCCCGGGTCAAAGCTGGTGACGGCATGATGGGGATCTCGTACTCTCTGGCGATCTCCCTGATCTTCATTGCAATTTCATCGGTGCCCTTGGCCACGACCTTGGGCGCGGCACCGGGTTTGCCCGCATCATACTTGAGCGCTACCGAGTAATGGGTCGGGTTGGTGATCACCACATCGGCCTTGGGTACATCCCCCATCATCCGGCGCATCGCCATCTGCATCTGCAACTGACGGATCTTGCCCTTTACCTCGGGCTTGCCTTCGCTGTCCTTGAACTCGTCCTTGACCTCCTGTTTGGTCATCTTGAGCTGACGCATGTGGTTCCACTGCTGGAACGGCACATCGATGGCCACGATGGGGAGCAGGGCACAGCAGAGGATGATCAACATCCAGAGAAACAGCTCCAGCGCATCGATAATGCCGCCGGGAAATCCCTCCATGGAGAGGTTGAGCAGGTGATTGAACTGGCTGGATAACATCCACCAGGCAAACAGGGTGATGAACACCACCTTGGCGATAGATTTGACCAGCTCGATCAGCGACTGCACCCCGAACATCCGCTTGAGGCCGCTGAGCGGACTCAGTTTACTGAACTTGGGCATCATGGCTTCGGTGGAGAAGTTCATTCCTCCCATCAGGGTGTTGCCGATAAAGGCGGCAATCGCCACCAGAGCGAACAACAGCCCCAGCGGAAGCACCAGTTCCCCCAGCAGCGCCGGCACCATGGCGATCATGGCATTGGGATCAAAAGCCTGCTCCCTGTCCAGGGTAAAGCCCATGGTAACGACCTTGACCATGGCGGTCGCCAGCGAGCCCTTGAACATCAACAGGCCAAATACCGCCGAGAGCAGAACACAGGCGGTCCCCAACTCTTTTGAACGTGCAATCTGCCCTTTTTCACGGGCCTGTTGCAGTCGTTTGCCCGTGGGTTGTTCGGTACGTTCCTGGTCGGTATCAGCCATGAGCGCCCCCGAAGCACTGGGTGTTGATCAGCTCGCAGCTGACCTCCTGCACCCGCTCCCACATGATGTCGAAGTGGCCGAGGAACCCGCCGATAGTGAGCCAGAGGATCAGCAGACCTGACATCATGCTGACCGCAAAACCGATACTGAAAATGTTGAGCTGCGGCGCCGCCCGGGTCATGACGCCAAAGGCGAAGTTGATTAGGAGCAAGGCGACGATGGCAGAAAGGGCCATCACCAGTGAAGCCTGATACATCACACCGAGAAAACCGATCAGGGTACGGATGGCCGGTAAAGTGAGCCCTGAGTCCGACACCGGCAAGGTCTCAAAACTGAGGATCACCAGCCGCAGCATCACCAGATGACCATCCAGCGCCAGAAACACCAGGGTCGCCAGCATCAGATAAAACTGACCCACCACTGGTGCCGACTGGCCATTCATCGGGTCCACCAAGGTGGCAAAACCGAGGCTGGTCTGCATGGCGATGACCTGACCGGCCATCACGAAGCTCTCCATCAGAAACTGGGTCATCAGGCCGAGGGCAATTCCGATCAGCAGTTGCTGGCCCAATACCAGAAAGCTGCCGGCAGAGAAGAGCTCGATAGGGGGCATTTTCGGAAGCAGCGGGGCAATCAGAAAGGTGATAGCAAGAGCCAGCCCCATCCGTACCCGCGCAGGAGCAAGGCGGCTGCCGAACACCGCCATCACCATCAGCAGACTGCTCACCCGCGCCAGCGGCCAGAGGATGGAAGACAACCACTCCATGATCAGAGCGGTTGTGTAGGTCATCCCACCACCTCGGGGATTTGATTCACCATCAGTATGAAGAAGTCCATCAGACTCTGCAGACCCCAGTGAGCACCAGCACCCAGCGCAAACAGTGTCACGATGAGACGAGGCAGAAAGCTCAGGGTCTGTTCGTTGATGGAGGTGGCCGCCTGAAAAATGGCTACCACCAGCCCGATAGCGAGGCTGGGCAGAATCACGGCCGTCACCATAATGGTAACTAGCCAGAGCGCCTCGCGAAAGACGTCGATAAAGGTTTCAGGACTCATGTTCGGGGGCTCCTTGCACTAGACCGACTAACCGGCACCCAGTCCGAAACTGTTGGCCAATGACCCCAGAATGAGGTTCCAGCCATCCACCATCACGAACAGCATCAGCTTGAAAGGCAGCGAAACGATCATCGGCGAGAGCATCATCATCCCCATCGCCATCAGAATACTGGCGACCACCAGATCGATGACCAGGAACGGCAGGAACAGCATAAAACCAATCTGGAAGGCGGTTTTCAGCTCGCTGGTGACAAACGCCGGGATCAGCACCCGTAGCGGCACATCGGCAGGTTTCTCCACCTGCACGTTGGCGATCTCCATAAAGGTGTTGAGATCCTTGATCCGGGTCTGGGCCAGCATGAACTGATGGATGGGCAACTCGGCCCGCTCCAGCGCATCCTTTGCCTGAATGGTCTCGGCCAAGTAGGGCTGCAATGCCTCATCATTGATACGATCCAGTACCGGCGACATGATGAAAAACGACATGAACAGTGCAATACCAATCAACACCTGGTTGGAGGGACTCTGCTGCAGACCGATCGCCTGACGCAATATGCCCAGCACAATGATAATGCGGGTAAACGAGGTCATCATGATCACCATGGCCGGCAAGAAGGAGAGCGCGGTCATCAGCGCCAGCACTTGCAGGGTCAGGCTGTACTCCTGAGAGCCATCCCCCATGGTCTTGACGGTCACCGCCGACATGGCGTCCTGTGCCAGTGCAGGCCAGGAGCAAAACAGTGGTATCAGCAGGCTGACCAGCAGCCCCGTTTTCAGCCATAAGCCGTTAGCTTTTTTCATGCTTGCCTATCAATTTGCCAAGCTGCTGGGAAAACGCCTGCGGCTGGTTTTCGTCCAGCGGCTCCTCCAGCCGGTAGAGAAAGTTGACCTGCTGCGGTGTTACGCCGACCAGCAGTTGCTGTTCGCCCACCTTGACCACCAGCAGCTTCTCTTTGTAACCCACCGGCAACGAGGCGATGACCCGCATCTGGCCGCCACCCATGGCGGTCGCCAGCTTGCTCTTCTTGAGCAGAAAGCCCAGCACCAGAATGAGACCGATCACCATCAGACTGGAGAGCAACCAGGAGCTCAGACTAGGCACGTTGGCAGATGCCGCTGTCTCGGCAAAGGCCGGAACAGGCAGCAATAACAACAGGAGGAGCATCATTTGAGCTTCTTGATCCGTTCAATCTGGCTGATGACGTCAGTCAGGCGGATACCGAACTTGTCGTTCACCACCACCACCTCGCCATGAGCGATCAGGGTACCGTTGACCAATACATCCAGCGGCTCGCCTGCAACCCGATCCAGCTCCACCACCGAGCCTTGGTTCAGCTGCAACAGGTTGCGGATGCTGATCTGGCTGCGGCCCACCTCCATGGCGATAGTGACCGGAATATCGAGAATGGTGTCGAGCTTGCGACGCTCCTCGGCACTGATGGGGGCATCATCTTTCAACTCTTCCAGCGGGGCTGGCTTGGCTTCCGCCGTCACCTGCTCCTCCAGAGCCGCAGCCCAGGCATCAGCCATCAGATCCTCTTCCTCAGTTCCGCTCATCTTGTTTCCTTATGCTACTTCGTGACCGTTTACCGTAATAAACCGTCAATTATCGCTGTTGATCTTCGATACTGCGCTCGAGCTCTTCCAGCTCGGCCTCGCCATCAATTCGTACCCCGCCCCGGGTCACCAGATGCATCTCCGTCTTGACCCCTTCCGGACGTTTGAGCTTGTCGGTGATCTTGAGCGCCACATTATCCTTGGTGCGGCCCATCTTGGCGTGGAAAGTGGGCAAGTCCTCGACAAAAACCAGCAGATTTTCCGGCATATCGACCGGAATGATATCGCCGGGTCGCAGCTCCATCAGTTCACGCAGGGTGAGTTCGGTCTCCAGCAGCTTGGCCCGCAGCTCCACCTTGACGTCCATGATCTCGTCACGCAGCGCCTTGCTCCAACGTACGTCGGTATCCCCCTTGTCGCTCTGCACACCGGCGTCCAGCAGCTCACGGATCGGCTCCAGCATGGAATAAGGCATCGCCACGTGGAAGTCGCCGCCGCCACCATCGAGCTCGATGTGGAACGAGCTGACCACGATCACTTCGGTCGGGCTGACGATGTTGGCCATTGCCGGGTTCACTTCGGAGTCGAGATACTCGAACCCCACGTCCATCACCGGCGCCCAGGCATCCTTGTAATCCTCAAACACCAGTTTGAGCAGCATCTGGATAATGCGCCGTTCGGTCGGGGTAAATTCGCGCCCTTCAATCTTGGCGTGATAACGGCCATCGCCACCGAAGAAGTTCTCCACCAGGATGAAGACCAGTCGAGCCTCCATGGTGATGAGTGCCGTCCCCTTGAGCGGGCGGAAGCGCACCATGTTGAGACTGGTCGGCACAAACAGGGTATGAACATACTCGCCAAACTTGAGCATCTGCACCCCGTTGATGGAGACCTCGGCGGTACGACGCATCATGTTGAACAGGCTGATCCGCATATGGCGGGCGAAACGTTCATTCACCAGCTCCAGCGTCGGCATGCGACCACGGACGATGCGGTCCTGGGAGGAGAAGTCAAACTGGGCTACGCCGGGGTCTCCAGCGCCGCCTATCTCTTCCTCTTCGACATCATCGACACCGTGCAAGAGGGCATCAATTTCGTCCTGACTTAACAGATCGCTCACGCTTCACCTACTGCATTACAAAGCCGGTAAACAGCACTTGTTCGATAACGGGGGAAGAGACCAGGTCCTTGAGCACCCGACGGCACTCTTCCAGTGAATCCTTGCGCAGCTTCTCCTTGCCTTCAAAGGTCATCAGCTGTTCGGCACTGGCTGCACTGAATACCCGCAGCAAGGTGCCTTCAATCAGGGGAATATTCTGTTTGGCCAGCGTCTCGTCGGCGGTACCGCGCACCATCAGCTGGATCTTGATCTGCACCAGTCGATCTCGCTGGGCACCTGCGACGTTGAAAACAAAGGGACGCGGCATACCGACATAGAGGGAAGGTTTAGGCGCTTCCTCCTTGGGTGTGGCCTCGGCTCCTTCCGCCGCTTCAGCGGGCGGTTTATCGGAGCCGGAGAGCATCAGGAAGGCGCCAACACCACCACCGCCCAGCAAAATAACCGCCAGGGCAATGATAATGATCAGCTTCTTTTTCTTGCCCGCAGCCGGGTCTTTTAGCGTCAACTCGTTATCGTCAGCCATCCCTTGTCCACCCTAGTCTCAAACTTGTTCGATATCATAAACTTACTCGGGATTGCATCAAGCATAGAAATCAATTCCGGAACCGTTTGTCGATTCCACCAGCAAACTGGGGTTGGAAGTGGTAAGTTCCCCTTCAACCAGCCCGTTACCGGACCGCGGCTGACCACTACTCTGCCCCTGCTGACCCTGCCCGTTAAAAGTGGGCTGGCCCTGTTGCTGCTGTTGTTGCGACTGCTGCTGCACCTGCGTCTGACCAAGCTGGATCCCCTGCCCTGCCAGCATGTCACGCAGCCGGGGCATCGCCTGCTCCAGCATCTCGCGGGTCTGTCCATGTTGTACCACAAAATGGACGTTGGCCTGGCTGTCGGCCCCCATCTGGATCTGGATCTTCATCTTGCCAAGGCCGAGGGGGTCGAGCTGAATTTCCGCCTGTTGCAGTTTTTCGGCCAGCATCACATTGACCTTCTGGTGCAATTCGGCGGGCGCTTCCTGACTGGCCAGTTTCAAATGGGGTAAATTCTGCGGCTCACGGCGCAGCGTCGTCTCAGCGGCGGGCGCCCGGCTATCGGCTACCTGTGGCTGAGTCTGGCTGTTCTGGCCATGCTGAACGGTCTGGCTCGGGCTACTCTCACTGCTAGATGTCGTCGCAACCAGGCTCTTCTCCGCCTCACCGGTCTTCGGTTTTACCTCAAGCGAAACCGCTTTGCGCACCTCGTCGGTGCCGGTCACTTCCATCTGCTTGATGCCGGCTGAAATGGTCGACAGCGGTGCTTGCGGTCCCTGAGATTCGGCCTGTGCCAACACCTGCTGCGGCGCCACCATCACGGGGGCAGCAGCGTTATCGGTCGGAGTCGTCGCATTTGTCGTTACGCTGCTCTGGGCTGCGGCACTTTGCGCCGTCGCCACCTGCGCCGAACCTTGATTAGCGGCGGTGGCTGGCTGCTGGCTACCCTCGGCGGCCCCCTTTTCTGCCCCCTTGCCAGTTGCACCACTGCCCTCAGCCGTGGCTGTAGCTGTAGCTGTGCCAGCCTCAGGCTGCTTGAGCCCCTCATTGAAGGCCTTGAGCGCGGCCCCCTGAGTCGCGGCTTGCGTCGCCTGCCCCTTGTTAGTCAAAGCATTGCTGACGGCGAGATCGGATTTGCTGTCGCCAGCCTCTTTTGCAGCGAGTGACTCAGCGGATTTGGCGGTGTTTGCCGACTCATCGACCGGCAGCACCTTGGCCAGCTGGGCCATTCGCTCTGCCCCTGTGAGGGGCTTGGTGTGCTTGCCATCAGCCCCGAGGGTTTCGCCCTTGGCAGAGGCTTTCTCCCCGGCCTGCCCATCCGCAGTAGTGGCGGCATCTTCACCTTCAGAGGAGAGAACGGCAGAAGAGGCATCGCCCTTCGCCACCACTCGCGCCACTGAGGAGGATACGGTGGTTTCTGAAGTCGAATTGGCGGTCGTCGCCAGCGGCGACTGCGCCCCGGTCTGACCGGCAAGCTGGCTGGCAATTCTGGCAGCGGCGGGAGTCTGCTCGCCTTCATCAAGTGCAATCCCCTCCTGCTCACCCTCTTGCGGCAACGGATTGCCGTCTACCGCAGTGGCGCTCTGTTGGGCCGCCACCGCCAGCTGGGGAGTCACTAGCGAGGTATCAAGCTTGAGGGAGTCTTGCAGGCGCAGCAGAAAGTCGGTAGCAGGGACCTCCTCCACCTTGTTGTCGGCGTCTGGATCCTCCTCCTTGCCGGTCTCCTCTTTGGGAGAGGCGCTCTCGGTCGCCAAAGATTTGGCTGATCGGACATGGTTACCGCCCTGAGTGGCCTCGGCGGCGCCCTGTTCGCTGTTCCGGGCCTTGGCAATCAGGGTGGCGAAATCACCCTTGCTGTCGCTGCCGGTTCCCCCATCGATACTTTTGCTCTCGACGGAACCGCTCAGAGGCGCTTTGTCCAACCCGTTGGCCGGAGCCGAAGGCGTTTGTGTCAACAGTGTCTGCATCATGATGGGATCCCTGAATTCTGGTGGCCCCCAAAGAGATGGCCGCCGACAATGTCCATATCAAAGCAAGTTACAGGCCAGATTGATGAAAGCGTCGCAACATGGCGTACTCATCCAGCATCTTCTGCTCCTGACGCTGGGCTTTCTGCTGCTCGCGGCTCGCCTGCTTCTCCAGCAACAGCTCTACCGCCTTGCGCCGCTGCTGGGCCGCCAGCCACTCTTCACGGCGCTGTTCCAGCGCCTGACGCACCTGCAACACCCCTTCGTACTGCTGGGTCGCTGCCTGTTCGAGCTTGTTGATAAAGGCGTGATACTGGGTATTTTGCTGGGGCGAAATCCCCTGCAGGCCGCGATCGGTCCACTGCTGGTGATAGATCTGGCGGTACTGGTTGAGGGCATTTTGCTGATCCATGAACAGCTTGAGATCCTGCTGCGCCTTCACCAACGCCAGCGCACACTGCTGCTCCGCCTCCACCAGCCGATCGGCCAACAATACCAACCCTTTACTCATCGTCGACCTCTCTGTTACCGACCATCATCAGCGCATCAATGGCATCGCCACCATCTGCAAGGCTTGCAGGCCATCATCGTAGTGAATGACCTCGCGCATCCCCTGCTGCAAGAACTGATCCAGATAGGGTTTTTGAATGATGGCGCGGTCAATGCGCGGATCGGAACCCTGACTGTAGGCACCGATGGTGATGAGATCCCGGTTCTGCTGATAGAGGGAGTAGAACTGCTTGAGGGTGCGCGCCAGATCCATATGTTCCGGCGAGGTCACCATGGGCATAACCCGGCTGATGGACTTCTCGATATCGATAGCCGGATAGTGGCCCGCATCGGCCAGCTCGCGCGACAACACTATGTGGCCATCGAGGATCGCCCGCGCCGCATCGGCAATGGGATCTTGCAGGTCATCCCCCTCGGTCAGGACGGTGAAGAAGGCGGTAATGGAGCCCTGGCCGTCACTGCCGTTGCCCGCCCGCTCCACCAGCGCCGGTAATTTGGCAAATACCGACGGTGGATAGCCCTTGGTCGCCGGCGGCTCGCCCACCGCCAGCGCGATCTCACGCTGGGCCTGGGCATAACGGGTAAGAGAGTCCATCAAGAGCAACACGTTGAGCCCCTGATCGCGGAAATACTCGGCGATGGCCAGCGCCGTTTCACACCCCTTGAGCCGCATCAGCGGCGAGGCGTCGGCGGGAGCCGCCACCACCACGGAGCGGGCTCGCCCCTCCTCTCCCAGAATGTCTTCGATAAACTCTTTTACTTCCCGACCCCGTTCACCGATGAGGCCGACCACCACCACATCCGCCACCGAGCCGCGGGTCATCATGCCAAGCAGCACCGATTTGCCGACACCGGAACCGGCAAACAGCCCCATCCGCTGGCCCTGTCCCACCGTCAGCACGGCATTGATGGCGCGCACTCCCACGTCCATCGGCTGATGGATCGGACGGCGAGAGAGCGGGTTGATGCGATGCTGGGCAAACTGCACGGTCTGGGAGGAGAGAATGGGGCCGAGCCCATCGAGTGGCTGGCCGATGCCGTCGATGACCCGACCGAGAAGATTCATACCGACCGGAATACCGTGCTCTTCGGTGATGGGCACCACCCGGGCACCGGGGATCACCCCCTTGAGCTGCTCGCTCGGCATCAGATAGAGGCGATCGCCAGAAAAACCGACCACTTCAGCCTCCAGCGTCCCATCAAGGGTATCGATGCGGCAGAGGGCACCGATGGCGGCGCGGCAGCCAATGGCTTCGAGGGTCAGCCCCACCACCCGGGTCAATTTACCGGCGACCGGCGGTTTGGGGGCGCTGTCGCGTACCTTGTACCCTTGCAACCGGTTCAGTAGCGAGCCGCTCATCTGGCCTCCTGAGAGCTAAAAAGTGCAGCCGGACGGCAACGTCCGGCATCGGTTATGGGCGTGAATCCTGCGAAGCCGGTTTCTGCGACGCATTGTCCCGCAAGAAGTTGCGCAGCAACTGATCGATGCGCCCGGAGAGAGTCAGATCGATGCTGGAGAGCTCGGTCGCCAGTTGCAGATCGCCGGGGGAGAGAGTGGGATCGCTTTGCAATCGCCAGTGGCGCTTGGCGCACTCTTCGGCGCCAAATGCCTGCTCGATGCGTGCGATATCATCGGGATGCAACATCAGAGTCACCCCCTGTTCGGCGGCGGGCAGCAAGGCCAGCCCCTCTTTAAGCGCCTCCAGCAGAATGCGGGGGGAGGTCTCCGCTTCGTGACGAATCAGCGCACGAGCCAGTTGCATCACCAGCGAGACCAGCTGCTGCTCCACCGCCTGATCCAGCTCGTTAAGCGGATTGGCAAGGCGGGCGGCGAGCCCCTGCCAGTGGGCGATCTCCTGCTCCACCAGCTCGCGCCCCATAGCCAGCCCCTCCTCGCGCCCCTGTTCGAGACCGGCAGAGTGGCCCTGTTGCAATCCTTCCAGCTTGCCCTCTTCCATACCCTTGGCATAACCGGACTCGCGCCCCTCAGCCATTCCCTCTTCCCAGGCGGCCTGACGGATCGCTTCAAGCTCTTCGGCGGTGATGCTGGGGGTCGGCTCCTGTTCGGGCTCCGGCTCCACCACCTCCTCTTCCTGCTGATACCAGTCAGGGGCCAGGCCAAGAGCATTGGTAGGCGCTCCCGCCTCTACCTCTACCTCCATCTCGGGCCAGCCCCAGGTCTCAACCCGGGCATCATCGCCCTCGGGGCGCACATAACCACGCAGTTTGTTGTTCATGCTTTGCGCGGCTCCTCACCACTGCCTGATGCGGGGTTGGCATCGCAATTCTGTTTATGGGCCATGGCTTAGAGGAACTCCTCGCCGCCACCGGCACCCAGCATGATTTCGCCGGCATCCGCCAGACGACGGGCGATGGAGAGGATCTCTTTCTGGGCTGCTTCCACTTCGGAGACCCGGATCGGCCCCATGGCCTCCAGATCGTCTGCCAGCATTTCGGCCGCCCGTTTGGACATGTTCTTGAAGATCTTCTCGCGCATCTGATCGTCGGAGCCCTTGAGGGCACGTTGCAGCAGATCCCCAGGCACTTCCCGCAGCATGGTCTGGATGCCGCGATCGTCCACATCGATGAGGTTTTCGAACACGAACATCAAATCCTGGATCTGCTGGCTCATCTCTTCGTCCGACTCGCGGATGGAGTCCATCAACTGGCCTTCGATATTGGTATCCAGATAGTTCATGATGTTGGCGGCAGCCTTCAGGCCGCCCATCTTGGCTGCCTGGGCACCGGCCGCACCGGCGAACTGTTTCTCCATGATGTCGTTCAACTCTTGCAGCGCCGCCGGTTGTACCTCTTCGAGGTTGGCGATACGCATCACCAGATCGAGGCGCACCTGCTCCGGGAACTGGCTCAGGATCTCGGCGGATTGCTCCGGCTCCAGATAGGAGAGCACGATAGTCTGGATCTGCGGGTGTTCGTTCTGGATGATGCTGGCCACCTGACGGGCATCCATCCACTTGAGCGAATCGAGGCCACGGGCGCCGGAACCGAGAATGATCTGGTCCACCAGATTGCTCGCCTTGTCCTCGCCAAGGGCCGCCACCAACGCCTTGCGCACGAAGTCTTCGCTGCCGATACCGATGTTGGTGTACTTCTGGATATCGTCGATGAATTGACGGTGCACCGCTGCCACCCGATCGTGACTGAAGTCGGACATGGAGGCCATCGACATACCGAGCCGCTGCACCTGCTTGGGCTCGAGATGACGGAAGATCTGGGCGGCATCCTCTTCATTGAGGCTAAGCATCAGCACCGCAGCCATCTCCATCCCCGACATCTGGTCGAGGATCTGGCGCTGACTGTCGGTGATGTCATTGCCGGTGACTTGACTCTTCTTTTCTTCAGGCATCTTTGTTCGTTACCCATTCTTTAATGACCTGAGCGGCCAGATCCGGCTCGTTCGCCACCAGCGCACGTACCGCCTTGAGCAAGTCTTCGTCACGGTGCAGATCCGGCAGTTTCAGCTGGCCATCGCGTACACCAAATACCTGATCGTTCTCGACTTGTGCTGACAGCAGACTCAACTCGTCGTCGCCACCCAGTACGGTGTGGTTGTCGAAATCCACTTCCCCTTCCGGTTTGGCATCCGGATAGAGCAGTCGCTTGAGCATGGGGCGAACCACGGTGACGATCAAGACGATGATCACCAGTACCGAGGCGGCAATCCGCACCGCACGCCAGAACCAGGGCTGATCGTAGAGCGGCACTTCGGCCACGGTATCCAGTTCTGGGCGATTGAACGGAATCGCGACCACCTCAAGGGTATCACCACGGGTCACATCAAAGCCAAGGCCACCGCTCAGCAAACGGCGCAATGTATCGAGTTCTGCCTGGGTGCGCGCCTCACGGGTCACTGCCCCGTCGGCACCGGGTACCGCTTTGTAATCCACGGCAACCGAGACGGTCATGCGGCGAATGCCCCCCATCTGGCGACGGGTATGGCTGACGGTGGTATCCAGCTCGAAGTTGCGAGTCGCCTCTTTGCGGGAACGGCCAGAAGCGGCAGCGCTGGCACCATCACCACCGGTCGCCTCCTCGGGAATATTGGAGGCGGCAGGGGGCTGGTTGGAGAGTGCACCAGGCACACCACCGTTACTACCGCTGGCGCTGTTCTCTTCCATGGTCATCTCGGAGCGCACTGCAGGCAAGTCAGGGTTGTAAGTCTTGCGGGTCTGCTCCTGCTGGGAGAAGTCGAGGGAGAGATCCACTTCCGCCGTATAGTTGTCGGCCCCCAGCACCGGGATCAGGATGGCGTCAATTTTTTGTTTGTACTCCAGCTCCTGCTTCTGCTGCATGGCAAACTCTTTGCGAGTCTGGGCCGAGATCGGGTCTTGCGAGCCGGAGTTGAGCAGGCGGCCATTCTGGTCGGTGACGGTGACGCGGGTCGGCTCAAGGCCATGTACGGCGGAGGCGACCATATCGACGATGGAGTCCACCTCCCCCTGCCCCAGCGCCGCCCCCTTCAGGTTGAGTACCACGGTGGCACTGGGTTTGCGTTCGTTGCGGGCAAACACGTTGTCTTTCGGGATAGCCAACAGCACCTGGGCCTTGGCCACATTCTGGAACTGCTCGATGGCGCTCGCCAGCTGGCGCTCGCGGCTCAGCTTCAGACGTTCACTCTCCATCCGCTGGCTGACGCCGAAACTGGAATCTTTGAGCAGGATATCTTCACCACCGATGTTGCTATCGGTGGCATTGGCAAGACCGGCACGGGTCAGGGCCAGTTGGATAGTGGGGTAGCTTTCGGCGTTGACCAGCACGCTCTTGCCATCCACCTCATAGGGGATCTTCTGCTGATCGAGAAAGTCGAGAGTCTTCACCAGCTCCTGGGTGGTGTAGGTGCCGAGGGGACGCATGTCCGGCTCCTTGCCCCACAGCAGGATAAACACCGCAATGGCCAG
The DNA here is from genome assembly GCF_041402405.1 of Aeromonas sp. S13(2024). Taxonomy (NCBI): domain Bacteria; kingdom Pseudomonadati; phylum Pseudomonadota; class Gammaproteobacteria; order Aeromonadales; family Aeromonadaceae; genus Aeromonas; species Aeromonas sp. S13(2024). Next base: position 5,339 of record NZ_JBGLRA010000001.1, on the reverse strand, counting down.
ACAGATGGCAAGCCCCAGGATCAGGGTGATTTGCCGCAGCACATCGGTGTTGGACAGGAAGCCCAGCGCCGAACTCTTCTGCTCATTTTCATCGAGGGCGGCGGTGCCCTCATCGTTTATCAGCAGATCGCCGTTTTGGTCAGTAGCCACGATTTATGTCCTTATTGCTGACATGTTCATGATGTTCAGTCGTCATGGTGTATTGGCGTCGCTTATACCGGCATGTTCATGATGGTCTTGTAGGCATCGACCATCTTGTTGCGCACCTGTACCGTGGCTTCAAAGGCGATAGACGATTTTTGGCCCGCGATCATCACCTCGGCCAGATCCACCGACTTGTCACCCATATCGAAACGGGTACGCAGATCATTGGCGGCCCCTTGCAGCTCGTTGACGTTGCCAAGCGCCTGTTGCAGCAGCAGACCAAAGTCGGAGGTTACCTGACGACCGGGCTGTGCCAGCGGCGTTGCGCCTGCTTCGATCTTGAGCGCCTGCATCTCTTGCATCAGGCTGCTTGCACTAATTTCCATTTTCCATCCCCAGACAATTCATTGACGCTGGCATGCAACAAGCAATTAGAGTGCCAATGCGTTAAAAGCGCGATGCGGATGAGTGGCCAGACCAGGCTGGACTAGTTCGACAACGGCAGATGGCTCTGATTAAATCCGACTCTGACGCCCACTTTTGCTGGCTGGCAAGGAGTCCGCTCTGGATTATCGCAAACCCGTGTTCAAGGCGATGGACTACATCAGCCACCATCTGGATGACAATCCGGGCCTGGATGAGGTCGCAGCAGCGGCGGCCATCTCCACCTTCCACTTCCATCGTATTTTCAAGACGATGGTCGGCGAGACCATTGCCGGATTTACCCGGCGCCTGCGTATGGAGCGCGCTGCCCGTCGCTTGTTAGCCTCCCCCCAGAGCGACATCACCACCCTCGCACTGGCCGCCGGGTTCTCCAGCTCCCAGAATTTCGCCAAGGCCTTTCGCCTGCACTTCGCCATGAGCCCCTCGGAATACCGCCAGCAGCAGGGGGGAAACTGGAAAAGCAAGATTGGAAACGATCCCCTTCCCTTTGACACCTATGATGGCCTGGTCATGCACCCGGTCACCGAACACCCGGGTCTGTTGCAGGGGGCTAGCGTCAGGCAGATGCCCGCCCGGCGCGTGGCGTACATGCGCCGCCTGGGCCCCTATGGCAAAGAGACCTGCGAGCAAGCTCATCGGGATTTGCTCGAGCTGTTCGCCTCAGACGAGGCGATGACACCGGCGGGTACCCTGAGTCTCTATTGGGATATCCCCGATATCACCGATGAGACCCGTTGCCGTACTGACGTCTGCATCGAGCTGGGGCCAGAGATCCCCGCAGGACGCCAGTTAACCACCCAGACCATCGCAGCGGGCCCCTATGCGGTTTGTCAGTTTATCGCTCGCGGCGATCAACTGGTTGACTGCTGGGAGACGGCGTTTCGCTGGGTAGTGGGTCAAGGGCTGAACTGCGACGATCGCCCGTGTTACGAGCAATACCACGCAGGCACGGACTCCGACCGGGAGCATTACGTGTTTGATATCTGTATCCCGCTGATCAACCGATAAGCCGATACCTCATTTCCTTTACCCACTTCGGTGCCTTCGGGCACCGAAGCGACGGAGTCATGCCCATGAATATCAAAACGCTGTTTCTAGCCAGCCTGCTGGTAACGCTTCCCGCTGCCGCCAATGCCCAGTCACAGAGCCAGACGCTGATCTTTGGCGGCACCATCTACAGTGGTGATCCGGCGAACCCTCACCCGGAAGCGGTCGGCATTGAAGGTAAAAAGATAGTGGCAGTCGGCAGCTATCAGGAGGTCAGTGCCCGCCTCGGCAGCCATGCCAAGCGTCTTGATCTGAAAGGAAAGTACCTGATGCCGGGGCTCATCGACAGCCATGTTCATGCGGCATTTGCCGGTTTTCAGGGGATGACGGTTAACTTTCCCGATGCCATGAATGAGGTTGAGCAGCTGCAGCAATTTCTGGCCCGCAGCAAGGATGATCCCCGCCTGACACTGGGCGATGTAGAGCTATACAGCAATGTCTCCCTCGACTACTGGCATCAGCTTCCCCTGCTCGATCAGGTGTTCAATGGCCCGCAATACCAGCAAATACCCGTAGTACTGGCCGGTTCGGATGCCCACACCGGTTGGGCCAATCAGGCCATGCTGCGCAAGGCTGGCATTGATGCCGACACCCTTGCCGGTCGTTATGCTCCGCTGAAAGGCAATTTTGGCCTCACCCCATCCGGCATGCTCAATGGCTTTGCCTCGGAAGGCGGCTGGGATGCCATCCTCAAGGCGCTGCCCCCCGTCAGCGACGAGACGATTGCCAGTGCTATCATGACCGCCGCCAAACAGCTCAATCAGGTGGGCATTACCGCCTGGATGGACCCTATCAGCAACATTCGCCCCCTCGCCCCCATCTTCAACGCCGAGCCGGATCGCCGAGATACCGGCCTGCTGCCGGCGTACAGCATGCTCTCCCGGGAAGGAAAGCTGACCGGACATGTATCCGCACTGGCACTGGTGGGGATACATGCATCACCCGCCATCATTGATGACGTATTGGCGCTGCAACAGCAGTTTCAAGATGCCCCGGACGTGAAACTGGTGGGGATAAAGATCCTGCAAGATGGTGTCATCGAGTATCCATCCCAGACCGCCAAGTTGAGCGAGCCCTACCTCAACCGTCCCGGTTACAGCGGCAAGGACGATCTGGACAAACAGCGTTTCAACGAGCTGATCCGCACCGCGGATGCCCATCAACTTATCACTCACTTTCATGCCATCGGCGATCGGGCCGTCCGTGAATCCCTCGATGCCATCGCCTATGCCCGGGCCCACAATCAGGATCACCGCCTGCTGCACAGCATCACCCATCTGGAGGTGGTGAGCCCGGCCAGCATTGCCCGTTTCAAACCGCTCAATGTGGCCGCATCGATGCAACTGTTGTGGGCCGGTAAAAACGTGGCGACCACCCTGCTGCTTGAAGGAAAAGTGCCCCCGGCACTGCTAGCCCGCCTCTATCCGGCAGGCAGCTTGCTGCAAAGCGGCGCCATTATTGCCGGTGCCAGTGACTGGCCGGTCTCCAGCCCCAACCCTTTCCTCGCCATGTATACCGCGATCACCCGCCAAGGTGAGCTTGGCTTGCTGCCCCCCGCCAGCGAGCAGATCAGCCGTCAGGCCATCTTGCAGGCCTATACCCTCAACGCAGCCAAGGTAATTGGACGGGAGAAAGAGATTGGCTCCATCAGCGCGGGCAAGAGTGCTGACCTGATCTTGCTGGATCGCAATCTGGAACAGGTAGCAAGCGAAGAGCTCAAGGAGACCAAGGTGCTCTGGACCATGTTCAAGGGCAAGCAGGTCTATTCAGCCCACTGACACCGAGAGAACAAACAGGCTCGCACTGCGGGCCTGTTGGCAAGCTCACAACAAGCGCATGGCGTGCAGTGAGCAACCGATAACGGCGGGATTAGCGGCTCGTTTCAGTCAAGTCCTTGTCAATCCAGTACTTGGAGCCGGAGATATTGGCATCGAGCAGCAGGCCCTTCTCACCAATCTGGTAGATGGCCATGCCGCCATTGTATTTGGCGGTAAGCTCGGCGCTCTCCTTGCCGGCCACCACGCCCACTTCGGAAGTGGCCTCCCAACCCTGGGTCACGAAGGCATCGAATCTGGCCTTGTCTTCAAACAGGATCACCTGCTGATAGAACTTGCCACCAATCCCGGCCGCCAGACCCGCACCAAACATCTTCATATAGGTGTGCTTGCCGGTTTTGCGATTGACTGCCACCCCGGCCCCCTGATTGGTATGCAGCATCAGGGAGAACTTGCGCGAATCGAACACTGCATAGCCATAAGCCTTGTCAAACAACAACTTGGCTGATGGCTGCTCGTTGAACAACCGGATCAGCGCAGTGTCGGCCATGGTATTGAGCGCGATCCTCGCCTCTTTCGCCGTCTTGGGGTTGAGCATCTCGTTGAGCTCCTTGTCGGCCGCCTTCAGCCACTCCTTGCCGGTCGCGATGCTCTTGTCGGTCCAGACCCCGGCGGTATTGAAGGCATCCTCCCCCCAGGCCGAGATGGAAGCCCAGCTCTTTTTGGAAAAATCGCTGACATCCTGCCACACCTCCTTGCTGGTCTCACTCACTGCCGCTCCCAGATCGGACGCTGCGGCCTTGAGCTTGGCCCAATCGGCATAACAGGGTGAGAAGGCCAGACTCAGTGACAGGGCCAGCAACCAGTTACGCTTGTTCATTTTTTCACTCCCGTATTGTCGAGTGTCTGGGTTACCTGGGGCGATCACCAACAACAGGCTACCCGCTGAAAATCACCCCCGCATTATCGGAAGGGGAATCCGGTTAAGCAATCATTGAGTCCTGTTTATACCGCCACAGCCCGACAGCGGTGTCTAGTCCTGAAATAGGTTTACACATTTTCAACTAGCATTTCTCTACTCAGAACCCCCTATGTACTGCATCGGGGGTTCTGTATTTCAACGCATGATGCGGCCGCTCCGCGTTGTAAATATCCACTGCTTCACGCACCATTTCCCGCGCTTGCTTCAAATCCTGCGGGCTTTGCAACAATAACTCTCCTTTCAAAATCCCGTTCACCCGCTCCGCCAACGCATTCTGGTAACAGTCATACCCATCCGTCATCGAGCATTTCACCCCGTACCGTTCATGTAATGACTGATACAGCCCCGAGCAATACTGCACGCCGCGGTCCGAGTGATGGATTAGCTCCCCGCTGCCACGCCGTTGCTTCAGTGCTTTCTTGAACGCCATCGCCATCGCCACCGACTCCGCGTGCATCCCTTCGTGCACGTGATGGCCCACTATCTTGCGTGAGTACGCATCCGTCACCAGGCTCAGGTACAGCGGCCCGCTCCTGGCTGGCAGATAGGTGATATCTGCGACCCAGACCTGCTCCGGTGCCACCGGCGTGACCTGCTCTGGTCCCGCCTTGAGCAAGTTGGGATGACGGTAGAAACGGTGAAAACTGTGAGTGGTCTTGTGATACGCCCGTCTGGGCAGCACCAGCAGGCGGTGCTCGGCCAATATCTGAAACAGCCTGTCCCGCCCGACCTTGAGCCCGTCATAATCCTGACCCTGCAGCAGATAATGCAGCTTGCGGGTGCCGACCCGCGGTTGTCGCAGTCGAACCTGACGCACGAAGCACACCACCTGCAATCCTTGTGCATGGCGCTCGTCGGCGACCCGATTGCGCTTGTAGTAAGCCTGCCGGCTTATCCCCAGAAACAGGCAAGCCCTGACAATGGTCAGCCTCTCGACTTGCCGCTGC